>NZ_JAUTBL010000002.1:1948750-2597500 GCF_030819275.1 Agrobacterium larrymoorei | reverse complement strand
AAGGCCAATCAAACTCGGAAATAGCTGGTTCTCCGCGAAATCTATTTAGGTAGAGCGTCGACCGAATACCCTCGGGGGTAGAGCACTGGATGGGCTATGGGGACTCACCGTCTTACTGATCCTAACCAAACTCCGAATACCGAGGAGTACTAGTCGGCAGACACACGGCGGGTGCTAACGTCCGTCGTGAAGAGGGCAACAACCCTGACCTCCAGCTAAGGTCCCCAAGTCATGGCTAAGTGGGAAAGGATGTGAGGATCCCAAAACAACCAGGATGTTGGCTTAGAAGCAGCCATCATTTAAAGAAAGCGTAACAGCTCACTGGTCTAAATAAGGGTCTTTGCGCCGAAAATGTAACGGGGCTAAAGCCATGCACCGAAGCTGAGGATACAACGTAAGTTGTGTGGTAGCGGAGCGTTCCGTAAGTCTGTGAAGGCGGACCCGTGAGGGCTGCTGGAGATATCGGAAGTGCGAATGTTGACATGAGTAACGATAAAGGGAGTGAGAGACTCCCTCGCCGAAAGACCAAGGGTTCCTGCTTAAAGTTAATCTGAGCAGGGTTAGCCGGCCCCTAAGACGAGGCGGACACGCGTAGTCGATGGGAACCACGTTAATATTCGTGGGCCTGGTGGTAGTGACGGATCTTGTGTGTTGTTCAACCTTATTGGATTGGTTGGGCGGCGAAGAGGTTCCAGGAAATAGCTCCACCGTATAGACCGTACCCGAAACCGACACAGGTGGTCAGGT
This sequence comes from Agrobacterium larrymoorei, assembly GCF_030819275.1. Classification (GTDB taxonomy): domain Bacteria; phylum Pseudomonadota; class Alphaproteobacteria; order Rhizobiales; family Rhizobiaceae; genus Agrobacterium; species Agrobacterium larrymoorei_B. The sequence continues at coordinate 2,596,753 of NZ_JAUTBL010000002.1, read as the reverse complement.
AGAGTATACCAAGGCGCTTGAGAGAACTATGTTGAAGGAACTCGGCAAATTGCACGCGTAACTTCGGAAGAAGCGTGACCCTTTTGCACGCAAGTGTGATGGGGTGGCACAGACCAGGGGGTAGCGACTGTTTATCAAAAACACAGGGCTCTGCGAAGTAGCAATACGACGTATAGGGTCTGACGCCTGCCCGGTGCTGGAAGGTTAAAGGGAGAGGTGCAAGCTTTGAACTGAAGCCCCAGTAAACGGCGGCCGTAACTATAACGGTCCTAAGGTAGCGAAATTCCTTGTCGGGTAAGTTCCGACCTGCACGAATGGCGTAACGACTTCCCCGCTGTCTCCAACATAGACTCAGTGAAATTGAATTCCCCGTGAAGATGCGGGGTTCCTGCGGTCAGACGGAAAGACCCCGTGCACCTTTACTATAGCTTTACACTGGCATTCGCCAAGGCATGTGTAGGATAGGTGGTAGGCTTTGAAGCAGGGACGCCAGTTCCTGTGGAGCCATCCTTGAAATACCACCCTTATCTTCGTGGATGTCTAACCGCGGTCCGTTATCCGGATCCGGGACAGTGTATGGTGGGTAGTTTGACTGGGGCGGTCGCCTCCGAAAGAGTAACGGAGGCGCGCGATGGTTAGCTCAGACCGGTCGGAAATCGGTCGTCGAGTGCAATGGCATAAGCTAGCCTGACTGCGAGACTGACAAGTCGAGCAGAGACGAAAGTCGGTCATAGTGATCCGGTGGTCCCGTGTGGAAGGGCCATCGCTCAACGGATAAAAGGTACGCCGGGGATAACAGGCTGATGACCCCCAAGAGTCCATATCGACGGGGTTGTTTGGCACCTCGATGTCGACTCATCGCATCCTGGGGCTGGAGCAGGTCCCAAGGGTATGGCTGTTCGCCATTTAAAGCGGTACGTGAGTTGGGTTCAGAACGTCGTGAGACAGTTCGGTCCCTATCTGCCGTGGGTGTAGGAATATTGACAGGATCTGTCCCTAGTACGAGAGGACCGGGATGGACGTATCTCTGGTGGATCTGTTGTCCTGCCAAGGGCATAGCAGAGTAGCTATATACGGAATGGATAACCGCTGAAGGCATCTAAGCGGGAAACCAACCTGAAAACGAGTGTTCCCTATCAGAGCCGTGGAAGACGACCACGTCGATAGGACGGGTGTGGAAGTGCAGTAATGCATGAAGCTTACCGTTACTAATAGCTCGAGCGACTTCTTCGTTCCCATTGTTCATGCTCATCGAAGATGAGCATCATCTCTTCTGTCCTGACGCGCTTAGCGCTCCGGACGGGCCGCGCCACAAGCGCGACGACCGCTGGTCTGTATGGCTCCTTACTCAAACGCGAGAAAGGCAACACACAGACAGGTCGGAGAAAGACGTGTTGAAATTAAATGTGGCTTCGCCACCCAGCTTCTCGATACAACAGCACATGCAAAAGCATGTGCCAGTTGCGTTTCGCCGACCTGGTGGTTATCGCGGGGCGGCTGCACCCGTTCCCATTCCGAACACGGCCGTGAAACGCCCCAGCGCCAATGGTACTTCGTCTTAAGACGCGGGAGAGTAGGTCGCTGCCAGGTCTGCTAAACGCAACGAATAAATCTTCTCAAATCAAACTCCTCCGGCCAAGGCCGATACCAAAGGCCGCATCCAAAGCGGCCTTTTGCAGTTCTAAAGATTACTCGACATCCAAGTCGAACAAAGTCAACGCGGGGTGGAGCAGCCCGGTAGCTCGTCAGGCTCATAACCTGAAGGCCGCAGGTTCAAATCCTGCCCCCGCAACCAAACATCTAAGTCACCATCAAAACCCCGTAGCCACATGCTGCGGGGTTTTGACGTTTAAGGGAGGTGCGCTTCATCAAGCGGTGCTGGGATGTAGCCCACGCGTTCGGAGCGATATCCGCTATTCGGCAATGCCCTTCGAATAACCCGGCGAGTTGGTGCCGAAGAAATTGAAGCGTGACTTGTCCATGCCTTCCTGCTTGTACCTGACCTTGGCACCGGCGATGGTGGACTCAAATTCCTGACCAGCCGCGAGGCTTGCGGCGAGATCTGCCGTCGATGTCCGCTCGCCGATCAGCAGATGGATGACGGACACGGCCCTCTCGCTGAGGGTTTGGCGGGAGAGGGAAGAGCCGAAGTTGAGCTTCAAGCGGAAATAGGTCCACCGACCGTCCTTGTTGCCGCGGATCTGGATGAAGAGCGAAGGGGTGCGCCCAGTCTCGGGAAACTCCAGCAAGGAATTGCATTCCCATTCGCCGCTGGGCATCTGGGTGAATGTCGGAGGCTCTTTTTGCGACAAGTCCGCAAGGGCCTTACAGCGCGCCGCATCGAAATTGCGGATCGACATCCGACCTTCCTTTGCGGCAACCTGCTGAAAAGGCGCGGAATCCACCACTTGCGCCGTTCGGGTATCGCCCATCGTTATACCGACGAAGGATAAGAGGGCGACGATGAGCATTCTCAAAGGCTCCGTTTGTTGATCCGTGCGGCGGCCAGTGTCTGGTCAGAGTGTGCGCGCAACTTCCAAAGTGCCTCGCGACCTTTCAGATGCACGACAACTCCCATGGTTCGTCGCATGCCTTGACCAAAAAACCAACAAGAGTTTGATGAAGGCGCGCTCCCTGCAGCTGAAACATCCTGGCGAGTGGCGCGCATGTTCATGTCCAGACGGCGCACAGGCCTTTGCACACGGACGTCTTCATCCGTGATGAAGCGCCCTTTGCAAATCACCAATGCGCTTGACGCGCTGTTTGCGGTTGGAACCGTTGTTATGGGTGAGGGACTGCAGCATGAACTCACTCATGGCGACGAGTTGGAGCATGCTGTCACTGCTATTCTGATGGAGCGGGATCGTTAAACAGATGTCCGCGCTTTCCGGACCCCACTCGTAGAAGCGCGTGGTGATCAGGACTGTCTTGTAGCCGCCGCTTGCGGCTATTTTGGCAAGGCGCTGGATGGCGGGAAGGTTGCCGCCGCAGTCGATCAGGATCAGGAGCGTATCCTCAGGCTCCTCATCCATCAGTTCGATATAGGTAGAGCCGTCGCTCTGGAGATAGTGCACTCGCTCCCGACATTCGAGCAGCTTCATGTAGAAATACCGACAAAGGCCGAAGCTTTCCGCCGACGAGGCGATGAAGACGTTGCGGCTTTCGTTGATAGCGTCGAGTGCAGTCTTCCATACGGGCTGACCGGCGAGATCGTAAACGGCCTGCACGGCCTGAATCTGCTGCATCATCAGGCCCGAAAGCGGTGTCTGCCGCGGCTCCTTGCTCTCAGCAGGAGAGGCAGCGGCCGATGCTGTGACGCGCTCACGCAGGTGTTCGCGAATGTCGCTGAGCTGCCGGTAGCCGAGAGATCGCAAAAATCTGCCGACCGTCATCGGGCTCAAGCCCAGCTTTTCTGCCAGCGTCGCAGCCGTCTCGAACGGAAGCTCGTTCAGATGCTCCATGAGATATTTTGCGATACGCCGCTCCGCGGGTGTACCGGACTTCATCAACCGGGACAGATCGATCAATAACTTTTCCAACAACGCCTCATCACGTTTCTATCGGATGACCATTCAGTGCTTCGCGGGTTGAATGGTGGAGCAAGTGCTTCGTGACACATCCTATCCGCTTCGAAAGAAAAATACTATTTTTTCCCCGTTGTTTTTCATAGTTTAGGCGCGCCTTCTATTCAAGAGAAAGATAATTGCGCAGCCTTCATTCAAGTAACCGCTCATGCCTCGGTATTCTTGTGGAGCAAAGGCAGCCTCCTTATCTGTGCACGCAGGTAACACCCATAAGATGGAGAGTGGTTTGATCCTCGATGCAGCAAAACGCGCCTTTGAGAAACTGTTTGCTTCAGAGACGCGCTCGGTCTTCTGGGAGGTTCTCGGCCTCACCATTCTCGTGCTGATCGGTTTATGGTTCGCCATCCGCGGCCTGTTCATCTGGCTTGCATTGCCATGGCTCGATTCGCTTGTTCCCGGCATGCCGGATTGGGCTGGATGGATGAGTTTCGTCCTTGCGATTCTTGCAGGCATCGGCCTGGCGCTCGCGCTTGCGCTGTTGATCTCACCCGTCACCGCGGTAATTGCCGGTCTGTTTCTCGACGATGTGGCGGAGGTGATCGAGAGGGATGATTATGCCGGTGAGCCCATCGGCCGCGCCATGCCGCTGGGCGAAGCTGTGGTCTCCTCCATCAAGTTTTTCGGCATCGTCATTCTCGGCAATGCTATCGCGCTGCTCTTGCTGCTGGTGCCGGGCGTGAACCTGATCGCCTTCTTCATCGTCAACGGCTATTTGCTGGGCCGGGAGTTTTTCGAATTCGCCGCCATGCGCTTCCGCTCTCCAGAGGAGGCGCGGGCCTTTCGCTCAAAACACGCATCGACCGTGTTCATGGCGGGCCTGGTGATCGCAGCCTTTCTGGCGGTGCCCTTCCTCAACCTGCTGACACCGCTTTTTGCAGCATCCTTCATGGTGCATCTGCACAAGTCGATCAGCCGGAAGGACCCGTCATTTACGCTTCAATGGGTCGCGTCTCGCTCAGGCACCGATAAGCTGGGGCGGTAGTTCCACCAGCGGCGCGGGGATGTCCCAGGTCTTTTCCGGCGATTGACAGATATCGGCGATGATGCAGCGCTCGCATTCCGGCTTGCGTGCCTTGCAGCAATAGCGCCCGTGCAGAATGAGCCAGTGATGGGCGTGGAAGAGGTAGGGCTCGGGAATGATCCTGACCAGCCTGTCTTCCACCTCATCTGGGGTCTTGCCCGGTGCCAGCAGAATGCGGTTGGCGATGCGGAAGACATGGGTATCGACGGCGAGCGTGGGAATGCCGAAAGCCATGGACATGACCACATTGGCGGTCTTGCGGCCCACACCCGGCAGCAGCATCAACTCCTCGCGGGATTTCGGAACCTCGCCGCCGAAATTGTCGATCAGCATCTGCGACAGCGCAATGACGTTCTTGGCCTTGTTGCGGTAAAGCCCGATGGTCTTGATGTAATCGATCAGCCGCTCTTCCCCGAGCGCCAGCATCTTTTCCGGCGTATCGGCAATTTCAAACAGCGCTCTCGTCGCCCGGTTGACGCCGACATCGGTGGCCTGGGCGGACAGTGCGACGGCCACCACCAGGGTGAAGGGATTGGTGTGCTCGAGCTCCCCCTTCGGCTCCGGCCGCTGGATGGAGAATCGGCGGAAAATCTCGTTCAGCTCGTCTTTCGAGTAGGTGGTCTTCACGCGCTTTTGCCTGGGCTTCGCCGTTGAAATTGACTTTTTTGCTGTTTGGGTGCTGGATCGTTTCTTGTCGATTGTCATAACGGATCTACATGCGCGTTGATCAGCCGTATCGAGGAAGGCAGATGGAAATGCTCAACGATCAGCCGGTTTTTTCTGCCGAACTCATTCCCTATCGCTCGCTGGGGCGCAAGGGGTTTCGTGTCCTGCTGGTGATCTGCGGGCTCGTTGCAGTCCTCTATGGCGGCTTCTTCCTCGTTACCGGTGCGTGGCCGATCGGCTTCTTTCTGGGGCTTGATTTCTTGCTTCTCTATATTGCCTTTCGCGCAAACTACCGTGCCGCCAAGGTTAAGGAGCAGGTGGTGGTGTCTCGCGCCAACCTCTCCATCCGTAAATTTTCGCCGAAGGGAGAGGTGGTTGAACATCGGTTCAATCCGTTCTGGGCGCGGTTTCGGGTGCGCCGTCACGAGGAATTCGGTATTCTTTCCATGCATGTGTCGGGCGAAGGCCGGGTGACGGATATCGGCTCCTTCCTCAACCCGGATGATCGGGAAAGCTTTGCCAAGGCATTTCGCAATGCGCTGGCGACGGTGAAGCTCAAAATCTGATAGGTCTTGGCAAGAAACGGGTGGAGGCAGACGACAGGTCGTGGTCTTCTGATCGCTAAGGAGACATGCCATGAATGCCAATATCATGCTGAAAGAAGACATCACGCCGGTCGGCAGCGATTATGACATTGTGCGCCAGGTCATAGAGATTCTGACACTGGATTATCGCGACCAACCGTCATTGGACGATATCGCCGCAAGGCTCAACCAGTCACCCACGCAATTGCAGAAGACCTTTACGCGCTGGGCTGGATTGTCGCCGAAAGCCTTTCTGCAGGCCGTGACGCTGGATCATGCCAAGCGGCTGTTGCGGGAGGAAAATCTGCCGCTTTTGGAAACGTCCATCGAAGTCGGCATGTCGGGCCCAAGCCGTCTGCACGATCTCTTTGTGACCCATGAGGCGATGTCGCCGGGCGAATGGAAGATGAAGGGCAGCGGGCTGCAGATCCGCTATGGTTATCATCCATCGCCCTTTGGTCTTGCGTTGGTGATGATCACCGACCGCGGCCTGGCTGGCTGCGCTTTCGCCGATACGGGGGAGGAGACAGCCTGCTTCGAGGATATGGCGCGCCGCTGGCCGAACGCCATCTATGTGGAAGACAGCGCCGCGACCGCCCCCTATGCAGAGCGCATCTTCGATCCTACCCGCTGGAGCAGCGACCAACCCTTGCGCGTCGTTCTGCTCGGCACGGATTTTCAGGTGCGTGTCTGGCAGAGCCTGTTGAAAATCCCGATGGGCAGGGCCGTCACCTATTCGCATGTCGCGCAGGATATCGGCCAGCCGACGGCGTCACGCGCCGTTGGTGCAGCGATCGGTGCCAATCCCATCTCTTTCGTCGTTCCCTGTCACCGGGCGCTTGGCAAAAGCGGCGCACTCACCGGCTATCATTGGGGCATTACCCGCAAGCGAGCGATGCTGGGCTGGGAAACGGGGCGGGTGTGATTACGCCCCTTCAGCGGCAGTTTCAGGCGTCGCCAGCTCCATCAACGCCCGCGCCGCTGCCTCATCCGTGATCAGTGTGTTGCAGCCAATGCGCTTGATGGTGGCGCGGATGGCGGTGGCGCGGTGGGCGCCGCCGGAGGCGAGCACGATGTGCCTGGCCTTTTTCAGCGTATCGAGATCGATCGCCATGGCGTGATTGTTGATCGGATGATCGACGGAGCGCCCCTCGGCATCGATGAAGTTGAACATGGTGTCGCAGACGCAGCCCGCTGCGACCAGCTCATCCAGCGTCTGTTTGGAAATGAAACCTTCCGAGAGCGATGTGGAATGTGGACCGATATCGCCGCAGCTGACGATGGCGAGATCGAGGTTTTCGGCGAGCGCATAAAGCGTGCTCAGCCCGCATTTTTCGATCAGCGCCCGCTTGGTTTCGATGGAATCGACCAGGAGCGGGGCAAGAAACATGTAGCATTCCGCGCCTAAGGCACTGGCGAGCCGCCAGGTGTAGTCGAGCGGGTTGGTCTGGTGCACGGCGACGATCCCGCCAAGCAGCGAGACGACCTTGCAGTTTTCGCGCCGTGGCGGGCGGAAGCTGGAGAGCGAAGCGGTCATGGTGCGGCCCCAGCCGACACCGATGGTGGCATTGTCCGGCACGACTTCGGAGAGAAACTGCCCGAGCGCCAACCCCACGCCCTTGGCAACGTCTTCCGCCTTGTCCGAGCCGGTCGGGATGATCACCGCCTCGTCCAGGCCATAGGCTTTCTCCAAATGGATGGAAAGCGCGACGAAATCCTCGATGCCTTCATTGATCCAGATCTGCACGTCGGAGCGCTTCATCGCCTCATCAAGCAGGCGGATGACGGTGGAGCGGCTGATGCCGAGTTTTTCGGCGACATCCTTCTGCGTCATGCCCTGATTGTAATAGAGCCACGCGGCTCTCAGTCTCAGCGATGGTGCTTCGGAAAAGGCCGTATGGGTCTCTCTACGCAGTTTTGTCACTGTCTCTCGCCATGTTCTAAGCCATCGTCCGTTTGGGCGCAGTCTTGCGCGTGCAGTGATCGCCCATGCTGCAAAAGGGTTGCGATCTCCGGCTGTGCCACTCGCGGCCACAAACTTTTCTTGGGTGCAGTATTACAGACATGAAACTTATGTCAATTGCGATGGGCAAATGTCTTGACTTCCTGCCTTGGACTGCGCGATACTCCTCGCGAACAGAGTTCCCTTGTCGCCGTCTGTACGCTCACCCGTGCGGAACGAAATTCGATAGCGATGGTTTCCGAGACATTCACAAGGATTATACGGCATGACTTCCAAGCTTGATCAACTTCGCGCCATCACCACCGTGGTTGCCGATACCGGTGATATCGATGCGGTGGCCCGTCTGAAGCCGGTGGATTGCACCACCAACCCGTCCATCGTCCTCAAGGCGCTCGGTACGCCAGCCTTTGCGGAGACTGTGAAGGAAGCGGTTGCCTGGGGTCGCAAGCAGGGCGGCAACGCCGACGGCGTGATTGCCGCGGTGGCCGATCGTCTGGCGATTTCCGTCGGTGCAGCCCTTGTCGATCTCGTTCCGGGCCGCGTCTCCACCGAGGTGGATGCCGATCTCTCCTTCGACACGCAGGCATCGATCGCCAAGGCGCACAGCATCATTGCCGCCTACAAAGAGCGCGGCATCGAGCGCGACCGCATCCTCATCAAGCTTGCCTCCACCTGGGAAGGCATCAAGGCGGCGGAAGTGCTGCAGGCGGAAGGCATCGATTGCAATCTGACGCTTCTCTTCTCGCAGGCCCAGGCAATTGCCTGCGCCGAGGCCAAGGCATTCCTCATCTCGCCCTTCGTCGGCCGTATTCTCGACTGGTACAAGAAGTCGACCGGTGAGACCTACACCGCCGAGACCGATCCGGGCGTGCTTTCGGTCCGCCAGATCTACAATTACTACAAGGCCAATGGCATCTCGACCGTCGTTATGGGCGCCTCCTTCCGCAATGTCGGCGAAATCGAAGCGCTGGCCGGTTGCGACCGCCTGACGATCAGCCCGGCCCTTCTGGAAGAGCTGGACAAGGACACCGGTACGCTGGAGCGCAAGCTGTCTCCCGACAACGCCAAGGCTGAGCCGCTTCAGTCGCTGGACGAGAAGACCTTCCGCTGGCAGCTCAACGAAGACGCCATGGCGACGGAAAAGCTCTCCGAAGGCATCCGCCTGTTTGCCAAGGATCTGGTGTCCCTGCGCGAAATCGTCCGCAAGGAACTGGCCGCCGCGTGATGGCAAAGGGCCGGGAACCGAATCGGCGCCCGGTCGTTTTATTGGTATAAGATCTCCAGTCTTGAAGCGCGGCTGTTCCCCCTGGCAGTCGCGCTTTTTCTTTGCGTCCTCCAGATGAGATTTCACGAGATGGCAAGGCGCGGCGTTGTCCAGCGGCTCAGATACGGATCAAAGCGGTATGACCATAGTGGATGCTGGGGAACTGAGGGCCGCGCGTCACAGGCGTTATATTGAATGTTGTCACCGCGCGTGCTGATGAGGCGCTCTCTCTGAGGAAGACATCAGGCAGGGCGCAAGTGGTTGCCGCACGCCACGGCGACGCGGGTGGACGATTCTTGCGTAAGGACATTCGGTGGAGAGCACCCAGTGTCTTACTGTCCGGCAACCACTTCCGAGATCGCTCGGGCCGTCTCGCGGATCAGGGTCAGACACTCCTCCTCCTTGGGCGCCGCTTCGTTGAGCGAGCCGATATAGGGACAGGTGACGACGGCGAGCGCCGTTCCGTCGAGGGTCAGGATCGGGGCGGAAATGTTGCGCACGCCGGCCGTTTGCAGGCTGTTCATGCTCTCATACCCTTGAGCCTTTACCTGTTGCAGCCGTTCGCGCAGGTTTGCGGGCAGCTCTTTTTCATCGCCACGCAGCTGTTCGGCAATCATCAACTCTTGGTGGGTCTCGTTCTGGAAGGCCAGAAGGACGTGACCGGAGCCGGTGTTGAAGAGGCTCATCTGCGCGCCGACGCGGATGGAGAGCGCCCAGTAGGTGGACGATTCCTGTTGCGCGATGACGACCACCGAGCCGCGATCATAAACGGCCAGATGACAGGCCTGCTGCGCTTTGGCGGAAAAATCTCGCATCATCGGTGCGGCGAAGGAGACGAGCCGCCGGACCGGCTGGTGGAAATGGGCGAGCCCGAACATCTTCAGAGTCAGGGTAAAGCGATCTCCATCCTGGCGCTGCACATAGCCGCGGCGGACCAGGCGATCCAGCATGCGATAGAACTCATTCGGGCTCTTGCCGAGCGCCTTGGCGATTTCCACCTGGGTCAGCCCGCCATCGGTGCGGGCCAGAAGCTCGAGAATATCCAGCCCCTTGTCGAGCGCCGGTGCGCGGTATCTATCGCTATCGTCTTCCGTCATCGGGCCTCTATTGATTGCAAGCTGGCTTGACGGTCTATGAATACACCGTTTACATATGAATTGTCGATGCATATTTGAGATATTGCGCCCGAGGGCGCGGGAGGAGAGCCATTATGGGCCAAGACTTTTCAGGACAGACCGTGGTCATCACCGCAGCGGCGCAGGGCATCGGCCGGGCGACGGCGGAACGCTTCATCGCACTGGGCGCGCGCGTGATCGCGACCGACATCAACGAAGCGGCTCTCGCGACACTTGAGAATGCCGAGACCCGCGTTCTGAACGTTCTCGATGGCGCTGCCGTTCAGGCCTTTGCCGCCGAGATCGGTTCTGCCGATGTGCTCTTCAACTGCGCTGGCTTCGTGCATGCCGGCACCATTCTCGACTGCGAGGAAAAGGACTGGGATTTCTCCTTTGATCTCAATGCCAAGGCCATGTACCGCACCTGCCGCGCCTTTTTGCCCGCCATGCTGGAAAAGGGCAAGGGCGCCATCGTCAACATGTCGTCAGTGGCTTCCAGCGTCAAAGGCGTGCCGAACCGCTTTGCCTATACCGCGTCGAAGGCCGCCGTCGTCGGCCTGACGAAGTCCATCGCCTCGGATTTCGTCACCAAGGGTATTCGCTGCAACGCCATCTGCCCGGGCACGGTGGACAGCCCTTCGCTGCATGAGCGCCTGCGCGCCACCGGCGATTACGAAAAGGCGCTCAGCGACTTCATCGCCCGCCAGCCCATGGGTCGCATTGCCAAGCCGGAAGAGATTGCAGCGCTGGTGACCTATCTCGCCTCTGACGAGGCTGGATTTACCACGGGTCAGATCCATGTGATCGATGGTGGCTGGACGGCATAAGTTCTGTATCGCCTTATCGTCGGCCTTGAACCAAGGATGGTGGCGAAGGGGTTAAACTCGTCTTCGTCTATGCCACACGGGCCATCGATGTGACCAAAAAAGAACGGCCGGGGTGACCCGACCGTTTTTGCATTTCAGGACTGTCCAGTCCCTATAGGATCGCCTGTCCGGCCATGAGCGCCAGCACCAGAAAGATGAGGAAGACGACCACGGCGATGAAGAACAGGATTCGGGCGATGCCGGAGGCTGCCGCGGAAATGCCTGTGAAGCCGAAAACGCCGGCGATGATCGAGATCACGAAAAATATTAGGGCCCACTTCAGCATGGTCGTTCCTCTTGCGTCAGATTTGAAACGGGCAAACGCTTAAGGTCCGGGACCCACTCGTTTGTCTCTAAGTGCTTGTTCATCTGTGCCCTTGTCGCACAATGATCTTCACGTGCGCTGGCATGCACTAATGACGCAAAAGTGAGGGAAGAGGTTCCAGGGTACCGAGAATCTTTTTCGAGAATCCCCCGCGTGACGTCACACTGTAGCCGCAGCCGATGTCCTTTTCGCCCTCATCGTCGTACGCAGGAAGGCCATGATGAAGAGGCCGCTCATGATCAGGACGATGGTGGGGGCCGGTGCGCTGTCGATCAGGAAGCTCAGCCAGATGCCAAGGATGGAGGAGAAGAGCGCCACTGATACGGCCGCGATTAGCATGGACGAGAAGCGCCGTGTGATGAGGAAGGCAATAGCGCCGGGCGCCACCAGCATGGCGACGGACAGAATGATGCCGATTGCCTGAAGCGCGCCGACGACGGTAAGAGACAGGACGGCAAGCAGGCCGTAATGCAGGATACGCACCGGCAGGCCGATCGCCTTGGCGTGTTGAGGATCGAAGGCATGCACCAGCAGATCCTTGCGCAGGATGGCGAGGAACAGCGTGGCGGCAAGCGCAATCAGGCCGGTCTGGATGATATCGGCGACCGAAACGCCGAGCATATCGCCGAAGAGAATATGATCCAGATGCACATCGCTCTGGACCTTGACGTAGAGCACCAGCCCCAGCCCGAACATGCCGGAAAAGACGATGCCCAGCACCGTGTCTTCCTTGATACGGCTGTTTTCTTTCAGAAAACCGGTGCCGAGGGCGCAGATCATGCCGGCGATGAAGGCACCAATGGAAAAGGGAATGCCGACGATGTAGGCGATGACGACGCCGGGCAGCACCGCATGCGAGACCGCGTCGCCCATCAGCGACCAGCCTTTCAACACCAGCAGGCAGGAGAGCATTGCCATCGGCACCGCGATCATCAGCGTGATGATGAAGGCATATTGCATGAAGGGAAGCTGGAAGGGCAGGAGCGCCAGTTCGAGATATTCGCTCATGCGGGCTCCTCAAGGGCGGCGCGGGCCTTGGCGCGCGAGGCGAGATAGCCGTGCTTTGGCGCAAACAGGAAAGCGGTCAGGAAGATCAGCGTCTGTAGCACGACGATGATACCGCCGGTGGCGCCATCGAGGAAGTAGCTCAGGTAAGCGCCGATGAAGCTCGTCGCGGCGCCGATGCCGAAGCTCATGCCGATCAGCCGCTCGAAACGGTCGGTCAGCAGATAGGCGGTGGCACCGGGCGTCACCACCATGGCGACGACGAGGAAGGCGCCGACCGTCTGGAGAGCCGCGACGGTGGAGGCGGCGAGCAGGGTGAAGAAGATGACCTTCAGCACGTCCGGCTTCAGGCCGATGGTGCGGGCGTGGTTCTCATCGAAGAACACCACCATGAAGTCCCGCCATTTCAGCGAGAGGACCAGCAGGCTGATGCCGCCGATCAGCGCCAGCTGGATCGTGTCTTGCGTGGTGATGGCAAGAATGTTGCCGAGAACGATGGTCTGGATATTGATGGAGGTGGGCGAGAGCGACACCATGAAGAGGCCGAGACCGAAAAAGGAAGTGAAGATCAGGCCGATAATGGCGTCTTCCTTCAGCCTTGTCTTCTGGTTGAGAAACAGCATCGCTGCCGCCGCAAGGCCGCCGGAGAAGAACGCGCCGAGCGCGAAAGGCAGGCCCAGCATGTAAGCGCCCGCCACGCCTGGAACGATGGCGTGGGAGAGGGCATCGCCGATCAGCGACCAGCCTTTCAGCATCAGATAGGCGGAGAGAAAGCCACAGACGCCGCCGACCAGTGCGCTGACCCAGATGGCATTCAGCATGTAGGAATAGGTGAAGGGCTCGAGCAGGGTGGAGATCATCGCTCCGTGTCTCCCACCTTCGCCGGATCGCTTCTCGTCTCCTGACTGTTCTGGCCGTAAATGACGAAGGGGCGTTCGTCATCGGTGATGACTTTCAGATGCCGCGGGTCGGCATCGTCATGCAGATCAGCACCACCCAGGATGAAGTGGCGGAGGCTTCCGCCAAAGGCCGCCTGAAGATTGGCTTCGGTGAAGGTGTCTTTCGTCTTGCCCGAGGCAATGACCGTGCCTTTGACGAAAACGGCGCGGTCGCAGAAATCCGGCACACTGCCGAGATTGTGGGTGGAGACCAGCATGATGCGGCCTTCGTCGCGCAGCGATTTCAACAGCGCGATGATCTGCTCTTCGGTCGTCACATCGACGCCGGTAAAGGGCTCGTCGAGCAGAATGACCTTGCCTTCCTGTGCCAGTGCGCGCGCCAGAAAAACGCGCTTCTTCTGGCCGCCGGAAAGCTCGCCGATCTGGCGCTTGCGGTAATCCAGCATGTTGACGCGGGCGAGCGCCTCTTCCACCATGCGGTGGTCGCGCTTGGTGGGGATGCGGAAGAAATTCATGTGGCCGTAACGGCCCATCATCACCACGTCCTCCACCAGAACGGGGAAGCTCCAATCCACCTCTTCGGCCTGTGGCACATAGGCGACGAGGTTCTTTTTCAGCGCGGCGGAGGCCGGCTCGCCGAAGATGGAGACGGTGCCGGCAGACAGCGGCACGAAGCCCATGATGGCCTTGAAGATGGTGGATTTGCCCGCGCCATTGACGCCGACGAGGGCAGTGATGGTGCCTTTGGGAATCGAGAAGCTTGCGTGGCGCAACGCCGTGTGGCCGTTGCGATAGGTGACCGTCACATCGTCGACAGTCAGCCCATCGTGACCAGACTGACGCTTTGCGGCACGTCTCGGTTTCCCCATCATCATTGGCTGAGACCTTTCACGATCGTGGCTGTGGTGGTGCGCAGAAGATCGAGATAGGTCGGCACAGGGCCGTTCGCCTCGCTCAAGGAATCCACATAGAGAATGCCGCCATAGTTCGCGCCCGTTTCCTTCGCCACCTGCTTTGCCGGATCGGGCGACACGGTGCTTTCGCTGAAGATGACGTGGACATTGTTGGCACGCATCGCGTCGATCACGCCGCGCACCTGCTGCGGTGTGCCCTGGCTATCGGCATTGACCGGCCAGAGGAACAGCTCCTTCAGGCCGAAATCGCGTGCGAGATAGGAGAAAGCGCCCTCGCTCGTCACCAGCCAGCGCTTGTTTTCCGGCAATGCGGCGATGGCGTCGCGCATCGGCTGGATTTCCTGTTTGATCTTGTCCGAATAGGCCTTGGCATTGGCGGCGTAGACATCCGCATGGTCGGGCTCGATCCCAGTCAGGGCTTTACGGATATTCTCGACATAGATCAGCGCGTTGTCCGGCGACATCCAGGCATGTGGGTTGGGCTTGCCATTATAGGCGCCGCCGCTGATCGAAATCGGCGTCACGCCGTCACTGACGACGACATTCGGAACGCCGGAGAGATTGGCGAGAAATTTTTGAAACCAGAGTTCGAGGTTCAGTCCGTTCCATAAGACCAGGTTGGCATCGCGGGCTTTGAGAATATCGCGCGGGGTTGGCTGGTAGTTATGGATCTCCGCACCCGGCTTGGTGATGCTCTCGACGTCGGCGGCGTCGCCCGCAACGTTGCGGGCCATATCGGCGATGATGGTGAAGGTGGTGATCACCTTTGGCTTTTCCGCCGCGACGGCGGAGAAAGGCAGACATGCGACGGCACAGAGAGCGAGAAACGTCGAGCGGGTCAACTTCATGACGATGATCAAACCTTTTTTGCGATTAATTCGCAATAGCAATGTGGGAGGCATCGCAAAGATTGTCAATGCTATTGCAAATCATTCGCATTATGAACGGCTGGGACCTACTATTGTTCCGTTCAGATGGTGCAAAGGCCGGGGCTAGCGCTTGGCTTCGAGGTAGAGCAGGCGCCCGCTTGGCGGTGGCAAAGCATAGCCGGCACGGACCACTGTGCTGCCAGCAGGACCAAGCAGGGACTGCCAATCCGCGTGCATTTCATCGCGTATCACGCCGGGGAGGGACGCCGGTGCGTTTGCGATGAGGTTCGAGCGGCACTTCGGGCAGATACTGCTCTGAGCAGGACGGTGGTCCAGCCAAAAAACTCCGGTTTTGAGCGGTTTTTGCTGTCCGATTAAGTCTTCTTCAATGAGAAGCCATCAAGATCAGTGGCTGCACGGATGTGGCGTATCACCATCCGGCCTTTTCGCTCCGGTTGCGTAACGAAGCGCGACGGGAGAAAAGGGCGTTAGACGAGGTTGTCTATGTCGGGACGTTTGACGTGAAAGCAGTGTTCAAAAGAATACGGTTTTCCCGCAAAGTGGTGTTGATTGGCGGCGGTATCCTCCTTCTCGGCGGTGCCTCCGGCGTTGCTGCCATTGTCGTCGGCAGGGATCAGCTCTTCGGCCCCGACGAGGTCGTGCAGAACGGCCTGGAATGCAAGACGGCGCAGACGGTCAAGATCAAGAAGAATGGTTCGGTCTGGATCCGAAAATTCGTCCGCACCGACGGCGGCGATGGCCCCGAGCGCATGAAGACGGCGCTGCGCGTGGCCAAGGCCATTTACGACAAGGACCATCCCGATCTCGTTCAGGTCTCGGTGCTGGATACCAAGGGCCCGCAGATGCGCGCCGACATGCGCGGCCGATCGATTGCCGCGCAGGCGGTCTATATCGCCGATCTCAGCAAGCTGCCGGAAGGCGCGGCTTCACAGAATTATTCCGCCTATTATTACGATGGCGCCGTTGCCGATGACGGCCAGTTTTATGGCCTGCGCATCGATCTGCCGGTTGAAGACGCCAAGGCGATAACCGCATCATTGACCGAATTTGCCGATTGCGTCGATCCGGTCGTTGCCCCTGCTGGCGACGGCCATGGTGCTCCGGCTGGTGGCCATGGAGAGCCTGCCGGTCACGGTGCTGAGGCTGGCGGACACGGTGACAGCAAGGGATCGGATGGCCACGGCGCCGACGCCAAGGCTTCGGACGGGCATGGCGCTGAAGGCGATGGTCACGGTGGTGGTGAAAAACCGGCCGAAGGCGGACATGATGCGCCTGCCAATGCAGAGGGTAGCGGCCACGGCTCTGCCGAACCGCTCCTGACCTCGACACCTGAAGGCAAAAGCGAAAGCATGTTCAGCTTCGGCTACATCAAATCGCTGCTTTTCGGCAAGGGCGAGACGACGGCGGTGGCGGCCGAGCAGCCAGCAGCAGAAGGCCATGGCGAGCCAGCAGCGGCTGAAGGCCACGGCGATGCTCCGGTTTCGGAGAACCATGGCGAGGCAGAGGGTCATAGCGCGCCAGCCGTGGCGGAAGAGCCTGCCGCACAGGACGATGCCGCTTCCGGTGAGGCAGCTGGTGGGCACGATGCGCCTGTGGCACAGGCATCGGCTGGACATGAGGCTGCCGCTGGCGGCGACCACGCCGCAGAGGCTCCGAAGCCCGAGCATTGATTGGGGTGTTGGAGTGAGATGAGGCTGTCTCGCCGCCTCATGCTTTTAAGTTATTCGTCAATTCTGCGAGAATGCGAGCAGCAAGATCGAAGGTTGCCATGGAAGGCACGAACCTTTCACCGTCCTCATTTCTCTCCTCGGACCGCCGCATCGCGACGGTCCTTCGCGCCTCTGAAACTCAGTCGGCCTTCTGGCGGCGGGCCGGGAAGAGGATGACGTCGCGGATGGACGGGGCGTTGGTCAGCAGCATGACCAGACGGTCGACGCCGATGCCGAGGCCACCGGCGGGCGGCATGCCCTGGTCGATGGCGTCGAGGAACTCGTCGTCCAGCTGCTTGTCCTTTTCGCCGCGGGCGTGGGCCTGTTCCAGCTGCTCCACCATGCGGCGGCGCTGTTCTTCCGGGTCGTTCAGTTCGGAGAAGGCGTTGCCCACTTCCCAGGCGTTGCAATAGCTTTCGAAACGCTCGACGAGGCGCGGCTCGCCCGGCACTTCCTTGGCGAAGGGCGAGATGTCCTTGGGGAAATGCGTCACGTGGCTTGGCTGGATCAGCGTGCCTTCGACCTTCTCTTCGAAGATGAAGGCGAGGCATTCGCCCCAGGTCCAGTCCTTCTCGACTTCGAAGCCGGCGGCCTTGGCGGCGGCGCGGGCTTCCTCATCGGTCTTGATCGCGAGGAAGTCGATGCCGGTTGCTTCCTTGACGGCATCGGGCATCGGCACACGCTTGAACGGACCCTTGAAGGAAATCTTCTGACCCTGGAAGTCCAGCTCGGTGGTGCCGTGGATGGCGATTGCCAGCGTCTCGAACATGCGCTCCACAAGGCTCATAATGTCCTCGTAGTCGGCATAGGCCCAGTAGCATTCCAGCATGGTGAATTCGGGATTGTGCCGTGTCGACACACCCTCATTGCGGAAGTTGCGGTTGACCTCGAAGACCTTGTCGGAAAGGCCGGATACCAGCGTGCGCTTCAGGAACAGTTCCGGCGCGATGCGCAGATACATGTCCATCTTCAGCGTGTTGTGGAAGGTCTTGAACGGGTCGGCAGTCGCGCCGCCATAGACCGTCTGCAGCATCGGGGTTTCGACTTCGAGGAAGCCTTCGGCCTCCATGAAGCGGCGGATGCCGGAAATGATCTTGGAGCGCTGCTGGAAGCGCAGCTTGGATTCCTCGTTGGAAAGGATGTCCAGATGGCGCTTGCGATAGCGGATCTCGACGTCGGAAATACCGTTCCACTTCTCCGGCATCGGCAGAAGCGACTTGGTGAGCATGGTGATCTCTTCAGCGTTGATCGTCAGCTCGCCGCGCTTGGTGCGGCGCACCTTGCCGGTGACACCAATGATGTCGCCAATGTCGATCATCGGCAGCATCTCGCGTGCCGCTTCCGGAGTGGTATCCTTGTGGGAGAAGATCTGCACCTTGCCGGAGGCATCATGGATATCCATGAACATGCCGGAATTGCGCGAGGAGTAGACGCGACCGGCAACCGTGACCGTATCGCCCGTTTCGACATCCGGCTCGATATCGGCATATTTTTCCGCAAGCTCGGCATTGGTCAGCGTGCGGTGGAAATGCGCCGGATACACGTCGCCGATCTTGTCGCGCAAAAGCGCCAGCTTCTGGCGGCGCACTTCGGTGGCGTCGGAGGACAGGGCAGTCGTTTCGGTCGTCTTGGTGTCGGTCATGGTCTTGAAGCCTTTTTCGGGCGAGTTGTTCTTGTGTCTGTGGCGGCCACGTCTTGTGCCCGCACTGTCCTATCAGCCCGCAGCGCCAACCATCGTGGTCACGACGGCGATGGCAGCCTTCAGGCGCTGACGCACGACGGAGCGGCCAAGCAGCGCCATGGAATCGAAGAGCGGCAGCGAGCGCGAGGAGCCGGACATGGCGACGAATAGCGGCGGGGTAACGACGCGCAGCTTCTTGCCGGTGCGTTCGGCCACATCACGCAGCTCCGCTTCGATGGCCTCGACGTTCCAGTCGGGCATCTTTTCCAGATCGGTGGCGACCGTCGTCAGGATCTCTAGGACCTCGTCCGGCTTGCTCTTCAGCCCGGCAAAGGAGGCCGGTGTCAGGCCGACATCGCCGGAAAGCAGGAAGCCTGCGAGGTTCGGCAATTCGCCAAGCTTGGAGACGCGGCTCTGCGACAGCTTCAGGCCTTCGGTCAGGCGCTGGTTTTCCATCGCCCATTCCAGCGTGCGAGCAATGAATTCTTCCGGCGAAAGCTTCTCACGCAGCCAGCGGCCGTTCAGCCAGTCGAGCTTCTGGATGTCGAAGATCGCACCGGCCTTGGAGAGGGCTTCCGGATCGAATTTTTCCCCGAGCTCGTCCATCGACAGCAGCTCTTCGCCTTCAGCGATCTGGATGAAGAACAGTCCGAGGAAGTTCATCAGCGCTTCCGGCAGATAGCCGAGTGCCGAATAATAGGAGATCGAGGTCGGGTTCTTGCGCTTGGAAAGCTTAGACTTGTCGGCGTTGCGCATCAAAGAGAGATGCATGAACACCGGCTCCTGCCAGCCGAAGTAGCGATACAGCAGGATGTGCTTCGGCACCGATGCCAGCCACTCTTCGCCGCGCGCCACATGGGTGATCTTCATCAGATGGTCATCGATGACATTTGCCATGTGATAGGTCGGCATGCCGTCGGCCTTGATCAGCACCTGCATGTCGACCGATTCCCACGGGATCGAAACATCGCCATAGACGCCGTCATGGAAATCGCAGGAGCCTTCGGTCGGGATCTTCATGCGCACGACAGACGCTTCGCCCGCCGCCATCTTGGCGGTGACTTCTTCCGCCTTCAGGTGAAGGCAAAGACCGTCATAACCTGGCGGCTTGCCGGCGGCGCGCTGTGCCTCGCGCATTTCTTCCAGGCGCTGCGGGGTGCAGAAACAGCGGAAGGCGTGGCCCTTGTCGAGCAGTTCTTGCGCGTAGGGCCAGTACATGTCCTTGCGCTCGGACTGGCGGTATGGGCCGTAAGGGCCGCCGACATCCGGGCCTTCCGACCATTTGAGGCCGGTCCATTTCAGCGCTTCCAGAACCTTCTCTTCATATTCGCGCGTGGAGCGCGTGGCATCGGTATCTTCGATGCGCAAAATGAACTCGCCGCCATGCTTCTTGGCAAAGAGATAGTTGAAGAGCGCGATATAGGCCGTGCCGACATGCGGCTCGCCGGTGGGGGAAGGGGCAATACGGACGCGGACGCCGGAAGTGGTCATTGAAATTCACTCGTCGTGACGTTGCAGCGACGCAAGGCGTTATCAGCCTGTTGTCACGGAAATTGACGTTGGATGCGGCAGGATTGGCAAAAACAGGCGCAAGATCAAGCGCCATTTCACACCATCCCATTGGGCATGGCTTAGGCCATATTACGCCGCAGACGTCAAGAAAAGACTGTCTCGCCGCTGGAATGGCGCATGCTTCTCAGGAAACCGGCCAGACGTAAAGCAGCATGGGAATGCTGACGATGACAATGATGAAGGAGAGGGGCAAGCCAAGGCGCGGATAATCGCTGAAACGATAGCCGCCCGGTCCCATGACCAGCGTGTTGCACTGGTGGCCGATGGGGGTGAGGAAATCGCAGCCGGCACCGATGGCCACCGCCATCAGGAAGGCTTCGGGCTTGAAGCCGAGTGTCGTGGCAAATCCCGCGGCAATCGGCGCCATGACCAGAACGGTGGCGGCATTGTTGAGGAAGGGTGTGACGGCCATGGCGGTGAGCAGGATCAACCCAAGTGCGGCAAACGGCGGCAGGCCTTGCGCGACGCTGCCAAGCCAATGGGAGATCAGCTCGCTTGCCCCTGTGGTTCTCAGACTGTCGCTCACGGGAATGAGAGCCGCCAGCATGACCAGGATCGGGCCATCGACGGACTTGTAGACGTCCGTCAGAGGAATGGCGCCCACCACGATCATCAGGAAGGCGGCGGCGAAGAAGGCGACCGAGACCGGGACCAGGCCGCTGCCGGCGGCAATCATCGCAGCGGCCAGCACGATCAGCGGCATGAAGGCGCGGCGCTGCACCCCAAGCAGGATTTCGCGCTGGGCAAGCGGCAGCAGCGAAAATTCCTGCAGCATCAGCGGCACGTTCTTGCGGCTGCCCTGCAACAAAAGCACGTCGCCGGCTTGTAGGGTGAGATCGCTCAGGCGTTCGCTGACCCGCTCGCCGCGTCTTGAGACGGCAATCAGATTGACGCCGCGCGTATAGGAGAGCGCCAGTTCGCGCGCCGACATGCCGTTCAGGTGGGAATCATTGCTGACGACGGCTTCCATGGAGACGAGATCGACGACCTTCTCGCCCTTGTCGGTCAGCGGTTTGCCCGAGAGGATGAGCTTTGCCTGGGACACCATCCGGTCGAGCCCTTCCGGGCTGCCTTCCAGCATCACCGTATCGCCGCTCTTCAACGTCACATCGGGGAAGGGCGAGATGCGGCGGGGACCGCGCAGAATGGTTCTGGCAATCACGTCGCCATCCCCAAGCTTCAGGAGCTCGCGCAGCGGCTTGTCTGCGAGCACGCTGTCGGGCGCAAGTGTCGCTTCAGCAGTGTAGCTTGCCTTGTCGAGAATATCTTCAAGCGATGCCTGCTGCTTTGCCCGCACGGGCAGCAGACGATAACCCACAGTGAGGAAGAGGATGCCGAAGACCGTCAGCGCAAGGCCAACGGGCGTGAAATCGAACATGGTGAAGCTTCGTCCGGTCATCTCCTCGCGAAGGCGGGATACGACGATGTTGGGCGAGGTGCCGATCTGGGTCATCAAGCCGCCGAGTAGGGCGGAAAAGGCCATCGGCATCAGATAGAAGGAGACGGGGCTTCCGGATTTGCGCGCAAACTGGAAGGCGACCGGTATCATGATGGCGAGCGCGCCGATATTCTTGATGAAGGCCGACATCACGGCAACCGCAACCATCAGGAAGGCAAGTTGCAAACCCTTGGAGCGCATTTCCGGCAGGTAGCGCTTGATGGCGAAATCGACGATGCCGGAGCGCGCCACGGCGGAGCTGACGATCAACGCACTGCCGACGATGATGACGATATCGTCGGAGAAGCCGGAAAAGGCCTTGTCGAAGGGAACGACGCCGACGGCGACAGCCACCAGAAGCGCGCTGCACGCCACCACATCGTAGCGGAACCTGTCCCAAATGAAAGCGACCATCATCCCAGCGATCACGGTGAAGGCGAGGATCTGCTCTGTGGTCATGCGGGGCACTTTCAGGAGGGCATTGCGGGTGCGCAGTGCCGGGATGACCCGGGAAGGGGTGCATCGAGAACGCGGGCGCCGTGCCACTTGTTCCTGACATCATAGCGGGTTTTGCGGAGCGACTGGTGCAGGCGGTGTTCGGGCCGGTGCCGGGCCAAGTCTTTGAGATTGCTTATCCCTCAGCCCTAGAGCGTTTCTATTTAACAAGGAAACGCTCTAGCGTGACGGGGGGTGAGAATCCCAGGTTTTGCCGGAGCCCGCAGCAGTTACGGGCTCCGGGCTGTCTTTGAAGCGTCAATGCAGGGTGCTGCTTTTCTTGCGCTTGGAGTTGCGCGCAACGATGTTGAGCACCTCCACCAGCGCCGAAAACGCCATGGCGGCATAGACGTAGCCCTTCGGCACATGGAAGCCCATGCCCTCTGCGATCAGCGTCGTGCCGATCATCAGCAGGAAGGCGAGCGCCAGCATGACGACGGTTGGGTTGCGCTCGATGAAGTTGGCAAGCGGGGTTGCGGCGAGCAGCATGACGGTGACGGCGACAACAACGGCGACGACCATGATCGGCACGTGCGGGGTCATGCCGACCGCGGTGATGATGCTGTCCACCGAGAAGACGAGATCGAGAAGCAGGATCTGGACGATGGCCGACGAGAAGCTGGTAATCGCCGCCTTGCCGCCGACCATGTCTTCCTTGTGGTCGATCGGGTCGACATTGTGGTGGATTTCCTTGGTGGCCTTCCAGACAAGGAAGAGACCGCCGACGATAAGAATGATGTCCTTCCAGGAGAAGGGCTGGCCGAAGACTTCGAAGACGGGCTCCGTCAGCTGCACGATCCAGGCGACAGTGCCGAGCAGGCCAAGGCGCATGATGAGCGCCAGCCCGATGCCGATGCGCCTTGCCTTTTCACGCTGGTTTTCCGGCAGCTTGTTGGTCAGGATCGAGATGAAGATCAGGTTGTCGATACCCAGCACCACTTCCATGACGATGAGGGTGACGAGCGCCACCCATGCGGTGGGATCTGACAAAAGAGGGACGATGGACTCCATCGGGCCGGACTTCCTTTCAACTGAAGGTTATTATTCGACGGTGATAACGCAGATAATGGGCAATCTATAACGAATAAGTTGCGACGCAAGCATGTCAAAAGCGCCGTCAGGAGAGGTTCCCGGCGGCGCTTCAGACTGACTCGGAAGGCTCAATGGCTTCAGGCGGCTTTTGTTCCGTAAGCGGCCATGAAGACGCGGATGGCGCTGGAGATCACGCGTTCCAGTTCATCATCGGGCACGGGGCCTTCGAGTTCGCCAAAAAGGCGGAATTTGAAGAAGGTGCCGGTGGAGAGTTCGATGAACTGGCGGGCGGCCAACTCGATGTCATCGACCTGGAGGCTGCCATTTTCAATGTGATGGCGAATGAATTCTTCCAGAACGATGCGGACATTGTTCGGTGCGGAGGAGAAAAAACGGCGCGACAGGTTGGGCATACGGTCGATCACGCCAAGCAGTGAGCGCATGGCAGGTATCATGTCCGTGCAAACCAACCGTGTGGCAAAGGCGGTGCCGAATTGGCGAAGACCTTCGTGGACCTCTTCGGTGCCGGCCAGAATATCGCGCATGGATTCGGCAAATTCGCGCCGGTGCCGGTCTATCAAAGCGGCGAACAACTCTTCCTTATTGGCGAAGTAGACATAGATCGTACCCTTGGAAACCCCGGCTTCCCGGGTGATATCGTTCATGCTGGCGGCATCGAAGCCCTTTTGCCTGAACATGCGCCACGCGCCATCGAGGATCTGTTCACGCTTGGAGGGGTCTTCGCCCGCCGCAAAGCGTCCACCCGATGCGGCGGCCGAACATGCGTCCTCGATTACCTTCTCTGTCATCGTCTTCCGTCCGATCGCGGTTAACACCCGATTCAATATATCGAACCGAGTGGTTCGATGCCACTTGATATGTGGGTTAAAACCGATTATGTCAATCGAACCGAACGGTTCAGTTCAACAAATTTCGTATAACCAGGTGTCTACCATGTCGTCTCAAAAGAGTGGCGCAGTCCGGGCGATCAATTCGTCTGAAGAAGCAGAAGCCCAGACCAGAGTCCAGGCTGAGGCCCGCACTGAGGAAAACCGTCCGGCAGATGCCGCGAAGGCCGCAGCGCCCGTACAGCCGCCTGTTCAGAAAAAGAAGCGTAAGCCCTTCCTTCTCCCGATCATCGGTCTTGCGTTGCTCGCAGGCGCTGCGTGGTATGGCTACGACTACTGGACGACTGGCCGCTTCATGGTGTCGACCGACGACGCCTATGTGCATGGCGACATCGCGGTGATTTCGCCGAAGGTTTCCGGCTATGTGGCGAAGGTGGATATTGTTGCCAACCAGCAGGTCAAGGCTGGCGATCCGCTGGTGACGCTGGATGATGGCGACTATCGCCTTGCACTGGAACAGGCCGAGGCGCAGCTTGCCACGCAGCAGTTGTCCTTGAACCGCATCGACGCGCAGATCGCAGGCGGTGAGGCAGCATTGGCACAGGCCGTTGCCCAGAAGGGTGCGCTTGACGCTGCTCTGCAGGGTGCCGAGATCAACAACAAGCGTGCCACCGAGTTGCAGTCCAAGGATGTCGGCACCGCCGCATCCGCCGACAATGCCCGCATCGCACTTGAGCAGGCCAAGGCGAATCTCGCTGCCGGTCAGGCAAATGTGGTTGCAGCTGAGGCCAATATCGCGCTCCTGAAGGCGCAGCGTAAAGAGGCCGAAGGCTCGATCAAATCGCTGGAGCTGGCGCGTGACAAGGCAGCCCGCGATCTCTCCTTCACCGTGCTTCGCGCGCCCTATGACGGCGTGATCGGCAATCTTTCGGTCCAGACCGGTGATCTCGTCTCTGCTGGCAAGCGCCTGGCTTCACTGGTGCCGATGAACCAGCTTTATGTCGATGCCAATTTCAAGGAAACGCAGCTCG
Organism: Agrobacterium larrymoorei; assembly: GCF_030819275.1. Lineage (GTDB taxonomy): Bacteria > Pseudomonadota > Alphaproteobacteria > Rhizobiales > Rhizobiaceae > Agrobacterium > Agrobacterium larrymoorei_B. The sequence continues at coordinate 2,571,851 of NZ_JAUTBL010000002.1, read as the reverse complement.
CTGAAGTCGTGCCCGGTTCCAAGGTGAAGGTGCATGTGGATGCCTTCGACGATGACGCGATCGAAGGCACGGTGCAGTCGATCTCGCCGGCATCCGGCTCGGTCTTCTCCATGCTGCCGCCGGAAAACGCCACGGGCAACTTCACCAAGGTGATCCAGCGCGTACCGGTGCGTATCGTTCTTTCCAAGGAAGACATCGACAAGCACCACCTGCGTGCGGGCTTGAGCGTCGTTGTCGATGTCGATACGCGCACGGCACCAAAGCAGGCCGACACCCAGGCAGCGCAGAACCAGTCCAAGTAACCGGCGGCCCGGATCAAGGTAGGGACAAGCATTATGGCGGCTACAGCCAGCATGAGCGGCGGCACCACGGCCGCCGTCGATCCGCCGATGGATCGAAGACGCCTGATCGCGTTCTTCGCCATGGTCTTCGGCATGTTCATGTCGATCCTCGACATTCAGATCGTCTCGGCCTCGCTGGCCGAGATCCAGGCCGGTCTCGGTGCCGGATCGGATGAGATCGCCTGGGTGCAGACCTCCTACCTGATTGCGGAAGTCATCATGATTCCGCTGTCCGGCACGCTGGCACGCATCCTCTCCACCCGCGTGCTGTTTGCCACCTGTGCGGCGGGCTTCACCATTTCCAGCGCGCTTTGCGCCACCGCGACGAATATCGACCAGATGATCGTCTATCGCGCGATCCAGGGTTTCATCGGCGGCGGCATGATCCCGTCGGTCTTTGCCGCGGCCTTCACCATCTTTCCGCCCTCCAAGCGCCCCATCGTGTCGCCGATCATCGGTCTTGTCGCGACGCTTGCGCCTACCATTGGCCCGACAGTCGGCGGCTATCTCTCCAATGCCTTTTCCTGGCACTGGCTGTTCCTCGTCAACATCATCCCCGGCATCATCGTCACCATTCTGACCTGGAGCCTGATCGATTTCGACAAGCCGGAAACCTCGCTGTGGAAGAAGTTCGACTGGTGGGGCTTGCTCTCCATGGGCGTCTTCCTCGGATCGCTGGAATATGTGCTGGAAGAGGGCAACAACAACGACTGGTTCAATGACGAGAATATCGTCATTGCCGCGATTGCCATGACGATCGGGGCAGTTGTGTTCTTCTGGCGGGCCTTCAAGGTGGATTTCCCGGTGGTGGATCTGCGCGCCTTCGCCGACCGAAATTTCTCCATCGGCTCGCTGTTTTCCTTCGTCATGGGTATCGGTCTTTATGGCCTGACCTATCTCTACCCGCTCTATCTGGGTCGCGTGCGCGGGTATGACGCGCTGATGATCGGCGAGACGATGTTCGTTTCGGGTCTGACCATGTTCTTCACCGCGCCGATTGCAGGGCGGCTTTCAGCCAAGCTCGATCCGCGGGTGATGATGGCGATCGGCTTCATCAGCTTTGCCGCCGGGACCTGGATCATGACGCATGTCACGGCCGATTGGGACTTCAACGAGCTTCTGATTCCGCAGATCCTGCGCGGTTTCGGTCTCATGATGTGCATGGTGCCGATCAACAACATCGCGCTCGGCACGCTTCCGCCCGCCCGCATCAAGAACGCATCCGGTCTCTTCAACCTCACGCGTAACTTGGGCGGCGCGGTCGGTCTTGCCATCATCAACACCTTGCTCAGCCAGCGCACCGACGACCACTATGTCCGCATTGCCGAGCATGTGAATTACGGCAATCCGGCAGCACTCGACTGGCTGAGCAGCGTCGGCGGCAATTACGACTCCTATGGCCTCGACGGCTCCTCGGTAGCGATCAAGAAGCTCGTCGGCGTGGTATCGCAACAGGCCTGGATCCTCGCCTTTGCCGATGTCTTCCTGCTGCTGACCTTTCTGTTCACCGGCCTCATCTTCCTGACGGTGCTGATCAAAAAGCCGAAGGCGGCCCCGCCGCCCGACGCGGCGCATTGAGGTTTACCTATCCACCGCAGCGCATGTGGGGTCACCGGAAACGGTGGCCCCTTTTTTTCGGGGGGGCTATTTTCACGACGCCTACAGCATGGTGCCGAACTCCATGCTCTGAGGTTCGATCAATGCAAGAAATGCATCGCAGTCCGGCTGCCCGTTCCAGCTCGAACAAATCTCTTCCGCGCTCAGGCGCGCATCCGCAAAGGCGAGATCCAGAAACACCCCGTCATCGAGCTTGACCAGATGCTGGCGGCGCCAGCCCGTCTGTCGCGAGAGGTGGCTCTCCACCATCGCAGCATGGGCCTTGCGCATGTCGGCCTCGTCTACTCCCGGTTTTAGGCGGAAGCGTCCGATTTCCACACCGCTCCCGTTGGCGATAGGGTGTTGAGAGACCGGCGGCAGCCGGTAATGCTGCATACTGATACAACTGGAGACAGATGCCCGGAAGCCGGCGAATTCGGCAGCGCTCGCAACCATTCTCGCCGCCGAATTGGCTTCTTCCAGGCTGCGCCACGCCACCAGATCGACGCGGGTGCACGCGTCGTCCACCCGCGTGAATGGAGACCAGTGAATGAAGCCGGGAAAGGTCGCAAGCCGTTCCCGCGCCGCGTCGCGTGCGGCATCTGCTTCGTTCTCATCCGTGACCGTGTAGGTCACGATTTTATAAAGTAACGTGGTCATGACAGCTCCTTTGAGTTTGGAGCCGGGTCATACGGTTTTCATCCTGACAGTTTCCGGCAGGAGTGATATGCGATTGATGAGATATGCGCACGCTTCGACTCTTCGCATTGCTGGATAATCTTCGCGGTCGGCTGAGCCCGGTTTCAGCCGAAACATTGGCCGTTGACCTCAATGTCTCGCTTCGAACGATCTACAGGGATATGGCAACCCTACAGGCCATGGGCGCCCCCGTGCGCGGGGAGGCTGGTATCGGCTATTGCATGGAACGCGGATATTTTCTGCCGCCGCTGCAATTCGATGCGGACGAGTTGGAGGCGATTATGCTGGGCACCCGGCTGATCGCGGCGCGGGCAGACGGGGAATTGTCTGACGCCGCAAGGCGTGTGTCGGCCAAGGTCAGCGCCGTCATGGATGGCGAAGCTGGCGAGGCATATGCGCGTTTGCCGTTTCGCGCCGTTTCGCAGCATGCCCCCGGGGATACGAAAACCGGCGTCCATCTCGGTTTCCTGCGAAAAGCCATCAGAGAAAAAGCCTTGCTCGATATTCGATACCTCGATCTGAAGGAGGCCAGAAGCCAGCGTCTTGCCCGCCCTTTGGGCCTGACTGTCTTCGACGAGGTGTGGCTTTTGACGATCTGGTGCGAAACGAAGAATGACTTCCGCAATTTGCGTGTCGACCGGATCGAAGGCGTCGAGCGGACGGGAAAACACTTCCGTCCGGAAAAGGGAAAGCGTTTCGAGGACTATCTGCAAACCTTGACATGATCGGTAAGAGTGGCCGCCCCGGCGCATGAGGCTCTTCATGAGGTACGTACATCATTTTCTGATTTACGTACCTCAGAAACTCCTCTATGACGTTGCGCCGGGAGGAAGCATGAAGCCGACAGTTCACGATATTGCGTCAAAGGCAGGGGTCAGTCTCGCCACCGTCGACCGGGTGATTAATCTGCGTCCGGGCGTGCATCAGCTGACCCGCGCCAAGGTGGAAGCGGCGATTTCCGAGCTTGGCTATGTGCGCGATATCGCAGCCGCCAATCTTGCCAAAGGGCGCAGCTATGCGCTGGTCTTCATTCTTCCCAATAACGACAATTCCTTCATGGCCGGGCTTCGCAACGAGGTGAGGTGTGCGGCCTCGCGCTCCTATGTGGAGCGCACGTCGATCCGCATCATCGAGGTGCCGCCCTTCGATGCGGCGGCACTGACCCAGGCGCTGGATGTGGCGCGGCTGGAAAAGCCGTCGGGCGTTGCCTTTGTCGCGATCGATTCCGAGGATGTGGTGGAGGCGACGGATCGCCTAGCCGATAGCGGCATTGCCGTGGTCACGCTGGTGTCGGATCTGACGGGCTCGAAGCGCGATCATTTTGCAGGCGTCGATAACGCCGCAGCGGGCCGCACGGCGGCAAGCCTGATGGGGCGCTTCCTGCCCAAGGAGGAGGCCGAGATCGCGGTTCTGGCGGGCTCCATGCTGGTGAAGGATCACCGCGAGCGTCTTGCCGGCTTCGAGGGCGTGATCGAGGCGGAGTTTCCACATCTCTCCATCCGTCCGGTTCTGGAAGGGCGCGACGATGCCGAGAGGGTGGAAGCGCTGGTCGGAGACACTCTGCGCGACAATCCCACGCTTGCCGGGCTCTACAGCCTTGGCGCGGGCAATCGCGGTCTGATCCGGGCGCTGAAAGCGCATGACGGTTTGAGACCTTGCGTCATTGCCCACGAACTGAACGACACGACCGCCGCAGCACTTCGCGATGGCACGCTGGATGCGGTGCTGAACCAGGATGCAGGTCATGAGGTGCGCAGCGCCATTCGCGTCCTCAAGGCCCGCGCCGATGGGCTTGCCGTCATCGAGGCGCAGGAGCGTATCCGTATCGACATATTCCTGAGGGACAATCTGCCTTGAGCGACCCTCGTTTCAACCCATTTCGGGCACGGCCCGGCTGGAACTGCTCCAGCACATTCACATCCAATCTTGGAGGACGATATGTATCTCGGTCTTGATCTTGGCACATCCGGCGTGAAGGCGCTGCTGATCGATGGCGATCAGACGGTCATCGGTTCCGCCAATGGCGCGCTGGATGTCTCGCGTCCGCATCACGGCTGGTCGGAGCAGGATCCGGCCCATTGGATCAAGGCGACCGAAACGGCGATTGCCGGGCTGAAGGCGAAGTTTCCGGCCGAGCTTTCGGCGGTCAAGGGCATCGGCCTCTCCGGTCAGATGCATGGCGCCACGCTGGTCGATGCGAGCGGCGACGTTCTTCGCCCCTCGATCCTGTGGAACGATACGCGATCCTACGCGGAAGCTGCGAAGCTCGACACGGACCCGCGCTTTCGCCAGATCACTGGTAATATCGTCTTCCCCGGCTTCACTGCGCCGAAGCTCGTTTGGGTGAAGAACAACGAGCCTGAGATTTTTGCCAAGGTCGCCAAGGTTCTGCTGCCGAAGGATTATCTGCGGCTGTGGCTGACGGGCGAATATATTTCCGAAATGTCGGACTCTGCCGGCACCTCCTGGCTCGATACGGGTGCGCGCAAGTGGTCTTCCGAGCTGCTTGCGGCAACCGATCTTGATGAGACGCATATGCCGTCGCTGGTGGAAGGCACGGATGAGGCGGGCGTGCTGCGCTCCGAGCTGGCCTCTGCCTGGGGCATTTCCGGCAAAGTGGTCGTCGCTGGCGGTGCTGGCGACAATGCCGCATCCGCCTGCGGCATGGGCACGGTTGCCGAAGGCCACGCCTTTGTGTCGCTCGGCACGTCGGGGCGTGCTCTTTGCCGCCAATGCCTCCTACCTGCCGAAGCCGGAGAGTGCGGTTCACGCCTTCTGCCACGCGCTGCCCAACACCTGGCACCAGATGGGCGTGATCCTGTCGGCCACCGATGCGCTCAACTGGTATTCCGGCATTGCCGGCAAATCCGCGTCTGAGCTTTCCAGCGAGTTGGGCGACGACCTGCAAGCGCCGACCGGCGTCACCTTCGCGCCCTATCTTTCCGGCGAACGCACCCCGCACAATGACGCGGCCATTCGCGGCTCCTTCATCGGCCTTTCGCATGAGAGCGACCGCAAGGCGCTGACGCAGGCCGTGCTGGAAGGCGTGACCTTCGCAATCCGCGACAATCTCGAAGCGCTGAAATCGGCAGGCACCTCCATCTCGCGCGTCACCGCCATCGGTGGCGGCTCGCGCTCGCGCTACTGGCTGGCCTCGATTGCGACCTCGCTTGGCGTGCCGGTCGATATTCCGGCGGAAGGCGATTTCGGCGCGGCCTTCGGGGCTGCGCGTCTCGGCCTGATTGCCGCGACGGGGGCCGATCCGCTTGCGGTCTGCAGCCAGCCGGAGACGGAGGAGACGATCGAGCCGGTCACATCGCTATCAGGCGCTTACGAAGAGGCTTACGGGCGATATCGGGCGCTTTATCCGGCGATCAAGCCGCTTTCGCATTAGGCGGGGTTGAGGGTGGGGTTTACCCCCCTCTGTCCTGCCGGACATCTCCCCCTCACGGGGGGAGATCGGCTGGGCTCACCGGCGCCACGTCCATTACGGCCTCGCTGGGATCGATAGCGATCACGATGGGGTCGAGCGCCCACCACGAATCGATCTCCCCCCGTGAGGGGGAGATGCCCGGCAGGGCAGAGGGGGGTGAACCACACCCTCTACCGACACACCACGCATTACCAAGGGAGAAGCAACAATGAGCACTGGATTTTTCGGCGATATCGCCAAGGTCAAATATGAAGGCCCCGAAAGCACCAATCCGCTGGCCTTCCGCCACTACAACCCAGATGAGATCGTCGCCGGCAAGCGCATGGAAGACCATCTGCGCTTTGCGGTCGCCTACTGGCATTCCTTCGCCTGGGAGGGCAGCGATCCCTTCGGCGGACGCACCTTTGATCGTCCATGGTTTGGCGATGACATGCAGAAGGCCAAGCTGAAGGCCGATGTGGCGTTTGAAATGTTCAGCCTGCTCGGCGCGCCTTACTATTGCTTCCACGATGCGGATGCGCGTCCTGAAGGCAAGACCTTTGCCGAGAGCACCAAGAACCTCAACGAGATCGTCGACTACCTGCAGAAGAAGCAGGAAGAGACAGGCGTCAAGCTTCTCTGGGGCACGGCGAACCTGTTCTCCAACCGCCGCTTCATGTCCGGCGCCTCCACCAATCCGGACCCGGATGTGTTTGCCTATTCGGCAGCCACCATCAAGACCTGCATGGACGCCACGATGAAGCTCGGCGGCGAGAACTATGTTCTGTGGGGCGGTCGCGAAGGTTATGAGACGCTGCTCAACACCGACCTGTCGCGTGAATTCGACCAGATGGCGCGCATGCTGCATATGGTCGTAGAGTACAAGTACAAGATCGGTTTCAAGGGCACGATCCTCGTCGAGCCGAAGCCGCAGGAGCCGACCAAGCATCAGTATGATTACGATGTCGCGACCGTATACGGCTTCCTCAAGAAGTACGGCCTCGAAAACGAAGTGAAGATGAACATCGAACAGGGCCACGCGATCCTTGCAGGCCATACCTTCGAGCATGAGCTGGCGCTGGCCAACACGCTCGGCATCTTCGGCTCGATCGACATGAACCGCAACGACTACCAGTCCGGCTGGGATACCGACCAGTTCCCCAACAACGTGCCGGAAATGGCGCTTGCTTACTACCAGGTCCTGCAGGCCGGCGGCTTCACCACCGGTGGCACGAACTTCGATTCCAAGCTGCGCCGCCAGTCGCTCGACCCGGAAGATCTGCTGATCGGCCATATCGGCGGCGTGGATTGCTGCGCCCGCGGCCTCAAGGCTGCGGCGAAGATGGTGGAAGACGGCGCGCTCTCCAAGCCGCTTGCTGAGCGCTACGCCAAGTGGGACCAGCCGGAAGCCCAGAAGATGCTGCGCGGCGAAATGAAGCTGGAAGAGATCGCGGCCAAGGTGGAGCGGGAAAACATCAACCCCGAGCCGAAGTCCGGTCGCCAGGAATATCTCGAAAACGTGGTCAACCGCTACGTTTGAGGTCTGCGAACGCGGCATTCAAAAATGAGAGCATCACCCCGGGGTCAAATCCGGGGTGATGTTTTTTAAGTGCCTCGCGTTGACAAGTTTAGGTCAGTTGTCCTAAAAGTCATTAGGACAACTGACCTAATCATTGTGTTCTTTAAGTCTGGGGGCGGCGGTGGGTTCGACGACACGCGAGGAGATCGTCAAGGTGGCGGATGACCTTTTCTATCGAAAAGGCTTTGACCATACATCTTTCGCCGGCATTGCCGGACTGGTGAAGATTTCTCGCGGCAACTTCTATCATCACTTCAAAACCAAGGACGATATCCTCGAAGCGGTGATTGAAAAACGTCTGGCTGATCGCGGCGCCATGCTGACACGATGGGAGATAGAGGGCAGGACACCGGCGGACCGGATCAACAGTTTCATCGATATTCTGATCGTCAATGGGGATAAGATCAAACTATATGGCTGCCCCATCGGCACTTTGACGAGCGAATTGGCGAAGCTGAATCATCCGGCCCAGCCGGATGCGGGACGACTATTTACACTGTTCCGCATGTGGCTGCGTCGTCAGTTTGTCGCGCTCGGTCGGGAAGACGATGCCGATATGCTGGCCATGCATCTCCTTTCTCGAAGCCAGGGCGCAGCGACCCTTTTCAACGCATTCCAGGATCAGGACTTCGTTGAGCGCGAGGTTGCCCAGATGAAGGAATGGTTGAAGCATATCGAAACCGAACGTCTCGAAAGCTCGCCCTAAGCATATGGATGTCGCATCGGGGCGCGATTGTCTCCTGTCTCCTTTCCAATCCAGTTCAAACAACAGGAAACGTCATGTTCATTGTCTTTCTCAGATTCTCCGACAACAAGGCGAAGGCTTCTCAGTTGCTGGAGCAGCACAATGCCTGGATTAGAAAAGGTTTCGATAGCGGTATATTCCTGCTTGCAGGCAGCCTTCAGCCGAACGCGGGCGGAACGCTTCTTGCCCACAATATCGATGAGGAACGCCTTGAGGCGCTCCTTCAGGAAGATCCGTTTGTGGCGGAGCGGGTGGTGCAGGCCGAGATCCATGAGGTGACGCCAGGTCGCGTCGATGAACGGCTTCTGTTTCTCAAGGGATAATCTTGTCGGCAGTCCTACTAGAGAATGATGCGCCTAATGATGCCGTCACCCAAGGCTTACGATTCTTTAGCATTTACGGAGTTCAACTCACACCCGCACATCCCCCCGATACACATTCGGCGTCGTCCCCGTCAGTCGCCCAAAGATCTTTCGAAACGCGGCGGGGTCGGTGTAGCCGACGGACCAGGCGATGGATTCGATGGAGCCGTTGGTGGTTTCCAGCAGTTGCCGCGCCTTCATGATGCGGACATTCTGGTGATATTCGGTGAGCTTCAGTTTCGTGGCGCGGAAGAAGCGGCGTTGCAGGGTGCGTTCCGAGAGGTTGACGCTGTCTGCCAGTTCGCCGACGCTCTTTTGTAGTTCCGGTGTGGCATGGAACTGGTGCTGGATTTGCAGCACCTCGCGGTCGCCATGGTCGAAGCGCGGCAGGAAGGCCTTGTAGCGGGCCTGGCTGGCCCGCGGCGGATCGACAATCAGGAAGCGGGCGGTCTCCAGCATCACCGATTGGCCGAGAAGTTTTTCGACGAGCAGCAGGCCGAGATCGGCCCAGGCGAGAATGCCGCCAGCGGTGATCACGTCGCCATCGTCGATGATCATATTGTCGGGCGCCACGTCGATGCCGGGAAAGCGCTCCGACAGCCTGTCGGCAAAAGCCCAGTGGGTGGTGGCGCGCCGTCCGTTGATGAGGCCGGTTTCAGCCAGCACGAAAGCGCCAGCACAGACCGAGCAGACGGTCACGCCCTCCGCGTGCTGCGCTGAGAGCCATTCCGACGCTGGTGTCATGCTCTGCATCTTCTCGGGCATGATGATGCTGGGTGGCGCGATGACATAGCGCAGCGCGTGGGGCTGGTCCGGATGCGAGTCCCAGATGCAAGCGACCGTGCTGCCTTCCATCTTCCAGTGGCTGATGCGGATGCTGCTTTCGCCGCTGCGCCCTTCCAGCCTCATGGCCCAGCTGGAGGCAATGCTGAAGAGATCGGTCAGCCCGTAGATCGCCGCCAGCTGACAGTCCGGATAGATGAGTAGCGCAATTTCGATTGTGCTGATATTCGTAGCATCAGTCGCATCCATCGCCACCGTTACGGTCTTCTGGGCGTCGGGCTGCTGGCTGTTCTCCTGTATTTGCACCATTGTCACTTTTGCCTTCTATAAAGTCATTTGCGCCACGTGTTTTGTGTAGAGCAAGGCGCTAGCTTGTTCAAGTCAACAGCAACCAGGCATGACCTGACAGGAGAGCGCGATGACGGAATCAGGGACAACCAATGATGCCAACCGCTTTTTTATGTCGAGTCGCACCGTCTTGATCGGCGGCGCGGCACTGGCCGGAGCCGCACTCTCGCCACTCGATTTTTCATCCGCCTATGCAGCAACCAATTCAGCACAAGGAGAAATCACCATGGCATACGTTACCACCAAAGACGGCGTGCAGATCTTCTACAAGGACTGGGGTCCAAAGAACGCGCAGCCGGTTGTCTTCCACCACGGCTGGCCGCTGTCTTCCGACGACTGGGACGCGCAGATGCTGTTCTTCCTCGCCAACGGCTACCGCGTCGTTGCCCATGACCGGCGCGGTCACGGCCGCTCGGAGCAGGTGTCGGAAGGTCACGACATGGACCATTACGCCGCCGATGCCTTTGCCGTTGTCGAAGCGCTGGACCTGAAAAACGCCATCCATATCGGTCATTCCACCGGCGGCGGCGAAGTTGCCCGCTATGTGTCCAAGCATGGCGAACCGGCAGGGCGCGTTGCCAAGGCGGTTCTGGTGTCCGCCGTTCCGCCGCTGATGCTGAAGACCGAGGCCAATCCAGAAGGTCTGCCGATCGAGGTCTTCGACGGTTTCCGTTCGGCTCTTGCCGCCAACCGCGCGCAGTTCTTCCGCGATGTTCCGGCTGGCCCCTTCTACGGCTTCAACCGTGACGGCGCGACTGTGCATGAAGGCGTGATCCAGAATTGGTGGCGCCAAGGCATGATGGGCGGCGCAAAGGCCCATTATGATGGCATCAAGGCATTCTCGGAAACCGATCAGACGGAAGACCTGAAGGCGATCGGCGTTCCGACGCTGGTGCTGCACGGCGAAGACGACCAGATCGTTCCGATTGCGGACTCCGCGCACAAGTCGATCAAGCTTCTGAAGAACGGTGAGTTGAAGACCTATCCGGGCTTCTCCCACGGCATGCTGACGGTGAACGCCGATGTGCTGAACGCCGATCTTCTGGCCTTCGCCAAGAAGTAAGACAACGCAAAAGGCCGCTGGCTGGGGCAAACGCTCTGCCAGCGGCCTTTACTTCAAGCGGGATATATCACGAAACTGTGATGGTGACGGGCGCTGCAATTTCTGATGTTTAGCGGTCTCTTCCATTGGAGATTGCCCATGCCCGCCTATGCCATTCTCGCCCTTGCTGTGATCAGCGAAGTCGTCGCGACCATGTCGCTCAAGGCATCGAAAGGGTTCACCGTCCTTATCCCCTCCATCGCCGTCGTCATCGGCTATGGTGCCGCTTTCTTCTTCCTGTCGATGATCCTCGATCGCATTCCGGTGGGCGTGGCCTATGCCATCTGGGCTGGCGGCGGCATCGTCTTGACGGCGACACTTGGATGGTTCGTCTTCGGTCAGCGGGTGGATTTCTGGGGCTTCGTCGGCATGGCGCTGATCCTTGCCGGTGTGCTCGTCCTCAACCTGTTGTCCAAAAGCTCCGCCCATTGAAGATCCTGCGCGATGAGGCTTTCTGCGCTGCAACTGCTCACCATGTCGCATGGTTACATTTCCGTGCCTTCTTGTGTGCGCTGCAATAGCGCCTATCTGTGCTTCGTTTCACAAGGGCCGGATCCGTCGCGTCGACGCTCAAAGGCTGGCCCGCGAAGGAGTTTCTATGCTGATTGATAAATTGAACTGGCGCTATGCCACGAAGAAGATGGACCCCGCAAAGTCTGTGTCCGAAGACAAGGTGGACCGCATCATCGAGGCGGCGCGTCTGGCTCCGACCTCAAGCGGCCTCCAGCCCTTCGAAATCATCGTCGTGACCAATCCTGAGGTTCGCGCCAAGATCCAGGAGATTGCCTGGAACCAGGCGCAGATCACCGATGGTTCGCATCTCCTCGTATTCGCCGCCTGGGACAATTACACGCCAGAGCGCATCAACCACATGTTCGACCTCACCAATGAGGAGCGCGGCTTCAAGAACGAAGGCTGGGAAAAGTACCGCCAGTTCCTGCTTGGCATGTACCCGGATCGCGATCCGGAGGCAAACTTCGAGCACGCTGCCCGCCAGGCCTATATCGCCTTCGGCATGGCTGTTGCCCAAGCCGCCTTCGAAGGCGTGGATGCAACGCCGATGGAAGGCTTCGAGCCTGCCAAGCTGGACGAGATTCTTGGCCTTCGCGAAAAGGGCCTGCGCTCGGTGACGATCCTGCCGCTTGGCTATCGTCAGGAAGAGGGCGACTGGCTGGTCAATCTGAAGAAGATCCGCCGTCCGCTGGATCAGTTCGTGACCAAGGTCGACTGAGCCACGCCTGGGCCTTTCGGGCAGATTTTTCCGTCATTCGCGGATAATTGAAATATTCTGCCTATAAATCGGTATCGCATACCGGCATGTATGCGATACACAGATGGCCGAAACGCTAAAGCCTTCGCAGGTTCGGCGTGAAAGTCATCGTCTTCAGAAAGTTGACCATGCTCTCAGATGTCTTTCATTGTCGAATGTGCCTTATGGCGGCGTAAACGGTTGTGGCCTGATGGGCCGTCGGCCGGAATGAAGAGACAGTTTCCTCAAGAGCAATGGCATGAATTCCGACATCAGTAAGGGCGCAGCGCGTCCTATCCCGACCTCGACAGCCGACCCGATGGTGGCGTTCGAGGCTGTGACGAAAACCTTTGGCGGCAACGGCAAAGAGCCCGCCTTCACCGCGCTTGCAGGCGTGGATTTCGTCGTCCCGCGTGGCGGCATTTCCGGCATTATCGGCCGTTCGGGTGCCGGCAAGTCCACCATGATCCGCCTCGTCAACGGGCTGGAACGGCCGACATCCGGCAAGGTGGTGGTGGATGGCGTCGATGTCGGCGCGCTGGACGAGGGCGGCTTGCGCTCGCTTCGCCGCTCGGTCGGCATGATCTTCCAGCACTTCAATCTGCTGTCGTCGCGCACGGCTTACGACAATGTGGCGCTGCCGCTGGAAATTTCGGGTGTCTCGAGGCAAGAGATCCAGCGCAAAGTCGGACCGTTGCTCGATCTCGTCGGTCTCGGCGATAAGGCCAAGCGCTATCCGGCAGAGCTTTCCGGCGGCCAGAAGCAGCGTGTGGGCATTGCACGTGCGCTTGCGACTGAGCCGAAGCTGCTGCTCTCCGACGAGGCGACCTCAGCGCTCGATCCGGAAACGACGCAATCGATCCTCGAATTGTTGAAGCGCATCAATGCCGAGCTTGGCCTGACCGTGCTGCTCATCACCCATGAGATGGAGGTGGTGAAGACCATCGCTTCGCAGGTTGCCGTCATCGACAAGGGGTTGATCGTCGAGCAGGGCTCCACCTTCGATATCTTCACCCATCCGCGCCACGAGACGACACGCAGCCTGTTGTCGTCCGCCGTCGGCGTCAAGCTGCCGCATTGGGTCACGTCCGGCCTGAAGAGTGAAGCAGCAGCAGGCGACCGCATTCTGGTGCGTCTCGTCTTCTTCGGCGATACGGCGTTCCAGCCTCTCACTGCACGTCTTGTCGCCGAGATCGGCCCGGATGTGAATATTCTGGCGGGCACCATCGAAGAGATTGCCGGGGCGCCCTTCGGCTCGCTGGTCGTGTCCTACCCGGCAACGCCCGAGGTTCTGGCACGGGCGAAACACTTCTATGACGAAACGGGCCTGACGACGGAGGTGCTTGGCTATGTCGCCTGATATGCTGTTCAACATTCTCCTCAAAGGCCTGATCCAGACGCTGCATATGGTGGCGGTTTCCGGCATCGTCGGGTCCGTGCTCGGACTGCCGATCGGCATCTTTCTCGCCACCAGCGGCAAGGGCGAGCTGTTCGAAGCGCCTATGACGAACCGCATTATCGGCTTCATCGTCAATGCGGCGCGCTCCACGCCCTTCATCATTCTGGTGGTGGCGATCATTCCCTTCACCCGGCTGGTTGCTGGCACATCGATCGGCACCAATGCCGCCATCGTGCCCCTCACCGTCGCGACCGTGCCTTTCATTGCAAGGCTGGTGGAAGCGGCGATCCGCGAGGTGGACAAGGGGCTGATCGAAGCGGCGCGCGCCATGGGTGCGACACCGCTTCAGATCGTCACCAAGGTGCTTCTGGCCGAAGCCAAGCCCGGCATTACGCTCGCGCTGACCCTCACGCTCGTCAGCCTGATCGGCTATTCGGCGATGGTGGGCGCTGTCGGCGGCGGCGGGCTTGGAGACCTCGGCATTCGCTATGGCTACCAGCGCTTCATGCCGGATGTGATGCTGGCGGTGGTCATCGTCCTCATCGTGCTGGTTCAGCTGGTGCAAAGCGCAGGTGACGCGCTTGCCCGCAGCTTCGACAAGCGCAACCGCAAGACCTGAAAAACGAAGCACCGGAGCAACCGGTGCTCACCGAGACCAAACCATAAACCCAAGGAGACAACATATGAAAAAGCTTATTATCGCTGCTTCTCTCGCAGCTCTTTTTGCCGGCAGCGCGCTGGCTGAAACCATCAAGGTCGGCGTAACACCTGCCGAACATGCGCAGATCATGGAGCAGGTGAAGAAGATTGCAGCCACCAAGGGCCTCGACATCGAGATCCTCGAATTCTCCGACTACGTCGTGCCGAACCAGGCGCTGGCCGATGGCGAGTTGCAGGCCAACTCCTTCCAGCACCAGCCCTATCTCGACAACCAGATCGCCGACCGCAAGTTCGATCTCGTCAGCGTCGGCACCACCATCACCACGCCGATGGGCGTCTACTCCAAGAAGGTGAAGAGCCTGGACGAGTTGAAGGATGGCGCAACCGTCGGCATCCCGAACGACCCGACCAATGGTGGCCGCGCGCTTCTGGTTCTGGCTTCCAAGGGCCTGATCAAGGTGAACGAAGCTGTCGGCCTCAAGGTCACGCCAGCCGACATCACCGAGAACCCGAAGAACATCCAGATCGTCGAACTCGACGCCGCACAACTGCCGCGTTCGCTGGACGATACCGACGCGTCGGTGATCAACACCAATTATGCAACCGCCGCCGGTCTCAACCCGAAGAAGGATTCGATCGCCATCGAAAGCGAAAAGTCTCCCTATGCGAATGTGATTGCGGTTCGCTCGGAAGACAAGGACAAGCCTTGGGTCAAGACGCTGGTGGAGTCTTACCACAGCCCGGAAGTGAAGAATTTCATTCTGGAAAAGTACAACGGCACCGTCATCCCGTCTTGGTAATCGACCGGCACCCGGTTTGGAAAACACGCCCCTTCCGCAACCGCGGCAGGGGCTTTTTCTTGCAAAAGTGGCAGAATTGTACGTTTCGTACCAGATTTCTGCGCGTATTTTTAATCTCTTTTGAATGTTTCCCCCGCACCATGGCGCTTTGTAGAGGTGCGTAGTTGCGTTCAGCGTGGGGCAGAGCAGAATGAGGATGATTGGCAGGAGATCTGCGGTTGCAGGTGTGCTTTTCGCCTTTGCGCTTATCGTCGCTCTGATCACGGCGCTTGTTCTTTCGGCGCTGACCAATGTCACGCAGATGGCCAATCGGCTGGATGAGGAGCGTTCTCTCCAGACGACGCGCGGGGCGCTCTCCACCTTCCAGCATCAACTTGGCGCGACACTGAATGATTACGCCGCCTGGGACGATGCGGCCCGTTTCGTCTATGCCGAGGATGGCACCGGCTGGATCATCAGCAATTACGGTGACATGACCGTCAATAGCGAGCTCTTCGATACCGCCGTCGTTCTGGACGATCAGGAGGGCGTGCTGCTTGCCTATCAGAATGGCGCGCCGGCACCCTGGAGCGTCGGCTCCTATTTCGGTGGCAGCATTTCTGAAATGATCAACCGCATCCGCAATGCCGGACCGGAGACCAATCCCGAAATGACCGGCTTCATCCGCACGCGTGACGGCGTTGCCGCCGCCGGTGTGGCTCTGGTGCGCAAGAAATCCGGAGAGCTCGATCCCTCGCTTGGCAAGCGCTATCTGGTCTTCGTTCGCCATCTCACCGATGAAAAGGTCGGCAAGCTCGGCCAGACCTATCTGGTCAACGGGCTGTCGCTCAATAACGGCTTTGCAACCACGCCCTATTATGTCGATATCGTCGATCCGAATGGCGAGATCCTTGGCAAGCTGACCTGGACCTCGACCATGCCGGGCGATGTCAGCCTCAAGGAAGTCCGCCCGCGGGTTCTCAGCGCCTTTGCCATTGTCGGCGTCTTTTTCCTTGTGCTCTTCATCTTCGGACTTGCCGTGATCCGCAAGCTCAAACGTGAGGAAGCGGTCATGCGCGAAGAGCTTCTGGTCGATCGCTTGAGCGGTCTCTACAATCGCCCTGGTCTGTTCCGTGGCCTGAAGCGCATGACGGAGACGGCCAGTGCAGACGGCTCCTATGTGGAGCTCATCTATCTCGATCTCGATGGCTTCAAGGATGTGAACGATTCCTTTGGCCATGAGGTGGGCGATCTCTTGATCAAGGCCATGGCCGCTGCACTCAAGGTTCTCGCGCCGAAGGATGCCTTGCTGGCGCGCCTCGGTGGCGACGAATTCGCCGTTGCCCTGCAAGGACCCGATGCCCGCATTGAGGGCCGCAAGTTCTGCGATGCGCTGCTGGAACTCGTTTCCGAACCCTTCATGCTGGGCGACCGCGTTGCCGCAATCGGCTGCAGCATTGGCATGGCCGTTTCCAAGGGTGGTGATATCCATGGCGAGGAACTGCTGCGGCGGGCGGATATGGCCATGTATGAGGCGAAAGAAGGGGGCGGTGGACGCTATTTCGCCTATCAGGCCGATCTCGATGCGCGCCGCGAAGAACGCAAGCAGCTGGAAGCCGACCTGAAATACGGCATCGACAACAATGAAATCCGCGTGGCCTTCCAGCCAGTCGTCAACACGCTGACGCGCCGTATCATCGGGGTCGAAGCGCTGGCCCGCTGGGACCGCCCGGGCTACGGTCCCGTCTCACCGGATGTCTTCATTGCCGCAGCAGAATCGAGTGGCCTGATCGACAAGCTCGGTATGCAGGTCATGCGCACGGCGCTGAAGGAAGCGGCTGCCTGGCCGGACCTGAAGGTCGCCATCAACATCTCACCCGTCCAGTTCCGCAACCCCGCCTTTGCCGGCCATGTGGTGCAGGTACTGGAGGAGACCGGAATTGCGCCGGACCGCGTCATGCTGGAAATGACAGAAGGTTACTTCATCCACCATCCAGAGCGCGCCCAGGCGGCCATCGAAAAGTTGCAGCAGATCGGGCTTAGCATCGCGCTCGACGATTTCGGCTCCGGCTTTGCCAGCACCGGCTATCTGCGCCGCTTCGGTTTCGACCGCATGAAGATCGATAAGTCGCTGGTCGTGGCGCTGGAAGAGGGCGGCCGCTCACTGGAAATGCTGACCGCCACCGTCGCACTCGCCCGCTCGCTTGGCATGCCGGTGACGGCAGAGGGTATCGAAACCGAAGACCAGGCCGTGATCCTGCAGATCTGCGGCTGCGATGAGCTGCAGGGCTATCTCTTCTCCAAGCCGCTGGCTGCGGCAGGCATTCACGACCTGCTGGCGCAGCAAGATGCGCCGATGGAGCAGTTGAAGGCTTCATAACGACTAAGGGCGATTACAGCATCGGCCCGAAAATCGGACTCGATTTTCGCAAAGCACGATGCGTCGATTCAAAAAAGGGAAAGCGTCCTTTGCGCGTCCAGTAGGAGGCCCGGCGCTTTAGCGCCCCAGATGCTTCTCGCCGCGTTTCTTGGCGATCTCGATCTGCTTCTGGCGGTCGCGGAAGCGTTGGCGGTCTTCTTCGGTCCGATCATCGTAACAGCTCGGGCAGGAGACGCCTTCTTCGAAGAGCGGCGACAGGCGCACCTCCTCGGTGATCGGATTGCGGCAGGCGTGGCAAAGCTGGTGATCGCCTTCGGCAAGACCGTGGACCACGGAGACGCGCTCGTCGAAGACGAAGCAGGCGCCTTCCCACAGGCTCTCTTCTTCCGGCACCTCTTCCAGATATTTCAAAATGCCGCCCTTCAGGTGGAAGACATCTTCAAAGCCCTGTTCCTTCATGAAGGCCGTGGCCTTCTCGCAGCGAATGCCGCCGGTGCAATACATGGCGATCTTCGGCTTGTTGTGCAGGCCAGGATTGTTCTTCACCCACTCGGGGAACTCGCGGAAGGTCTTGGTCTGCGGATCGACCGCGCCCTTGAAGAGGCCGATCGCGGTCTCGTAATCGTTGCGCGTATCGATGACGATGGTGTCCGGATCGGAGATCAGCGCGTTCCAGTCCTTCGGATCGACATAGGTGCCGACGATCCGGTTGGGATCGATATCCGGCACGCCCATGGTGACGATTTCCTTCTTCAGCTTCACCTTCATGCGCACAAAGGGCATCTTCGATGCGCGGCTTTCCTTGTGCTCGAGGCTCGCAAATTCCGGCTGCGCACGCAGATAGGAGAGCACGGTCTGCACGCCGGCATCGGTTCCGGCAATCGTCCCATTGATGCCCTCCGCCGCCAGAAGCAGCGTGCCCTTGACGCCCTGTTCCTGACAGAGCTTGAACAGCGGATCGCGCACGCTCTCGAACCGCGGGAAGCGAGCGAAGTGGTACAGCGCTGCCACGAGGAAATCGCCAGCGGCACCGGAGAGGGTGGAACTGGAAGACGTCGCCTCGGCAGTGGCGTCCGGGCGGAAGGATGTCGTGTTGTCGGTCATGGCCGCTGAAATACAGCCATCCGGGCGCGGTTGCAATCCTGATGATGTTGGATTTGCGAGGGTCGTTGCGGCGCTTAACGATGGTCAATTTCGGTCGAACGTTTTGTCACCGCATTAATCGTGCTTGTGAACGGCAGTTGTTGATCAGGTACAAATTCGTTAGGCAATAGCGACCATTGCTCGGTAGTTCGACGCGTTGACGGTTAATAGGCAAATCGCTCTAGCGAAGGCTTCAAGTAGTAACTGCGCTAAAGATTGGCCATTATGCTAAAAGAAATTTGAAACTATTTTACCAACAGAAATCAAAGCGTAGATTATCGTGGCCAAGCCTGTAAGCATCATAACAGCAGCGACGATGTTAATTGTTTTAGAAAAAACTCTCGTGGGTGACATTAAAATTTCACGCCCCTCGCCATTTCTACTGCGGACATTGACAATCGGAGGTAGCTGCTTGGTGTCGATTAGCGACAGTGAAAACCATTCTTTAGCTGCGAGCGTTGGAATGCGGATAATCAATCGCCCGTCTGGAAGCATTTGTTGCGAGAAATCTCTCGGCGACCACAATTCGTAATGTTGTGGTGGCCAGTTAAGCACTATCTCGACTTGCTCTACTGCCGCTCGCCCAGTGTTGTTAAACCAAAGCTCTTGTGTAACAACATTTAAGTCCGTCCCATCACTGCTTGCCGCGGGAAGCCTGTACCAGTGCGCATGTCGGACAGACCATCGCAACTTCCCTTTTGCAGACAGTAGTTGGGCGACAACCACGGAAAAGATTGCGAGAAACACGGCTTGGGCAAACTGAGATGAGACTAATTGCATGATCATGATGTATCGTCCTAGGCATGCCTTTCGACGACTCGCCAACGTGGTGGCACTAATCAGAAAAGCGAATTTTGCGCGGCCTCAAATGAAAGGTTTCTGCTGCAAAATCAATTTGTGCTCTCAACGCTACTTCAGAAATGATCGGTCTTAAAGCTTCTCGTAAAGGATCTACTACCTCTATACACAGTTTTGGCGAGGGAACTCTAAGAATGAAGGATGTCGGATATCGAAAGTCGTGATCGCTATTTTTATCTTTGAACTCTCGGGTAAAATCCCTCAGATAGCTGACTTTCGGGAGCCCCAGTTCATCACAGCGCTCATAGAGCTTTTCCAAATCGTGACGGATGTCTGCCTTCTTCAATTCGCGTTTTGTGACACCCTTCGCGGCTAAGAAGCTTTTCAGAAATAACTCGATTGAATGGACGAGAAGAAAGTAGGTCGGGTACTTTAGTCGCTCGTCGTCTTTTGTGATCTTAAATGCTTCAAAATACTCAGAGCCACGATGGAATAATTCTTTCGCGTGGAAGCCTAGAGGCTCGGGCATTTCTACTACTTCGTCTTCCATTTTGCTCTCAAGTCTTCACCCGTAGCTATCGACTGATCTGACACCGCAAGGACCGGGCTCATTTTCTGAGACTTGCAGCCTGATAGATATTCGTTACCGCGCCGCATGCTTCCACAAAAGCGCAACGATCTCCGCTTCGCGGGCGGCCGTTTCAGCGAAGACGTGGTCTGCAAGTGCGAGGCTTTCTTCGCGCAGCGCCTGCTGCCGGTCGATGATGGCGTCGAGCAGCAAGGCGAGGGTTTCGCCGCCTGCGAAGCTGTCCGGTTCGCGGTCGGCGAAGGCGGCGAGTACGGAGAGGTCGTGTTCGTGGCCGAGGAGTTTGACCAGTTGTTTGGCTTCCGCCCTCTTGGCGCGCATGGCCGACGGCCAGAGCTTTTGGAGGAGTGCCAGATGCATCCAGTAGATCTGGCCGCTCTTGCGCAGATCGTGAAAATACTCGTCATGGGCTTGCCCATGGCAGAGGTCCAGCGCATCGAGCGCCTTGCGGCGCTGCTTTTCCCAGGTCTTGCGGATCATCTTCAGCGCGGTCTTTTCGCCGTGGGAGAGCGACAGGGCCGAGAGCGCGTCCTTGCCCTCCTCGCAGGACTGAATGGCCGCTTCGATCCGCTTTGGCAGGTCGCCGTCCTCATGGGTTGCGTCGTCGCGGCGCTTGCTCAGAACGTCATGAACGGTTGCCAATGCGTCGCGTTCGGGATCGGAGCGGGCGAAGCCTTGCAGATAGGTGATGGTTTCCACCAGGGCCGCGGCATCGCGCGCGGCAGAGAGTGAACGGGCGATATCGCGGAAGCGGGCGTTTTCCATCTTGCGGAACTCCGGCACCTCCTTTTCCAGGAAGCGATAGAGCGCCCGGATGCGCTTGAACTTCTTTCGCGCATCATGCACTGCACGGTCCGTGCCGTCCGGCTGATCCTTCAAAAGAGCGATGGCGTCGTCGATGAGTTGAAGAGCCTTTCGCCTGATCTCCTCGACGAAGGAGCGGGCGGGATCAATCTTGAAGGACATGGCGCAGCTCCAAGCTGAGATCTTCCATGGCCATGTGCTGGTTGGAATAGCGCCGGTCGCCGGTCACTTCGGTGCCAAGCCATGCGGGAAGTGCGGGGCGGTCGGTCTCTTCGCGCATCTCGACTTCGGCGACGACGAGACCGCGATAGATGCCGTCGAACACATCCACCTCCCAGACGAAGCCTTCGTGATCCACCGTGTAGCGGGTCTTTTCGATGACGATGCCAAGTGCGGTGGTCATCAATTCGCGGGCATCTTCGATAGCGATGGGGTATTCGTATTCGTCGCGCACAAGTGCACCGGTGCCGATCTTGATGGTCAGCCGGGCGTCGGCATCGTCCATGATCCTGACGCGCACCGAGCGGTCTTCCATCGAGGCGATATAGGCTTGCTGGAAGGACTTCCGAGACGTCGTTTCTCGCTGCCACTCATCGCTGCGGACCAGAAACTTGCGTTCGATTTCTTTTGCCATTCAACACCCTGTGCTGTTTTGCCGGACGGTAAACCAAGTGGTTGTCATGAAAAAGCAATAAATGAGAAAACGTTGCCTCGGCCTCGACATGGCGAAGTGGGCGCGGTATTTGAATGCGCAATTTCAATCGATACAAAAGCGGGAGATATCACCGTGGCCCAGGATTCCGAAAAGCTTCTTCCCATCCTGAAACTTCAACCTGTGGTGCCTGTGCTGATCGTGGATGATCTGGCGTCCGCCGTTCCGCTGGCCCGCGCCCTGGTGGAAGGCGGTCTGAAAGCCATCGAGATCACCATGCGCACGCCTGTGGCACTCGACGCCATCCGCGCCGTTGCCGCAGAGGTGGAAGGCGCACATGTGGGTGCCGGCACCATTTTGAATGCGAAGGATTTCGACGCCGCTGTCAAGGCGGGCTCCACCTTCATCGTCAGCCCCGGCGTCAACAAGAGCGTGCTGGACGCTGCTGAAGGCTCGGATGTGCCGCTGCTCCCCGGTGCTGCGACAGCCAGCGAAGTCATGGTGCTGCGCGATGCAGGCTACAAGGTCCTGAAGTTCTTCCCCGCCGAACAGGCCGGTGGCGCGCCCTACCTGAAAGCCCTCTCTTCGCCGCTCGCCGGCACCGTGTTCTGCCCGACCGGCAGCGTCTCGCTGAAGAACGCCAAGGACTACCTGTCGCTGCCGAACGTCGTCTGCGTCGGCGGCTCCTGGGTTGCGCCGAAGGAACTGATTGCGGCGGGCGATTGGGCTGGCATAACCAAGCTTGCGGCAGAAGCCGCAGCGCTTCGGGGCTGACGAAACGCCCACGCCGTTCACGACGGCGTGATGGCTACAGCCAATTGTATTGGCCCGGACACTTCCTATCTCCTGTTTCGACATTGACCGAAACAGGAGATTTTGATGTTCGACGCGAAGAAGCTTCTCGACCAGTTTTTGGGTTCGCAGGTGCCTGGGCTGTCAGGAAGCGTGCGGGACCGGGCAGGGCAGGCCGCGGAAATCGCGAAGAACAATCCGATGAAGGCGGGCGCGCTTGCCGCCGCCATTCTTGGCACCAAGACGGGCCGTAAACTCGCGGGTAATGCGGCCGCCGTGGGCGGTATCGCCGCCATTGCCGGTCTTGGCTATCTGGCTTATCGCAACTACCAGTCCGGCAAGTCGCCGCAGGCAGCGACACAGCCGCAGCCGACGCAGGAGCTTTTGCCACCGCCGGTCGATTCCCCGTTTCACCCGCAGTCGCCCGTGCTGTCCAACAGCTTTGCGCTGACGCTGGTGCAGGCAATGATTGCCGCGGCAAAAGCTGACGGCCATATCGATGCGGCCGAGCGCGCCCATATCATGGAGAAGGTCAAGATCTCCGGTCTAGACCATGAGGCGGAAGCCTTCATCGAAAAGGAACTGGCCGATCCGCTCGACATCGACGCGCTGGTGGCCGCGGCAAAGACCGAAGAGCAGAAGGTGGAAATCTACACCGCCTCGCGCCTCACCATCGAGCCGGACAGCCGGGCCGAGCGCGGCTATCTCGATCTCCTCGCCGGTCGTCTTGGCTTGCCGGATGCGCTGGTGGAGCATATCGAAGCAACCGTTTCCGCCGCCAAGGTCTGATCGATCAATTTATTCCATATCAGAGGTCGGTTGTCTTTGATGACCGGTGAGAGCGTTTCCTTGTCAAATGGAGACGCTCTGCCGGGCACCTTTCCGCCAGGCTCAAAGGCGATCGGCTTGACCGTACCTTTGGGTATGCCCTTCGCCAATCGCCTTTGCCCTGACGAAAACCTGCTCCGGCAGAACGTTTCCATTTGACAAGGAAACGCTCTGACCTATTCCTGAGCGTCACAACGCTCAGGAGGCAAGATGCGCGATCTCAGCCAGTTCAAAGGATGTCCAGCACCGCAGCCGGTGACGCTTGAAGGCCGGTTCGTGACCGCCGTTCCCTTTGATCGGGAGGCGCACCAGCAGGCGATCTGGGATGCCCTTGGCGGGCTCGGCACCAATGATCTGATCAAGTATTTTCCCAACGATCCCTTCCCGCATGCGGCCGCCTTCAGCGACTGGATCGAAGGCATGGCGACGAGCCTTCAATGGGTGACGCTGGTCTTCATCGAAAATGCGACAAAGGAGGTCGTCGGCATGGCGACCTATATGCGGCCCGATCCGAAGAATGGCGTGGTCGAAGTGGGGTCGGTTGCCCATGGGCCGAAGATGAAGCGTTCGCCGCTTTCCACCGAAGCCCATTATCTGATGGCGCGGCATGTCTTCGACGATCTCGGTTATCGCCGCTACGAGTGGAAGTGCCATAATGAGAATGAGCCGTCGAAGGCGACGGCCAAGCGCTATGGCTTCACCTTCGAGGGCGTCTTCCGCCAACATATGATTTCAAAGGGCAAGAATCGCGATACGGCCTGGTTCTCGATCATCGACAGCGAATGGCCGGTGATCCGCGAGGCCTTCGAGACGTGGCTCTCGCCGGACAACTTCAAGGAAGACGGAACGCAAAAGCGCAAGCTGGAAGACATCCGTGCCGGTCTTTCCGCCGGGGCTGCCGCATGAGCAGCAAGGACACGAAGTCGGCCGCCATTGCCGCCATCGTCATCATTCTCGGCTTCGGGGTTCTGTTCTACATCGTGCCGACGGTAACGCTGTGGCTTGCCAATACCTATTCGGTCTGGCTCGCGGCGGCTTTCGATGTTGCGGCGGTGCTGGCTTTCTTCCTGGTATTCTGGCTGAGAGCGCGCCATCAGCGGCGGGGTTGAGAGCAAATCGCGAGAGTGATCGTGCCTGCCCAAAAATTCTGCATTCTGCCTTTTATTGCCCCTTCTTTCGGCGCAATTCCAAATGATGTATAGCGGCGGCATTGAGATGCCGCTTCACATATTTTGGTGACTTCATGGATCGGAATGTGGCCGAAAGGCCGTTGGAATTGACCGTCTTTGCGCCGATTGCCCCGTCGCTTCCCGTCCGAGAGGATGAACCTTACGCCCGCGACGAGATGTTGCAGGAAATTTTTGAGCAGACGGCCAAGCGCTATCCGTCCAAACGCGCGCTTCGGCTTCTGGGAAACGATCCTGAATATAGCCGCCGGACCGAGCTGACCTATGGGCAGCTGGCTGAACGCGCCATTCGCTTTGCCCGCACGCTTCAGACCATGGGGGTGAGACGCGGCGACCGCGTCGTGATCTGCCTGCCGCGCGGTCTCGATCAATATATGGCGATCCTCGGCACCCTTTGGGCCGGCGCCTGCTATGTGCCGGTGGACTGGACCTACCCGCAGGACCGTATCGACTTCATTGCCGAGGATAGTGGCGCCACACTGATCGTGACCGATGCGGAACGCGCCGGTGCCATGCGGGTGCAGACCTTGGTGGTCAACGAGACGCTCGGCGATCTCGCAGCACAGGATGCGCTGCCGATCACCCGGGCCGAAATCGGCGCGTCTCCCGACGATCTCGCCTATATCATCTACACATCCGGTACCACCGGTCGCCCCAAGGGGGTGATGATATCGCACCGCAGCGCCTGCCATTTTCTGCGGGCCGAAGGCGCGATCCTGGCGGTCGAAGATACGGACAAGGTGTTCGGCGGCTTCAGCGTCGCCTTCGACATGTCGATCGAGACCATGTGGAGCGCCTTTTCCGCCGGTGCGGAGTTGCTGGTCGCCAACGAAGCCCTGCACAAGGCGGGCCCGGATGTGGCGATTACGCTGGCCGAGGAAGGCGTTACCGTCTGGCACGTGGTGCCATCGCTCTTCACGCTCGTGGAAACCGAGCTTCCGACGCTGCGGATCGTCAATCTCGGCGGCGAAGCCTGCCCGCCGGATCTGGTAAACCGCTGGGCGCGCCCCGGTCTTCGCATTCTCAACACCTATGGCCCCACAGAAACGACGGTCACGGCCACATGGACGGAGGTGCAGCCGGGCCGCCGCGTCACCATCGGCCGGCCGCTGCCGGGCTATACCGCCTGGATCGTCGACGACAAGCTCTGGCCGGTGAATGCCGGTGCCGAAGGCGAGCTCGTCATCGGCGGGCCGGGCGTCAGTTCCGGCTATGTGAACCGTGCCGATCTCACCGCAGACAAATTCGTCATGACGCCCTTCGACGGGCCGGATGGGTTTCCTGCCCGGATTTATCGCTCCGGCGATCTCGTGCGCCTCGATGCCGTCGGCGATATCGAATTCATGGGCCGCATCGATACGCAGGTGAAGATCCGTGGTTTCCGCGTCGAGCTTGCCGAGATCGAAGCGGTGATTGCCGAGGATTCCGCTGTGGCGCAGGCCGTGGTGCATCTCTTCCGGGATGATGATGGCTCGGAGCTTCTCGCCGCCTTCCTCGTGGCGCGTGGCAGTGCGGTGATCGATATCGACGCTGCCCGCAAGCGGGTGGCCGACCGCCTGCCGAACTATATGCGGCCCGCCGCTTACCAGATCCTCGATGCGCTGCCGACGCTGCCCGCCTCCGGCAAGGTAGACCGCAAGGCGCTTCAGCGCCCGGTGGTGGTGGCCTCCTCGGATCGCGCGGCTGTCGCGCCTGAAACGCCGCTCGAAATCCAGCTGCATGCCATCTGGTCGGAGGCTTTCGCGCCGCAGAAGGTGTCTGTCGAAGACGATCTGTTTGAGGATCTGGGCGGCCATTCGCTGAAAGCTGCGCGTCTGGCGTCGGCCATGCGCAAGGCGCCCGGCCTCTCCGGCGTGTCCATTCAGGATCTCTATGCCGCGCCGACGATCCGCCGGCTTGCCGCACGCCTTGGCGAACGGGTGATGGCGGAAAGCGCAGCCCTCGAGCCTTTCCACCGTGTCAGCACGTTCCAGAAGCGTCTCTGCTGGACGCTGCAGACCATCGCGCTGGTGCCGATCTATGCGGTGGCGGGGCTGCAATGGTTCTTCCCCTATCTGGCCTATACCTATCTCGTCGAAGACTTCGGCCGCGTCTCGGCGCTGCTGCTGAGCGGTTTGAGTTTCATTCTCATTCCACCGCTCGGCATGGTCTTTGCCATCCTGGTCAAATGGCTGGTGATCGGCCGCTACAAGGCGGGCGATTATCCGCTATGGGGCAGCTATTATCTGCGCTGGTGGTTTGTGCGCCGCCTCTCCGATATCATCGCGACACCCTATCTCAGCGGCACGCCGATGATCCGTTTCTATTACCGGCTGCTGGGTGCCAGGATCGGTCGCCGTGCCTTCATCGGCACCGTTGCCATCGACACCGCCGATCTCGTCAGCATCGGCGATGATGCGATCGTCAGCGATTATGCGATGCTTGCCACCAGCTCCGTCGAGCGTGGTCTGCTGCGCCTTGGCCCGGTCAAGATCGGCCGCAGTGCTTCCATCGGTACCATGGCGGTGATCGGGCGCAATTGCGTCGTGGGCGATGCCGCTGCACTTGAAGACCTGTCTTCGCTGCCGATGAACCAGTCGATCCCGGCAGGCGAAAGCTGGAACGGCTCTCCCGCCAAATGCGCCGCCACGGGCCGTGTTGCCCGGCGCGATGACGAGGCAGGCTTCCTGCGTCGCTTCCTGGTCGGCGTCGGTCTGTTTGTCGCCGCTGCCCTTCTTCCCGTGGTCGCCATCCTGCCGATTGCGCCCGGTCTGATCGCGATGATCGAAATCGACTGGAACACCGATGGCTATTCCTACCTGCTGATTTCGCCGTTCCTGGCGCTCACCTATATCGTGTTGATGTGCGTTCTGACCGTCTTCGCCAAGCGCCTGATCCTCGGGCCGGTGCGGCCCGGACGCTACTCGATCCATAGCTGGTTCTATCTGCGTTTCTGGTTCGTCCAGCAGGTCACGGATCTGGCGCTGGCACTGCTTCACCCGATCTATGCCACGCTTTACGTGCTGCCCTGGTATCGCGCGCTTGGCGTCAGGATCGGCAAACGCGCCGAGATTTCCACCGCCGCGAAGATCGTGCCCGATCTTGTCGATATCGGGCCGGAAAGCTTCATTGCCGATGGCGTGGTCTTCGGCGCGGCGCGCCATGAGCCGGGCATCATCGAGCTTGCCCATACACGCATTGGTCGCCGCTCCTTCATCGGCAATTCCGCCGTGCTGCCGACGGGTGCCAAGATTGCCGATGGTACGCTGATCGGCGTTCTTTCCAAGCCGCCATCGGATGGCGGAGCGGAAAAGCCGGATGGCACATGGTTCGGCTCGCCGCCGATTTCGCTGCCCGTGCGCCAGGCCGTCGGCCTGTTCGATGAGGGTGCGCGTTTTAACCCACGGCCAAGACTCGTCGCCATGCGTTTGTCGATCGAGGCGATGCGCGTGATCCTGCCGCTGACCCTGTTCCTGGCCTTCTTCAGCATCCTCTTCTCCATCGTCGGGGATATTCAGGATTACGATGACAGCCAGGCGCTGATCGCAGCCGTCTTCCCCTTCCTCTATATCGGCTTCGCGCTGGCCTCGGGTCTCTCGGTCGTTGCGCTGAAATGGCTGGTGATGGGGCGCTACAAGCCGACGACCAAGCCGCTGTGGAGCACCTTCGTCTGGCGCACTGAACTGGTGACGGCCACGTATGAGAACCTCGCGGTGCCGAACCTTTTGCAGCCCTTGCGCGGCACGCCGTGGATCTCGGCCTATCTGCGTCTGCTCGGCTGCAAGATCGGCCGCGATTGCTTCATCGACACGACCGACGTCACCGAGCACGATCTGGTGCGCATCGGCGACGAGGTAGCGCTGAACGAGTTCTCCGGCCTGCAGACCCATCTCTTTGAAGACCGGGTGATGAAGGTGAGCAGTGTGACCGTGGGCGACCGCGCCGTGATCGGCTCCTACGCCATCGTGCTCTACGATGCCGAAATCGGCGAAGATGCACAACTCGGCGATCTATCCGTCGTGATGAAGGGCGAAACGCTGCCGGCGGGCACCTCATGGGAAGGGTCTCCCGCCCAGCCCGTGCGCAGCGCATGAGCGAGATCGTCTGGCTTTCCGGCGCAGACGATCTGACAACACCCACCGGCGATGCGCCGGTGGCGTGGTATCTGCGCCTCGACAGCTCCGAGACGGAGACATTGGCGGGCGGTGCTGCACTTTCCGCCGCCGACAGGCAGGATCTGGCAGCCAGGCCGGAGGCGGGCATGCGGGCGTTGCGCCGACGTCTGGCAAAGGTTCTTCTGGCGCGGCTCACAGGCTCGCATCCGGATGAGATCATCATCGGCAGAACCGAGTTCGGTGCGCCGCAAATCCTCCATCCACCCGACTGGCATATCAGCGTTGCGGGCCGTTTCCCCCATTGCCTGATCGGTCTCAGCCGGTCCCCCATCGGCGTGGATATCGAACCCATCGATGCCGAGCCGCCACCGGAGGACAGCTTTACGCGCAGCGAATGGCTGGCCCTTCACGGTGCCTCTCCCGACACGCTCGTCACCCGCTGGACAGCAAAAGAAGCCCACGCCAAATGCCTCGGCATCGCCTCGCGTATCGATGCAGCGGAGATGGAAACGATGGCGTCTGGTGATGGTTTGCG
The DNA here is from genome assembly GCF_030819275.1 of Agrobacterium larrymoorei. Classification (GTDB taxonomy): domain Bacteria; phylum Pseudomonadota; class Alphaproteobacteria; order Rhizobiales; family Rhizobiaceae; genus Agrobacterium; species Agrobacterium larrymoorei_B. The sequence goes on along the minus strand of NZ_JAUTBL010000002.1, from coordinate 2,542,998 downwards.
TGTTGCTTCAAATGAAGGTGAGACGCAGGTGTACGTTCGTCGGCTGGCGGGGACGGTGCAGGCGGTTTCTAGCCTATCCAACTGAGGGTGGAGACCGTTGGCATGCGCCGACCAGCGGAAGTTTCCTTTTAAGGCTCCGCCCGAACCACGAGGTTCCGACCCCGGTCTTTGGCCGTGTACAACGCTGCGTCGGCGCGCAGAAGCAGCTCTTGCAGTCTCTCATTCGGGCGCGCCTGCGCGACGCCGAAACTGCAGGTGATGCGGCCTTCTGGCAATGGTTCGACGACGCGGCTTTCCACGGCGCGGCGCAGGCGTTCCGCAACCGTTTCGGCGGCTGCAAGGTCGGCGCCTGGCAGGACGATGCAGAACTCTTCGCCACCCATTCTTGCGGCGTAGTCGTAGGGCCGCAGGTGATCCTTCACCGCTTCGCCGATTGCCATCAAAACGCTGTCGCCAGCATCGTGTCCGTATTCGTCATTGATGCGCTTGAAGTGATCGAGATCGAAGAGGATGAGCGACACCGCTTCTTCCGGGCGCGCGGCCTTGGCGCGAATGATCGGCATCTGCTCCATCAGCGCTCTGCGGTTGCCGAGCCCTGTTAGAAAATCCGTCATCGCCTGATGCTTCAGTTGCTTGGTCAAATTCTCGACCTGCGAGAGCGTCGAACGCGCAATATCCGTCACGGTGCCGATTTCGTCACGGGATTTCGGATAAAGCCTCAGGATTCCCTTGTCCTCCGGATACCGCCTCATAGCGTCCGCCAGGAGGTTGAGGGGCCGGATTAGCCGCCAGATCGCGAAAAGGCATAGGGCCGTGCCGACCAGAGTGGCGCCGAGGATGAGAAGAAGGACCGACAACGTGCCTGGCTGGAACCCCAACGCCAGATAGACTGCAAGTGCTATCAGCGGCACATGGACGCTGACGAAGCAAACGAGAAAGGTCTTCGCGACGAAGGACGATTTGATCTTCTTCAAGGGCACCTCAGGTTACGGCTTATTTTACCGGGGCCTCATTTAGAAGCGCGAAAACAAGAATCCTAGACCCTATTCTGGTGGGCGACATCTTACAGCCCGGGACTTGTGTTCAAGTAGCCAACGCGATTGGGTCGTTCGACGATCTTGGCGATTATCGGGAGCGTCCTTTCGGGTCACAAGCGTTCGGTGACGGGAACCTGATCAGATCCGTGCATAGGCGAGGCACCGAAACGACGGAATCGACCAAATAAAAAGCGGATCCTGATGAAACTTTTCCGCCTGCCGGCCGTTGTCGGTGTTGGTTCTTGGTCGGTCCCTCGACTGAAAGACTTTCGATTTTCGTCACAAACATACTGCTACCACCCTGGAGAACCATCCCTCTTGCATATCCTGACCTCCACTGATCTTGTCGCGATAGTGCAAGGGATGCCTCAACCCTATCTCATACTCGATGCTGATCTCGTCATCGTTGCGGCGAGCAACGCCTATCTGGCGCTGACGGACCGTACGCTCGAGGACATCGTGGGGCGGTCCATTCTGGAGGCGTTTCCGGAAAATCCCGATGCCGCCGGAACGGTCGAGCAAGGCCCTCTGGAAGTGTCTCTGCGTCACGTGCTGGCAACTGGAAATCCGCATGAGATGGCGGTCATTCAATATGACATCCCGCAGCCAGGCGGCGGGTTCATGCAGAGGTTCTGGACACCTGTCCACACGCCCGTCGCGGGCGTCGATGGTAAGCCCGCCTTCATCATCCAGAGTCCGGTGGACGTGACAGAAAGTGTGCTGAAGACGCGGGAAGCGGATGCGCGTCTGCGCGTTGCCCTCCACGCTGCCGATCTAGCATCGTGGGAGTACGAACCCGAGACAGATCTCTGGCGTCGCAGCGGCGCTGCCGATGTGATGTTCGGCTTCGAACCGGGAGAGGGTGGACCGGTCGCGGCACCGTTCTTCGCAAAGATGCATCCAGAGGATCTGGAGCGCGTTCGTGAGAAAGTTGCCTCAGCCATCGCATCGCCCGACCATACGGTGATCAACTTCGACTATCGCATTATCAATGGAGATGCTGTGAGGCACGTCGCTTCGCGCGGCGAAGTTCTTCGGACATCGACCGGCAAGATCAGGATGATCGGCGTCCTGATGGATGTGACCGCCGACCGGGAACGCGAGGCGGCGCTTTCATCGGCGCTTGAAGAGAAGAGCGATCTCGTCGCGCAGAAGGATCTCTTGCTTGCCGAGGTGAACCACCGCGTCAAGAACAGTTTGCAACTGGTGATCAGCACATTGCGGCTTCAGGCCCGCCGTCTGGAAGAGCCTGCGGTCGCCCAGGCTTTCGATCGCGCCATTTCGCGTGTCCGTGCCATCATATCCGTGCATGAAGGTCTCTACCGGGATCAGAACTCGCTGGCCGTGAACATGGCCGAACATCTCGACAAGCTTTGCAGAGACATGACCGTTGCCGGAGGAGAGCGGATTGAAATCGACGTCGATGAGATCAGCCTTCCCCCCGAACGCGCGATTCCCGTCTCCGTGATCGTCAGCGAGCTTGTCCATGATGTGCCGCAGCACCGCAGCGGTGGCGACCGGATTCGCGTGGCCTTGAAACGGAGTTCGCCTGACCGGTACGTGTTGAGCATTATCGGCGATGAGATTGCGTCGCCAGCCAGCGAATTGTCAGAACGCCTGGTCGCCAGCATGGCGAGCCAGATCGATGGCACCATCTCGCGCCCAGACGGTCGGAGTTCATGGATGATAACATTCCCGGTGGAGGCTCCTCAATGCCGCTGCGCGTGATGATCGTCGAGGATGAAATGCTTCTGGCCCTGGACCTTGAGGACATGCTGGTCGACGCGGGGCACACCGTCGTCGGTCAGGCATCCGACATGCTTCAGGCCATCGCACTCGCCGAGAAGGTCGATGGAGCCGTCGACGTCGCCATTATGGATGTCAATCTTGCCCGGGGAACGAACGGCGTCGAGACGGCTGCGGTGCTCCGCAATCGCTGGGATGTCCCGTCCCTCTTCGTCAGCGCGAATCTGGACGAAAGAACCCGCGCGCTTGCGCAGGCATCCAAGCCGGTTGGCTTCGTCGGCAAGCCATATTCGGAGCGGGAAGTCCTTTCGTCTCTCGTCAAACTCTCGACGTGAAGTGCTGCACCCCAGGTAAGGATCAGGGCTGACCCAGCCGCCTGGACGATCATCACGCGTCCGCGCAGGCTTCGTATTGGTCTTATGAGCCGCCGGGCGAGAGAGATCTGAGCGCAGAGGACAGGTACCGTTCCGTCAGTTCCAACTTCTTCGTCTTCGCCAGATCGATTGCAGCGCCGATGTGCAATTCGAGCCCTTCAGCCCCGGAATTCGCGCCAATCTCCCTTTCGACAAGCACGACACCCGAATAGACCGAAGGCACACCATCGGCGTCCCTGGCGCAGGAACCCATGCTTAGAAGAGACTTCACCTGTCCATCGGCACAATAGATCCGATAGGGCGAGACAAAGGGTGTGCCGCCAAGGATGACATCATGGATGCGGGCGGCGAGGCGCGGACGGTCTTCCTCGACGATTCTTTCGAGTATGGACTCGACCGGAATACCCTTGGCGAGGTCGTCCTGATCGATCTCGTATATCTGCGCGAAGGCCAGATCACCTGTCAGCAGGTTCGTTGCCAATGACCAGGAATAAAATCCCCCGCCTTCCAACAGATTTTTGACCAGGCGCCTCTGCATTGTCTCCATGGCAGTCCCACACATTCCCCCTGAAGCCGTTTAAAATCATGATATTGGCTTCGCCAATGGGTTGCATACACTGTCTGGAGCAGGTTGCCTGTGTGGTCTCGATCACATTTATGTGTGTTCATATACTGAAGCATGAGCGCGGCCTGGGCCATGGTTATGCCAATGCTCCGGTTGCGGACACACTGCGCGCGTGATCTGCAATGCCGGCGGATTTCGACTGATGGAGAAGGACGGATCAGACGCGCCAAAACAGGCGATGCGGTTTTGACGGTTTTGTGCTAGTCATAGGCACGTCGTCATATTCGCGTCGGAAAGCTCGATGCGTCAAAAGTGGCGCAAGGCGCCTTAGCGGGCAGCATCCGAATCCATAGCAGGAAAGATCAAGTCATGGCCCGCAAGAACAGGGATGAGTTTGCGTCATGGGATGAGCCGACGCCGGAGCCGGTGATCTGTCCGCTGTGCGAGCGCATCATTCCGGACGACCAGAAAGACGAGCATCATCTCGTTCCCAAGAGCAAGGGTGGAAAGAAAACCGTCTGTCTGCATCGGATCTGCCACGACCAGATCCATTCGATCTTCACCGATGCCCAACTCGCCAAGAAATTTTCTACGATCGAGGCCATTCTGGAAGACCCGGCTGTGCAGACCTTCGTCACCTGGGTCAAAAACAAGCCACCGGGCTTTGCGGATTCCGCCAAGGAATCGCGGCAGTCATTCGGCCGAGGCCGCAGGTTGTAAGCGGTGAATGGGCGCCGAATGCGGACCCGATAGCCTCCCTCACCAATGGACTCAGACAGACTGATCGAACAGATCCGCTTCAGCCTGACTTGCGAATGTGAATGTCACCAATTCGCTGTCATCGCTCTGACGGATGCCGATGGCCGTGACGATCAACCTTGCGATCTCGTCCTGCGCTTCGCTTCCCGAGCGGGATGAACCCACCGCCTTCTCGATGGCGGGCGCGAAAACTTCGCTGATGACGCCGAGGCGCATATTGTATCGCATGATGATGTCGCGGTCCTCGATGATCGCGGCCTGTTCCTCCTTCGGGATGCCGGCATTGTCCATCGCGGTGATCGTCGCATTCGTTGCCAGCTTGATCGGGCCTTCTGCCAGCCAGCGATCGACCATCTGGTCGAACTGGCGCATGCGCTGTGCGGGGATTGTCTTCTGTACCGTGATCGACATCTCAGTTCCTTTGTTCGCTTCCATGCTCGCGGCGCGCTTCCCTGATCCGGGATCGGCTATCGCAGCATCGAGACCGTTTGCGAGCAGGCTTTATGGGGTCGGGCCACAAGCTTCAATGTTTTTGTGTCGAAGGCCTGCCTGCCGAGACGCGCGATGCGAGGTCAAAAGTGGCGGCTCAGGAGGGCACCGAGCGGTTTGACGGGCCGCCAGTTGGGGAGGTTGCCCAGAAGCCGTCACCGACGCTCTTTCGCGCCATCATAGGTTTTCATCGCCGCCTCGATCTTGTCGCCATTGGCCGCCGCCCAGGCGCATAGAGCTTCGAAAGGTTCGCGCAGGGAATGCCCGAGCGGCGTGATGGCATATTCCACGCCAATCGGCTGCGTTGGCAGAACCGTCCTCGTGACAAGGCCATTGCGCTCCAGTCTCTTCAAGGCATCGGCCAGAGCCTTGTGGGTGATGCCGTCCAGACGTCGCTTGATTTCGTTGAAGCGCGAAGGCTTGGGGCAGATCACCGTCAGGATCAGGATCGTCCATTTGTCGGCGATCTTGTCCAGCACCGGGCGCACCTTGGGCATATCGCAGAGCGCCTGCTGAGAGAGGGTTTCCAGGTCGGTATACTCGTCCATATCTAGGCTATTCCAGGTGCGTAATTGATATCAGATATCCACTGTATATCATGGTGAGACCATTGAGAGCAATTTTGGGTGAACACGAGTTCCCCTGAAGTGCACTCGTTTTTGTTTGACGCATTTCCGGGCGCAAAACCGAGCACACGTTTGCTGGAAATGCTTTCCTGAAAGGAACTACGATGGCTCGCATGAATAACAAAGTGGCTCTGGTCGTGGGCGGCGCAAGGGGCATTGGTCTCGCCATTGCGGAGCGGCTTGCTGCCGAGGGCGCAACGGTCTTTCTCACCAGCCGCAAAGGCGAGGAGGCCGCAAAGGCGGCGCAAGGCATCGGCCATGGCGCGGTCGGTATCTCTGCGGACGCAAGCTCTCCCGACGATATGCTCGCAGCTGTCGAAACCGTTCGCAAAGCCCGTGGCCGTATCGACACGCTGGTCCTGAATGCCGGTCTTGCCGAACATTCACAGATTGCCGGCATCACCCCGGAATTCTTCGACCGCCACTTCGACGTCAACGTGCGCGGCATGGTGTTCGGCCTTCAGGCTGCGCTACCGGCGATGACGGAGGGTAGCTCGGTCGTCCTCATCGGCTCGATCGGTGCCCATGCCGGCTACCCCGGCTACGGCACCTACGCCGCCACCAAGGCGGCTGTGCGCTCTTATGCCCGAACCTGGACCGCCGAACTCGCCCCCAAAGGCATCCGCGTCAACGTCGTCGCCCCCGGCCCGACGGATACGGAGATGATGGCCGCCGTCGCGGACGACGTGCGGGCCTCCATCGTCGCGCCGATCCCGTTGGGGCGCATGGCAAAACCCTCAGAAGTGGCCGCGGCCACACTGTTTCTGTTGAGCGATGATGCCAGCTACATCGCAGGAGCGGAACTCTGCGTCGATGGTGGGTTGCGGCAGGTTTAAGGCTTAGGGTGAGACGCGGTGCCCGACCTCGAAGGGATCGGGTGCTGCGAAGCCAATCCCTCTGGTGAAGACAGCAATGGCCGCCTCTTCAGCCAGCAGACATCAATGGCGCGCCTTGGTCAGCCTGATTTGATCGTCCTCAACCTTAACCTCGTTGCCCCAACCAAGATGCTTATAAAAGCCAGCGGCGCGGCTGTTCTCGGCCGTTTCAAGCCAGATTTCAGAATGGTGTCGGAACAACCCGTTCTCCGCAACACGCACAAGCTCCGCGCCAAACCCCATGCCCTCATGTGAGGGAAGAACGAAGGCAGCGAAGAGAGACCCTTCGGTAATATCGATCATCGAGAATCCAACGACCTCATCACCCGAAACGGCGACCCAAGCGCAGGGTGCAGAGGAAATCATCTCGGCAATCGAGGTTTCGGTGATGCCGAGACCGGCCAGTTGTTCCCGGCTGAGGTGGTTCTCGCGTACGGATGTGCGAATGTGAAATAGTGCCGGGACATCAGCTGGTTCGGCAGGTCTGATCTTTGTTGTCATGGTTCTCCGCATCGGTGAATGGTCCATTTTTAAAACACGGTTCCAGACCTGAGAAGAGACAATTGCGACACGAACCGCCATGGCTTAAAGTTCGACATTATCTGGAGGGTATCCATGTCAAGAATGCCCCGTTCCATAAAGTATTCGGGCGCCAACTCCGCGATGGTTCTCATCGCATTCTTTAGAAAATATGCTGCAGCGGCAGATGGTCCTAGTGATTGGCCGAAAGAGGTCTCATGAAAATCTTTGCGATCTCTGAGCCGGAACCTTCAGGAAAATGGCGGAACCGGTTTGATGAATCTTGGCCGCGCTACCGCGATTGGTATCTCAGCCAAGGAGAAGATGCACGCCCTTCGTTAGAGGCTGCACGAAGGGCGATCAGGCAGTATATGCCTGAACTCCTGCCCCTTTATGATCGGGTCTGCAACATCGTCCAGCCCGATACGCTTGCCCAACGGGCGTTGTCACTGTTTAACACGCCGCCGGTTATTGCGGGATGCAGTGTTGCGATTGCACCGACAGAAACGCCAGTTTTGGTTCGCAATTATGATCTGACACCGGACTTTTTCGAAGGCACCGTGCTTCATAGCCGTTGGTTGGAGCAGGATGTTATTGCAACTTCCGAAGGGTGGATCGGCTGTCTCGACGGCTTGAACTCCAACGGATTAGCGGTCGCCCTGACCTTTGGCGGAAGGCTTGATTACAGCGCGGACGGCTTTCAAACGCCTTTGCTTGTACGATACGTACTCGAAGTCTGCTCTACAACCATTCAGGCGATAGAGACGCTTAAAAGGCTCCCAGTGCAGATGGTGAGCAACGTTGTCATTCTTGATAAAAGCGGTGACTACGCGGTTGCGTATCTGTCGCCAGACCGAGAGATGGCATTTCGGCGAGTGCCGATTGCCACAAACCATCAACTGGCGCTGGAATGGCCGGAGGGTAATCGGTGGTCGGAAACAGCGGAACGGGCAGACCATTTGGCAAAGCTCAGAGCCGAGCGCATGCAACTCGATTCGTTCATTGCCGGGCTTTCACCAAAAGCCGCTTTATCGCACCGCCTATGACGAGGGATTGGGTACGCTTTACACGGTAGTGATCAAGCCGGAAGCGCAAATGGTTGAGTATCGCTGGCCGAACCAGAGTGCCTGGATTCAATCGATGAGCGGTTTTGCTGAGGGCGAGAGAGATTTGCCAAATTATGAAATGTCACGATAAAGCAGAGTCCTCTTTAGTGGCCGATTTCGACGTTTGCTCGAAACACCCTTAAATCGAGAAGTACGCCTCACGCCTGCAACGACGCCCCCAGCAGCGCCAGCCCCATCAGCAACACCACGAGCGCCCCGGCGATCTCGATGCCGTTGGCGATCCTTGAGGCACGGCGGCTTCCGGTTCCGGCGTAGCGGATGGCGGCGTCCTTGGCGGTGACGGCGAGGATGGCAAGCAGCGATACGGTGAGGGCGGTGCCGATGGACATGGCGAGTACCGAGAGCATGCCGCCGATGAGCAGGCCGTTCAGCATCGAAAAGCTCATGACGATGATGGCGCCGGAGCAGGGGCGCAGGCCCACCGCGACGATGGCCGACCAGGCTTCGGTGAGGCTGAAGGTGCGGGACTGGAAGAGTGAGGGGTCCGGTGCATGGGCTTTGCCGCAGGCATCGCAGAGTTCGCCGCTGCCGCTTTGGGCGTGATCGGCAAAGACCGGCTGGCCCTGGAAGCGCAGGCCGCTTCCCATGCCGGTGCGGCGGGGTGCTGCGGTTCCGGCCTCCGCGAAACCCGTCGTGGTGTTCTCGGCTGCCTTGAACGAGAGAGTAGGGGTTCTGGACAGGGTAGCGCTTGCGACAGGTAAGGCGGATGGGGATGCGGCAAGGGCCGGTGCGGGCGCTTGCGGGGATGCGACGGCGTGATGATCGGCGCGCTGGTGCAGCATGCTCCAGATCTTGCGCACCAGCAGCCATGCGCCGAAGAGCGCGACCATGGCGAAGCTTACGATCTCCATCGCCTGCGTGGCTTTCGTCATGGTGATGGAGGTGCCGCGCAGCAGAAAGTAAGCGGCGGTGACGAGCAGGATGGCGACCGCGCCCTGGATCAGCGCCGAGACGAAGGAGATGAGGATGCCGCGTCTCAGCTGTGTTTCGTTGGCGATCATGTAGGAGGAGATGACCGCCTTGCCGTGGCCGGGGCCAGCCGCATGGAACACACCATAGGCAAAGGAGAGGCCGATCAACGAGGTCAGCGCCCATGGGTCTTCGCGCATGGCTTTCAGCGCGCCGGTCAGCGCGCGGTAGAAGCTCTGCTGGTGGACGTTGATCCACTGGAAGAAGGGTGCGAGCGGCCCGCCGACGGAAATGGAGGGTTCGGCCGAGCCGATGCCGAGCGGCGATTGCGCATGGGCGATGCCGAGCGAGGCGAAGAGCAGGGTGAGGGTGGTCAGCGCGAGGAGCCACACCGTACGGACCTCATTCCTGTCCTCGGACTTGTTCCGGGGATCGTCGCAGGAATCCAGCCAGCCCAGGTCTCTGGGCTGAAACGACTCCTCTCGCCGCGCAGACGCGCGCCAGCTGGATTCCTGTGACGATCCCCGGAACAAGTCCGAGGACAGGAATGAGGGGAGAGAAAAATGCTCGCCGACTATGCTTGAGCCAGCTTTGGCGCGAATCTTCGAAACAATGTTCCCTAGCATTGCAGTTCCATTCTTGTCGCAAAGAGCTTGGTCATGTCGGTGCCGGTCGGGTCGTTGAAGAAGGCGTCGGTCAGGCTGCTCTGGTTCTGGGCGATGATTTCATCCGGATCGGGGCGCACCACCTTGTGCTTGCAGGCGGCCAGATGCGGGCCTTTTACCACGATGTCGGTATCCTTGGCGAAATCGATGGCCGTATACATGGTCGGGTCCCAGGCGCCGAAGGAGAGCTTGCCCTTGACCGGCAGCGGGTTTTTCGGCTTGACCGAGAAGAACATCAGGATCTGGCCGTCCTTGTAATCCACGTGGATGACATCCGGCTTGTTGAAGTCGATGTTCTTTCCGTTCACCGCGATGAAGGTGTAGTAGGAATATTCCGCCAGAGACTCGTGCACCGTATTGCCGATTTCGGCGAGTTCTTCCTTGTCGAGCTTGGCGTCGCTGTTCTTGTCGTAATCCAGAACCACGCTTGCGGAAAACATCTCGTCGAAGCGCCAGATGTTGCGCACTTCCTGCACATTGCCATCCGCGCCTTCGATGATTTCCATGCGCGCTTCGGCAAAGATATGCGGATGAGCGAAAGCGGTGAGCGGCGCAAGACAGGCAGCGGCGCAGGCGGCCATTGGCAGAATGAGTTTTTTCATGGGCCGCGTTTATCCTCAGGCGAATCTGGGGTTACTCTATAACTAATTGGGACTGAATTTCGGCGGCAGCGCCGATCAACCGTTCTTTCGGAACCAGTTGGAGAGATAATCGACGAAGCTGCGGACCTTGGCCGGCAGATAGCGGCGATGCGGATAGACGGCGTAAATGCCGCGATCGCGGGAAATATAATCATCGAACAGCGTCACCAGCTCGCCCGACTGGATATGCGGGCGGGCAATGAAGTCCGGCACGATGGCAACGCCAAGGCCTGAGCGGGCGGCGCGCAGCGTGGCCTGCGGGCTGTTGACTTCGATCGGCCCGCGGGTCGCAACGGAATTGGTGCCACCGCCCGGCTCGAAATAGCGGATGTGATTCTGGAAACGGGAATTGGTGTCGATGATGCAGGGGACTTTTCCGAGATCCTGCGGGGTTTCCAATGGTCCGTGGCGGTTGACGAAATCCGGTGTCGCCACCGCATGGACGCGGAAATCCGACAGTTTGCGGGCAATAAGGCCGGAATCCTCCAGCTTGGTGATGCGGATGGCCAGATCGAAGCCTTCCTCGATCAGATCGACGAAGCGGTCATCGGCCACGATCTCCATGGACAGTTCCGGGTTCTCGCGGGCGAAATCGATGAGGCTCTGGCCCACATCGGCATCGATGAAGGTGCGCGGGACGGATAGGCGCAGCTTGCCCTTCAGATCGGAATTCTTCTCGCGCACGAGGTCGGCGAGATTGTCGATCTCTTTCAGGATATCGGAGGCGGTGCGGTAATAGGTATGGCCTGCTTCCGTCAGCGAAAATTGCCGCGTGGTGCGGTTGAGAAGCAGCGCGCCGAGATCGTCTTCCAGTTCACGCACATATTTGGACAGCAGCGCCTTGGAGCGTCCGGTCTTGCGCGCGGCGGCGGAAAAACCTTCCGCTTCGACCACGTCGATAAAGGCGCGAATGCGGGTCAGCGTATCCATCCATAAACTCCTGTTCGTTCCATATAATTGAACGATTGGAATCCACTGTCCAACAAGAAAAGCACTGCCGAAAAAATTCGCGAAATGGTGAAAAAATCCTCTTGATTATGACGGCGAATATTCTTATCTCCGTCCCTGCCCAAAGTCGCACGTGCCCATGTGTGTCCGCCGACCCTCGATGTGGTGAGGAGTTCGGTAAGGTACCTGGAATTAACCCCTCCAGTCGCTGTTCCGGCCAACCGGATATGCGAGGACATACGAAGCAACGACGGTGCGGGCCTTTCTGGTTCTCTGCCGGCTTTCCATCAGCCGGGGTACTGAAGAGGCACACCATCATTGCCGTAAGTGCGGTTGGGTATGATTCCCTCCAATCCCATGGCAGACAAAGCCGAATAATGCTCCTGGCAGGGCGTTGTTCATATTTGCGCCTTGAGCGTATGCGAATGAATCTGCGCCTCCACCGGCTGATTCGTCCTGCATATCTCGAGCGTTCTTTGTCCTCCGGAATTTTCCGGAGCCGGATCAAGTTAGGGAACACAAAGATGACGACTGCACGCATCCTCGACTTCATCAATACCCGCCGTCCCGAAGGTCCCTGCCTTGTGGTCGATCTCGACGTCGTGCGCGATAATTTCCACGCGTTCCGGCATGCCCTGCCGAACAGCGCCATCTATTACGCCGTCAAGGCGAACCCGGCTCCTGAAATCCTCAAGCTGCTCGCTTCGATGGGCTCCAACTTCGATTGCGCCTCCGTGGCTGAAATCCAGATGGCGCTCGATGCCGGTGCGACCTCCGACCGTATCTCCTTCGGCAACACCATCAAGAAGGAACGCGATGTTGCACGCGCTCACGCGCTCGGCATCGATCTCTTCGCCGTGGACAGCCATGAGGAAGTCGAGAAGGTTGCCCGCGCAGCCCCAGGTGCCCGCGTATTCTGCCGTGTTCTGACCGATGGCGAAGGCGCTGAATGGCCGCTGTCTCGCAAGTTCGGCTGCGTGCCGCAGATGGCTGTCGACGTTCTGGTCTATGCGCATCAGCTGGGTCTGGAATCCTACGGCGTGTCCTTTCATGTCGGTTCGCAGATGATGAACCTCGACGCATGGGATGCAGCCGTTGGCGATGCCAAGCGCGTCTTCGCGTCTCTTGCCAAGCAGGGCATCCACCTGCAGATGGTGAACATGGGCGGCGGTTTCCCGACCAAGTATCTTCGCGACGTTCCCGCCGCTGAAGAATACGGCCAGGCAATCGACACGGCGCTGCGCAAGCATTTCGGCAACCAGATTCCGAAGACCATCATCGAGCCGGGCCGCGGCATGGTTGGCAATGCGGGCGTGATCAAGGCGGAAGTCGTTCTCGTCTCGCGCAAGTCCGACAATGACAACCATCGTTGGGTGTTCCTCGACATCGGCAAGTTCGGCGGTCTGGCCGAAACCATGGACGAAGCCATCCGCTACCCCATCCGCACCACGCGCGATGAGGACACGATGGAGCCTTGCGTTCTGGCCGGTCCGACCTGCGACAGCGCCGATGTGCTCTACGAGAAGAACATGTACCCGCTGCCGGTCTCTCTGACCATCGGCGACGAAGTTCTGATCGAAGGAACGGGCGCCTACACGACCACCTATTCGGCGGTCGCATTCAATGGCTTCGAGCCCTTGAAGGCCTATGTGATCTAAGTCCCTCTCGGGACAAAATCGATCCAAAGCAATGTGATCTGCGCGAGACGCCGCCCGTTGGGGCGGGCGGCGTTCTCCCGGATCTTCCCGTTCCGGCCCGGCTGACGCCCGGGCCTGGCGCAAACCCTGCTTGCCGAACCTCTGTCCAGCCGAGGGAAAAGCTTGCGGCGCGCGCCGGGCCGGAACGGTTCAATCCTTGTCGTTGCAAGAGGCTTGCGCGACATGTTTCTGGCAGGTGCCGCTTTCGTGGGCGGCTTGGTAACGGGAGGCCGGGATGGCCGCTGTTCTCAATTCGGTTCGTGCATTCTTCACGCCGCAGACATTCTTTATCGAAACCGAAAACGCCGGCGATGTCGTCGCGCGCGAAAACCTGCTGGACCGCGCCATGGGTCCCGGCCGCCGCCGCAAGTCTTCCGAGAAGCTGCGCGCTGGCCGCGTGCCGGCCGAAGGCTTGGCGCTGGTCGCCCGCGATCAGGACGGCCATGTGATCGGCACCGTGCGCCTGTGGAACGTCCAAGCTGGCGTCACCCGCGAAGGCAGCCCAGTCGCAGCCCTGCTGCTCGGACCGCTCGCCGTCGATGCCGCGCATGAGGGCAAGGGCATCGGCTCGGCGCTGATGCGCGCCGCCATTGCTGAAGCAACCCGCCGCGACCACGGCGCCATCCTGCTTGTGGGTGATGCGCCCTATTACGAGCGCTTCGGCTTCTTCGCCACCAAAACCCAGCACCTCGTCATGCCCGGCCCCTTCGAGCGCAACCGCTTCCTGGCGCTGGAGCTGAAGCCCGGCTGGCTGGATGGTGCGGCTGGCATGCTGGTCGCAAGCGGGCGCCGGTTTTCCTGAGGGCGGGCGGACCCTTGAGGTCTGTCATGTAGATTGAAAAGTTGCCAAGACAGCTCTGAATGCTTGGCATCATACCCCCCTCTGTCCTGCCGGACATCTCCCCCTCAAGGGGGGAGATCGGCACGAGGTGCTCTTCGCATGTCACGTCTGACCGCAATTTGTGGCAAGACGGTACGACAGTTCGATCTCCCCCCTTGAGGGGGAGATGCCCGGCAGGGCAGAGGGGGGTATGTGACAGATCCGGAACGTAGAAGGATATTGGCAATCCGCGCGACGTAGATCTGGATACAGACCACGGAATATGCCGTTGACGCTGATGAAGGACGCTATCGTCGTGTCTCACGACATTGATCTCTACTTGCTGTCCAGAACGCAGTGAAGCGTCCAAAACCAAGCCGAATCAATATCATGTCCATTGTCCAGTAAGTTGAAAATGGACAGCGTGTGGATCACGTGCGGGCGAAACGATCTTTCAGATCGCTGCGCGCTTCAGGTGTCCCGTTCCGTTTTTCTGTCGGCGCCGATCACGCGGCGCGGCGGATGGCAACCTGGCCGTTGCCGCCGATATGGAAGCGGCCTGCGAGCGATGCAAGGTTACGGGCCGCTTCGGCGAGGTTCTGGGTGGCGGCGTTTGTTTCTTCCACCATGGCGGCGTTGTGCTGGGTCATCTGGTCCAGCGTGTTGACGCTGGTATTGATTTCCGACAGGCCGACAGATTGTTCGCGCGCGGCGGTGGCGATGCTGTCGATGTTGAGGTCTATGCGCGAAACGACCGCTTCGATTTCTGCCAGAACCGCGCCCGTCGATTGCACGAGATTGACGCCGCCGGTCACTTCCTGGCCGGATCTGGCGACGAGCTGCTTGATCTCGTTGGCGGCGGCGGCAGAGCGCTGCGCCAGTTCGCGCACCTCCTGGGCGACCACGGCAAAGCCCTTTCCGGCTTCCCCCGCACGGGCGGCTTCGACGCCTGCATTCAAAGCCAGAAGGTTGGTCTGGAACGCAATGTTTTCGATCGTGCCGATGATCGAGCCGATTTCGCCTGACGCGGTCTCGATGCGGTTCATGGCGGAAATGGCCTTTCCGACGACGGTCGAGGAATGGACAGCGGCGTCGCGGGCATTCTTTACCAGATCGCGGGCGTCTTCGATGCGCGCGACGGCCGCCTTGCCGGTGGAGGTGACCTGCTCGAGGGCTGCTGCGGTCTCTTCCAGTGCCGCGGCCTGCTGTTCGGTGCGGCGTGCCAGATTGTCGGCACCGCCACGAAGGTCCTGGCCCTGTCGGTTAAGGTGGTCGGTCTCCGACAGCACATCCCGAAGCGTCAGGCGCAGGGTGGAAATCGACTCGTTGAAATTCTGCCTGAGTGTTTCGAAGCGCGGATGGAAAGGCTGATCGAGGCTGCGGCTCAGATCGCCGGTGGCGAGCTGGCTGAGGCCGCCGCCCAATTGCTCCACGGCAAAGCGCAACGCATCGGCATCGGCCAGGCGTTCACGCTCACGCTCGTGGCGTTCGCGATCGCTCAACTGGCGCGCCTCTTCGGCTTCCGTTTCCAGGCGTCGTTTGGCAAGGCCCGCATCGCGGAACACGGCGAGTGCTTTGGCCATCGCGCCGATTTCGTCCTGGCGGGCAAGGTGCGGCGGCTCGTCTTTCAGATCGCCGCCCGCCATTCTGGTCATCGCCTCGGTCATATCTTCCAGCGGGCGAATGGCGCGGCGTCTGGTGAAGAGGGTGGATGCAATACAAAGCAGGATGAGGAAGACGCCGAGCCCGTAGCTTGCGCCCTGTAACAGGCTCGTCTGCGAAGCGGCATAGGCCTCCTGCTCCTTGCCGAAAACGTTGCCCATTTCCACCAGTTCGTTGACGGCGGCCTCATGGCGATGGAACTTGACGCGCAGCGCGCCCAATGACGCGACGATAGCATTGCGATCACTGCCCTGAAGGGCAGGGAGCGTGGCGCTCTGCATTTCGCGCCAGAAGTCATCACCCTTGACCAACACATCGTTGAGAAGCTTGGTCTTCAGGAAATCGGGAAGTCTCGTCGTTTTCCAGTAGGCCCGGCGCTCCTCATATTGGTCCTTCAGAACCTTCATGCGCGGCGCGTTGACGGCCAGCGTGTCGGGATGCAGCGTGCTTTCATTGGCCAGCGCATAGCTTTCGATCACATAGAGCGGCGGCGGCAGAATATCGGCGATCAGGTCCTTGCTGTAGATGATATTCTCATAGATCGGACCGTTGACCTTCAATCGGTTCAGCGCACCGGCGCCCGTCGCAAGTGTCAGGAGAACACCGGCAATCAGGGCAATCCCCGTTGCCGTCACTGCGGCCGAAATCGAAATTCGCATCCCTATGATCCTCCCACCACGAGCACGCCGGATGCAGCGCCGAGGCAATTTCTCTATTATTGGGAGATACTTAGAGACAATAAGTGTAGATTGAATTAATTATGGTTAATAAGTATATCGTGTTTTAGAGCTGTTGAATTTTTTGCAATTTTCCGTTGCGCAGGGTGCGGGCCAATCCATGGCTTTGCCCAGCAAAAGCACATCTTCTCCGCATTTGATCCACCTCAAAGAGCACCACGGCACAACCGGATAGGGATGGTGCGAACACCTGTGCTGCTCCGTCCTGCGGGATAGATCCTGCATGGAGCGGGCGAAAAGGCGTTTTCATCGATCTGATCAAGGAGAGAAAACGTGTTTGCGACCATCCGAAAAGCTACCCTTCCGCTTGCCATCCTGTGCGGCGTCCTGCCCGGCACCGCCTTTGCGGCGGATCTGGCACCCGTTGCACCGGCCCCCACCGCGGAAGACGCCATT
The DNA here is from genome assembly GCF_030819275.1 of Agrobacterium larrymoorei. Classification (GTDB taxonomy): domain Bacteria; phylum Pseudomonadota; class Alphaproteobacteria; order Rhizobiales; family Rhizobiaceae; genus Agrobacterium; species Agrobacterium larrymoorei_B. Next base: position 2,526,406 of record NZ_JAUTBL010000002.1, on the reverse strand, counting down.
GCTGCGGCAAGCCCATGGATGATCCGCGTTCGCGCGCTCGGCGTGCTGACCCATGACAGCGGCACGATCAATGGCGTGCCCGGTGCGGGGCTCTCCTATTCGGACACGGTGATCCCCGAACTCGATATCAGCTACTTCTTCACCGACAATATTGCCGCTGAGCTCATTCTCGGTACGACCTTTTCCAAGATCAACACGACGGGAACGCTGGGTGAGATCGATGTCGGCAAGACCTGGCTTTTGCCGCCGACGCTGACGCTGCAATATCACTTTACCGATTTCGGCGCCTTCAAGCCCTATGTGGGTGCGGGCGTGAACTACTCGCTCTTCTATCACCAGAGCGAAAAGCCGGGCTTCAGCAATCTCGACGTCAAGAACGACTTCGGCGCTGCCTTACAGGTCGGCTTCGACTATATGGTGACGAAGAATTGGGGCGTGAACTTCGACGTGAAGAAGATCTTTCTCGATACCAAGTGGACGGCAACGAGCGACGCGTTCGGTGACATCAGCGGCAAGGCCAAGCTCGATCCGTGGCTGGTGGGTGCGGGTGTGACCTACCGGTTTTGAGGGTCCAGGAGAGAGTGTCGCTGGAGGGTGCGGCCCCTTTTGCCGTTCATGCGCCCCCTCTCCACCTCATCCTCGCCCCTGAGGGGAGGATCCAATTATTCCCAACGGCGTCAATGGCTTATGGATCCTCGGGTCGAGCCCGAGGATGACGGAGGTGGGGGCGAGCATGTCTGTCTCCATCGGCGTCACTGCGATTGTGCCGTCTCACCGTCTTCATTCCCGCGCGCTGTCTGAAGCCCAAATTGACCGTCCCCCATAAATCCGCTAAACACTGCGGCAGGTTGAGAGTGCCTGCCGTCCGCGAGCATCCATGCTTTGGTGAAACTCTCTTTCAAACCTCCGATACGGTCATTCCTTTTTGAGGCATGCAGACGGTGGCAATGCGGACCCCTCCTCAACGATGTATGCCGATGCAGGAGAACCGCCATGCGGAACACGACACCACCTTTACCCAGTCTCGATACGCTGAAAGATCAGGCGAAGCGTCTTCGGGCCAGCCTTGCCGCAGACGGCACGGCGATTGGCCACTCGCGCGCGCTGGAACTGATCGCGGCGCAATATGGCTATCGCGACTGGAACACGCTTCACGCCGCCGTCGGCAATCGGCCGCCCTTCAATCCCTATATGCTGGGCTCGCGGGTCAGCGGCTACTATCTCGGCCAGCCTTTCACCGGTGCGATCCTCGGTGTGCAATCGCTCGGCGGCGACCCGGAGCGCTTTCGTCTGACGATGCATTTCGACGATCCGGTCGATGTCGTCACCTTCGACAGCTTTTCCGCCTTTCGTCAGCGGGTTCATTGCAATGTGGATGCGAGCGGTCGCACCACGGAGCGGACCTCCGATGGACGGGCGCAGGTCGAGTTGACTTGGTGAAAGCTTAAACCGGCGCATCCAGTGCGGATGCGCCATTGCTACAGATATCTTGCGTTTACACCGAGATATCAACGATGCCACAATCGCCGGCTTCGGAGGCAAAGGCGAGCAGTTTGCCGGTGGCGCTCCAGGAGAGGCCGGAGATGGCGCCCTTGCCGGGGCGGCGCAGCAAAGCTTCCTTGCCATCCGCCATGCGCACGCCGAGGATCATGCCATCGATGAAACCGATAGCGAGGACGTCGTCGGCGGGGTGGAAGGCGACCTGGGTGGCCATGATGTTGCCGCGCGTGCCGAGCTCTTCCGGTGGCTTGCCCATCGGGCCGTCCTTGCCGGAGAACGGCCAGACGATGGCGGCAGGCGCACCCGAGGAGGCAAGCCATTTGCCCTTGGGCGACCAGGAGAGCGATTTGACCTTGGCCGGATAGCCGGTCATGCGCATATGACGGGCGTCGGCGCCTTTTGGTGCGTCGAGCTTCCAGCCATGCAGCGCATTTTCCTGCATGGCGGTAACAAGGAAGCGGCCATCGGGCGAGAAGGTCACGCCGGTATGGGCACCCTTCCATTCCAGATCGACCGGATCTCCGGCGGTTGCCACCCAATGCAGCGTCACGCCATTGTAACGGGCAGCGGCGATGCGCAGGCCCTTGGGCGCAAAGGCAATCGCCTCGACCGTGCGCTCTTCCTTGAATTCCTTGGTGGTGCCGTCAGGCAGCCGCACGAAGCTTGATTTGCCGACGGCATAGGCCACGGCCTTCTGCGGGCCGCCCGCCACGACGTTGATCCACTTGCGCGGCACGTGAGCGAGTTCTGTGACGACGCCGTCATGGCCGATGCGCAGCACCTTGCCATCCTCGCCGCCCGTCAGAAGCGTGGCGCTGTAGGGATCACGAATGCAGGTGAGCAGGCCCTCATGGGCCTCCGTTACCTTTTCCCCGCCATCGAGCCGATGAATGGTGCCAGCGGCGGTGGCAAATAGCGGGATATCGCCCAGAAAATGCGCCGCGACGACGTGGCCTTCAAGGTCAAGAGGAGCAACGGTGGGCATGGGCAATGAGTCTTTCGTCTTTTTGAGTTTTGGCTGCGGGCGTTGTGGAGACTAGGCCTCTCGGTCGTCATGGTCGGCCCCCGGGTCTAGCCCGAGGGTGACTCGACCACCCATTCCGCCTGTTCCGTGTAGAGTGTGCTGCGTGGATCCTCGGGTCAAGCCCGAGGATGACAGGAGAGGGGGCTGGCAACAGATTGCCTCAAGTCGGGCTAGTTTGGGCTGAACCGGCTCAGGCTGATTGTCGCTGGACCGGTTAAGCCTTCGCTTCGCACGCATGGAAGCTGGCTTCCAGCTTGGCGCGGTCGAGTTCGCGGCCGATGAAGACGAGGCGGCTTTCGCGCTTCTCGCCATCCTTCCACGGGCGCTGGTGGTCGCCCTCGATGATCATGTGAACGCCCTGCACCACGTAACGGTCGGCATCGCCCTTGAAGGCGATGATGCCTTTGAGGCGCAGGATGTTCGGACCGTCGGTCTGCGTCACCTTCTGGATCCAGGGGAAGAAGCGCTCCGGGTTCATCTCGCCACCACGTAGCGAAACCGACTGGACCGTTACGTCATGGATGGCCGATGGGGCCGCATGGTGATGATCATGATCATGATCATGATCATGGTCGTGATGATGGTGATCATGGTCATGCCCGTGGTGATCGTGGCCGTGATCATGCCCATGATGGTGATGATCATGATCGTGGTGGTGATGGTCGCAATCCGGGCCGCAAACATGATCTTCGTGGCCGTGCTCAAGGAAATGCGGATCGTTTTCGAGCGCGCGTTCCAGATTGAAGGCACCCTGATCCAGCACGCGAGCAAGATCGACGCCGGAGCGTTCGGTCTTGTAGATGCGGGCCGACGGGTTGATGGCGCGCACGATATCTTCGATGCGGGCCAGCTCTTCCTTGGTGACGAGGTCGCTCTTGTTGATGACGACGACATCGGCAAAGGCGATCTGGTCTTCGGCCTCGCGGCTGTCCTTCAGGCGCAGCGGCAGGTGCTTGGCATCGACGAGTGCGACAACGGCGTCGAGTTCGGTCTTGGCGCGTACATCGTCATCCATGAAGAAGGTTTGGGCGACGGGAACCGGATCGGCAAGGCCGGTGGTCTCGACAATGATGCCATCGAAACGGCCCGGACGGCGCATCAGTCCTTCGACGACGCGGATCAGGTCACCGCGCACCGTGCAGCAAATGCAGCCATTGTTCATCTCGTAGATTTCCTCGTCGGATTCCACGATCAGGTCGTTATCGATGCCGATCTCGCCGAACTCGTTGACGATCACCGCATATTTCTTGCCGTGGTTCTCCGTTAGGATGCGGTTGAGCAACGTGGTCTTGCCGGCGCCCAGATAGCCGGTCAGCACGGTGACGGGAATGGGCTTTGCAGCAGCGGCGGTGTTTGCTTCGGTGATTGTTTCGGTCATGGGAAACCTCGATAGGCGGCCGGGTGGCGCGACAGACAAAATGTTGCCGTTCATATAGGCTCGCGAAGAAGGCAGTTCAAAGAAATTCTGTTCAAGAATTTTGATGCTGCGGCTCAATGCCGATCGAAGGCGGTCACATCGAAGGCGCGGACGTCCTCCAGAAGCGCGATCAGGCCGCGCACCGAATGGGCGATGATCTGTTCGCCCTTCTCGGCGGTTGCGGCGGCGGCGTTTCCGGCGACGCCGAGCGGGTTGAGATCGCTCATCATCCAGCCAAAGGCGTGGGGGCCATAGGCGCGCAGATGGGCAAAGCGGCTCATAAATTCGCTCTGGCGGGAGGAAAAGCTTGCTGCCTTGTCCATGGCGACTTTGTTGGGGTTCAGCGCCAGCATGACGGAGGTTTCGATATCGCCGCCATGGATATCGATCGCCTTGTCTTCCGGCGCAATCAGCCCCTCGGGCAGGCCAAAGCGCGTCCAGCTGGTGGCGACCGCCAGCATGTTGAAGTGCGTGCGGGCTTCGGTCGCGACGATCGTCATCAGCGGCGCGTTGCCGCCATGGGCATTCAGCATGACGAATTTGCGGATGCCTTTCTCATGCTGGACGCGGGCAATATCCAGCCAGCGATCGACCGCCTCATCGAAGGCAAGCGTCTTCGTGCCGGGCACATCCATGTGTTCTATGGAATAGCCGACCGGTTCGACCGGCAGGAAGGTGACGGGGACGCTTTGGGGCAGGGCGGCCTTCAGGCGGGAGACGATGCCTGTCGCAATCAGCGTGTCGGTCTCAAACGGCAGATGCGGACCATGCTGCTCATGGGCGCCAAGCGGCAGGACTGCGATGATCTCCGACGGTTGAAATCCGGCTGTTATCGTTTCGTCGTCAAATTGCGTGTATGTGTGTGGCATATGGCGATCCGCGCCTGTATTCGTTAGAAGTTACAACATCATATAGTCGTTTCGCGATCTGGCAAAAGGCACAGGCTGAATGAGCAAGGACAAGGCCTCCAAAAAGGACAAGTCGTCCAAGAAGGACAAGTCGCAGAAGAAGAAGGATTTCGCCTTCAGCCCGGAAGAGTTGGCGCAATCCCTCACGCAAGCCGCACGCTCGATGCGCACGGCGCTCAGCCACAACCTTGCAACGAGCGGTCTTTATGCGGGCCAGGATGGCGTGATCCTGGCGCTTGCCCAGGAAGGCAGCATGACGCCTGGCCAGATTGCCCAGAAGCTCGGCGTGAAAGCGCCGACCATGACCCGCACCATCGGTCGCATGGAGGCGCAAGGCTTTGTCGAGCGCAGTGCCGGCGAGGGCGACGGCCGCCTCACCATGGTGAAGCTGACCGAAGCCGGACAGAAGAGCGTCGATCACATCAACACCTCGCTTGCCACCTGTGGCGCTCGCGCAGTGGAAGGACTGTCGGCCAAAGACGTCAAGAACGTCGTCAAACTCCTGCGCGCCATCGATGCCAATCTTCAGTCCCTGGATTTAATCGATTAAAAAATTTGAAGTGAAAGCTTTCAAGAGTTCGCAAAACCCTTAAACCAGTTGCGCGTGTTGTTTAAATTGTTTAGTCACGATTTAAATGTCGCAGGATGGCGACGCGCGATCTCGGGGAGGGGACATGGCGCAAAAGGTCAAGCTTTCAACGATTGCCGAGAGCCTGGGGCTTTCTACTGCAACCATCTCGCTCGCGCTGCGTGACAGCCCATTGGTGGCATCCGACACCCGAGAGAAGATCAAGGATCAGGCCCGCGCACTCGGCTATATCTATAATCGCCGCGCTGCCAGCCTTCGCACATCCCGCTCCGGCATTATCGGTGTCGTCTTTCACGACGTGATGAACCCGTTCTATGGCGAAATTCTCAAGGCCATTGAAAGCGAACTGGACCGCAGCCGCCAGACCTTCATTCTGTCCAACCATTATGACTCGGTGGAAAAGCAGCGCACCTTTCTGGAAACGCTGCTGCAGCTGGGTAGCGACGGGGTGATCATGTCTCCGGCGATCGGCACGCCGACGGAAGATCTGAAGCTTGCGGAAGAAAATGGCATGCCGGCCATTCTTGTGGCGCGCTCCATGGATGGCGTCGACATGCCGACCTTTCGCGGCGACGATAGCTATGGCATCTCGCTTGCCACCAATCATCTGATCAGCCTTGGCCACCGCACCATTGCTATGGTGGGTGGTACCGACCAGACATCCACCGGTCGCGACCGCTATCAGGGCTATGTGAATGCGTTGCGCAAGGCTGGTATCGAGGTTGATCCGAATTTGCGCATTCCGGGCGCCCGCTCCAAGCAGGGCGGCTTCGAGGCGGCGGTGAACTTCCTGTCGCTGCCGCAGAAACCGACAGCCGCCGTCTGCTGGAACGACCTCGTCGCCATCGGCCTGATGAATGGCGTTTCGCGTGCAGGCTTCGTGCCGGGCAAGGATATTTCCGTGACCGGCTATGACGATCTGGAAGAGGCATCGATTTCCACGCCTTCGCTGACGACCGTGTCCAACGGTCAGGCGGAAGTGGGACGGCTTGCGGCCCGCGCGTTGCTCGACAGGCTGGCAGGTAGCCATGAGCCGGACGGCATTCACCTGATCAAGCCGGAAATGCGCATCCGCCAATCCACAGGGCCGTGCATTCCGCGGCAGTAATCCACGACAGTACCAATCTCGTCTTTTCGCGGGTTTCGGTTTTGTCTCGCATCGGTTAGCTTTGCCTTCCGCATCACGGAGCGGTCCCGCCGCTTCGACATTTTTTGCATTTCCGGGTCTTGAGAGCGACCGGCTCTCCTCTCTGGAAATGCGTCTGTAGGAGGAATGACCGCCCATGTCCGATCAGAAACCCGTCGTTCTCGTTCCGGGGAAAATCCATCCGCGCGTGCTGGAGCGCTTTGAAGGCAAGGTGGAGGTCGTTTCCGCGCCAGTAGGTGCAACGCCCACCATCTCTACCGATGTGGCAGAGCGTGTTCGCGCAGTCGCCGTCTCCGGCAGTGTCAATGCGGCCTGGATCGATGGACTGCCGAACCTTGAGATCATATCCAATTTCGGTGTGGGTTATGATGGCGTCGATGCCAAGCATGCGGCCAAGCGCGGTATCATCGTCACCAACACGCCGGATGTGCTGAATGACGAGGTGGCCGATACGACGATTGCGCTTCTAATCAACACCGTGCGCCGCCTCTATCAGGCCGAGACCTATCTGCGCGAGGGCAAGTGGGTGAAGGAAGGGCCGTTTGCGCTCTCGCCCTTTTCGCTGCGCGGCCGCAAGGTCGGCCTCTTCGGCATGGGCCGCATCGGCCAGGAAATCGCCAAGCGCCTCGAGCCCTTCAAGGTGGAGATCGGCTATCACACGCGCAGCAAGCGCGATGAGCTTTCCTACACCTATTATGCCTCGTTGAAGGAGATGGCGACGGCTGTCGACATTCTGATCTGTATCGTGCCGGGCACGCCGGAAACCCATAAGGCGATCAATGCCGATATCCTCTCCGCACTTGGCCCGAACGGCGTGTTCATCAATGTCGGCCGTGGCTCGAGCGTGGATGAAGACGCGCTGATCAAGGCGTTGCAGGAGGGCACGCTCGGCGGCGCCGGTCTCGACGTGTTCTATTCGGAGCCAAAGGTGCCCGAAGCGCTATTGTCCTTCGACAATGTTTCGCTGTTGCCGCATGTCGCGTCTGCCTCGGTACCGACGCGCAATGCCATGGCGGATCTCGTGGCCGACAATATTCTCGGCTGGTTTGCGGAGCGCAAGGTGTTGACACCCGTGCCGGAAACACCGGTGAAGGGATAAAAGATAAGGGAGCGAGGCTTTTTAAGCCTTGCTCGCCTGATATTCGCGCACGGCCTTGCCGAAGGCTTCGAACAGAGCGCGTGAGGGACCATCGGTCTCGGCCCAGTATTCCGGATGCCATTGGACGCCGATGGCAAAGCCTTTGGCGTCGATGACCGAGACGGCCTCAATGGTGCCGTCTTCGGCTGTGGCTTCCACCTGCAGCCGTGGCGCCGTCTCGGCAATGGCCTGGCGGTGGACGGAGTTGATCTGGATCTCACCAGACAGGCCAAGATGCTGCGCGATGCACGAGCCTTCGCGCACATGCACCGGCTGGCGAATGCTGAACATGACATCGCGCTCGGTGGTGTCAGGCTTGCGGTGGTCCCAGCGTCCTGGCAGTTCCTGAATTTCGCTGGCAAGCGTGCCGCCGAGCGCTACGTTCAACTCCTGAATGCCGCGGCAGATGGCAAGCATCGGAATGCCGCGATCGATCGCGCGGCGGATGAGGTCTAGGCTCGTCGCATCGCGTCCGGCATCGAAGGGGCCATCGGCCTCGGTTGCTTGCTTGCCATAGAGCGAGGGATGCACATTGCTGGCCGAGCCCGAGACGAGCAGCCCATCCACCCGGTCGAGAATGGCATCAATGTCATTGCCGCTTTCGAAGGCCGGCACGATCAAGGACATGACGCCGGCCACCTTCAGCGCGGCTTTTAGATATTGCGTCTGCGCCGCATGCCACTCGGCACCGTCCACCTGTTTGATATCGGCGGGGATCGCGATGATGGGCTTCGACATGATGGCTCCGAACTTGGCTGCGGTCTTCAAATATACTGTCGTCAGTGAAGCCGAAGGGGTGGATTCGTCAAGCGTTCTCTTTGCTGAAAGCTCTTCCCGGTAACCGCGATCGCTATGGGGGAACGAGGACGGGTCTGTTCAAAACACCGGAGGCTGATCCGGCTGTGCTGGAGGAGAAACCTTTGGCTCAGTGACGAAATCTATTGGTCTAAAGTATAAGACAATGCCGATTGGAAAATCGACTTTTCCTCATGGCGATCGATTTTGCTGGTCCCAAGCATATCCGGTGATTTATTCTTTGGTGCGCCGCTTGTCAGTTGCCATGGCCCATGCTTTTCTCACTGCGTGTCGTGTGCGTGGAGGGATGCGACACGATGACAGGTTCGTATCTGGGAGGATAATATGGATCGACGTTCATTCATCAAAAAAGGTGCGTTTGCGGGCACGGGTGCTGCGGCAGCAACGGTTCTGGCGGCACCGGCAATCGCGCAGGACAATGCCAAGATCACATGGAGGTTGACGTCCTCGTTCCCCAAATCGCTCGATACGATCTTTGGCGGCGCGCAGGATATCGCCAACCACGTGAAGAACGCGACCGACGGCAATTTCAACATTCAGGTGTTTGCCGCGGGCGAAATCGTCCCCGGCCTGCAGGCGGCGGACGCCGTGTCCTCTGGCACGGTCGAAATGTGCCACACCTGCTCCTATTACTATGTCGGCAAGGACCCGACCTTCGCCATCGGCACCGCCATCCCCTTCGGCCTCAATGCGCGCCTGACCAACTCCTGGTTCTATGAGGGCAATGGCAACACGCTGATGAACGAGTTTTATGCCAAGCATCAGCTATATGGCATGATCTCCGGCAATACCGGCGTGCAGATGGGTGGCTGGTTCCGCAAGGAAATCAACACCGTGGACGACCTCAAGGGCGTGAAGATGCGCATTGCCGGTCTCGCTGGCAAGGTGGTCGAAAAGCTCGGTGTCGTGCCGCAGCAGATCGCTGGCGGCGATATTTACCCCGCCCTGGAAAAGGGCACGATCGACGCGGCCGAATGGGTCGGTCCCTATGACGATCACAAGCTAGGCTTCCAAAAGGTGGCGAAGTATTATTACTACCCGGCCTTCTGGGAAGGCGGTCCGGTCATCCACTCCTTCGTCAATCTGGACAAGTGGAACAGCCTGCCGAAGAACTATCAGGCCGTGCTGCAAGATGCCTGCTCGTTTGCCAACACCAATATGCTGGCGAAATATGATGCCAGGAACCCAAAGGCGATCAAGCAACTGGTTTCCGAGGGCGCCACGCTGCGCCCCTTCAGCCAGGATATTCTGGATGCCTGCTACAAAGCGGCACTCGAAGTCTACGCGGAAATCTCCGCCGTCAATCCTGATTTCAAGAAGGTCTATGACGACCAGACCGCCTTTAAGCGTGAAGGCTATCTCTGGCTGCAGCTGGCGGAATACACCTATGACACGTTCATGATGATCCAGCAGCGCAACGGCAAGCTGTGACGTTATCCGTAGGATTGATAGGACGCCCGGATCGAAAGGTCCGGGCTTTTTCGTTTGAGCTTAGAGAGGGCTCTCGCGTTTATGGACAAGTGACGACGCGTGATTATGATCGGCAGCGTTGAGCAGCGAAGCAGCACATTTCGGAGATCAGCCGGAATATCGGCGAGGATAGGCCACGCCGACCTTGGCAAAGGCCTTGCTGTTCAACTGGAGGTAATGTGATGCGCAAACCGCTGAGCATTACGTTTATCGTAAAGAAAAACCGGACAGGCTGGTCAATAGCTGTCCGGTTCAATTTCTTCAGATAAGCAAAACGGAAGGTGGGGCTGCAACCCCGCCTTCCACTCCGTCAATATAACGCTTTCACCCTTATCAAACAAGTATTGCCAATCAAGGATTGATCTTCGGCGGTTCGTTGAGGTTCGGCATGCCGGGCAGACCGTTGCCGCCGCCTTGGCCGGGGATGCCGTCCATAGGGGGTAGGCCGAAATTCGGCATGGTGTTGCCGCCCTGGTTGCCGAAGGCAGGGACCTCGATCTTGATGGTGTTGAGATCGACCTCCGGGGCCTTGTCCAGCCAGTAGGTGACGGATTCCGGCCAGAAGATGACGATGGCAACGAGGATCAGCTGCATGCCGAGCCAGGGGATGGCACCCATGTAGATGTCCGAGGTCTTGACCGTGCGCGGCGCGATGGAGCGCAGATAGAAGAGCGCGAAGCCGAAGGGCGGGTGCATGAAGCTCGTCTGCATGTTGATGCAGAGCAGAACGCCAAACCAGATGAGATCGATACCGAGCGATTGCGCGATCGGAGCCAGCATCGGCACGACGATGAAGGCGATTTCGAAGAAATCGAGGAAGAAGGCGAGGAAGAAGATGAAGATATTGACGAAGATCAGGAAGCCGATGGGGCCGCCAGGAATGCCCGACAGCATGTGCTCGATCCACAGCGATCCATCCATGCCCTGAAACACCAGGGAGAAGCAGGTGGCGCCGACCAGAATGAAGACCACCATGGAGGTGATGTGCATGGTGGAGTGCATACCCTGCTTGACGAGATCCCAGGTGAGGCGACGGTGGGCTGCGGCGAGTGCCATGGCGCCGACGACGCCGAGTGCGCCTGCCTCCGTCGGCGTTGCAAGGCCGAGGAAGATGGTGCCAAGAACAAGGAAGATCAGCACGATGGACGGAATCATGCCGCCCAGCACCTTCAGCACCAGCGCCCGGTTCAGCTCTCCGCGTGCTTCCGGCGGAAGCGCCGGAACATCCTTCGGCCGGAAGACCGAGAGGAAGAGGATGAAGAGCATGAAGATCGCGACCTGCAGGAAGGACGGGCCGATGGCGCCGAGATACATGTCGCCGACGGAGCGGCCGAGCTGGTCGGCCAGAACGATGAGAACGAGAGACGGCGGAATGACCTGTGTGATGGTGCCGGATGCGGCAATCACGCCGGTGGCGACACGCGGATTATAGCCGTATTTCAGCATGATCGGCAGGGAGATGACGCCCATGGTGATGACGGATGCCGCCACCGTGCCGGTGATGGCACCGAGAATGGCGCCGACCAGAATGACCGCATAGGCAAGGCCACCGGGGATGGCACCGAAGAGCTTGCCCGTGCCCTCCAGCAGATCCTCCGCCAGACCGCATCGTTCCAGGATCGCACCCATGAAGGTGAAGAAGGGAATGGCAAGCAGCAGGTCGTTGGAGATGATGCCGAAGATGCGCAGCGGCAGCGCCTGCATGAAGGCAGGCGAGAAATGCTCGGTGAAGATGCCGATGACGCCGAAGAGAAGGCCGACAGTGGCAAGCGAAAAAGCGACCGGAAAACCGTAGAGCATGAAGATGATCATGCCCAGGAACATCGCCGGCGGAAGAATACCGTATTCGAACATCAGAATATCCCTACAAGAGCGCCGGCGTTACTGGAGCGGTTTTTCGTATTTGGCGTCGAGCTGATAGAGCCCGTTCAGCGCGCCGATGCGCTTCACCAGTTCGGATATTCCCTGAAGGACGAGGAGGGCGAAGCCCGCGAAGATGATGAGCTTGACCGGCCAGCGGACGAGGCCGCCGGCATTGGAGGACATTTCGTTTTGCGACCACGACAGCTGGAACATCGGCCAGCTCAGCCAGGCGAGATAGAAGCAGGCGGGAAGCAGAAAGAAAACGATGCCGATAATATCCACCCAGATGCGGGTGCGCGGCGCAATGGCGCCATAGATGATATCGACGCGCACGTGCTCATTCATCCGCAGCGTGTAAGACGCGCCGATGAGCACGATGAAGGCGAACATATACCACTGGATTTCCAGGAGGCCGTTCGAGCTGTAATTGAACAGGTAACGCACAATGGCGTTGCCGGCGCTGACAAGGCAGCAGATGAGAACCAGGTAGCCCGAAAATTTCCCCAGCGCCTCGCTCAACAGGTCGATGGCGCGGCTCAGTTTCAAAAGCGCGTGCATTGTTTTCCCCTTTCGATCCCTTTGCGGGTTCTCGAGGAGGAATTTTTATGGTGGAAAACCCTCAGGCGAATAGTCCTCCCACGCCTGTTGCCCCCAACCAGAAATCCTCCCACACTCACTCGTGTATGGGCAGGATTTATCAAATGCAACTAGGAAGAAGGTCGACCATGCGCCATCCCGATCTTTCCTGCGGATCGGTGACTTCGATGTGACAAATGCACCGGTTTTCCAGGGCAAGCGCCTTGCAGGATCTGGCGAAAGCCCAAGCGGTTTTTGCCGGGCAGACAGCGTGTTGCCCGCGTTGCGTCGGCGTCAAATTTTGTGTAGGTCTTGACGCGGAGCGTTCTGTTGCTTGCTTCGTTATCAGGGAAGACGCCATCTTCAGATGGAATGATGACGGCAAGCGCAGATCAATAGAGGGGAACAAGCATGAGCGAACACCATGGCGGTCCAGTCGAAGTCGGTGCGAAGATGGACTTCGCCGAACATCAGAAGACGTATAATCATTTTCTGGTGGCTTCGAAATACGGCACGATGCTGGTGTGCATGCTGATGGTCGCAATGGCTGTCGGTTTCTTCACCACCGGTGGGTTCTTCGGCGGATTGCTGGTCTTCATCATCCTGTCGGCTGCGGGTTTCTTCATTCTCTGAGCCGTCTCGGCCGTTCATCCACGACAGCGCGGCATTTGTCGCGCTTCATCTCACTCTACGTCATAGGACTGAAGAGAGGCGCGCGTCATGAAGGCTCTTTTCCTGGCGCTTTTCCTCGTTGTTTGCGGCTGGCAGGGCGCCGCGGCGCGTGAGTTCACGGCTGATGAAAAAGCGGACCTTCGGGGGCAGATCGAGCGTTTCGAAACCGCGCTGAAGCAGGGCGACTTCAACCTTGTTGCCGAATCCGTTCCACCCAAGGTTCTCGGGCATGTTGCCACCAAGGCCGGTGTTGGTGTTGAGCAGCTGCGAAGCGCGATGCAGGCGCAGATGCAGATCGCGCTCGCCTCGGTCAAGCTTCTCGATTTCGATATGGATTTCGACAGGGCCACCTACAAACAGGCTCCTGATGGCATGCCCTTTGTGCTCATTCCTTCCCGCAGCCTGATGGAAACGAAAGGTCAGAAGATCGAGGCCAAGACCGCGACGCTGGCGCTGATCGATGATGGAACGTGGTATATGGTCAGGATCGACGACGCCCAGCAGATCAATATCGTGCGCGCGGTCTATCCCTCCTTAGCCACCGTGGAGTTTCCGGAAGGAACGATGGAAGCGGTGCAGTAAGCTGCCTCTTCTGATATTGCGCCCGTGGTGTCAGCGTTCAGCCACGGAAACCCTCTGACGAGTGTTTCCCAACCCTGGTCAATTCTTCGCGGGCTCTAAGCTATGATGACGGGGCCGCATTGGGCAATCGACGCAGATATCAATCAAACATTCACCTTCGTTCTTCATGCGATGTCAAAACATCCCGTGCAACAGTGCTATCCGGTCGGGGGCGACTACAGCATCGGCAAGGCCAATGCTGTAGATTTTAATGCAGAGCGTCCTTTGCGCGTCCAAAGAGACGCAAGGCGCTCTATCGCTCAAACGAGGAACCTGAAGGTCAATGCTTGCATTTGTTGAACGCCATATAAAGCAGGCTTGCGCCACGGACAGGTTTGAGACCAGGGACAAGGTCTTGTCCTTTTCTTTTCGTATGGCTTTTGCCGTCACGTTGATCGCCGACATATTGAATTTTGTCGCCCATCATCTGCTGAATGCATTGGGCCTGCTGCCCTATGATGTCTGGCCTGCCGTGACAGTGGGCGTGATCATATCGACGGTGGTGGCCTCGTCGCTGACATTTTCCATCGTCTATCTCGTGGGTCTTGCCATCCATCATCTGTCCATCTCGCGCGCGACATTCGAACGGCTGAGCCGCACCGACATGCTGTCGGGGCTCCTCAATCGTCGCGCCTTCATGGAAGAGGTCGCGAAAGCCGACAGTAATGCTTCGCTCATCCTGTTCGACATCGACCGTTTCAAGCGGATCAACGACGAGTTCGGCCACGATGTCGGAGACCATGCGATCGTGACCGTGGCACGGCACCTGATGTCCGCTTTCCCACAACCCCATGTTGTTGCAAGAATTGGCGGCGAGGAGTTCGCCGTTCTGGCCGTTCAGCTCACCGCACAAAAACGTCTCGCGCTGGCCCAAAGGTGCAATGAAATGCTGGCAGCCCGGCCGGTGAACATCAAAGACACACTGGTTCACATCACGCTGTCTGGCGGGGTCGCCGACAAGGAATCCTACGCGTCCTTCGAGGATCTGTTCAACGCCTGCGACAGGGCGCTTTACCTGGCGAAATCATCAGGCCGCAACCAGATACTTCATAGCGACCTGTTGCCCGAGGATTTCAAGACAAAGGCCCGCGTGGCTGTGTAGCCGCGCGAGCACTTTAGGCACGACTGCTCGCGCCTGACCGTTGGCTCAGGCATCAGGCCTGCATATTATCCAGCTCCGATAATGCGTCCGGGGGAAGCTCGACCGTCGCCGCTGCGAGGTTTTCTCGCAGATGTCCGCGTGACGACGTGCCAGGGATCAGGAGAATGTTCGGCGATCGCTGGAGAAGCCAGGCCAGCGCCACCTGCATCGGCGTGGCGTCGAGCTTTGCGGCCACGTTGGACAGGGTCGAGGATTGCAGCGGCGAGAAGCCGCCGAGCGGGAAGAACGGCACATAGGCGACCCCACGGGAGGCGAGTGTGTCGATCAAGGCGTCGTCCTGCCGATGCGCGAGATTGTACTGGTTCTGCACACCAACGATGTCGGTGATCTTTCCGGCGTCCTCGATCTGCTTCGCGGTGACATTGGACAGGCCGATATGCCGGATCAGCCCCTGTTGTTTCAAATCCGCCAGCGCTTCAAGTGGCTCGTCCAATGAGCCCTCCGCGGTGCCAAACACATCGAACATGGCGCGCAGGTTCACCACATCGAGTACGTCAAGCCCGAGATTGCGGAGATTGTCATGAACGGCCTGCGTCAGTTCCGCGCGTGAAAATGCCGGGTTCCAGGAAGCGTCTGGGCCTCTGCTCGCGCCGACCTTGGTGACGATCAGAAGGTCGCTGTCATAGGGATGGAGAGCTTCGCGGATGATCTCGTTCGTGACATGCGGGCCATAGAAATCGCTGGTATCGATGTGATTGACGCCGCTTTCCACCGCCTCGCGCAGAACGGCGATGGCCTCCGCACGATCGCGCGGCGGGCCGAAAACGCCCTTGCCCGCCAGCTGCATCGCGCCATAGCCCAGCCGGCGTACGGTGTGACCGCCAAGCGTGAAGGTTCCTGAATTTGCAATCGTGTTCATGGTCTATCTCCTTGTGTCCTTCGAAAATAGACAGATGGCATATATGCGACAAGGCGCTATAATCCGGACAGCTTGTCCGTCATAACGGACAATGGTTTCGGTCATTGGAGAGCAAGGTGCCGGATTTAACGGATTTGAACGCGTTTCTACTGGTGGCGCGGTCCAAGGGCTTTCGGCAGGCGGCGCGCGAAAGCGGCATCAGCTCTTCGGCGTTGAGCGATGCGGTGAAACGCCTGGAAGACGACCTTGGGGTACGACTGTTCAATCGCACCACACGAAGCGTGCTGATGACGGATGCGGGACGTCTTCTGCTGGAGCGCACCGCACCTGCATTTGCCGAGGTGGCATCGGCATTGAACGAGGTAAAAAGCAGCCGCGGCCGCACCTCGGGCGCGCTTCGGCTCAATGTGCCAATGAGTGCGGCAAAGCTGGTTTTGCCCTCCATCGTGCCGCCGTTTCTGAAGGCCTACCCGGACATCAGGCTGGAGATCGTGACCGATGAGAATTTCGTCGACATCATTCAGGGCGGCTGCGATGCCGGTATCCGTTATGACGAAAGGCTTGAGCAGGATATGGTGGCTTTGCCGATCGGCCCCCGCCAGCAGCGCTTCGCCCTTGCCGCGTCGCCGGAGTATCTTGCAAGAAAGGGCACGCCGCGCCATCCGCAAGACCTGCTCTTGCATGACTGCATTCTCGGCCGGTTTTCAGGCCGCGCCATTCCGCCCTGGGAGTTCGAACGCGACGGGGAAGAGGTCTTCATCAATCCGAAAGGAAGCCTCGTCGTTCAACTGGGTGGCGGCACCGATCTCGGCATCGACGCCGCCATCGCCGGGTCCGGCATGATTTATATTTTCGAGGACTGGCTGAGGCCACACTTCGAGCGAGGCGATCTTGTGCCGGTGATGGAAGAATGGTGGCTGCGGTTTCCCGGCCCGTTTCTTTATTATTCCGGACGAAGGCTCGTGCCAGCACCTTTGCGGGCGTTTATCGATTGTGTGCGGCAAATGAGCAGGGATACAGGGAAAGGTTTGCAGTCAGGCCGCTGAATATCAAAGACGGGGTTATTTCCGTTGCTCTCTCTGGCGGGGTCGCCGGAAGGAGTGGTAGGCTCCTTCTGGATGGAGACTATCGGGCCTAAGCCTGGAGTATGCATAGAGTTAAAAGGCTACGCAGAAGACATCACGGGATCCGCGCCCGGCGGCCAGTTCCTATAAATGTCGGGCTCAATCCCCAAACCTTCGAATCGCGCGCCATTTGGAAACATCTGCCTCTTGGTGCTGACCCACAACCGCATCCCGTCGCCGAGATCACGTAGATAAGGTTGTCCGCTGCTCCCGCCCGTTGTCTCACCGACGATCTCGGCACGTTTGTTGTCTTTGAAAGGCACCACAAAATCCTCAGCGGCTGAGAAGCTGCGTCTATCGATGAGGATTGTCAGCGGTCCTTTGAATGCTTCCTCGATAGGCTCTATCCATTCTGCTTCGGAGACAAGCAAGGAAGCTGGCGCCCCTTGAGCGCGCGCAAGGGCGTTTGTGACGGGTGTAACATATCTCCAGAATCGATATCGATCAGGCATGAGTCCGGCGACGAGTTTGTCGGGTGTGTTGCCGCCGGAGTTGCCGCGAACGTCGATCACCAGATGAACGGTGCTGCTGAGCGATTGCAGAAGTTCGATAGCGTCAGTTTCGAAGTGAGGTTGAGCAAAGCTTGGTATGGTCAAGAGGTATCTCTCGCCGTTCTCCAGCCAGCGACCGGTCGTTGCGGTACCGCCCCCGGGTAGCTCCCTTCCACGGTCGATTGTTTTCTTCGAGCCGTCTTCCATCACGATCTCGAAGGAAGGTGGAAACAAGAACGGCTTCGAGAAAAGCCGGGTCCGTTGCTCACGAGTGCTAGACCCTGGCACGAACGCCAAAAGCGTCGAGGCCACCTCATCTATTGGCCGGTCGTCGATCCTGACAATTCGAGTTCCAAGCGCAATATCATTGTAAGCTGATTTGGTAACGCACCATCCAGCCTCATTATGTGTTACGTCCAACCCTATAGGCGCACCATGCTCCTGCCAGAGCCATTCATCGGAAATACGGTATGCCCGTTCCTCAGCTTCGCAATAAACCGCATCGTGGCCAGATCGAAACCGACGCGATCGGGCGCCTCGAAAGCCTCTTCGAGATAAGCCTTGAACTCAGCCTCAAAGTCGAAATTGGACAGTGCCTCCCAGTGCGCGAAGCTAGACCGGATCGCCTCATAGATGCGAGCGACGATCTCACCGCGCCGCGATGTGGACAACGTCCTGTGAGCTTCTGATCGATCAATATCTTGCGTTGCCATTTCCAGCCTCAGCTCAATGGGCGATATGGCAGATGACGTGCCTAGATCGACCCGCATGTCAACGGCCCGTGTCGGGCCGAAGCGCAGACCGCTTCTTGCCCATTGCGGACACTGGCGACCGCGGAAATCGCCGCGAACCTTTAACGCACCGAGGCTCATAACGCGCTTAAAGTCAGGTGCGGCGTCCCGTTTGATGTCTTGCGTACGGAACTTCCATTGATATCCACCGTACCTCTTACCATTCGGCCCATGTTCGAAAAGTTGTTGAAGGTAACTGTGTCCACCGGTTCATCGAAACGGACAGTCACGGAATAGTGCGAGCCCGAGGATGATAATGCGCTGATTTCGCCCTTGAGGGATTGCCCAAGATACCGCCCCTGCACCCTTTGGTGCAGATGGAACGGAGGGGCAGCGTTGGCGAGGCTGGCGGACAAGGTGTTCCAGTCGCGCGCCGTTCTGTTGGGCGACGAGCTCCAGTGCCTGGGCATGGCCCAAGACGTTACCGTCTGCGGTGAGTACGCTCCGCGGAGATTTTGCGTGCGCGTTGGCTTCTGCAATGGTTCTGACTGTCATGACAGATTCTCCACGGCCTTGAGCCCGATACCCGCGTTTCCCCTCGCCTTGAGGGCGGCGGCAAGGATAAGAGTTGCGATGATTGCGGCCACACCATCTGCCAGCGGAAAGGCAAACCAGATTGCGTCCGCGCCCAACATTGCCGCAGCGATGGTGACCAAGACAGGCAACAGGATAAACGGCTTGACCATGGTCAGAAGAGCCGCGCGGGCCGGTTGGCCGATGGCTTGGAAATATAGACCGAGCACAAGAACTGGTCCGGAAAAGAGATAGACCGCAGCCATGGGGCGAAGCAACCGGCCGACCTCACCGATCACATCCGGATCAGCGACAAAGGCTGCTCCGACGACTGTGCCTTGGCCCAGCAACAAAACCTCGACGGCAAGACAATAGAGCAATGTTGTTGCGGCAGCGATCCGCAGGACCGCATCCGAGCGGGAGTAAAGCCGCGCTCCAACATTGTTGCCGACGATGCTCTGCATCGCCATCGCGATCGCCATGATTGGCAGGAAGGCAAAACCGAAAATGCGTGTCACGATCCCGTAGGCGGCAATGGTCGTGGCGTAATCTGTGGCGCCTGCAAGACGAAGAGCGAGAACCACACTGGCGGCTGAAAGCGCCATTCCGATAAAACCCAGACTAACGGGTGCGCCCAGCGCAACGATACGCTTCCAACTGCTGGTCCAAGGGTTCCGCCACAGTCTGTTGAGCGGCATCACGCCCCCAAGGAACGGGCGTAGCCCCGCCAAAAGCACCAGTCCGAGCGTCTGTGCCAGAACCGTGCCCGTAGCCGATCCCGCGACGCCCAGTTCAAGCACGACGACCAGGATGTAGTTCAGCAGGATGTTGATGAGTGTGACCCCAAGTGACATGAGCGCCATCAATCCCGCCTGTCCTTCGTTCCTCCAGGCGTCGGCATGAATACCGAGCAGAAATTGTACCGGGGTTCCGAACATGGTGATTGCCAGGAAGATCCACAGCATTTCGGCAACCGGCCCATCGGTTACGGCAATGTGCAGAGCGAAGGCCACCCACCCGCACAGAAGATCACGATCAGCGCTGACGCGGTCGTCAACGCAAGTCCATGCGCGCTGGCGAAGGTCGCGTTGGCCGCGTTACGGTCGTCGGCGCCGAGCTGGCGAGCCAGCAGGCTGGACATTCCCCCGCTCACAAGGGTCGAAAGCGCGATCGTCAGCATCAGAACTGGAAACGCCATGCCGACGGCCGCCATGGCGGCCGCACCGACGAAATGCCCCAGAAAGACGGCGTCGATAATACCCAGCATCCCATTCATCACCATGATGGCGATCATAGGAAATGCGGTTGCGGCGAAAATTTTGCCTGGCGAGGCAGTTAGAAAACGATTTTCGGGCGATTGTCGCAAAGACATCACTCACTCCTCCAAAGAGGCATTTCGACTGTGATGGGGGCCTGCATTGCCACCAACGAAATGCTTCGAGGGTGAGAAAAAACGTCACGTGCCGGGCTTCACCGTGACTTGCGTCTGCAGGCGGCAGGTGCTCGGAACCTTCGCGAGAAAAGCCAGCAATCTCACAGATTGTCAATAGGAGCGTGCGTGAGAATTCTGCACGCGGCCCAAGGCGGCGACCTTCAACGGGTCATGCGCGATCATTCGACATCCCACGGTGAATAGTCCGCTTGTGGCGTAAAGTGGCCCATAGAGCATGACGGCTTTTGGCCCAATGCGGACATAAGGTCACTTTGAATTCCTATCCTTCAGCCAAAGCCCGAATTCCTGAACGACTGCGACAACTTTACCTAGACGGCGTCCTTCTTCGGTGAGCGCATACTCCACCTTTACGGGAACTGTTGGGTAAACGGTTCTGGCAATCAAGCTGGCGTCCTCCAATGCACGGAGGTCTAGGCTCAGCATCCTTTGAGAAATGCCTGGTATGAGCCTCCTGAGTTCGTTGAACCGTTTTGGACCATCGATGAGATAGGATGCGATTAGCAAACGCCATCTTCCGCCCAGCAGATGCATCGCGAGCTCAACGGAACAACCGGTGACAGTGTCCTTCAAATTCGCACCTCCTGAAAACCGGTATAATTTATGTACCTAGATGACATTATTTTGCGTTCTTACATTTCTATACCGCGTCAACTAAGTGGATTTTGGTCCTCATGCAACATGTCGCGAGGTACTGAAATCTAGGGGACGATTAATGAAACTCTACTACATGCCCGCTGCTTGCTCGCTCTCACCACACATCGTTGCCAACGAACTGGAGTTGGATATCGAATTTGTCAGGGTGAACTTCAAAGATCATAAGACTGAAGGGGGCCAAGATTACTACGACATCAATCCCAATGGCTACATTCCGGCCCTGGACGTGGGGAACGGCGCGATGCTTTTCGAGGGGCCAGCCATCGTCCAGTACATGGCCGATCTGAAGCCTCAATCCGGCCTCGCTCCCGCCAACGGCACTTTCGAGCGTTACAAGCTGCAGGAGATGCTGAGTTTCCTATCAACCGAAATCCACAAGGGCTTCATTCCACTTCTTTATGCGGAACAGGCGGGTGCTTATCTCGAAACAGCAACGCCGAAGCTGGAAAAGCGCTACGCATGGATCGACAATTTGCTGGCATCGCAGCGTTTTTTGATGGGCGAGAATTTCACGGTCGCCGATGCATATTTGTTCGCTCTCACAAGCTGGGGACAAGCGTCGTGGCTGAAGTCATACTATGGCGCAGATATCCATTTCGACGATCTTCTCAACCTCAGAGGCTGGTATGAACGCGTAAAAGAACGGAATGCGGTGAAGCAGTCCATACTTGAAGAAGGCTTATCGCTGAGCTGAGTTCATCATTCTTTCCAGCACACTATATGTCCGCAATTGGCGCAAAGAAGCCCATAGAGCATGATGGCTTTTGGCCCAATGCGGACTTTTGGGGACCGTCATACCGAGCCGGCAACAGCGCCAAGTGGCATAGTGTGGGCTGGGCGAGCTTGACCGGCCTCAATCCATGCAGGTTGTCCAATACAGCCGACGGCACCATCCGGCAACCACCAAGCCGTCTGCGTCGTTACAAGCAATGACGGGCCTTTGTGGTGTATTTGCTATAGCGGACTAGCTCTTGCAGATATGCAGAACTAGAGTTCAAATGAGCAAAAAACGCGAGAGGGACAAGTCCGAGCGCGGTCTCACCTCCAAGGTATGCTTGCGCTGGCGAGTCCGGCCTCCATAGAACGGCTACGGTGCAACACGAAGCAACATGCGGGTTCCAAGGGCAGATGTTGCGGGAAGCAATCTCCCACTGATCTCAGTGGATGGTGACGCCCAGCGACTGGATGCCTTAACGTCATATGACTGACATGGCCGCTTGGTAGGCGACTAGCTCTTCCCTTCAATCTTAACTCAAAGATTTCGATGCCTCCCAAACTCGCGAAATCCGTACTTCACCCAACCGCAACGATCCGTGACTGTGCAATAGGTCGGTCGTGCGAAGTCTTGGAAAACTGCTCCGTCGAATATAGCGCCCTCGGGGATTTCAGCTATATGGGCCGGAACTGCACCGTCGCCAATGCAGAGATCGGGAAGTTTTGCGCGATCGCGGAGGCAGTTCGCATCGGCGCGCAGAACCACCCTATCGGCCGGCCTTCCTTGCATCGCTTCACCTATTGCCCAGAGTATTTCGTTGAGGGCGCGGTGAGGGATACAGCCTTCTTCGCGTCGCGTCATGAGGACAAGGTCGTCATTGGCAACGATGTCTGGATAGGTCATGGCGTCATCGTGCTGCCTGGCGTCACGGTTGGCGACGGGGCGGTCCTTGCAGCCGGAGCAGTCGTTACTCGCGATGTACCCGCGTACAGCATCGTCGGCGGCATTCCAGCTAGGCTTATCCGGCGTCGTTTCCCAGAGGTGATCGCCGTGCGATTGGCCCGTATCGCCTGGTGGGACTGGCCTGCTGATGTCGTATTCGAGCGCCTCGCGGAGTTTCAACACGATCGAATCGAAGAGTTCTGCGAGAGGTGGGACAGTGATGCCAAGGCTTAGTTTGCCGGGCACCTGCATAAAACAGGATCAAAGGAAAACGCCCGCTATCAGGCAGATCGCTGCGATGTCCTATCTCGTTATGCTCGAACGCAGGATCACGGGCAGCAAACAACGCGATTGGGTAGATAGATCGTCCGATATTGACGGTAATTAAACTGCCAGGATGTGCTTCGACATCCAACCATTTTCTATTTTCTCTCACTCGACATATAAGCGGGGCGTCCGCTGTTGGCACAAAGCGGAAGGCGGGTCTCGGCCCAATGCAGCCCTGTCTTGCCGCAGAGTTTACAATGGCTTTTCGAAGAGAAGCTCATTGTCCTTCTCCCCAACATGTTGCCAGCCGGCCGCTCGGTAAAACCGTTCGGCTCGGGTTTTCGGGTCGGTCGTAAGCCATGCTCTCTTTATTCCCGACGAACGGAGGCAAGCACCGGCTTCTGCGAGAAGACTTGATCCTATGCCTTTCCTTTCAAAGTCCGGTGTGACGAAGAGTGCCCAAATACTGCCATCGCGTGGATCTGCAGCGGAAAACCCAACAACCGTTCCAACTTCCTCCCAAACAAAAATGCCTGGATTTACAAGAAACCACGCATAGTCGTCGTCTGAAACCTTGGACGGATCGCTAAGGATATTCTCGGCAACAGCAGACCGAACTGCTTTGAGTGCCACGATGTCAGCAGCAGTCGCCTTTCGAAGCATTGATTGCCACGGCCTCCTTTGTTTCCGACAGAGTGCCTCCAGTCGAGATCAGGCGCAATGACCGCAACTGGCGCGAAGCTGCCAGAGGAGGTGCCAACCCGCAGCGACTGCATTGCCCGACTTAGCCATAAGAGGAAATTTCGATCAAATTTCCATCCGGGCCCCGGCAGTAGACGGACGTCATAGACCCGCGGGCGCCATCGCGGTGTGTAGGGCCTTCGGTCACGTCCACCATGCATGTGCCGAGATGTGTCACGACCTCATCTGGTGAAAGCCTCGTCAGAAAACAAAGGTCCGCAGTTCCCGCGGCGGCATGGCTCGCGGTCCCCCACTCGGTCGACGCGACATCGACGGGTCTCAGGTTTATGCGCTGCTGTCCAAACAGCATTGCTGTGCGAGGGCGATCGGGAGACTTTCCATAATTCAGCCTCTCCATGCCGAGGACTTGCTCATACCACCGACACGAGCGCTCCACGTCGCGAACATTGATCACGAGGTGATCGATAGCGTAGACATTCATCGGTGCCTCTTTCGGTTGTTGCAATGTCCTCTTGAGCAGATTTATGGCCGCACTGGTAGCTTCTCAAGCTTCCCCGCCCTTCTTCACCAGAAGACCATTCATCAACAGATCGAGATGGGCATTGAAATAGGCGTCCATATCCATCTCCAGCCGCTCATCGAAGATGATCCTGAGAACCGCGAGCGTCATCAGCGGCGAGATGATCAGTTCGGGAAAGGCCAGATAGTCGTCTCTGAGCTCACCGATGGCGGCACCTTCCTTGACGAGTTCGGTCACCCTGTCCATCAGCGGCTGGAAGACGTGCTGTTCGTGGCGCGCGACGATGTCGGGGAATTTCTGGCCTTCGGAGATGATCAGCTTCAGCACCTCGCGGTTTTCGCTGTCGCTGCGCAGATGGGCGTATAGGGCTGCGAGCAAGGATCTCAGCCGCTCCGCGGGTGTGCCTTCGTGGGCATTGGTATGTTTGATGATGTCGGCGAAGGATGTCGAGGCGTGGCGGATTGTGGCTTCGAAGAGAATTTCCTTGGTCTCGAAATACACATAGACGGTGCCCTTGGTGACGCCGACATGTTTGGCGATATCCTCGACCCGCGTTGCGGCGTAGCCGTTCTTGACGAATTCGGTGAAGGCCGCGTCCAGGATCTGGGCGGGGCGGAGTTGCTTCTGCTCGGCGCGCGTCAGTTTCTTTCCCGCCTTGGATTGGCACAGCTTAAACATCGGTGATCGGCATCCCATTCATTCGGCATCGATAGCTCTAAAGCGAACTGCGATCTTTCAGAGTCGCTTGCCCGCTTTGTTCTTTGTTTTATCGCATATCGTTATCGCAAAACCGCGCACAGCTTTTTTGTGTCCCGTGGATCAGAAGTTATCATTGACTTTCCAGTCAGTCAAATATAGGCCATCCCGATATCTCGATGATAAGGCCTAGCCATGAAGCAGCCACCCATGAAGCAGATTGTGAGCGTTCTCCTGATTGCGAGCGCAGGTTTTTTGACCGCGTGCAGTCCAAAGGAAGGCGAAGGAGAACCGGACTTGCGCCAGGTCCGGGTGGTGACGGTTGAGAACAGCCAGGTGGTGTCCGGCGGAGCCGTGACCGGCGAAATCCGCGCGCGCGTCGAGACCGATCTGTCCTTCCGTGTGGGCGGCAAGATCATCGATCGTCAGGTCGATGTCGGCGATCATGTGAGAGCGGGCCAGGTTCTGGCGCGCATCGATGCGGAAGAGCAGCAGGCGGATCTCGCGGTTGCCGAGGCCAATCTTGAGGCCGCTGTGGCGCAGCGCATCCAGGCGGAGCTGGCCTTTGCGCGCCAGCAGAAACTTTTCGAAACGCAGGTGACGCCACGCTCGGCACTTGATCAGGCGCAGGAAGCACTTTCCACCGCGCAGGGCAGTGAGCGGTCGGCGCAGGCGCAGCTTGGCAGCGCCAAGGAGGCGCTCTCCTATACAGAACTGAAAGCCGATCAGGATGGGTTGATCACGGCGCGCAATGCCGAAGTGGGGCAGGTGGCGCAGGCTGCATCGCCCATCTTCACGCTGGCGCAGGATGGCCCGCGCGATGCGATCTTCGAGGTGGTGGAAACGCTCTTCCTCGGACGCGAAATTCAGCCGGAGGTGAAGATCACGCTTCTTACCGATCCGGAGCGGCAGGTGATGGCGAAGGTCCGCGAGATCTCGCCTACCATCGATTCCTCCACGGGAACGGTGAAGGTGAAGGTCGGGCTTGGCGTTGACGTTCCGATGCCGCTCGGCGCAGCCGTGCAGGGGAACTTCCTCTATGAGCCGCAGGCCGCGATGGTGCTGCCCTGGTCGGCGATGTCTTCCAAGGATGGCAAGCCTGCCGTCTGGGTGGTCGATCCGGCCTCGTCCAAGGTGGCGCTGCGTGTGATCGAGGTCGAAGATTATGAAACGGGTCATTTCATCGTCAAGCAGGGGCTGAAACCCGGTGAGAGCGTCGTGGCGGAGGGGGCCAAATTCCTCCGCCCGGATGAAAAGGTCGCGTTCGAGAAGGTGGCAGCACGATGATGAGAACCCATATCGCGACCCTCCTTCTGTCGGGGCTGCTGCTTGCGGGTTGCAGCGAGGATCAATCCGAGGCTCCGCCGCCACCGCGCCCCGTGCTTTCGGTGGTGGCGAAGGAAGTGCCGACCCAGTCTCTGAGCTTTGCAGGTACGGTCACTCCGCGTTTCGAGGCGCAACTTGGTTTTCGCACGCTGGGGCGTCTCACCTCGCGCACCGTCAGCGTCGGCGATCTCGTGGAGAAGGGGCAGGTCATTGCCACCATCGATCCGACGTCGCTGGAGCTTGCGGTTCGCAGCGCCCAGTCGGATCTTTCCAATGCGCAGGCGCAGCTTCGCAATGCGCAGAGCACGCAGCAGCGCCAGTTGCAGCTTGCCGAAACACGCTCCGGCACGCGGGCTGCACTGGAAGAGGCGGAACAAGGTCTGAAGACCGCGAGCGCCTCCGTTGCGCGGGCGCAGGCCAATCTCAACAAGGCCAATGAGCAGCTCGGTTACGCCCAGCTTGCCGCCGAATTCGATGGCGTGGTGACCGCAACCTCGGCAGAACTCGGCCAGGTCGTGACCGTCGGCCAGGTGGTGGTGACGATTGCCAAGCCCGATGAGCGCGATGCGGTGATCGATGTGCCGCAGTCCATTGCCGAGCAGTTGAAGCTTGGCACGCCTTTCGACGTTGCTCTGCAACTCGATCCGCAGGTGCGGGTGACGGGCACGGTGCGTGAGATCGCGCCGCAGGCCGATACGGCCACGCGCACGCGCCGCACGAAGATTGCGCTCGACCATCCGGGTGATGCCTTCCGGCTGGGTGCGGTGATCCGCGCCTCGGCCAGTATCGCCTCCAAACCCAATCTGATGCTGCCCGCAACGGCCATTCGCACGCGCGACAGCCAAACCGCTGTTTGGATCGTCGATGAGGCCGCCGCCAAGGTGACGCTTCGCCCGGTCGTGCTGGAAGGCCCGCCGAACGCCTATGGCTATGTGGTCATCAAGGAGGGCGTGAAGCCGGGAGAGCGTGTCGTCATTGCAGGCGTCAACTCGCTTGAGGACGGGCAGTCCATTCGCATCGATCAGGAGCGCGTACAGTGAAAAAGTTCAATCTCTCCGAATGGGCATTGGCGCACCGCTCGCTCGTCTCCTACTTCATGATCGTCTTCCTGATTGCAGGCGTGTTTTCCTATCTCAATCTCGGGCGTGAGGAAGATCCGAACTTCACCATCAAGACCATGGTGATCTCCGCCGCCTGGCCGGGCGCGACGGCGGAAGAGGTCAGCCGCCAGGTAACGGACCGCATCGAGAAGAAGCTGCAGGAGCTGGAATCGCTCGATTATACCCGCAGCGAAACCACAGCCGGCAAGACAACCGTCTTCCTCGAGCTTCTGCCCACCACCAAGGCGCGGGATGTGGAGCCAACGTGGCGTCGCGTCCGCAACATGATTTCCGATATCAAGGGTGAGTTTCCCTCCGGCGTGCAGGGGCCGTTCTTCAACGATCGCTTCGGCGATGTCTTCGGCAACATCTTTGCCTTTACCAGCGACGGGCTTTCCCAGCGCCAGCTGCGCGATCTGGTGGAAGATGCGCGCTCCAAGATCCTGACCATCGAGAATGTTGGCAAGGTCGACATCATCGGGGCGCAGGACGAGGCGATCTATCTGGAATTTTCCACCCGCAAGATCGCAGCGCTCGGCATCGATCGCCAGTCGATCATCGCCACCTTGCAGGCGCAGAATGCGGTGACGCAATCCGGCTTCGTGACCGCCGGGCCGGAACGCATCGCCATCCGTGTGGGCGGGCAATTCGCCTCGGAAAACGCGCTGGAATCCATCAATCTGCGCGTCAATGATCGCTTCTTCCCGCTGACGGATGTGGCGACGATCCATCGCGGCTATGTCGATCCGCCGACAGCCCTCTTCCGCTATAATGGCAAGCCGGCCATCGGTCTTGCCATCGGCATGCGGGCCGGTGCCAATCTGCTGGAGTTCGGTGAGGCCGTCGACGAGCATATCAAGGCGGTCGTCGCCGACCTGCCGATCGGCGTCGAGGTCAACCGCGTGTCCGACCAGCCGGCGGTGGTGGAGGAGGCGGTCTCCGGCTTCACCCATGCGCTTTTCGAGGCGGTGGCGATCGTCCTCATTATCAGCTTCATCAGCCTTGGGCTTCGCGCCGGTCTGGTGGTGGCGGTTTCCATTCCGCTCGTGCTGGCTATCACCTTCGTCTACATGGAATATTCCGGCATCTCGCTACAGCGCATTTCGCTTGGCGCGCTGATCATCGCGCTCGGCCTTCTCGTGGATGATGCGATGATTGCGGTGGAGATGATGGTGGCGCGGCTGGAGGCGGGCGACGATCTGCGCAAGGCGGCGACCTATGTCTATACGTCCACTGCCTTCCCGATGCTGACCGGTACGCTCGTCACCGTCGCGGGCTTCATCCCGATCGGTCTCAACAGCAGTGCGGCGGGTGAGTTCACCTTCACGCTGTTTGTCGTGATTGCGGTTTCGCTGCTGGTCTCGTGGATCGTCGCGGTGCTCTTCACACCGCTTCTCGGCGTCTTGATGCTGCCCAAGCAGATGAAGAAGCATCACGATAAGAAGGGCCGGTTTGCGACCATCTTCTCGGGCCTTCTGACGACCGCCATGCGCTTTCGCTGGGTGACCATTCTGTTGACCATCGGTGTCTTCGGCGTGTCCGTTGCGGGCATGGGTCTGGTGCAGCAGCAGTTCTTTCCAAGCTCCGACCGTCCCGAGCTGATCATCGACTGGAACCTGCCGCAGAACAGCTCGATTGCCGAAACCAACCGGCAGATGGCAAAGTTCGAGCAGGACAAGCTCGCCAATAATCCAGATATCGACCACTGGACGACCTATGTGGGGCAGGGCGCGCCGCGCTTCATTCTGTCCTTCGACGTGCAGAGCCAGAACGTCTTCTTCGGCCAGACGGTGATCGTGCCGAAGAGCCTGGAAGCGCGTGACCGCGTGCGCGGCGATTCCCAGAAATATCTGAACGAGACCTTCCCCGGCACCGATGCCTTCGTGAAGCTGCTCGATATCGGCCCGCCGGTCGGCAAGCCGGTGCAGTACCGCATCAGCGGACCGGACATCCAGAAGGTGCGGGACATCTCCATGCGCTTTGCCGGTGTCGTCGGCCAGCATCCGCTCTTGACCAACATGATCTATGACTGGAACGAGCCATCGCGCGTGGTGAAGGTCGATGTCTTGCAGGACAAGGCCCGCCAGCTTGGCGTGAGCTCGGAAGATATCGCCACCGTGCTGAACAGCATCGTGGAAGGATCGAGCGCCACGCAGGTGCGCGACAATATCTACCTCATCGACGTGATTGGACGTGCGGCGGCCGATGAGCGCGGCTCGATCGAGACGCTGCAGAACCTGCAAATTGCAGGCTCGGACGGGAAGCTGATCCCGCTCTCGGCGGTGGCCAATCTGCGCTATGATGTGGAACAGGCCATGATCGCATCGCGCGATCGTATCCCGACCATCACGCTGAAAGCCGCCATCAAAGGCCCGACCCAGCCGGCGACGATCGTTACCCAGCTTCAGCCGCAGGTGGATGCGTTCATCAAGACGCTGCCGGTGGGCTACAAGATCGAGATCGGCGGCGCTGTGGAATCGAGCGCCGAGGCGCAGGGACCGATTGCCGCTGTCGCACCGCTGATGCTCTTTGCCATGGCGACGATCCTGATGATCCAGCTGCAAAGCTTCAGCCGCCTGTTCCTGGTCTTTGCCGTGGCCCCTACGGCGCTGATCGGCGTGGTGGCGGCACTGCTTCTCAGCAACGCGCCGATGGGCTTTGTCGCGATCCTCGGCATTCTGGCGCTGATCGGCATCCTCATCCGAAACTCGGTTATTCTCGTCGTGCAGATCGAGGATCTGCGCAAGGAAGGTATGCCCGCCTGGCAGGCGGTGATCGAGGCGACCGAACACCGCATGCGCCCGATCATGCTGACCGCGGCGGCGGCGACACTGGCGCTGATCCCGATCTCACGCGAAGTCTTCTGGGGCCCGATGGCCTATGCGATGATGGGCGGTATCGTGGTTGGCACGGTGCTGACACTGCTTTTCCTGCCCGCGCTTTACGTGACATGGTTCCGGATCAAGCCGGAGGAAAAGAAGTCTGAGCCAGAGGCGAAGGCCGAAGGCGACGCCAAGCCGGTGTGACAAGACTAGCTGGAGGCGATCGCTTTTAAGTTCTGAATCCTGGGGCTTACCCCCCTCTGTCCTGCCGGACATCTCCCCCTCAAGGGGGGAGATCGACTCGTGGCGAGTTCTCGCACTTCGTCGACGTTGATGATGAAATGGGGAGCATCTCTCTTGCCAATCTCCCCCCTTGAGGGGGAGATGTCCGGCAGGACAGAGGGGGGGCGGCACCCCTCGGGCAGAGCCACCAGAAAGAACAGAGGTGGGGCGACCGAAAGAGAAAACCTCTCGAACGTCATCCTCGGGTTTGACCCGAGGATCCATGTTTCCAAGTGCTTAGCGGTCGGGTCGTGGATCCTCGCCTCAAGGGCGAGGATGACGGGGAGGAGGGGTTCAGCTTCGCATCAACGTCGCGCGGAAGGAAACCCGCCTGCCTCATATGACAGAGTACACGGAAGAAGAGCCATTGGCGTCTTCGACTGTGGCGTCCGGAAGGACGGATGGCGTTCGGAGGAACGCTTACGACGCGCCAGCGCCGCGCATGCGGGCGAGGCCGTCGACGGCGGGCTTGTATTTGGGGTCGAGGCGGGCGGCGTGGTTGTAGGACTTCAGCGCCTTGTCGCGTTCGCCGCGGCGCTCATAGACCAGCGCCTGGTTGGCCCATGATTCCGCACGGCTGTCATCCAGCGCGATAGCGTGGTTGAAATCGGCGAAGGCGTTTTCGTCGTCGTTCAGCGCCACGTAGGAAATGCCGCGGCCATTATAGGGCTCGGGCGAGTTGGGCGAGAGCGAGATGGCCTTGGAGAAGTCTTCGATCGCCTGGCTGTGCTGGTTGCGCAGCTGGGTAGATCAGGCCGCGATTGTGATAGGCGCGGCCATCGGTCGTGTCGGTGTTGATGGCGGCGGTGAAGTCGTTGAAGGCTTCGTTGGTGCGGCCTGTCTGGCGGTAGAGATTGCCGCGGCCGATGAGCGCCACGTCGTAATTCGGATTGATCTGCAGCGCGCTGTTGTAGTCCTGAAGCGCCTGCTGCTGCTGGCCCATATTGCGGTAGACGAGCGCGCGGTTCGCATAGGCCTGGTAGAAGCGCGGGTTGAGCTGCAGGGCCTGATTGAAGTCGGCAATGGCGCGCTTGGAGTCACCGGCGCGACCGTAGGCCGAGCCACGGACGTTGTAGCCTTCGGGATCCTGCGGGTTGGCATTGATGACCGACGTCAGCGAGGCGATGTTCTGCTCAGACCCTTGGGCGCGGTCGATCTGGAACACGTCGTTCGTCTGGGTGGTGGTGGCGCAGCCGGCAAGAGCCGCAACCATGCCGCAGAGGATGAGGGTGGACGAAAGCCGCATGGTTTTTCTCTGAGATACGCCGTGGGAGAGGGCGGAAGGACGTCTGGATTCACGGGTATCAACAGCGTTCATGCGATATGGGTTCCCTCTCAAGGCTGATCATGCGGAGCCAATTATGCAAGGCCCGATCGTGCAAGCGAATTCAGATAGGCGCAAAGTCAAAGAGCGGCGGCGAAAAAATCGCCCCCGCCCCATAAGCATTCAAAAACGTCGAAAAGACGGCCTATTAACGGCTCGCGCGTGGAGCAGCAATCAGACCTTCGCGCTGCATGCGCTTGCGAGCCAGCTTGCGAACGCGGCGAACGGCTTCAGCCTTTTCGCGAGCGCGCTTCTGCGAAGGCTTCTCGTAGTAATCGCGCATCTTCATTTCGCGGAAGATACCTTCGCGCTGCATCTTCTTCTTGAGAGCGCGAAGCGCCTGATCAACGTTGTTATCGCGGACTAGTACCTGCACGTGAATCCCGTTCCTTTAGGTTGGTTATCTTGCCATGCGAATAAAGGCATTCGCAGGCAAACAAAAAATCGTTCGTGTGGCCGGGTTGGCCGCGCGATTGGTGAGGTGCAATATCAGATCGTTTCCCTGAAGTCCAGCCGTTAACTGTGTCTCTTGGCGAAAATACAAGGGGTGCCAAGAAAGTTATGGCGCATGTCAAAACAATCATGTTGCGGCGTCGCAAAATGAACACTGCACACTGCGCATATTTGCCATTCATAGGTCTCAGCCGGAATAATCCAGCGTGTCTTCAGGGAGTTGCTTGCGAATGCGCAAATTTTCTGTTTTTGCCGTGGCTCGCGAGGCAATGCGCGCCCACAAGGGATGGGATGCCCAGTGGGCGTCTCCCGAGCCGCGCAAGGAATATGACGTCATCATCATCGGTGGCGGCGGCCATGGTCTCGGTGCCGCTTATTATCTGGCCAAGGAACATGGCATCACCAATATTGCGGTTCTGGAAAAGGGCTGGCTCGGCGGCGGCAATACCGGCCGCAACACCACGATTATCCGCTCGAACTATCTCTATGAAGAGAGCATGGATATGTACGAGCACTCCCTCAAATTGTGGGAAGGCTTGAGCCAGGACCTGAACTACAACGTCATGTATTCGGCACGCGGCGTGATGATGCTGTCGCACAATGTGCATGACCAGCAGTCCTTCAAGCGCCATATCAATGCCAACCGCCTCTATGGCATCGACAATGAATGGCTGACGCCGGAAGAGGCCAAGGCCTACTGTCCGCCGCTCGATATTTCCGCGAACGCCCGCTACGCCATCAATGGCGCGGCCCTTCAACGCCGTGGCGGCACGGCGCGTCACGACGCGGTGGCCTGGGGCTATGCCCGTGCGGCGTCCGATCGCGGCGTCCACATCATCCAGAACTGCGAAGTTACCGCGATCCGTCGCGGTCCCGATGGCGCGGTGACGGGTGTGGAAACCAATCGCGGCTTCATCGGCGCGAAGAAGATCGGCGTGTCCGCTGCCGGTCATTCCTCCGTCATCATGAAGATGGCCGATGTGCGCGTGCCGCTTGCCTCCAACCCGTTGCAGGCGCTGGTCTCCGAGCCGTTGAAGCCGATCTTCCCCTGCGTGGTGATGTCCAACACCGTGCATGCCTATATCTCGCAGTCCGACAAGGGCGAGCTGGTGATCGGTGCCGGTACCGACCAGTACAATTCCTATTCGCAGACCGGCGGCTTGCAGATCATCACCCATACGCTGGACGCCATCTGCGAACTCTTCCCGATCTTCCGGCGTGTGAAGATGATGCGCCAGTGGGGCGGCATCACCGACAACACACCGGATCGCTCGGCCATCCAGAGCGTGACACCGGTTCCGAACCTCTTCGTCAATTGCGGATGGGGCACGGGCGGCTTCAAGGCCACGCCGGGTTCGGCGCATCTCTTCGCGCATCTGATTGCGCGCGGCGAGCCGCATCGGCTGGCGGCGGGTCTTAACCTCGACCGGTTTCGCACCGGCCGGTTGATCGACGAGGCGGCAGCCGCGGCGGTTGCCCATTGACGACGTTGCGTCAAGGGGCGAAGCGACGCGCTTCGGCCCTCCGCGAATTTTGAATATCTGACAAGCAGGCTCTCCCCCTACATCACCATGGGAAAGCGCCTGTGTGACCAACCCGCCGGAACGATGGTTCCGGCAAGCTCTCCTTGAGGGACCATCATGCTGCTGATCCGTTGTCCATATTGCGAAGAAGAACGCTCTGAACTGGAGTTCCGCTGGGCTGGTGAGGCGCATATCGCCCGCCCGGAAAACATTGCCGGTATTTCCGATGAGGAATTTGCCGAATATTTCTTCATGCGCGATAACGACAAGGGCATGGTCTATGAGCGCTGGCGCCATATCCATGGCTGCGGCCGCTTCTTCAATGCGGCGCGCCATTCGGTGACCGACAAGTTCCACCTGACATATAAGGCGGGCGAGCCGAAGCCGGACGAGGCTTCGCTTCTCTCCTCCAGCGAAGGAGCAGCCCGATGAGCGGCGCTTACCGTATCAAGGGTGCAGGCCGCCTGACGCCTGCCCGCACCGCCCGCTTCAACTTCGACGGCAAGAGCTATACGGCGCTTCAGGGCGATACGGTTGCCTCGGCGCTGCTTGCCAATGGCGTTCACCTCATCGGACGCTCGTTCAAGTATCACCGTCCGCGCGGCTTTCTTTCCGCCGGTCCGGAAGAGCCAAATGCGCTGATCGACGTGTCGCGCGATGCGTCCCGCCGCCAGCCGAATGTGCGCGCCACGGTGCAGGAAGTCTTCGATGGCGCGATCGTCTCGTCGCAGAACCGCTATCCGTCGCTGTCCTTCGATGTCGGTGCGATCAACGATTTCTTCTCGCCCTTCTTTGCGGCAGGCTTCTACTACAAGACCTTCATGTGGCCGAAGGCCGCATGGCACAAGCTTTATGAGCCGATCATCCGCCGCGCCGCCGGTCTCGGCAGTGCGCCGAAGCAGGGCGACACCGATCAATATGCCAGCCGCTTTGCCCATTGCGACGTGATGGTGGCCGGTGGCGGCGCTGCCGGTCTGACGGCGGCTCTTTCTGCAGCCAAGACCGGCGCCAAGGTCATTCTGGTCGATGAGAACCCGACGGTTGGCGGTGCGCTGCGCTTTGAAAGCGGCACCGTGATCGACGGCAAGAACGGCTATGACTGGGCGCAGTCGGTTTTGGCCGAGCTGAAGGCCATGCCGAATGTGGACGTGCTGACCCGCACCACCGTCTTCGGCTACTACAACCACAACTTCATCGGCCTGGCCGAGCGCGTGACCGACCACCTGGCAAGCCCGGCCCTGCATGAGCCGCGCGAGCGCCTGTGGCAGGTGCGCGCCAAGAAGGTGGTGATGGCGACCGGCGCTATCGAGCGCCACATGGTGTTCGCCAATAACGACCGCCCCGGCATCATGCTGGCGTCCGCCGCGCGCACCTATCTCAACCAGTATGGCGTGGCTGTCGGCCACAATGTTGGTGTCTACACCGCCCATGACAGCGCCTATGAGGCGGCCTTCGACCTGAAGCGCGCCGGTGTCAAGATCGCGGCGATCGTCGATTGCCGCCCGAACCCGAGCACGAAGCTTCTGGACGAGGCACGCGCGCTTGGCATCGAGGTTCTGGCCGGCCACAGCGTCTTTGATACGGCAGGCCGTCTTCGCGTCACCTCCATGACGGTTGGCCGCAATGGCGGCTCGGGCAAGCGCAAGATTGCTGTCGATGCGCTGATCGTGTCTGCCGGCTGGACGCCATCGGTGCATCTCTTCTCGCAGTCCCGCGGCAAGCTGAAATATGATGCGGCCAACCAGCGCTTCCTGCCCGATGTGCATGTGCAGGATGGCGTGTCCATCGGCGCCTGCAACGGCACAGACGATCTCTCCGCGCTGCTTTCCGAAGCGGCTGCGGCTGGCGGTGGCGAGGTTGCCATCTCCGGCAGCAACGCCAACACCTGGACGGGCGGCATGATCGGCGCTGCCGAAGGTGCGGGTGCCGACCACAGTGTCAAGGCCTTCATCGACTTCCAGCACGATGTCTGCGCCAAGGATATCCGTCTGGCCGTGCGCGAAGGCATGCACTCCATCGAGCACATCAAGCGCTTCACCACCAACGGCATGGCCTCCGACCAGGGCAAGATGTCCAACATGCATGGCCTTGCCATCGCATCGGAAGCGCTGGGCCGCGATCTGCCGAAGGTCGGTCTCACCACCTTCCGTGCGCCCTATACGCCCGTGACCTTCGGTACGCTGGTCGGCCATTCGCGCGGCAAGCTGTTCGACCCGGCCCGCAAGACGCCGATGCATGCTCTGGAAGAAGCAGAAGGTGCCGCCTTCGAGGATGTCGGCAACTGGAAGCGCGCCTGGTACTATCCGCGTCCCGGCGAAGACATGCATGAGGCGGTCAACCGCGAATGCAAGACGGTGCGCGAAAGCGTCGGCGTCTTCGATGCCTCCACGCTCGGCAAGATCGAGGTGGTTGGCCCGGATGCGGCGAAGTTCCTCAACCTGCTCTACACCAATGCCTGGGACACGCTGAAGCCCGGTCGCTGCCGCTATGGCATCATGACCCGCGAAGACGGCTTCGTCTATGATGACGGTGTTGTCGGTCGTATGGCGGAAGACCGCTTCCACGTGACGACGACGACGGGCGGCGCGCCGCGCGTGCTGCACCACATGGAAGACTACCTGCAGACGGAATTCCCGCATCTCAACGTTTGGCTGACGTCTGCCACCGAACAATGGGCGGTGATTGCGGTGCAGGGACCGAAGGCACGCGAGGTGATTGCGCCGCTCGTCGAAGGCATCGATCTGTCGCCGGAAGCCTTCCCGCATATGGCGGTGGCCGAAGGCAAGATCTGCGGTGTGCCGACGCGCCTTTTCCGCGTGTCGTTTACCGGCGAACTCGGCTTCGAAGTCAACGTGCCAGCGGATTACGGCCCGGCCGTGTGGCAGGCCATTGCAGAGCGGGCGAAAGCGGTTGGCGGCTGCCTCTACGGCACCGAGACGATGCACGTGCTGCGCGCCGAAAAGGGCTACATCATCGTCGGCCAGGATACCGACGGCACGGTGACGCCTGACGATGCCGGCCTTGGCTGGGCTGTCTCCAAGAAGAAGACGGATTTCGTCGGTATTCGCGGCCTGCAGCGCCCGGATCTGACCCGCAGCGGTCGCAAGCAGCTCGTCGGTCTTCTGCCGAAGAACGCGCATGAGGTGCCGGAAGAGGGCGGCCAGATCGTTGTGGATCCGAATGCACCCAAGCCGATGACGATGCTCGGTCACGTCACGTCGTCCTACTGGTCCGAAAATCTTGGTCGCGCGATTGCCTTCGGTCTGGTGGCCGATGGCCGGGCGCGGATGGGTGAAACCCTCTACATTCCGCTTGCCGACAAGACGATTGCAGTCGAGGTGACGGACATGGTGTTCTTCGACAAGGAAGGAGGCCGGATCAATGGCTGATTTGGCAACAGCAAAGCGTACATTCGTTCTCGATGGCGTCCATGGCGGTTCCGCCGGAGCCTCCATCAAGCCTGCGACACCGGCCTACCGGCTGGTGCTGCGCGCGCGGCTAGAGGCGATCGAAGCCGTGTCCCAGGCGCTCGAACTTGCCCTGCCGACACGCCCGAAAACCTCTGCGACCTCGGGACTGCGCTCGGCGCTGTGGATCGGCCCGGATGAGTGGCTGGTCATCGACCAGGGCGAAGCCGACCTGATGGCAGCCCTTTCCGGCACCACCGGCCTGTTTTCCGCAACCGATGTCTCCCATCGCAACCTCGCCATCATCGTCTCCGGCCCCGGCGCCGAAACGACGATCAATGCCGGCTGCCCGCAGGACCTGTCGCTTGCGTCTTTCCCGGTGGGTGCCTGCACCCGCACGGTGTTCGGCAAGGCGGAAGTGGTGCTGCTGCGCGTGGCGGATGACACGTTCCGCGTGGAGTGCTGGCGCTCCTTTGCGGACTATGTGTTCGGGCTGCTGGACGAGGGTTCGCGGGACGCTTGAGGCGTGTGCTGAGTCATTCAGGCGCCCTAAGCCGTTGAAAAGATGGATCCTCGGGTCGAGCCCGAGGATGATGCAGGTTGGGTTTTGACCCTCGTCCTGACGCGCCTCTCCGTGCCGTTCTTTCTACTGCCTTGATCCCAGCGCCAGACGGCAGGCGAGCCCGGCAAAAACCCCTGCCAGCAGATATTGCGGCAGTCTGGGAAAGCGGCGGATACCGGAAAGCCGCTGGCGGATGTTGCTGCCAAGAAGAATCACGGTGCCATTCACCAGAAAGCCGATGCCGTTCAGGATGGTGGCGAGGATCACCATCTGGAAGACGAGCGCATTGCCATCCGGATTGATGAATTGCGGGAAGAGCGCCAGAACGAAGAGCGCCATTTTCGGGTTGAGGATGTTGGTGGCGAGACCCTCCAGAAAAATCCGTCTTGAAGATAGTCGTTTCAGTCCGGTTGTGGGCGAAAAGCCCGCGCCCTGTGAGCGCACAGTTTTGACGGCAAGATAAAACAGATAGGTACAGCCCGCCCAGCGGACGATCTCGTAGGCGACCGGCACGGTCAGAAACAATTTCGAGAGGCCCAAGGCTGCGGCAATCGCGTGGCAATAGGTCCCGGCGGCTATTCCGGCATAGGTCAAGAAACCTGCGGAGCGGCCCTGGCTGACACTGCGCGAGGCGATCAGCAGCATATCAGGGCCAGGTGTTGCCGTCAGCACCAGGGCTGCGGCGGCAAAGAGCATGAGG
Organism: Agrobacterium larrymoorei; assembly: GCF_030819275.1. GTDB lineage: Bacteria > Pseudomonadota > Alphaproteobacteria > Rhizobiales > Rhizobiaceae > Agrobacterium > Agrobacterium larrymoorei_B. The sequence goes on along the minus strand of NZ_JAUTBL010000002.1, from coordinate 2,488,277 downwards.
GTGGGGAATTCCGGCATGGTATTTTCCTTTTGAAAATGAGGCCGGAATTCCGATCTATCATGGGCGACGCAGATAGCAAGCGTTGTTGTGCCGCTAAGCCGACTTTGCCTGTACCCGCATGAAGCCTACCGTTGCTGCCCACAGGACGACACCGATCAGGAGCAGCACTGCCGCAATCGAATATTGCACCGGATCGCGTCCGGTCCATGGGCCGACGAGGAAGAAGCAGCTGATGGCGCCCAGCACCGGCAGGATGGTGGGCGTGCGGAAGTGCTTGTGGGCCACCTTGTCCTTGCGCAGCACCAGCACCGCGACATTGACGATGGTGAAGACGCCAAGCAGCAGGAGGGCCGTGGTGCCGCCGAGAGCCGGAACACCACCGGCAAAGGCGATGAGGCCGACCGCGATCAGCGAGGTGAAGATGATCGCCACAAAGGGTGTACGGCGGCCGGAATGGACTTTGCCGAGCGCTGGTGGAAGCACGCCTTCGCGGCTCATGCCATAGATCAGGCGGCTTGCCATCATCATGTTGATCAGGGCGGAATTGGCGACCGCGAACATGGTGACGACGGCGAAGATGCCGATCGGGAAGTTGGGAGCGCCCGCCTGCACCACTTTCAACAGAGGTGTTTCGCCTTCGCCGAGTTCGGCGGCGGGGACGAGGGTGATGGCGGAAATGGCAACCAGAATATAGATGACGCCGGTGATGACGAGGCCGCCGAGCAGCACTTTCGGGAAGATGCGGGCGGGCTGCTTGCACTCTTCGGCCATGTTGACGGAATCCTCGAAGCCGACCATGGCGAAGAAGGCAAGCGTCGTTGCGGCCACCACCGACCAGATGACGCCATGCTCGCCCGCTGGCTCGAAAGTCCAGGCGCGCGAGACATCGCCCTGACCATTGCCGATCGCCCAGAAACCGATGCCGATGATCAGCAGCAGGCCCGTCAGTTCGACGACGGTCAGTACCACATTCATCTTCACGCTTTCACCGACGCCGCGGAAATTGATCAGCGCGACCGCCACGATGAAAGCAATGGCAATGCCGGTCACGCCAAAGCCGCCGAAATCAAAGCCGGTCAGCGTGGCAAAGTTGGCGGCGAAGGCGCGGGAAGCCGTCGAGGCGGAGGTGACACCGGACGACATGACGGTGAAGGCCACCAGAAAGGTGATGAAGTGAACGCCGAAGGCCTTGTGCGTATAGAGCGCAGCTCCTGCAGCGCGCGGATATTTCGTTACCAGTTCAAGATAGCTGCAGGCGGTGAGCAGCGCCACACCAAAGGCAATGAGAAAGGGCAGCCAGACGACCCCGCCGACTTCGGCGGCGACCTGTCCGGTCAGTGCATAGATGCCGGTCCCGAGAATATCGCCGACGATGAAGAGAAGAAGCAGACCCGGCCCCATGACGCGTTTGAGCTCCGTGCTTTGCTCGCCTGCATCATCCGGTTGCGTGACGTTATGCGCCATATGGAGTTCCCCCGAACAATAACGGCGTTAATGCGAGGGCTGTGAGGAAAGTTCCCACAATACAAGAGCAAATAGGATCAGGCGCTTATGCTGGAACTGAGGGCGAGAATGGCTTATGATGTCCGTCATAGAGGATACGGCTTGAGGGCGAACGGTTGAAGCCGCGCCTTATCCGGGATGGTTGGGCTTGACCCGACCATCGATAAGCCACTGAAGACATTGATCCTCGAGTCAAGATTGAGGATGATGAGAGGAGAGGGCGGAGCTATTTGCATGGCGGGCCCGTCTTCTATAGAGGACATAATGCAGATACAGGTCAGCCACTATCCGCAATTGCAAATGCTCTGCTGGAACAGGGACGCGAATGTGTGTTTGACGGGTGAAGAAGCATTCTCGATCTACGAGCGCAACTGGCGCTTCGTAGACGTTGAAACACTGACCAAAGAAGAGCAGGCGCTGATCAACGATCTGGTTGAGCGATACGGCCCCTTGCTGATAGCATCCTGACGCATGACCCTTTTCCGCCGTCCGCATCACAACGCCGTTCTGACGGTACTAAATGCCCTTGATGGAGCTCTGCTGGAACGCGCTGAATGTTTCTTCGGCGGCGGCACAGCGATCGTTCTCAGCCTTGATGAATATCGTGAGAGTGTCGATATCGACCTTCTCTGCGCATCACAGGAAGGCTACAGGCTGCTTCGTGAAGCCGTGTGGTCGCAGCAATTATCAGGATTGACTAAAGTTGGAGCGCAGGTGCTGGCATTGCGAGAGATGCGGGCCGATCAATATGGCATTCGCACCTTCGTGCAGGTGGAGGATGCCCGGATCAAGTTGGAGATCGTGCGCGAAGGTCGTATCGACCTTTCGGGCCAGATGGACGCGCGCTACGGTGTGCCGGTGCTCGACAGAAGCGATATGTTCGCCGAGAAACTTCTTGCGAATGCAGATCGCTGGCCGGACAAAGCCGTCTACAGCAGAGATATCATCGATTTGTCGATGATGATCGCGCAATGGGGCGAGATTCCTGTCACGGCTTGGCAGAAGGCCCGAGGGGCCTATGGTGATACAGTCGACCGCGCTTATGCAAAGGCTGTCGCGCTCATTCAGGACAGGGATTGGCTGACCGCCTGCATGGATGCGATGCAGATGGACCGGCAGCTGGCACCGAGGGTGTTGTCTGCTCACGTGAATTCGGATGTTGACGGCAAACTCGATTGAGTGGTCCGATCAACGCGTGGGTTTTGGGTGGCGTGTGATCTGACGGCTACCCCACCCATCCGCGCCATTCCACCCAGCGCCCGTGAAAGTCGGCTCGGCCGATCTCCTGCTTCTCACCCGTGGGCCAGATTTGCAGGGTCAGGGCTGCACCTCGCGGTTGGCCGTCGCCTTCCATCTGGAAGCGGGCGAGAGGGGCGTCTGGGGTTGCGCGTTTTCCAGCCTCGGCGATCAGCGCTTCACCCTTCTGTTTGAGGGCGTCGGGGAAATATTGCCAGGCGACGGAGTGGAAAATGACATGCGCCGCACCTTGACGGGGCTCGGCCAAGCGCTTTGCCAGCCAGTCGATGGCGTCTGCCTTTTCCACCTGTAAGTGGTTTTCCGCAGCGATGCTGAGCGCATTTTGCGTCCGCTCAAGCCGGTCTTTCTGGTCGGCCCAGATATAGGAGAGCTGGCGCAGGCGGTCGTCGGGCGACGAAGGGTTCAAGGGGTTGAGATCGCAGCCGGCGCGGTCGAGGACGGTGAAACTGCTCGGGGCCGATGACGCCGTACCGCGCCATTCGGGAGAGAGGACAACGGCGCTTTCCGGTCCCCATTCCGTTTCGCCGAGGCGGTAGCGATAGCGATCGAGTTGGAGATTGAGTCCGACGCTTGCGCCGACTTCGGAGAGGATCAGCGGTTTGCCGGTGCGCTCTGCGACGATGAAGAGGCCGGGCAGCAGGGCGGCGGAACGGCGGACCTCGTTGGTCTGGGGTGGCGATGTCAGACGCTTGAGGATGAAGGCCTCGTGCTGCTGGAACGCTTGCTGAACTGCGGGCCAGAGGGCGTTGTCGGGGAGTTCGGTGAGCGGGCTTATTCTTTCTGAGAGCACCAGCGCATGCAGCGCGCCTGCGATACGCAGCGGCACGGAATCGTCACTGGGGCCGGGTGGGCCAGGCCAGGTGAGGAGGGTATGGGCGACGGCGCCGTGGGTGGGTTCCAGCTTTTCGGAGAGCAGCCGGCACAGCCTTGCGGTAAAGGGTGAGCCCAGGCCGTCGAAGGCGTCTGCCTGGGTCAGGAACGCCGCTCGAACGATTGCTTCGGGCATGACTTCTCCGTTGAACGCGTTGCTCAGTCTTCGGGCCTGTCCTTCGGGTCGAACTGGGAGATGGTGATCCAGCGGGCGGTGAGTGCAGGCTTCTTTTCGTTTTCGATCTCGACCGCCACGTCATAGGTCATCATCAGCATGGCGCCGCCGCGAAAGCGGGCCTCGGCCAGGGTGAAGCGCCCACGCACACGCGCGCCGCTCTTGACCGGCGAGACGAAGGTGATTTTCTCGAAGCCGTAATTGATGCCCATGGTCTGCTCGCGGATATTCGGCAGGGCACTGTAATTCATGGCAGAGAGCAGCGAGAGCGTCAGGAAGCCATGGGCAATCGTGCCGCCGAACGGGCTTTCGGCCTTGGCGCGTTCCGGGTCTGTGTGGATGAACTGGTCATCCAGCGTTGCCCGTGCAAAGGCATCGATCATGGCCTGGTCGACGGTGATCCAGTCCGACACGCCCACTTCCGTGCCGACCAAACCCTTTACCTCAGCAAGCGATACGTCTTTCACGGCAACTCTTTCTTTTAAAAATCGAATTCCGTTATAGGACGGCCTTGAGGCGGCAATCAATCACCAAGATAGAAGACGACGGAGCGGGGCGGCAGCCAGGCGGGCACGCCGAAATCAACGCCGAGCGGCTTCCAGCCGTCACCCTTGAGGGTGAAGGGGATGGCGCTGCGGCTGCGGTTGAAGAGGGTGGCGAGGCGCACGGTCTTGCCGGTCTCTCTGTCCAGCGTCTTCAGCACCATGGCGAAGGTCGTAGCATCGGCGCGGTTCCAGTCCTCATCGCGCATGGGGTCGCCCAAGGGGGACAGCCATTCGATCTCGCCGCTGTCGGGCGAGAAGAAACTGCTTTCGCTGAAGGCTGCGAAGCGCTGGCGAAGCTTCGCCAGAAAGGCAGTGTGATCAATCAGGTCCGGCGAGAGCGCTGCCCAATCCACCCAGGTGATCGCGTTATCCTGGGCATAGGCATTGTTGTTGCCCCGCTGGCTGCGCCCGCCTTCATCACCCGCCGTCAGCATCACCGTGCCGCGCGTCACGAAGAGGGTGGCGAGCAGCGCCTTGATGTCCGCGACGCGGGCGGCGTTGACTGAGGCATCGTCGGTCAGGCCTTCGACGCCGTTGTTCCAGGAGTGGTTGTCGTTGTGGCCGTCGCGGTTCTCCTCGCCATTCGCCTCGTTGTGCTTGTGGGCGTGGGAGACGAGATCGAAAAGCGTGAAGCCGTCATGGGCGGCGATGAAGTTAACGCTGCGGGTTTCCATTTGCCCATTGCGCGAAAAGAGCGGGGCGGAACCGGCCAGCGCATCGGCAAGCGCCCCCATTGTGTGATCGTCGCCTCGCCAATAACGCCGGATATCGTCGCGGGCGCGATCGTTCCATTCAAGGAAGGAGGCGGGGAAGTTGCCGAGTTGGTAGCCGCCGGGGCCGATATCCCAGGGTTCGGCGATTAGTATCCGATCGGCAAGAAGCGGGTCCTCGTGCATCTGGCGCAAGGTTTCGCTTTGCGGATCGAAGCCCTGCGCCGTGCGGCCAAGCACGGGAGCGAGATCGAAGCGGAAGCCGTCGATGCCCGCATGGATGACGAAATGGCGGAGCGTTTCGATGACGAGATGGCGGACCTGTGGGTGATCGCAGGCGAGCGTGTTGCCGGTGCCGGTGTCGTTGATCAGCGTGCCGGGATCGTTCGGCAGATGGCGATAATAGGTCAGGTTGTCGAGCCCGCGCAGCGACAGCGTCGAGCCGAAGCGGTCGCTCTCGCCGGTATGGTTGAAGACGAGATCGAGGATGGTGCCAATGCCTGCCTCGTGCAGCTTGGCGACCGTATCACGCAGTTCCGCTATGCCGCCGGGGCAAAGCCGTGGGTCGAGCGCCATGAAGCCGACGGGGTTGTAACCCCAGCCATTGGTGAGGCCGAGCGGCGGTAGGTGCCGCTCGTCAATCCAGGCGGTGATCGGCATGAGTTCGACGGCGCTGACGCCGATCTTTTGCAGATGCGCAATGATGGCGGGATGGGCAAGTGCTGCGACCGTGCCACGGATCGCTTCCGGCACCTCTGGATGCAGCATGGTGAAGGGCTTGACCGCGACTTCGTAGATGAGGCCGGTGCGGGTGAAGCGGGGCGGTTCCGGCGTGACGGGCGTGTCGTTGGAGACGACCGCCTTGGGCATGACGGTGGCGGTGTCTTCGCCGAAGGTGAAGAGGCTTTTGTGGTTCTGGAACGGACGATCGATCGTGGTCGCGTAAGGATCGAGCAGCAGCTTGGCCGGGTCGAACCAGAGGCCCTGATCCGGCGTATAGGTGCCGTGGGCGCGGTAGCCGTAGCGGGTGCCGATTGTGGCCTGTGGGACGGTGAGACGGTGGATGCCGTCTTCGCCCCGTTGCATGAGGAGGCGGGCGGTTTCGGTGTTGCCGGTTGCGTCGTAGAGGCAGAGTTCGAGCTTGGTGGCGTGCTGGGAGTAGACGGAGAACTCGGTGCCTGCGGTTGAGGGAACTGCACCTTGGGGGAAAGCGGCTTGGTTTGGCATGGGCTGGTCCCTTTGGTGGTTTGTGGGTGGGGGCTTGCGCCGCGGTCTTGTTGGTGGGGCAGTTGCGTCGGGGCTGATTCTTTAGGACCCCCCTCTGTCCTGCCGGACATCTCCCCCTCAAGGGGGGAGATCGGGTTGGTGTTGGCCGCTCGCTTTTCTCGCTACCTCCGTGAGAAGGTTTCTTCACTCACCAAGCTCGATATGAGGCGGGAGCTTGCCTTTGGCCAATCTCCCCCCTTGAGGGGGGAGATGTCCGGCAGGACAGAGGGGGGTATGCTGCCCTTGCCCACCGGATCGCTCAATCAGGTGATCACCGTCGGCGCGTCGCGGCCCGTATGCTTCTTGATCCCGGCAATCGTATCCGCCGCAGCGATCAGGTCGGCAAGCGCTTCCTGGGTTTCGATATTGTGACGGGCCGCATCCGGTTCGTAGCGCTCGACATAGAGGCGCAGGGTGGCGCCCGAGGTGCCGGTGCCGGAGAGGCGCAGGACGATGCGGGAGCCGCCGGTGAAGAGGATGCGGATGCCCTGGTTCTTGCTGACCGACTGATCAACCGGATCGTGATAGGCGAAATCGTCGGCCTTTTCGACCTTCAGATTGCCATAGGTGGTGCCGGGGAGCGTCGCGAGCTTTTCGCGCAGCGTTGCAACCAGCGTGTTGGCGGCGTCGCTGTCGACTTCTTCGTAGTCGTGGCGGGAATAGTAGTTGCGGCCATATTCGGCCCAATGCTTGGTGACGATGTCCTTGACGCTTTCCTTGCGGGCGGCGACGATGTTCAGCCAGAAGAGCACGGCCCAAAGACCGTCCTTCTCGCGCACATGGTTGGAGCCGGTGCCGAAGCTTTCCTCGCCGCAGACCGTGACCTTGCCCGCATCGAGCAGGTTGCCGAAGAACTTCCAGCCGGTTGGCGTTTCATACATGCCGATGCCGAGCTTTTCGGCAACGCGGTCTGCTGCCGCGCTGGTCGGCATGGAGCGGGCGATGCCGGAAATGCCGGATGCGTAGCCCGGTGCGAGCTTGGCGTTGGCGGCGATGATGGCAAGCGAATCCGAAGGCGTGACGAACATGCCTTTGCCGACGACCATGTTGCGGTCGCCATCGCCATCGGAGGCGGCGCCAAAATCCGGGCCTTCCGGGCTCATCACGTCGTCATAGAGTTCCTTGGCGTGAACGAGGTTCGGGTCCGGGTGATGGCCGCCGAAGTCCGGCAGCGGCACTGAGTTGCGCACCGAGCCTGCCGGTGCGCCAAGACGCTTTTCGATGATTTCGACCGCATAGGGGCCGGTCACCGCGCTCATGGAATCGACCACGACCTTGAAGCCGCCGGCGATCAGATCGCGGATCGCGCCGAAATCGAAGAGTTCTTCCATCAGCGTGGCATAATCGGCGACCGGATCGATGACTTCCACCTGCATGCCGGCAACGTCGCTGGTGCCGATCCGGTCGAGATCGATATCGGCGACCTCGGCGATGCGGTAGGTCTCGATGGATTTGGTGCGGGCAAAGATGGCGTCGGTGATCTTTTCAGGGGCCGGGCCGCCATTGCCGATATTGTACTTGATGCCGAAATCTTCGTTCGGGCCGCCGGGATTGTGGCTGGCCGAGAGCACGATGCCGCCGAAGGCCTTGTATTTGCGGATGATGTTGGACGCGGCAGGCGTGGAGAGAATGCCGCCCTGTCCGACCAGAACCTTGCCGAAGCCTGCGGCTGCGGCCATCTTGATCGCCTTCTGGATAACCTCGCGGTTATAATAGCGGCCATCGCCGCCGATCACCAGCGTCTCACCGGCAAAGCCTTCGAGACTGTCGAAGATCGACTGGATGAAGTTTTCCGCGTAGTTCTCCTGCGCGAAAACCGGCACCTTCTTTCGAAGGCCGGAGGTTCCGGGTTTCTGATCCTGAAATGGCGTGGTCTGGACGGTCTTGATCGACATTCAATGGCCTTTCGACGTAAGTTGGGTGTAAAGCGCGGCGTAAAGTCCTGCGCTCTTTTCCCAGGAAACATCCGATTTCATCCCCTGCTTCTGCAGTTGCGTCCACAGTTTCGGGTCTCGGTAATATCGCATAGTGCGGCGGAGCGCCTGGCGCAGCCCGTCCTCGGTGACGGACGAGAACTGGACGCCGGTCGCGACCTTCGCGGAAACAGCAGCGTGATTGGCATCGATCACGGTATCGTTCAAGCCCCCGTTGCGCGCCACGACGGGAATGCAGCCATAGCGCAGCGCATAAAGCTGGGTCAGGCCGCAGGGCTCGAAGCGGGAGGGAATGATGATGGCGTCGCATCCAGCCTGCATGAGGTGCGAGAGCGGCTCATTATAGCCAACGGCGACGCCGACGCGTCCCGGATGGCGGGTGGCCGCTGCCATCAGTGCGCCTTCCAGCGCGATCTCGCCTGCACCGAGCACCACCAGACGACCGCCCATCTCGACGATGTCATCGGCGACTTCGGCAATCAGGTCGATGCCCTTCTGCCAGGTGAGGCGGGAGATGACGCAGAAGAGCGGGCCGCTATCGTGGTCCACGCGGAAGTGGTTGGCAACGGCGGCCTTGTTGATGGCGCGCAGTTTGAGGTTGGCGGCAGAGTAATTTTCCTGGATCAGGTGGTCGATCGCCGGATCCCAAACCTCGGCGTCGATGCCATTGACGATGCCATGCAGCACATGGGCTCGGCTGCGGATCACGCCATCGAGCCCCATGCCGTAATCCGGGGTCAGGATTTCCTCGGCATAGGACGGGCTGACGGTGCTGAGCGCCGTTGCTGTCTGCAAGCCACCCTTCAGGAAGCTGATATCGTTATAATATTCGATGCTCTCGGTGGAGAAAGCGTGTGCGGGCAAGCGCAGTTCGGAGAAGATATTGGCGCCGAACTGACCCTGGAACGCAATATTATGGATTGTCAGCAGGCTTGGAATTTCCGGTGTCTCTGCATAGCGCATATAGACCGGTGCCATGGCGGCCTGCCAGTCATGTGCATGAAGGAGATCCGGTTGCCAGCCCTGCAGCTTGCCTGCGGCGATTTTGGCAGCGGCAAGAGAAAGGGCGGCGTAACGCTTCCAGTTGTCGGCAAAATCCTTGCCGGTGGAATCGAGATAGGGCCCGGAGGGGCGGTCGTAGAGCGAGGGAATGTCGAGGATCAGGAGGTCCAGACCTTCATGCTCGCCTGCCAGAATATCGGCATGTTCGCCCAGAAGATCGGGAAATTCCCCGACCTTATGGGCATCTTTGACCGTGGATTTAACGGCTGGGTAGCCGGGGATCAGCGAGCGGGTGTGCACACCGCATGCTTTCAGCGCGATGGGAAGCGCGCCGGAAACATCTGCAAGACCGCCGGTTTTGATCAGCGGATAGATTTCGGATGTGACCGAAAGAACATTCATGAGGCTCACAGGTCCAGCTTGTCGATCATCGATTGCGTTATCAGGCAGATGCCGTTGTCCGTGCGACGGAAGCGCTTGGCATCGAGTTCCGGGTCTTCGCCGACGATCAGCCCTTCCGGGATGACGACGCCGTGGTCGATGACGACGTTGCTCAGCTGCGCGTGACGACCGATCTTTACACTCGGCAACACGACGGCATTCTCAAGGCGCGAATAGGAATTTGCGCGCACCCCGGTAAAGAGCAGGCTTCGGTTCAACGAGGCACCGGAGATGATGCAGTCGCCCGAGACCACGGAGGAGACCGCCGAACCTCTGCGGTTTTCATCGTCATGGACGAATTTCGCCGGTGGCGTGATCTCGGCATAGGTCCAGATCGGCCAGGACTTGTCATAGATATCCAGATCCGGAACGATATCTGTGAGGTCGATATTGGCCTGCCAATAGGCATCGATGGTGCCGACATCGCGCCAGTAGGGCCCGTGTTCGAAATCGGAGCGGACGCAGGAGGAGGCGAAGCGGTGGGCGACGGCCTTACCGTGTTCGACGATATAGGGAATGATGTCCTTGCCGAAGTCGCGGCTTGAATTGGGGTCGCTGGCATCGCGGCGCAGGCATTCCATCAGGAACTTGGTGTGGAAGACGTAGATGCCCATGGAGGCAAGGGCAAAGTCTTCATTGCCAGGAATGCCCGGAGGATCGGCGGGCTTTTCGATGAAGGCGATGATCTCGTCCTTCTCGTTGACATGCATGACGCCGAAGCCGGTCGCTTCCATGCGCGGGACTTCCAGGCAGCCGATGGTGACATCCGCGCCGGAATCCACATGCTGCTGGAGCATGTATTCATAATCCATCTTGTAGATATGGTCGCCGGCGAGGATCACCATATATTCGGGGTTGTGGCCCTCGATGATGTCGATGTTCTGATAGACGGCATCTGCGGTGCCTTCATACCATTGCGTTTCCGAAACGCGCTGGGAGGCGGGCAGGATATCGAAGCTTTCGTTACGCTCGGGACGGAAGAAGTCCCAGCCGCGCTGCAGGTGGCGGATCAGCGAATGCGCCTTGTACTGCGTGGCGACACCGATGCGGCGAATGCCGGAGTTCAGCGCGTTCGAGAGCGCGAAATCGATGATGCGCGCCTTGCCGCCGAAATAGACCGCAGGCTTTGCCCGACGGTCGGTCAGTTCCTTCAGGCGGCTGCCGCGCCCGCCTGCGAGAACGTAAGCCATTGCATCACGTGCCAGAGGCTGAATTCTCTTTTCACTCATCGCTCGAGTCCTCCCATAAAGTACCACTGTTCCCTGTGTCTTACACGTGCAGGAAGTTTCTAAGGTTTCCACCACGTCTTCATTCTCGTCTGCCTCACGTCCCTGCGACGGGAGGCGAAATCAGTTCTCTAATTCCAGCATGATGACGGCGAGCGGCGGAAGTGTCAGCGTCGCACCGATGCTGCCACCGGCATCCACTGCCTGCACACGCCCGCCATTGCCCTTGCCGGTGCCGCCATAGATTTCGGCATCGGTGTTGAGAATTTCGCGCCAGCGTCCGGCAGCCGGAAGCGGCACGTAAAAATTCTCGCGATAGACCGGCGTCAGGTTGGAGATGACGGCCACCGGCTTTTCGCCCGGTGCACGGCGCAGCCATGCCAGAACGGAATTGTCGTGATCGTCGGCCATCAGCCATTCGAAGCCTTCCGGCTCGCAGTCGCGCGCATGAAGAGCGGCCTTGGAGCGGTAGGTGAAGTTGAGATCGCGCACTAGGCGGCGCATGCCCTCATGCATGTGATATTGCAGCAGGTTCCAGTCGAGCGAGACCTTCTCGCTCCATTCGCTCCACTGGGCAAATTCCTGGCCCATGAACAACAGCTTCTTGCCTGGATAGCCCCACATGAAGGCGTAATAGGCGCGAAGGTTGGCGAATTTCTGCCAGTCGTCGCCCGGCATCTTGGCAATCATCGAGCCTTTGCCATGCACCACTTCGTCATGCGAGATCGGCAGCACGAAGTTCTCGGTGAAGGCATAGAGCAGACCGAAGGTCAGTTCCTGATGGTGGAACTTGCGATGCACGGGTTCGCGAGCAAAATAGCTCAGCGTGTCGTGCATGAAGCCCATGTTCCACTTGAAGCCGAAGCCAAGTCCGCCTTCATGCACGGGCTGGGAGACCTTTGGCCAGGAGGTGGATTCTTCCGCGATGGTCATGACGCCCGGATGGTTGCCATAGACCAGCGTGTTCATCTTCTGCAGGAAGCGCACCGATTCCAGGTTCTCGCGTCCGCCATACTCGTTGGGGATCCACTCGCCTTCCTTGCGGGAATAATCGAGATAGAGCATCGAGGCAACCGCATCGACGCGCAGTCCGTCGAGATGGAATTTCTCCGCCCAGTAGAGTGCGTTGTTGATGAGGTAGGACATGACCTCGACGCGACCGAAATTGTAGATCGCGGTGTTCCAATCCGGGTGGAAGCCCTGGCGCGGATCGGCATGCTCATAGAGCGCGGTGCCGTCGAACCATTTCAAGCCATGCTCGTCCGTAGGGAAGTGGGCAGGCACCCAGTCGAGGAGGACGCCGATGCCGACCTTATGGGCGCCATTGACGAAGCGGGCAAAGCCTTCCGGCTCACCGAAGCGGGCGGTCGGCGCATAAAGGCCGGTCGTCTGGTAGCCCCAGGAGGGGTCATAGGGGTGTTCGGTGATGGGCAGGAATTCGATATGGGTGAAGCCCATGTCGGCGCAATAGGGGATGAGCTGGGCGGCCAGTTCGTCCCAGGTCAGCATGGAGCCGTCCTGATGCTTGCGCCAGGAGGCCGCGTGGACCTCATAGATGCTGATCGGCTGGCGACGCTGGTCGATGCTGGCCCAATGCTTGCGGTGCGCCTCGTCTTCCCATTGCTGCACAAGTTCCGGCGTGGTGACGGAGGCATTCTTCGGGCGAAGCTCGGCGCGGCGCGCATAAGGGTCGGCCTTCAGCGGCAGAAGCTCGCCATGGGCGCCGATGATTTCGAATTTGTAGGCGCAGCCGGCATAGACATCCGGTGCGAAGATTTCCCATATGCCGGTGTCCTTGCGAAAGCGCATGACATGGCGGCGGCCATCCCAATTGTTGAAATCGCCGACGACGGAAACACGGCGCGCATTCGGCGCCCAGACGGCGAAATGGAAACCCTCGACGCCTTCAAGCTTCAGGGGATGTGCGCCCATCTTGTCGAAGAGGCGCAGATGCGACCCTTCGCGCACCAGATAATCGTCCATCGGACCCAGAACCGGGCCGAAACTATAGGGGTCGGTGACGGCCCATTCGGCATCGTCGCGAAGCGCGCGATACCGCACGGGCTGGCGTTTGGAAATCGTGATCGGACCTTCGAAGAAGCCGTCGGCGTCGACGCGGGTCAATTCGCCTGCAACGTTTCCGTCTAAAGTCATCACCGTCACTTCTTCGGCGCCTGGGATAAAGCAGCGCGCCACAAGACCGCCCGGCGTCTGGTGGACGCCGAGCACTGCAAAAGGATTGGAATGCAAACCGCTCTTGATTGCCTCGATTTCGGCCGTGGGTATGGGATTGAAGGTCTTTTCTTCGGCCGAATTGAGCGGTTTTTTCATCAGGCTCTCCAGATTTCGGTGGCGTATTGGCGGATCGTCCGGTCGGATGAGAACCAGCCCATGCGCGCAGTATTGCGAACGGTTTTTTCATACCAGCTGGAGGGGTTGCTCCAGATGGTGTCGACATCGCGCTGGGCTTGCGCATAGGCATCGAAATCGGCGGCAACCATGAACCAGTCATTGTTGTAGAGACCGTCCATCAGCCCTGTGAAGCGCGAGCGATCATCCGGCGAGAAGACACCGGATGCGATCGATGATACAGCCTGGGACAGTTCCACCGAATTTTCGATGATGGCGCGGGGGTTGTGGCCTTCGGCCCGGGCTTTCGCGACTTCGTCGGCGGTCTTGCCGAAGATGACGATATTGTCTTCGCCGACATGCTCGAGCATCTCGACATTGGCGCCGTCGAGCGTGCCAATGGTGAGCGCGCCATTGAGTGCGAATTTCATGTTGCCGGTGCCGGATGCTTCCATGCCAGCGGTGGAAATCTGCTCCGAGAGGTCGGCCGCGGGAACCATGATTTCCGCCAGCGAAACATTGTAATTCGGAACAAATACCACTTTCAGAAGCCCACGCACTGCCGGATCGTTATTGATGACGCGGGCGATATCGTTGGCGAGCTTAATGATAAGCTTGGCGTTGTGATAACTCGGCGCGGCCTTACCGGCAAAGAACTTAACGCGTGGAACCCAATCGAGTTCCGGATGAGAACGAATTTGGTCGTATAGAGCGACCGCCTCGATCAGATTGAGGAGTTGGCGCTTATATTCGTGAATGCGCTTGATCTGGATATCGAAGAGCGCGGACGGGTCGACGCGGATGCCCATGCGCTGCGCGATGGTGCTGGCAAGGCGCACCTTGTTCTGCCGCTTGATCTCGGCAAACTTGTCGCGGAAGCTGGAATCTTCGGCGAAACGGTCGAGATCGAGAAGTTTCTCGGCATCGTCCATGAAAGCATCGCCGATGGCGTCGCGGATCAGGCTTGTCAGGCCAGGGTTGCACTGCATCAGCCAGCGGCGCGGGGTAATGCCGTTGGTCTTGTTGTTGATGCGGCTTGGAAACAGCATGTGCAGGTCGGAGAAGACCGTTTCCTTCATCAACTCGGTATGAAGTGCCGACACGCCGTTGATGGAGTGCGAGCCGATAAAGGCGAGGTTGCCCATGCGCACCCGGCGCTCGCCGCCTTCGTCGATCAGCGAAATCGAGCGGATCTGGCCGTCCGTCAGCTTCTTTTCCTTGCGAGCGAAGATCAGGGTATTGGCATTGATGGCGTAGATGATCTGCATGTGGCGCGGGAGAAGCCGCTCAAGCAGCGGCACCGGCCAGCTTTCCAGCGCCTCGGGCAGAAGCGTGTGGTTGGTGTAGGAGAAGGTGCCGCGCGTGATCGTCCAGGCCTGTTCGAAATCCAGGCCGTGCACGTCGCATAGAAGGCGCATCAGCTCGGCGATGGAGATGGCCGGATGCGTATCGTTGAGCTGGATGGAGACCTTGTCCGGTAGATTGGTGAAATCCGGATATTGCTGCAGGTGGCGGCGCAGAATGTCCTGAAGCGAGGCGGACGAGAAGAAATATTCCTGGCGCAGGCGCAGTTCCTGGCCGGCCGGGTTGGCATCCGCCGGGTAGAGGACGCGGGTCAGTGCTTCGGCCTTGTTGCTTTCGCGCAGCGCGCCGATGTGGTCGCCGGCATTGAAGGCGTCGAGCAGGATCGGGTCGATCGGCTGGGCCGACCAGAGGCGCAGCGTATTGACGCGGGTGCCGCGCCAGCCGACCACGGGCGTATCATAGGCCATGGCAATCATGCGCTCGGCCGGCTTCCAGAGGAAGCGCTGCGGCTCTTCATAGCCACCGATCGTGTCCACCGAGCCACCGAAGCCGATTTCGTAGGCGCTTTCGCGCCGCTCGAATTCCCAGGGGTTGCCATGGGCAAGCCAGGTCTCTGGCAGTTCCACTTGCCAGCCATCGGCCATCTGCTGGCGGAACAGGCCATGGACATAACGGATGCCATAGCCATAGGCGGCGATATCGACAGTGGCCATGGATTCCATGAAGCAGGCGGCGAGACGGCCAAGGCCGCCATTGCCAAGGGCCGCATCCGGCTCCAACGCGGCGATCACGTCGAACTCGACGCCAAGCGAGGTCAGCGCCTGGCGGATTTCTTCCATGAGTTCGAGATTGGAGATGGCGTCGCGCATCAGCCGGCCGATGAGGAATTCCAGCGACAGATAATAGACCCGCTTGGAATCGTTCTGATAAGCCTTGCGGGTGGATTCCATCCACTTGTCGATGATGCGGTCGCGAACGACGAGAATGGTGGCCGTCAACCAGTCATGTGGCTTTGCCACCTTTACATCCTTGCCGATGCGGTAGGTCAGGCGCTCGATGATTTCGGAGGCAAGCACATCCGGTTCGGAACTGCGCGGGGCGGGGCGAGGAAGATCGTTGGTGGCGAGTTTATTGATCATGGGTCGTCAGCACCTTGATGGGAGGAGAGGGCCTGATGTCGTCTGTCGATCAAAGCGCGTTGCGATCCTTGGGAGCGGTTCGTCACGCTTTCGATCCTTTCATTGTCACATGTCGCGATCGCAAATTGCCCTGCGGTTACACGACATGCTGCACTGCTTCGATTGCAGTTTATGCATCGATAAGCGGCTGTGGCAACAGCCCTTTTTGCGAGAGAAGCGATTGCCCAGAAAGGGGCCAGAGCGGTGGCAAAAACGCTCTTGGAAAAGGCAAAAAGCGCGCAGCTTTCGCCACGCGCTCCGCAAATTTATCGAGTAGATCGGATGTCAGTTCGTCAGGCGGGTGGGGACACTCGCGGCCTTGCGGGCGATCTCGCCGAAGGCTGAGACGATCTCTTCCATATTATCCGGCTCGAAGTAATTATCCGGGCTGCTGGCGCAATATTTCAGCAGCGATTTGCCCTTGTCCGGTGCCATGAAGGCCACGGTGAAGATCTTGATGCCATCGGCCTTGATCGAAGAGCAAATGGAACGCACCTGTCCGTCGATGGTCGAGCTGCTCATTTCACCATCGGTCATCAACAAGATATAGCGCTCAAACATCTTGTTACCCTTGCTGTCATGCTGCGAGCGCTCGTTCGGATTGGCGCTCTTGAGAGCATCGAAGGCGATCGTCAATGACGGGTAGGCGTTGGTGCCTCCCTTTGGCACGGTAGCAATGGCGTCGACATAATTCTTGGCGGCCGAGGTGCCCCAGTCGAGCTTCTGAGCAGGGAAGGTTTCCGAATTATAAGCTACGGCGCCGGTGCGGATGAGTTCCGATTCCGGGTGGGCTTTCTCTTTGTAGGACGGATCCGCCTTGTTGAGCGTGTCTACCAGATAGGAAACGGCCGCCTTCAGCGAGGCCATCTTCTTGACATAGCAGGGCGTCGTGGAAGCCACTTTTGGCCAGGATTTTTCCGTGTAGTTGTCGCAGTACTTCATCGACTTATCGACCGTATCCGTTACGAAGGACATAGAGCCGGAGCGATCGAGGACCAGATAAAGCGAGAGAGCAGCACCCTTGCTGAAGCTGCTTTCGGCCGTGCTGCTGACGGAGATCGTGATGGTATCGACACCGATGAAGCCGATCAGTGGATTGAGAGGCACCTGACGGCTGACCGAGCCGGAAATCTTGAAGCTTGTTCCCTTGTTGGTATCGTTGCGGCTGGCAGTCGCCTCAATTTCGGCCTTGTCCTTCTTGTCGTCCTTGTCGACTTCGCCATCCATGTGTTCTTTGATGAACTTTTTGACCTCATCCGCATAGGCTGCGTCGGACTTGCTGCCTTCATCAAGACGGGCATGTGTGGCTGCTGCAAGCGTAGCGCTGTCGAGCGCGGTCTGCATGTCGTTTCTCACCTGCATGACGCGCGTGGCCTCCATGCCGGCACCGGCCGCACCGAAGAGGAGCGGCAGGCCAAGTGCTGTCAGAATTGCGAAGTTACCGCGCTTGTCGGTGAGTAAAGTTTTAAATGCCCGTGCAATCATCGTTCGGCCATCCCCCAGACTACCGCCTTGATCTATAAAGGCACAGCCTTACTGCCGCTTTATTGATGCTTTCCTAACTCAGTCGCTATGGTTTGAGTAAAGAGGCATTTTATCCGACAATAATTATGAGTTTGACGCTTTTTGCTTGCAGTTTTTCTGTCGCGGGCAACTCTTGCTCGCCGAGCTTGCAGCGTTTCCCTTTAACGAGAAGACGCGACAAGGAGATAATGAGGGCGATCAACTGACCGGAACGACGTCGACCGCTTGCGTGATCTTCTGGTTGCCGTAGCTCTTCAACACGCCGATGACAGGCGCCACATCGGCATAGTCGCGGCCATAGGCGACGACGATGTGGTCACCGCCGGCAACGATGTCGTTGGTGGGGTCGAGCTCGATATAGCCGTCCGCTTCGCCGCACCACACGCGCACCCAGGCATGCATGGCGTCGGCGCCCTCCAGCCGCTCCTTGCCGGGCGGGGGAATGGTGCGCAGGAAGCCGCTGACATAGCCGGCCGGAATGCCGAGGCTGCGCAGTGCCGAAATCATGATGTGGGAGAAATCCTGGCAGACCCCGCGCTTCAGCTTGAAGGCCTGGCCCGGTGTCGTATCCACCGTCGTGGCTTCGCCATCATATTTGAAATCCTTGTAGATGCGCTTGCACAGCGCGAAGGCAATTTCGCGCACCGTCATGCCGGGCTTTGCCGTCTCGCGGGCATAGGCCGCAATCGCCGCATCTTCACCGATACGCGGACTTGCCCCTGCCAGATGGTGGGGGGCCTGCGGGTCGAGCGAGTTGATGCTGGAAAGCTCGGCCTGGAGCTTATCGAGTTGCGGGGAGAGATCGGCCGTCAGCGACGGGCTATCCACCTGAACACGGGCCTGCATGCGGATGTCGAGCTTGTCATGCGGAGCTCTGAGATAGATCGAGGTGGCGCTCTGGTGAAAGAAATCGTTGAAGACGGTGCGCTCTTCGGGCACCGGCGAGACGGTGAGAGCGGAGGCGACGAGCCTCTGTCTGTCTGGAATCGAGAGTGGGGTGACACGGATGATGTGGCGCGCGCCGGACGCCAGCGTGTCGTAGAGATAGCCCATATGCAGCGAGAGATCGTAAAGCATCGACTATCCGAGATAGGTTTGCGCGAGAATATCGGAAAGCCGTTCGAGATCCTTCTCCAACTGGCGGAAGACATCGCCGGAGAGATTTTCCGAGGTCATGACCGCCAGGGTGGAATGAATGCGCATCGCCTCCCGGTAGAAAGGCGACATCTGGCCGTTGACGAAGGCGTTGGGCAATTGCTCCACCTCGGCACGGATTTCATTCAGCTGGAAGAGGATGGAGCGCGGGTTGAGCGGATCGAGCGCCAGAAGATCCATGACGGTCAGTGCGGCGGTATTCACATTGTAACGGCGGCGGTGGGTCATGACGCTGTCGCCGATTTCGAGCAGCATGTCGAAGGAGCCATCCGGCGCGTCGGGCCCGCCCATATGGGCCAGGAGCCGCGTCATATGCAGGCCACGCTCCAGATAGCGGCCGATGGCCAGGAAGCGCCAGCCGGTGAAGCGATACATGTTTTCATGCACCAGACCGGCAAAGCCCGCGACCTTGCGCAACAGAATGGTCATGGCATGGGTGGCGTCATCACCTGCATGAATCTTGCTCTGGAAGCGGCGCGCGGTCTTTGCCAGATCGTTCAGCGCCAGCCAGCCATCCGGCGAGAAACGGTCGCGAATGTTGCTGGCGGAATAGATGGAGCTGTTGATATTGGCGATCAGGCTGGAAGGGATGGCCTCTTCCACGTCGATATCGACGGTTTCCAGATAGTCTGTGACATGGGCGAGCAGCGGCTGCTTCGGATCGGCGGATTCGGCATAACGTGCATGCCAGGCGCGCAGGATCCGCAGCGCCCCTTCGGACCGCTCGATATAACGGCCAAGCCAGAAGAGATTATCAGCCGCACGGCTTGGCAAGCTGCCCGGCATATTGCGGATGAAGTTTTCCTCCGGCGGCAGAAGCGTGGTGCGCTCCACCGGCTTGTCGCTGACGATCCAGACGTCGGCCGCGCGGCCGCCAGCCTGCATGGCGATGGCGGCGACATCGTTGCTGCGACCGATGCGGGCAAAGCCGCCCGGCATCACCTGCCAGCCATCCTGGGTTCTGGCGACGAAGACGCGAAGGCTCATGGGCCGTGGCACGAGCTTGCCGTCGACGAAAGCGGGTGTGGTGGACAGTGTTACGACTTCCTGACCGACGAGCTTGTGGCCGTCGGTTGCCAACCAGTCGCTGATCGAATCCTTGGCGGTTTCGCGCAAGGTGGAGCCGAGCACAGATTGGCCGTTATCGTCGAAGAAGGGCAGGCGAGAATAGGCAGGGCCGATGACCATGCGCTCTATATTGCGGGCCACCTGCTCACGCTCGGTCGGCTGACCGCACCACCATGTGGCGATCGATGGCATGGCAAGATCTTCGCCAAGGATATGGCGACAGATGGCGGGCATGAAGGCGAGCAGAGCGCGGGTTTCGAGAATGCCGCTGCCGAGCGCATTGACCATGTTGAGCGAACCGGCGCGCAGCGCCTGCACCATGCCGGGCGTGCCGATATGGGAGTTCTGGTCGAGTTCCAGCGGATCGGCATAGGACGCATCGAGACGCCGCCACAAGACGCCGACGGGTTTGAGACCGGCAACGGTGCGCACCATGACGCGGTTATTGACGACCGTCAGGTCTTCGCCTTCCAGCAGCATGAAGCCGAGATAGCGGGCGATATAGGCATGTTCGAAATAGGTTTCGCTGGCAGGGCCAGGCGTCAGGACCGCGATGCGGTCATCCACATGCTGCCGGTGCGATTGCAACGTATCGCGAAACGCGCCGAAGAAGGAGGCGAGGCGATGGACATGTGCCTCGGCATAGATATCGGAAAAGGCACGCGTGGTCGCCACGCGGTTTTCCAGTGCGAAGCCCGCGCCGGAGGGAGCCTGCGCACGGTCTGCCAGAACCCACCAGTTGCCATCCGGCCCGCGTCCGATCTCGAAGGAGCAGAAGTGCAGGTAATGGCCGCTCGCGGGTTTGACGCCCACCATGGGGCGCAGAAACTCCGGGTTGGAGGCAATCAGCGCTGGCGGCACGTATCCCTGCTGCACCAGGCGGCCTTCGCCATAGATATCGGCGACCACGGCTTCGAGAAGATTGGCGCGCTGGATCAGACCCTTGGAGACGACCTGCCATTCAGCATCGTCGATCAGCACCGGCACATGAGAGATCGGCCAGTTGCGTTCGCTGCTGCCGCCGCCGCTTTGCGCGCTGTAATCGCGGTAGAAGACGCCAGCATCGCGCAGATAACGGTCGGTACGCGAGAAGCGGTCGTGCAACTCGCGCTCGTCCATGCGCGAGAGCGCATTGACGAAGGGCTGCCAGACGGGACGAATATGTCCATCTATGTCGAGCATCTCATCGGCAACATCCGGCAGCGCGCGATAAGCCAGCATGGAGCCCATGCCGGTTTCTCCGGTCTTGCGTTCCGTTGCCGGTGTCTTCGCCACCTTATACTCCTTGCGGGCGTCGCAGATCGAGTGTCAGCGGAAATTCCGGCGACACGGCTTCCGGCCACAGTGTGAACTGGCCGCCCGTATGGCCCCACGGCTCGAAACGGGCAAGACGCCGCGCTTCCGCCTCGTTTCCATTGACGGGAAAGGTGTCATAGTTTCGCCCGCCCGGATGGGCAACATGATAGATGCAGCCGCCGATCGAACGGTTCGACCATGTATCATAAATATCAAATGTCAAAGGCGTGTTCACCGGCAAGGCAGGATGCAGGCCAGCCGCTGGCTGCCAAGCCTTGAAGCGCACGCCCGCGACCGAGACGCCGGAGGTTTCCGTTTGTTTCAACGGCACGGCGCGGCCATTGCAGGAGACGGTATAGCGGCTGGGATTGGTCGTTTCGAGGCGAACCTGAAGGCGCTCGACGGAGGAATCCACATAGCGCACCGTGCCGCCAATGGCGCCCTGTTCGCCCATCACATGCCATGGCTCCAGCGCCTGGCGCAGTTCAAGCTTCGAGCCCTCATATTCCACCTCGCCGAAGAAGGGGAAGCGGAATTCAAGCTGGGCGGCAAACCATTCCGGTTTCAGATCGAAGCCGTGCTGGCGAAGATCGGCCAGAACATCGAGGAAATCCGCCCAGACATAATGCGGCAGCATGAAGCGGTCGGCAAGGCTCGTGCCCCAACGGACGAACTTGCCGCCGATCGGGTTCTGCCAGAAGCGGGCGATCAGCGCGCGCACCAGCAGTTGCTGGGCAAGCGACATACGCGCATTCGGCGGCATTTCGAAGCCGCGGAACTCCACAAGACCAAGGCGACCCGTCGGGCCATCCGGCGAGAACAGCTTGTCGATGCAAATTTCGGAGCGGTGGGTGTTGCCGGTGACATCGACGAGCAGATTGCGGAACAGGCGATCGACCAGCCAGGGCAAGGGGGGCGCGCCTTCGCCCGGAGCCGGCACCTGCGCCATGGCGATTTCCAGCTCATACATGCTGTCATGACGCGCCTCGTCGATACGCGGCGCCTGGCTGGTGGGGCCAATGAAGAGACCGGAGAAGAGATAGGAGAGCGAGGGGTGGCGCTGCCAATGCAGCACGAGGCTCTTCAGCAGATCGGGACGGCGCAGGAACGGGCTGTCATTGGGGTTTGCCCCGCCGACGACCACATGGTTGCCGCCGCCGGTGCCGGTGTGGCGACCGTCGATCATGAACTTGTCGGCGCCCAACCGCGACTGGCGGGCATCCTCATAGATAGCGGTGGTGATATCGACGCATTCCTTCCAGCTTGCGGCCGGATGGATATTGACCTCGATGACGCCAGGATCGGGGGCGACGCGAATGACGTTCATCCGCTCGTCATGCGGCGGCGCATAGCCTTCAATATGGACGGGCAGGCCGAGATCGGTGGCCGCAGCCTCGGCGGATGCGATGAGATCGAGATAATCCTCGATGCGTTCGACCGGCGGCATGAAGACGCAGAGCCTGCCATCGCGTGCTTCGACGGAAAGCGCGGTGCGCACCGTGCCGGCAATATCGCTGATCACTTGCTCGTTGCGGCCGGGATTGGGCGCATCGCCCTCCTGGAACGAGGCTTCCGGCATACTGCGTGCCGAAGGCGATGGGGCATGGGCCGAAGGCGGCAAGGCATCCGGCAGCGGGCCGCGCGGGATGGAGGGATCTGCCTCGTGAATATAAGGGAAGGCCGATGGCGGAATATAGGGGAGCGTTCCAAGCGGCAGGCGGTAACCGACGGCACTATCGCCCGGCACCAGGAAGATCTTGCCGCGCCGTGTCTTCCACCGCTCGCTGACCCAGCGCCTCTGACCGGAGCTTTGTGCGTTCCATGCCTGGACGGGCAGAATATAGCCGGTCGGTTCCGTCAGGCCGCGTTCGAAGACGCGGGCGATGCGGTTGCGCTCTTCCGGATCCTTGAGCTTGGAGTTGGACGGATCGACATTGTCGGGAAGGTTGGCTTCCTTGATCAGCCATTCCGCCGGATCTTCATAGGCCGGCAACACCAGATCGGGCTCTATGCCAAGATGGCCGGCAATGGAGGTGAGAAGCCGATTGGCATCCGGGGAGCTGACGCCGGTATCATGTCCTTCCTGGGCCACCAGATCGGCATTGCGCCAGACCGGCTTGCCATCTTTCCGCCAATAGAGCGAGAAGGTCCAGCGCGGCAGGCTTTCGCCCGGATACCACTTGCCCTGACCGTAATGCAGGAAGCCATTGGGGGCGAAGCGCTCACGCAGCTTGCGAATTAGAATATCGGCCTTCTGCCGCTTGGTGGGGCCAACCGCACCGGTGTTCCATTCTTCGGATTCGAAATCGTCGATGGAGACGAAAGTCGGCTCGCCGCCCATGGTGAGGCGCACGTCCTGCGCCTTCAGCACCCGATCCACCGTCTCACCCAGCGCATCCAGCTGCTCCCAGCTTTCATCCGAAAAGGGCTTGGTGATGCGCGGATGTTCGGCAACACGGGAGACCTTCATGTCGAAGGCGAATTCCGTATTGGCCTGGCCGAAATAGCCGCCGGAAATAGGCGCTGCGTTGCGATAATGCGGTGTCGCGGACAACGGAATATGGCTTTCGCCGGTCAGAAGCCCCGATGTCGGATCGAAACCGACCCATCCGGCACCCGGCAGATAGACCTCCGCCCAGGCGTGAAGATCGGTGAAATCCACCTCCGTGCCGGACGGACCGTCCAGCGCCTTCAGATCCGGTGCCAGCTGGATGAGGTAGCCGGAGACGAAGCGCGCGGCAAGGCCAAGGCGGCGCAGCACCTGGACCAGCAGCCAGCTGGTATCGCGGCAGGAGCCCTTTCCAGAAGCGAGCGTTTCTTCCGGGGTCTGCACGCCCGGCTCCATGCGGATGACATAGCCGATTTCCTGCTGCAGCCGTGCATTGATGCCGACCACCATATCGACCGTCGTCTGGCCCGGGGTCTTGTCGATGGTGGCCATCAGCGCATCGAACAGCGGTCCCGTTTCCTCCGGCGTCCTGTAGATCGAAAGATCGTCCTTCAGCGTGTCCGGATAATCGAAAGGCCATTTGGTGGCGCTTTCCTCGACGAAGAAATCGAAGGGATTATAGACCGTCATATCCGCAACGAGATCGACCTCGATTTTGAACTCGGTGACCGGATCGGGAAAGACGAATCGGGCCTGGAAGTTGCCGTAGGGATCCTGCTGCAGATTGACGAAATGATTGGCGGGCGTGACCTTCAGCGAGTGGCTGATGACCTTGGTGCGCGAATGCGGCGCCGGTTTCAGTCTGATAATCTGGGGTCCAAGGCGGACCGGCCGGTCATATTTGTAATGCGTCAGATGATAGATGCTCGCCTTGATCGACATGTATAACCTTATTTACCGGCATTTGCGGATTGTTCCGCCCCCTCTGTTGCATCGACTTTGTGCAATGCACGCGAATAAAGCAAGGAACATTTCGGCGCTGTCGCGCATTCGTCGCCGCGGGATCTGAAAGGGCGCGTCAGGGGTGTCCGTGGGGTTATGTGGACAAGTATCGGCTTAGTGATATTGCTGTCATCGCAAGGGCGGAGACTTCATCTCTGTCAGCCTGCGCGATTCTACGATTTTAGAAAGTGGCAATGAGTTGAAAACGCAAGGAAATTCTCCGGAGGAGATGGCTGCTTACGCGCGCTTCGATCTCAATTTCAGAGCGCAGATGCGGATGATGGGCAGCGCCTTCTGGACATCTCCGGTGCGAGGACGGCTGATCCTTCTGGCCTGCGGCCTGCTGACCATTATCCTTGTCACAGCCTATGGCCAGGTGAGGCTGAACGAATGGAACGCGCCCTTTTATAATTCGCTCGAGCGGCGCGATCTCGGTGCCTTCCTCCATCAGTTGGAAGTCTTCACCATCATTGCCGGGTGCCTGCTGCTTCTCAACGTCTTCCAGACATGGCTGAACCAGATGACGGCGCTGAGCATGCGCGAGGGGCTGGCCAAGGACATGGTGGAGCAGTGGCTGAAGCCCGGCCGCGCCGCCAAGCTTGCAAGCTTCGGTACCATTTCCATCAACCCCGATCAGCGCCTGCATGAGGATGTGCGCAACCTGGCCGAAAGCAGCACGGCACTTGCCATCGGTCTCGTCAACGCCACCATTATTCTCGTCAGCTTCATTGGCGTTCTCTGGGGGCTATCGGCCGGCTTTGCCATCGAGATCGGCGGCAAGATGGTGGCGATTCCGGGCTATATGGTTTGGGCGGCACTTCTCTATGCGGGATCGGCCTCGCTGCTTTCCAACATTGTCGGCTACCGGCTGGTGCCGCTCAACGCCGAGCGCTATTCCAAAGAAGCGGAGCTGCGCTTCTCATTGATGCGGGCGAGCGAAAATCTGACGGCCATCACCCTCTCGCGCGGCGAGAAGAACGAGCGTCACCGCATCCGTCAGGATATCGACGCGGTGCTTGCCGTGATTCGCGGGCTCGCCATGGGGCTGACGCATCTGACCTGGGTGTCTGCCGGTTACGGCTGGCTTGCCATCGTCGCGCCGATCCTGATTGCGGCGCCGGTTTACTTCTCCGGCAACCTGACCTTCGGCGGGCTGATGATGGCGGTGGGCGCCTTCAACCAGGTGAATACGGCGCTGCGCTGGTATATCGAAAATTTCGGCCCGATCGCCAGCTGGAAGGCGACGCTGCAACGCGTGTCGATCTTCCGCAATGCGCTGATTCAGATGGACAGCATCGAGCGGCACGAGAACGCCATCGAGCTCGATCGCTCCGCAACCGAGATCGTGCGGCTGTCATCCGTGGAAATCAGCCCGGAAGCCGGGGGCAAGGACATGACGCGCAGTTTCAAGCTGCGTGAGGCCCCTGTCGAGATCACCGTTGGCGAGAGGGTGATGATCGACGCAGAACATGGCGTGAACCGGCGGCTGTTCTTTGCGGCGATTGCCGGGCTCTGGCCTTGGGGAAGCGGCAAGATCACCATGCCGCCGCGCGAGGAGACGCTGTTCATTGCCCAGCACGGCTATATGCCGGCGGCGCCATTGCGCGAAATTCTCTCCTATCCGCGTGCGCCGCAGAAGTTCACGGAAGAAGAGTTTCTGGCCGCCATGGAAGCCTGCGGCCTTGGCCACATCATTCCCCGAATGAACGACAATATTCGTTGGGACCAGAAGTTCGATTCCGACGAACAGGCCTGTATCCGGGTTGCCAATGCGTTGCTGCTAAAGCCGCGCTGGCTGTTCATCGACGACCTGCTGGAAGGTCTGGAGAAGCACACCATCGACCGGCTGGTGGAGGTGCTGAGCGGCATGAAGGATACTGCCGTGGTCTATATCGGCCGCTCGGACGCGGTGATGCAGGTGCTGTCACCGCGCGTTCTGCATCTCGATCTGGTTACGACCGCGCGAGCTGAATAGAGCGCATATCTTCCATGACGACCCGGGAGCGGGTTTCGATCCGCCCTCCATTCGGTGTCTGTGTTTCGAAGCGAAGCATGAAAGGTGCCGTCACCGCAATCGACACGATGGCAAGCAACGCGACCACGATCAGGCGGTCGTAATGCCTCTGTTTGATGTCATTCCCACTCCAGTCATATGCCATTTTCGAGCCTCGCCCTGCATCTGGAAGTATATGAAATTAACCTAATGAATTAAGAAGCTGAGCCGTTATAGTTAACGAAACCTTAGCGAAGCTTGGTAAATTGTCGTGTTTTGGTTTTTGACTGTCTTTAATGTGAATTATTGTTGGTGTGGGCGGACTTCGAACGCCGTTTCCTGATTTTGGGCGACATGCTGGAAATGAAGACCAGCCAAGACGAAATCGCTCTTTTCCAATGGTCGGCGAATAGGCTATCGCGACACCGGGAGGCGCGCGATCAAGAGGTTTATGCTGATGAACAACCAACCGCCCCCCGATATGGAACTGACCCTGCGCACGCTGGCCATGCCGGCCGACGCCAACCCTGCCGGGGATATTTTCGGCGGCTGGGTGATGTCGCAGATGGACCTTGCCGCCTTCGTACGCGCCAATGACGTGGCGGGCGGTCGCACCGTGACGGTTGCCGTCAACGAGATCGTCTTCAAGAAGCCGGTGAAGATCGGCGATACGCTGTGCGTCTATACCCGCATCGAGAAGGTGGGTCGCACATCGATCACGCTGAAGATCGAAGCCTGGACGCGCCACTATTCGCAGCAATCCCGCGACAAGGTGACGGAGGCCGTGTTCATCATGGTGGCGGTGGATGATGCGGGGAACCCACGGCCGGTGAAGGGGTGAGAGGGCGTCATACTCTCCTCCGTCATTCTCGGCCCTGAGCCGAGAATCCATTTCCTTGAGAGCCCGTCGTGCGGGTGGAGTAGCGCCGGATTGCGATTAAGCCTTTGAAAAGGTGGATCCTCGGGTCAAGCCCGAGGATGACGGTAGTGGGTGGGGCAGAGACGACGCGCAATAGGCCAGCTCGTAGATGAGGCCCAGATTTTGTCGCGTCTTCTGGCGTGCCGCGGTTCCACCGAGAGCGCCCGTTACCCGGCCCGCATCGTGAATAACGATATGGCTTAGAACTTTACGCCGAGGCCGAGGCGGACGCCGTGTTGGTCGATATCGGAGTTCAGCAGCGGGCCGGCGTTGTAGTCGTAATTCTGGTCGCCGAAATTGGTGTAGCGATATTCGACGCGGCCGAAGATCATGTCGGTGAAGGCGTAATCGACGCCAGCGCCGACGGTGAAGCCGTTGAAGGTTTCCTTTTCGGTGCCAGCACCCGGGACCGTCATATAGCCGCGACCGATCGCCCAGCCTGCCGTGCCGTAAACCATCGCCCGGTCAACCGCATAACCGACCTTGGCGCGGACCGAACCCTGCCAATCAAATCCATATTGATAGAAATCCGGCGCGAGAACCGTGAGCTTGCCATCGCCCCAATTGCCTTCGAAATCACCTTCGATGCCTGCGACCCAGTTGTTGGAGAACTGGTAGTTATAGCCTGCGAAGCCGCCCGCCATGCCGGTGTTGAAATCGGCACTCACCGTGCCCGACGGTGCGATGCCGAGGATGTCCTGCTTGTTCCAGCCATATCCAACCTGAATACCCGCGTCAAAGCCGGTCCAGGAAAAGGCCGGTTTTTCAATCGCCACCGGTGCTGCGGGAACGTCCGAGACAGCGTCCGCAGCAATTGCGGAGGTTGCGGCAAGAACAAAAGCGGCGGCGGCAAAGACAGTGGTTTTCATGGGAAGTATCCTGGGCTTTAATGCCGCTATCGATAGCGTATTGGCGGCGAAATGCTGTAGCCTCGGAGCAACAATCGGGACATCTTGCGCGGCTGCGACCCGGAGCGCGACATCCTGGCTCCTGGCTCCTGGCTCCTGGCTCCTGGCTCGCTTCCGCGAGAGTGTCTGTGTCGCGGGGATGTTGGCCCGTGCTTGGTAAGCCTGCCTATGCCCGCGACTGGATGCCCTGCTGGGTGTGGTTCAGGGTGTTGTAAAGGCCGGTGCCGTGCCGCAGGCGGCGTTGCTCTGCCATCTCGTGCCGCGCATCCTGTTCCTTGCGGTCTTCCTCGCGTTCGGCAAAAGGGCGGATGTCGAAATCGTCGGCGATGGACATGCCCTTTTTGGCCGTGACGTCATAGAGATCGACGCCGATCACCGTGCAGTTTTCGGAGGTGGTCTCGTCGATCAGAGCCTGGATCTCCTGCGCCTTGTAGACGCGCACCGGCATTTCCAGAAGAACCGTATCGCCATCGCGCCAGCGGGTGACGATCAGCAGCATTTCGTCTTTTCCGATGATGTCGTCAGGCACGGCCATGGGAGATTATCCTCGTCTTCGCTGCCTTCCCGGGGCCGGGTTACTCCGTTTGGGTCGTCAATTGCGTGCCCGAGCGCAGATCGATTTCTACTATGATACTAGTATAACGGTCAACAAGAAAACTAGTAACAATGAGAACAAATGGAGAATCAGTTTTACCGCTAGGCTGGCTGTGGTGGGTCGCGGCTGTCAAGTGGCGAAGCTGACCGGCTTGGGCGGGGAGAGCGTTTGCCCGCTTGGGTTACATATTGATGATCGAGCGGCGGACGCGGCCGACGATGATGGGGTCGTTGTCCGGGAAGATCGGTTCATGCTGCGGGTTGGTGGAGACGGGCTCGAAGCGCATGGGGCCGGAGCGATAGCGCTTATAGGTGGCGTTGCCTTCCACGTCCGAGATGACGTAGCAGCCATTGGGAACGAGGTTGCGATCGTTGCGATCGACGAAGATGATGGAGTCGGGCGGGGAGATCCTGTCCATGGAATCACCACTGACTTTCAAGGCAATCCAGTCCCCCGAGGCCGGTAAATCCGCCACGCGGATGAGGCCGAGGGCTTCATCGGCAATATCGTCGCGGATCATGGCGCCAGCGCTGACCCAGGCGAGATAGGGCACGATCAGGGTGGGAACGCCCTCCG
The DNA here is from genome assembly GCF_030819275.1 of Agrobacterium larrymoorei. Lineage (GTDB taxonomy): Bacteria > Pseudomonadota > Alphaproteobacteria > Rhizobiales > Rhizobiaceae > Agrobacterium > Agrobacterium larrymoorei_B. Next base: position 2,459,091 of record NZ_JAUTBL010000002.1, on the reverse strand, counting down.
CATCCGGCGTGTAGGATGGGTCGAGCTCATGGATGCCGACGCCGAGGGCCTGGGCAAGGGCGGGAAGTTCAGTGGTCTTTTCAGTCAAGCCGGTCTCGAGCTGCGAGATGAGCTGCTGGCTCACGCCCGACAGTTCCGCAACTTTCGCCTGCGAAAGATTTTTGATCTTCCTGATCGATTTCAGATTTTCGCCAATAATTCCCATGGCTTAGTTTCTACCAGAACGCTTGTGGAAAAGCACACAAGGAAACTAGTTGACGGACGTCAGAATTTTTACTAGTTTTCTTGTATGGATAGATTTCGTCATCACACCGAATGGGCCGCTGAGGCCGGTGGCTTTCGGGCCAGGCTTGCAGGGGCAAGGGGTTGCTTCGAGCAGCCCGTTTCCTGGCGGCAATCCGAGGCCGGGCAGGTTGGCGCGGCACAAGCGGTTGCGGTTGAGACGGCGTTTGTCTTGCGAATGGCGGGGGATGGGTTTGTCCCTCGTCTGGACCTGCGCCCCGATGTCTTTGGTGAGCGGCAGGCAGCGGAGCGGAGGACCGATGTGTCCTTTGCCGCGCTGGCCGCTCCCGGCATCGGGGCGGGGCAAAGGCGGGCTTTTACTTTGAAGGAGGATCTCTTCGCATGAGTTCTGTCCGTATCGAAGCATCTTCGCAGGCGCGCCGCGCCGCGTTTCAGACAAGCTATATCGGCTGCCGCGAATGCAGGCGTCCGCTGTCTATCGAACACCAGATCGAGCGGTTCTGCGACGCTTGCGGAGCGGTGACGCCGGTCGAGATCCGGGAAGGAAAGAAGGATGACTGACGTTCTGGAAAAGCCCGGCTTGGGCGTGGCGCGCTGGAAGGCGGTGGCCGAGTATCGAAGCCGGGCCGGTATCGTCGATGTCGAGCACGCGATCGAGGAACTGGACGAGCTTCACGATCTGATCGAGCGCGGGCCGGACTGGAACACGCTGATCAAGATCACCGTGACCTTTGCCCGCCCGGTTTCCGAACTGCTGACAATCGAGGAGGCAGCGCGGCTATGACCAGAGGCAACAGCAATATGCAGGCCGTACCGGCGGATGACGATGAGGATGCAAGCTTCGACCTCGAGGCCTTCGAGGCCGAGCTTCGTTGCGAGGTGGACCACATCAATGGCGAGCGACGGGCGGCCTGACGGTCGATGGGTCGCCGCATGACTGACTTCTAGGTTTCGGCGGTTCTGCCGCCGGATCGAAGATTTTGATCGCTCCTCCTCCCTGGCGATCAAAAACGGGCTGACGGCTTGTCCTCCCCGGGCCGTCAGCCCAACCCACCTTTCCTTGAAGCCTTTGCCGTCCCAAGGGGACGGTTGGACGTGCTTGTCGGGATACAACCCTGGACGGAAGCGCTGAGCTTTCGGCCTCACAGCTCTCGACCGCGCTTTGAAGCGCGGCGGAACTCACCATTGCCAAGACCAAGCCTCACGTCTGCGCCTTCGGTTCAGGCGGCAGGCGAACTTTGCCGCCTGATGGCGAGGAAGCGGGAACACGCATGAGCAAGGCACTGACACTTTTTCGCTCCGGCTATGACACAGCCGAGATCGCCTACATTCTGGGGCGCTCCGAAGCGGATGTTTACAACGAGCTGGCGCGGCTTCGCGAAGAGAGCCGGGCGGCGAATGTGGCGGTGATCAAGTATCATCCCGGCAAAGATGCCTGGGGCACGCCGCCGATGCGCGCGGAGAATGCCAATGGCTAATCTGCCTTTCATGCCGTTCTGGACCGACGCGTATCTCGCCGACACGGTGCATCTGACCACAGAGCAGCATGGCGCCTATCTGCTGCTGCTCTTCCAGGCGTGGCGTTCACCCGATTGTTCGCTCGCCGATGACGACGAGTTGCTGGCGCTGCAGGCCAAGGTTTCACCGGCCAAGTGGCGGGCGATGAAGCCGGTGGTGATGGCGTTCTGGAAGCTCGACAAGCGGCGGAAGAAATGGGTGCAGAAGCGGCTGCGGATCGAGCGCGAAAAGGCCATGGAGCGCAAGGCGAAAGCCAGAGATAGCGCCGTAACCCGCTGGAAGGCTGAGAAAAACAGCGATGCGAAGGCATTGCCAAAGCACAGCGAAGGCTCTGCTTCCAGAGTCACACGCATAGAAGAAAAATCTGGCGATTTTTCCAAGAGCGCTCGCGCGCCGAAAAAATCATCCCGCGATTTGTTGATGGAGGCGTTTCAGGATGTTTGACCTCATTGCCAAGGACCAGTTCGACCGGCTGCCGGAGCGGTATCGTGAGCGTGCGCGGCAGATTGCCCTGCGGGTGCAGGAGATCGACCGGCTGCTTGCGCCCGGTTCGTCGGAGACTATCCGCGATACGGCGCTTCGGCTGATCGGCCAGTTTCGCCCGCAGCCGGGCGTGGATGTGGCGGCGTTTGGCCGCGAGTTTCGCGGGGTCTGCGCCGATCTGCCGGAATGGGCAGTGTGCGAGGCGGCCAATGATTTCATTGCCGGGCGGATTGCCAACCACACCGGCCAGTTCGTGCCGACCTGTGCGGAGTTCGGCAAGCAGGCCAGAGCCATCATCGCGCCTTTTCATGCCGAACGCTATGCGCTGCGCATTGAAGCCTCGCGGCTGTTCGACCGTGCGGCGGATGAGAAAAGGCGAGCGATGATTGCCATCGAGCGGGCTGATCCGGCGGTGAAGGCGCGGGTGCGAGCGATCGTAGCGCAAGCGAGGGCAGGGGCCCCGGCGAGGGTTGGCTTCCTGCATGGATCTCTCGACCCGCAGGTTCAGGCGACGCTGGATGCGATGAAGAAGGCGCCGCAGCACCCATCGAAGATTTCAAAGACCCGCATCGGCAAGGACGACAGACGATGAGCACCTACCCGCAAACCGAACTGACCATGACCCTGATCCAGACTAATCGGGTGGACGGCTTCATGCGGCTTGTCAGCCCGCTCGAATACCGCGCGCGCGACAGCATGGCGGATGCGGCGCGTCACCTTCTCGAGAAGCACCCGGAGGCGACGCTGCATCTGGTGCGCAGCGATGTGCGCGCCCGCTGGCTGGTGAGAATCCGGATGGAGATGGTGGTGCATTTTCGCGATGCGCTGGGCAAGACCTACCCGCAGATCGCCCGCTTCATGCGCCGCGACCACACCTCCATTTTGCATCTCTACCGCAAGGCGAAGGCACAAGCTCTGGAGGGCGGGGCGTGACCGGCACAATTCCAGAAGCGATCCACCAGGCAAAGGCGGCGGCATCGGAACGCAAGACGCGGGAAACGGCGATCCACCGCATTCTCGACCAGTATCAGCAAGGCCGCGGTGCATCGGCCTGCATGGACGACATCAAGCGCATTCTGGCGCGCAATTAACAACGGAAAAAGGACCAGCAGCATGACCAGCAAGGCGGAAAAACTGAAGCAGAAGCGCGGACGGCGCAAGGTGATCAATGTGGCGCGTGAGCCGAATGGGCGCATTTCAAGATCCGGCCGCGCCCACGCGCCAGCAGACAGCGTGGCGCTGAAGGCGCGGGCAAGCCGCATGGGCGTGACGGTCGAAGAAGCGCGTGATCCACGGGCCGCAACCTATATCGGCACGCTGAACATGCTCGGCAAACGCGATGGTCTGAGCGACGACCAGTATGAGGGCGCGGTGCGGTTTCTCGAACTGCGCCAATCCTACATGATGGCGATCAAGGCGCCGGATGGAGAACGCGACAGAAGCGAGCGCAGCACGCCGAGCCAGACGATCAGCGAGGATTACGAGAAATGGTGCAAGGCGGTGATTGCCCGCTATGACGGCTGCCGCAAGACCATCCAGACCGCACAGAACGAGCTTCGCCAGAACCTTTGGGCGGCACTGGATTTCTGCGTGATCAAGGGCGAGCGGCACCACCATATGCTGGGGGATTTGCGTGTGGTGTGTAATGTGCTGGCGCGTTTTTTTGGGGTGTGAGTGGGGTGAAAAGCCTTGAAGGCGGCGGCGTTCGCGCCGCCCTCGCCACGCCAATTTTATGGGCTATGCGAGAAGCCTTTACAGAGCTTCAAGTGGCTTCCCACGCCTAATGAACAACGATCCGGTGCATAGAAGAGGTTGATTTTCAAAATTGCCGCTTTTTAAAAGACAAACCGGTTTGTCTCGCACGCGTGATACGCAAATGGATTTGACTATCAATAATCCGGTATTTTGAAAATCAAATGGGTTTGAGTGATCCAGATGTACATCAAGCCGCGTTGTCTATCAAAAATAACGATTCTTGATAGACAACGCCTCCGTGATCAGGCATGACATTGTCGCTCGTATGTCAAAAATTCTGAAACTCGGACATCAAAATGGCGCTGCGCCCAGGCTTGGACCTCTCTGAAGCGGTCGAATATCACTATGATCAGTTTCCACCGCGGTACATAGATGCTGGCAGACTCATTACGCCGGTGGCATCGGCATCCGCTGCTCTGGCGCGCTACGATCAAATGCTCAAGAGCATGCATAATAGCGAGATTCTGCTGGCGCCCTTGAGAAATCAAGAAGCCGTTGTGTCTTCACGTATGGAAGGCACGGTCAGTACGCTCGACGAAGTGTTGCGATATGAAGCCGATCAGGAGGAAAGTGGTGACGAGACGGGTGGTCACTATCGTAATGAAGCGATCGAGGTCTTTTTATACACTCGCGCGCTATCTGCCGCTCAACGCAGTATGGAGCAGGGAGCGCCACTGTCCGGCTTTCTCGTAAAAAGCGCGCATCGCGTTCTCCTTGGTTTCGGTCGCGGTGCGCATCTATCCCCAGGCGAGTATAAGACGGAGCAAAATTATCTGGCAGATCGAATGCGCCGTAAGGTCCATTTCGTGCCAATGCGACCCGAACAACTTCAAGACGGCATGGATCGTCTTTTCGCTTTCATCGATTCGGATGACTGGCAGATTCTCATCAAGACGGCAGTCGCTCATCTAGAGTTCGAAGCCCTGCATCCATTCAAGGACGGCAATGGCAGAATTGGGCGGATGTTGATCACCCTCATGCTTTGGAAAGCCGGAGCGATCTCCGCGCCGCACTTCTATATCAGTAGCTATTTTGAAGATCGCCGCGATGAATATATCGATCTTATGCGTGACGTGTCCAAGTCGGGGGCTTGGACCGAGTGGATCATTTTCTTTCTTGAAGCCCTGGAATCCCAAGCGCAAAAAAACCTGGCAACAGCCGAACGGATTCGCGACCTTTACGAAGAACTGAAAAAAGAGTTTCCGCAACTCCTGACATCGCAGTGGAGCACAGCGGCTCTGGACTTCCTTTTTTCGCGTCCGGTTTTCAGGAATAACGTTTTTACAAAAAAATCCGGAATTCCTGGACCCTCCGCTCACCGGTTCACGCGCATCTTGTCCGAACGCGGGCTGATACGGACTCTCGAGCCTGCTGCCGGTCGACGGCCAGCGCTCTACAGTTTCGAGCCGCTTTTGCGGATCGTTCGTGACTAATGGTCTGCTTTTGACCTTTGCTACCGCTAGCAGAGGCAGCAATAGCAAAGGTCAAAATCTGAGAGGATAGGTGCTCATGTTGATTGTCTTCTTCTCGTCAATTCCGCCACGAAATCTCCGGCTCTGATCATCGATATGCCGAACGCCTGGACGGCGGGATGCTCGAAATGTCAGTCGCTACTGACGATGAATGTCGCACCAGCCGTCAAAGCGGATTCTATATACAAATCGTCCTTTGGATCAGTAGATTTTAAAATATATGTTTCAGGGTTTTAGACTATTTTTGCGTTTCGAAGATTTTATCGTTTGACTTTTCTACCCGAAACAGCGATAAGTGACATGTCTTCATATTCGAAGAATTGTATTTGGAAGCGGCCTTCGGGTCGCTTTTTGCGTTTATGGGCCACGTGTATCGATAGGCGGCTTTTGCCGCGAAGCCTCTTTGCTCCTGCTTTCGTTTTCGATCTTGCTTTTTAGCCAGTTAGCTCAGCGTTGCCGGTGTGTTGCTCAGGTTGCTTCTGCGGCACGGCCTGAAAATCTAGGCCTCGATACACAACGCAGTAGACCGCTGGCACGGAATGACCCCCATGAAAACACCACGGCCATTGAATCCGAGGCAGCGCCTCTTCGTCGAGGAGTATCTGGTCGATCTGAACGCCAGCCAAGCCGCGATCCGGGCGGGGTATAGTTGCAAGACGGCGAAAGTGCTCGGATCAATACTTCTGAAGAAGGTTCAGGTGATGGAAGCAGTGGAGCAGGCCAAGCGAGAGCGTTCCGAACGCACGCAAATCCACGCCGACTGGTTGCTGTCGCGGCTGGCCGAAGAGGCGGTGGCGGACATTGCCGATCTTTATGATGAGAATGGCGGGTTGAAGCCGGTCGATCAGTGGCCGTTGATCTGGCGGCAGGGGCTGGTGGCGGCGGTTGAGGTCAAGGAACTGTTCGAAGGGCGTGGCGAGAGTCGTGAGGCGATCGGACGGGTGTCGCAGGTGAAGCTCAGCGACCGGATCAAGCGGCTGGAGCTGATCGGCAAGCATATCGATGTGCAGGCGTTTCGGGAGAAGGTCGAGGTTGAGGTTAGCGGGTCGCTCGCCGAGCGGTTGGCACGGGCCAAGGCGCGGGTTTTGGACTGACGGGTTTTGTTGCTGCGGTTGACGGTGCCGGTCGGTCGGGGTGTCGGCGGGTGGCGTCTGCGTCGAGGTGCTTTGTCTGTGGCTCCGTTGCACGACGCTTTTTGACTTTCTGGCCTCGTGACCTTGGATAGGGTCTTGGAACGACAGTTGAGAACACGCCTTTGGTCGAAGGCGGAAAACCTCTCGGAGTCATCCTCGCCCTTGAGGCGAGGATCCATCTTTTCACGCGCTGAAGAGTGCGGCTGATGGATCCTCGGGTCGAGCCCGAGGATGACGGAGGGGAGAGGTTTGACCTCATCGCAACGTCGTGCGGAAGTGATAAGTGACAGAGTGTCCGGCTGAATGACTGTGTATCCAGTTAAACCGCCGGGCGTCCTATTGGACGCACAAAGGACGCTTTGCCTTTTTGAATCTATGCGATGTTGTCGCGGATTATTTGCGCCGTGTGATCGGAAAGATCGCGACCTGCTTCAATCGGGCGAGTGCGCGCCGCGTGTGACATCCAATTCCAGACAGTGCAGGCTTTGCCGGGAGATCGTTCATGGGCAATGCCAAGCAGGCGAGCAAGGGCCGTGTGGATGCCGATCTCGATGCGGAGATTATCGAGGCGGCGGCGCGGTTTCAGTATGATCCACAGGCCTGGGCGCGGTTTGCCTGGGATTGGGGTGAGGGCGAGCTTGACGGGATTGCGGGGCCGCGGGATTGGCAGGCGGATATCAATGATGAGATCCGTCAGCATCTGAACAGCGAGAACCGCTACCAGCCTTTGCAGATTGCGGTGGCGAGCGGACACGGGATCGGCAAATCGGCGCAGATGGGGATGATGGCCAATTGGGCGATGTCCTGTTTTGCCGATTGCAAGATCGTGGTGACGGCCAATACCGAGACGCAGCTGCGCACCAAGACATCGCCGGAAGTGGGCAAATGGTTCCGCTCCTCGATCACCAGCCACTGGTTCGAGACGCAGGCCATGTCGATCAAGTCGCGCGATCGGGGACATGCCGATCTGTGGCGGCTTGATTTCGTCGCCTGGTCTGCCAACAATACCGAGGCTTTTGCCGGTCTGCACAACAAGGACCGGATCATCGTGCTGATGTTCGATGAGGCGTCGAAGATTACCGACAGTGTCTGGGAAGTGGCCGAAGGCGCGCTGACCGACGAAAACACCATCATCATCTGGATCGTGTTCGGCAATCCGACGCAGAATACCGGGCGGTTTCGCGAGTGTTTCCGCCGGCATCGCCGGCGCTGGATCAGGCGGCAGATCGACAGCCGCACGGTGCCCGGTACCAACAAGAAGAAACTTGCCGAATGGGTCAGCGATTACGGCGAGGACAGCGATTTCGTCAAAGTGCGAGTGCGCGGCATGTTTCCATCGACATCGGCAAAGCAGTTCATTTCCACCGAGGATGTGGATGCCGCCCAGAAGGTGCATCTGCGCAAGGAGCAATATGATTTCGCGCCGAAGATCATCGGCGTCGATCCGGCCTGGACCGGCGACGACGAGCTGGTGATCTATCTACGCCAGGGGCTCTATGCCCGGCTTTTGATGACCATGCCGAAGAACGACAACGACATTCTGGTGGCAAACCATGTGGCGCGCTTCGAGGATGAATTGCAGGCCGATGCGGTGTTCATCGATCTTGGTCATGGCACCGGCATCTATTCCGCCGGCGTGACGCTGGGGCGCACATGGCAGCTCGTCAGCTTTGCCGAAAAGAGCATCGACCGCGGCTGTCTCAACAAGCGTGCCGAAATGTGGAAGGGCATGCGCGACTGGCTCAAACAGGGCGGTGCGCTCGATGCGCGCGACGACATTCTCTATCACGACCTGATCGGGCCTGAGCTTGTGGCCCGCGTGGATGGCAAGCTGCAGATCGAGAGCAAGGAAGACATGAAGGCGCGGGGGCTTCCTTCGCCTAACCGTGCGGATGCGCTTGGACTGACCTTTGCCCGGCCTGTCGTGCCTAAGGGGCGGGGGGATGAGCGGTATAATCATAGCCGGGAGACCGGGTATGGTGGTGATGGGGATGGGTATAATCCGTTTGGATGAGGGGTGTTTGGGCAATGGTGTCCGGCGCGGTCTCGGTTGAGTTTACCTAGCGTCTGTTGCAAGGCATCGCTCCTCGGGTAAAGACACACTTTTACGTTCTGGATCTGCGGCTTACCCCCCCCTCTGTCCTGCCGGACATCTCCCCCTCAAGGGGGGAGATCGGCAAGAGGCGCTCTTCGCGTGTGACATCTGCGTGCAGTTTGGGGCAGGACGTTGCAACAGTTTGATCTCCCCCGCTTCAAGGGGTAGATGCCCGGCAGGACAGGGGGGGCACCTCTCGGCGAGCTACCGAAAGAGCCAAAACGGCGTTTCTCCGCTTAGACCGGACACCAGTGGGCCTGTCCCGTGCATCCGTTCACGTCGCGTCTGTTGGGGCGGTGGTGGGTCCTCGGGTCAAGCCCGAGGATGACGCCCGGGGTGAGGTTGGCGTGTGCCGGTTGACGCTGAGGCGTGTCGCGCTGTTGGGGTGGCGGTGGGTCCTCGGGTCGAGCCCGAGGATGACGCCCGGGGTGAGGTTGGGGTGTGACGGCTGACGTTGAGGTGTGTTGCGCTGTCGGCTTGTTTGCTCCGTTGTCTCGTCTTCCTCCGTCATGCTCGGGCCTGACCCGAGCATCCATCCCCGTTGTGTCTGTTGGCGCGACGGTAAATCCTCGGGTTGAGCCCGAGGATGACGTGGGGTGGGGTGAGTGCTCTGCCCTAAGTGATTGTTTCCATGAAATTTAAGCCGAACGGCCCGCAAGGCGGGCTGGCTCTGTCTGTCTTCAATTCGAGGTTTTGCGATGTGTGTTTTCAAGTCTCCCAAGGTGGCGAAGCCGGAGGATCCGAAGTTGCCGATCGAGTATGCGGCGCAGCGCGAGCCGGATAGCCAGACGGTGAATGGTGCCGGGCGGCGGGTGCGGGATCGGTTGCGGGCTGCGACATCGACCATGCTGACCGGGGTTCAGGGTGTGGGTGCGCTGGATAGCAGCGGCAAGAAAAACCTGTTGGGAGGCTGATATGGCCGATACGATCCGCGAACGGCATGAGCGGCGCCTGAAGGCGTTGCAGAAGGAGCGCAACCCCTATGAGGCGCAGTGGCAGGAGCTGAACGATTTCATCGTTCCCGGCCGTTACCGCAAGGGGGATGCCCGTGACCCGAAGGGGATCAACGGCAACAAGAAGATCATCGACAATTCACCGAAGCTTGCGCATCGCGTGGCGCAATCGGGCATGCAGGCGGGGCTGACGTCTCCCACACGGCCCTGGATGCGCTACAGCATTACCGACAAGGATCTGCGCGAGTTTGGGCCTGTCAAAGACTATCTCTATGAGGCAACGCGCCGGGCGCGCGAGCGGCTGGCGGTCTCGAATATATATAATTGTCTTCATTCCGGTTATGGCGACGAGCTTTTGTTCGGGCAGTTCTGCCTGATCCTGACGCGCGCCGGGCGCCGCCTGCACGGCATCTTGCCGCCTGTCGGGCAATATTGGCTGGCGCAGAGCCAGTATGGCATGCGGGTCGATACCTGCTATCGCCGCGTGTGGATGACGGTGGAGCAGATTGTCGGGCGCTGGGTGGCAAAGCCCAACTCCCGCGATATGGACTGGTCAAACGTCTCCTCCACCATCAAGAACCTGTGGGACCGGGGCAATTACGATGAGGTGGTGGAGGTGTTCAACGCCATCGAGCCGCGTTCCGCGCGGGACGCAAACCGTCCCACCAAGGCCAACAAGCCCTTCATGTCCAACTATTGGGAAGCCGGCCAGGATCGCGACAGGATGCTGGAGGTGAGCGGTTTCGACCGCAATCCGCTGATTGCGCCGCGCTGGGATGTGGTGGGCGAGGATGTCTATGCCGCCACATGCCCCGGCATGGACGCGCTGCCGGATGTGAAGATGTTGCAGACCGAGCAGCGCTGGAAGGGCATGGGCATCGAGCACCAGGTGCGCCCGCCGCTGGTGGCGCCGACCTCGCTTCGCAACAAGCGCAATTCGTCGCTCCCCGGTACCGTGACCTTCGTGGACGAGCAGAGTGTCGGCACGGCCGCCTATCGCCGCGCTTTCGAGGTGAATGTGCCGCTGGGGGATCTCGCCGCCGACATCGATGAGGCGAAGCGTCGGGTGGACCGCGCCTTTTATGCCGATCTCTTCATGGCGATCAGCACCATGGAAGGGGTTCAGCCGCGTAACCAGTTCGAGTTGACGCAGCGCAAGGAAGAACAGCTTCAGCAGCTGGGGCCGACGGTGGAACGCCAGCATCACGAGTTGATCCAGCCGCTGGCCGACTGGGTGTTCTACCAGCTGGACGATGACAATGAGCTTCCGGACGCGCCGCAGGATCTGCAGGGCGAGGAGCTGAATGTCGACAATATCTCGACGCTCTACCAGGCGCAGCTTGCGGTTTCGACCGGCTCTATCGAGCGGATGGTGAGTTTCGTCGGCAATCTTGCCGGGGCTCGTCCGGATGCGGTGGACAAGCTCGATGTGGACCAGGCGATCGACGAATATGGCGATGCGATCGGTGTGGTTTCCACCATCGTGCGCTCCGACGACAAGGTGAAGGCGATCCGCGATGAGCGGGCGCAACAGCAACAGGCGGCGCAGGCGACGGAAGCCGCCGCCAAGCTGGCGCCTGCACTGCGAGACGGTGCCCAGGCGGCACAGGCGCTTTCCGCCACCGACGATAATGGCGGGCCGGTGGAACTGCTGCGCAAGCTTGGGATTGCCGGATGACAGCCAAAACAATGCAGGAACAGGCGCTCGATCTCGCAACCGAGTTCGTGCTGGCGGAGCCGCGTGCGCGCGAATTTCTCTGGTGGGTGCTTTGCCAGTGCAACGTCTACGGCGCGCCGCATGTGGTGAATGGCGAGACCGGCATTCACATCGGTCGCCGGATCATCGGCGTCACCATCATCGACCAGCTGAACCAGATCAAACCCACCGCCTATGCCGAGATGATGATCGAGGCCCACAGACGCGCGGAAAAGCGCAAGAGGGAAGAGCATGCTGAGACAGTGGATGAATAACGCCGCCTTTGCGCCGGAAGGCCATACGGATTGGGGTGTGAGCCCGGACAGTGGCGGCGATGCCAATGCCAATGAGAGCGCCGATGCGCCGCTTCTGAACGGGGCGGCGGAGCCGCTTGTCGCCGGCCAGAATGGAGCGGGTCGAGAGGGTGGCGAAGGGGAAGGCGATAAGCCTGCCTCCGAGCCGGGCGACCTTGCCGATCTGGTGCCTGAAAATGGCGAATACGACATCAAGCTCGATGGCGGCATTGAACTCGACCGGGCGCTGTTGGAGCGCGCATCCCCGGTGATGAAGGAGCTTGGCCTGACGAATGGTCAGGCGAGCCGTCTGGCCGGGGTGATCGCTGAGCAGCGCAAGCTTGAATATGACGCGCTGAGCGAGCGCCACCAGAAGATCACCTCCGACTGGCAGCAGGAAATCCGCGCCGACCGGGACTTTGGCGGCGACAACCTTGCGACCAGCCTCAACAACGCAAACCGCGTGATCGCGACGTTCGGAGACGATGCTCTCCGCCGCGATCTCGTCGAAATCGGGATTGGCAACCATCCCGGACTTTTCCGGCTATTGGCCCGTGTCGGCAACGCTCTCAGTGATGACAAGCCCGCATCGTCGGAAACCGCAGCAGCCCCTCCGACCTCGCCCGAGCAGGCGATGTACGGAGCGACAACATCAACGACACGAGGTTAACACATGGCCACTATCGGCAATATGTATCCCACGCTTTCCGACCTGAAGAAGCAGGGCTGGGGCGACGACATTTCCACCATCATCGACATGCTGGTGCAGTTCAACGCGATGTATGAAGACGCGCCGATCTTCGAATGCAACATGGGCTCGTCGCATCTGACGACGGTGCGCACCGGCCTTCCCGTTCCCACCTGGCGCAAGCTCTACAAGGGCGTTCTGCCGACCAAGGGCACGACGGCGCAGGTGAAGGACGCGACCGGCATGCTGGAAGACTGGTCGGAAGTCGACGCCAAGCTGGTGGAGATCGCCAAGAACCCGGCGCGGTTTCGTCTGAACGAAGCCAAGGCCCATATTGCGGGCATGGCGAACATGCTGGGCTCCACCGTCTATTATGGCGATATCGACGTGAACCCGGAGCGCTTTACCGGCCTGCATGCCCGCTTCAACGCCAAATCCGCCGCCAATGGCCGCCAGATCGTCGATGCCGGCGGCACGGGGTCGGACAACACCTCCATCTGGTTCGTAACCTGGGGTGAGGATTCCGTTCACCTGCTTTATCCGGAAGGATCGAAGGCCGGTCTGCAGCGCGACGACAAGGGCAAGACCACCAAGGAACTGCCGGACGGCTCTCTCTACGATGTGTACCGCGAGAAGTTCCAGCAGGATATCGGCCTTTCCGTGCGCGACTGGCGCGGCGTGGCGCGTATCGCCAATATCGACGTTTCCGACCTGCGCGCCAATCCCACGGCTGGCGGCGCCGATCTCATCAACCTGATGATCGACGGCTACTACGCATTGCAGAACCCGAACCAGCCGAACGGCAAGACGGTGATCTATGCCAGCAAGACGGTGCAGACCTTCCTGCACAAGCAGGCAATGAACCGCACCAATGTGAACCTGACGCTCGACCAGAGCCAGGGCAAGCCGATCGTCTCCTTCCTCGGCGTGCCGATCCGCCGCGACGACAATATTCTCGAAACAGAAGGGCAGATCGTCTGAGGACGGTCTGGAACAGGTGACACTCCATGATTTTTGACGCACAGAATCTTTTCTCGGATGCGCAGGCGATCACCGCCTCGACCGTATCCACCAATGTCATCGACTTCGGCGCATCGGGCAAACCCGTGGGTGCCGCTGCCGCAATCCGCAAGGATCTTGGCCGTGGCAAGAAGGTCGATCTTCGCCTGCAGATGGTGGAGACGGCGCTTGCCTCCGGTGCGGCGACGCTGACCGTCGATCTCCAGACCGACGACAATGAGGCGTTCTCCTCGCCCCGCGTCGCATGGACATCCGGCGCGATCCCCAAGGCGTCGCTTGTGGCTGGTTACGTGTTTCCGCTGGAGTTCTTTCCACGCGGTGCGGATGAGCGCTTTGCCCGCCTCGCCTATACGGTTGCGACAGGCCCGCTGACGGCGGGCAAGATCACCGCCGGTGTGGTGGCCGCCTCGGAGGTCAATAATTATGACTAAGACCGTGATGGCGACCCGGGCCGGTGTCTACGGGCATTTTCGTGACGAGGGCGCGGTTTTCGAGATCGCGACCGAGGCGCATTTCTCGCCCTTCTGGATGAGCGAGATTTCGCCGGAAGAGGCACTGGCACTGCAGGTGGCAGCACGCAAGCGTGCGGAGGATCAGCGCCAGGGGATGGGCACCGCCCATGTCGACAATGCCGAGATCGAGGCTCTTCGGGCGGAGATCGCCGAGAAGAATGCCGAAATCGAGCGGCTGACGCGCAATGCGCCGGTTGCTTCTGCCGAGAAGACCGCAGCGGATGTGGTGAAGATGGCGAGCGATCCGGGCGTCGAGTTCATGACCTTCAAGGCGGCGGCGCGCAAGCTTCTGGGCGAGGCGACGCCTTCGACCAAGGCGGAGATTATCGCCGCGCTTGAGGATAAGGCGAGCCAGGGTTGATCCCTATCGATCAAACTTATGACGCCGAACCCGGCTCAATCCAGAGCCGGGTTTTCTATTTTGGAGAAGCGAATGTCATCCGTTACCAGCATCTGCAACATTGCGCTGTCCAATATCGGCAAGAAGACCATTTCCGACATAGACGAGCCCTCGACCGAGGCGCGCACCTGCAAGCTTCACTACGCGTTGACGCGCGACCGGTTGCTGCAATCCTATGAATGGGAATTTGCCAAGACCATGGTCGATCTGGCGGAGGTGGCCAATCCGCGCCCTGAGCGCTGGCGCCACGCCTATGCGCGGCCGCAAAATTGTTTGAAGCCGCTGCGCATCGTACCAGCGGTGCTGCTGCCGGGAGACAGTGACGATGTGGCCTATCATGCCACCGAAGGGCTGATCTTTTGCGATCAGTCTCCAGCGAAGCTGGAATTCGTGCGGCAGTTCGACGATCCGGCGCGCTATCCGCCGCTTTTTGAAGAGGCGCTGAGCTGGGCGCTGTCGGCCAAGATCGCCATTCCACTGACCTCCGACCAGTCCACCCGCAAGGATGCCTACCAGATTGCGGCCTCGTCTTTCGAGGCGGCGAAGGAGGCGGATGCGGATGAAAATCGATCGAGCTGGACCGACAGTTCCACGCTGATGACGGCACGAGGCTGAGACCATGGCGATTTTGCGTGTGATGCAGCCGGCCTTTACCTCCGGCGAGTTGAGCCCGGCGCTGTGGGCGCGGGTCGATGTGGAAAAATACCGGTCCGGGCTGAAGGTGGCGAAGAACATTTTCATTCATCCGCATGGCGGGGCCTCCAACCGCAGCGGGCTGGAATTTGTCGGCCGGACGCGAGGCTCCGGCTTTGCCATTCTCCTGCCCTTCATCTTCGATGCGGAGACGGACCAGACCTACAATCTGGAATTTTCTCACCTGAAGATGCGTATCTACCGCGCCGGAAGTCCGGTGCTGGAAGCGGCAAAGGGGATTACCGGCGTTTCGGTTGCGGCAAAGGGTGTGGTGACGTGCGCAGCGCATGGTTTTGCCGATGGTGATGAGGTCTTCATTGCCGGACTCTCGGGCATGAGCGCGCTGAACAACCGCAATTTCATCATCCGCAATGTGACGACCAATACGTATCAGCTGGAAGATCTGCTGGGGGTGGCGGTCTCCACGCTTGGGATGCCGGCCTATGCGGGTGGCGGCACAGCGCGGCGCGTCTACGAGATTGCATCGCCCTATACGGCGGACGAGTTGCGGCGCGTGGTTTTCGCCCAGGAAAACGACGTGATGTATCTGACGCACCAGGCGCATCCGCCGATGAAGCTTTCACGGCTCGGCGATGCCAACTGGATGTTCTCGTCGCTGACATTCGTGCCGCAGATTGCCAAGCCTACGGGGGTGAAGGGCACAGTCTATTTCAAACGGAAAACCGGTAATGTCGCCAATATCGGATATCGTATCTCCGCGATCAGTGCGTCAGGGGCGGAAAGCGCGGCGTCGGCTGCCGTGACCGTTGGCGTTCAATATGAGAATGAGGACGGGCGCCGGGTGCGACTGACCTGGAATGCTTCCACGGGCGCTGCCCTTTATCGCATCTATCGTTCCGATGGCAGTACCGGCATTCTGGCCGAAACGCCGGTTACGGAAATTGAGATCGACCAGACGCAGTATCAAGGGGATGGAACGGCCATCCCCTCAGCCTCCGCGAGCGGCGCACCGCCGGTGCCAACGGGCGTGACGGGGGCGATCGTCTACGGTAAGGAGATGAAATATGTGGTGGCGGCCATCTCCGATGAGACGGGGGAAGAAAGCCTGCCATCCGAGCCTGCGACGCTGCGCAACGACATGGTCTATCGCGGCAACCGCAATCTGCTGTTCTGGACGGCGACGCCAGGGGCCGGAAGCTATGCGGTCTATCGGTTGGACAATGGCC
Organism: Agrobacterium larrymoorei; assembly: GCF_030819275.1. Classification (GTDB taxonomy): domain Bacteria; phylum Pseudomonadota; class Alphaproteobacteria; order Rhizobiales; family Rhizobiaceae; genus Agrobacterium; species Agrobacterium larrymoorei_B. The sequence goes on along the minus strand of NZ_JAUTBL010000002.1, from coordinate 2,442,950 downwards.
GTTATGGCTATATCGGCAAGACCGAGACGACGAGCTTTACCGATGAGAATATCACGCCGGATCTGGCGAGCGGTCCGCAGGAGGGCAACAATCCTTTCAACAGTGTTGGGAATTATCCGGCCTGCGTGAATTTCTACGAGCAGCGCCTTGCCATGGGCGGCACGGCAAATGTGCCGGCAGGTCTGTGGCTCGGGCAGTCTGCGAACTATGAGAACTTCGGCGCGGCCTCGCCGGTGAAGGCGAGCGATGCCATCACGCTGCGCATCCGTTCCAAGGAGAAGAACCAGATCCGGGCGATCAGCGAGTCTCGCGGCATGGCGGTCTTCACCACGGCGAATGAATTCAACGTGGCCGGCAGTGGCGAAGAGATCATGACGCCGACCAATATGGTGGTGAAGAAGCAGAGCAACCGTGGCTCATCCTGGTTGCAGCCGATTGCGGTGGGCGATGTGATGCTGTTTGCGCTGGCGCGGGGCGGGGTCATTCGCGATTATTCCTATGAATTTTCCAACGACAACTTCACCGGCAAGGATCTGACGATCATGTCGCGCCATCTGTTCGAAGGTCGGCAGGTGGTCTCCTGGGCCTTTGCGCAGTCGCCCTATTCGATCGTCTGGGTGGTGCTGGACAATGGGCAATGCGTGAGCCTGACCTATATGCGCGAGCATGAGGTATGGGCCTGGACGCGGCATGAGACGGACGGTCAGTTCGAGGCGGTGAATGTGGTGGCCGAGGGCGACGAGGACGCGGTCTATTTCGTCATTCGCCGGACGGTGGATGGCAAGTCGCAGCGTTACATCGAGCGCATGCATTCGCGCCTCTTTGCGGTGTCCGAAGATGCGTTCTTCGTCGATAGCGGGCTTTCCTATGAGGGTTCAGCCACGAAGACGATGCGCGGGCTTCACCACCTCGAAGGCAAGACGCTGGTTGCGCTGGCGGATGGCAATGTGGTGCGCGACCTGATGGTGACGAATGGCACGGTGACGCTGCCGATTGCCGCTTCCAAGGTGCATGTGGGCCTGCCTTACGAAGCGGAGTTGAGGACGCTCGATATCGATCTCGGCAATGTGGGTGAGCTTGGCACGGTGCAGGCCAGAAACAAGGCAATCGCCAATATCACGCTGCGAGTGGAAAAGACCCGCGGCATCTGGGCCGGGCCTGCCGAGGATGCGCTGGTGGAGCTGAAGCAGCGTGAGTTCGAGAACTGGAGCGAGGCGATCCGCCTTGCGACCGGCGATGTGGAACTGACGCCGACGGCGGACTGGACGAAGGGCGGGACGATGATCATCAAGCAGTTCGATCCGCTGCCGATGACCGTTCTGGCCATCATGCCGGATCTCAGGGTGGCAGCGTGACAGTTCGGGTGATCGAGGCCAGCATCGACCATGTGGATGTGATTGCGCCGCGGATGCGTGAGGCCGACCGCGAGGAGGTGTTCGCCGCCGTGGGACGCGGACCGGCCTCTGCGCTTTTGCACTCGCTTGAGCGGTCCGACTTTGCCCATACCGTGTTGTTTGACGATGTGCCGGAGCTGATGTTCGGCTGCGGCACGACGAATATTCTGACCCGGACCGGTGCGCCGTGGCTGCTGGGCACCGATGCGCTGGAGCGGCATGCGCGCGACTTTCTGCGTGGCTCTCTCCACTGGGTGGCCGAGATGCGGCAGCGCTACACGCTGCTGCAGAATGTGGTCGATGACCGGAATGTGGTTTCCAAACGGTGGCTGCAATGGCTGGGCTTCACGCTCTCCGATCCGCAGCCCTTTGGCTATGAGCAGCGCCCTTTTCGTATTTTTGAGATGAAGGCTTGAGGCATGTGTGATTTTGGTCTGATCCTTGGCGCCGCCTCGACCGTGATTGGTGCGGCCGGCGCAAAACAGGAGGCGGAGGCAAGTGCCGCCGCATCCGAATATAACGCGAAAGTCACCGACATGAATGTGCGGCTTTCTCGAGAGGCGGGCGCGTGACGCACTGGACCGCGGCAAGCTGGAAGAGCAGAAGAAGCGCCAGGAGACGGCGCAGATTACCGGCCAGCAAAGGGCAGCCATGGCCGCCAATGGCGTGGACCTGACATTCGGCTCCCCGCTCGATCTGTTGGTCGATACTGCAACGCTTGGCGAGATCGACGCGCTGACCATTCGCCGCAACGCCGCAAACGAGGCCTATGACTTCGACGTGGCGGCGGCTAATGGCCGGGCGGAGGCCAGCCTTGCGCGGGCAAACGCCAAGAACACCCGCAAGGGCGGTAACCTGAAAGCGATTGGCACGCTGCTGACCGGAGCGAGCAAGACGTTTGGCGATAGTCCGTTGTTCAAGGCGAAATCGGGGACGTGAGTTTTTTCGGCATCGGGATTCGCTAACGCGTCCAACCGTCATGGTTTTTTGGCGAAGGGATCCTGCTGCTTTGCTTCATCTCGGCTTTTGCGAAGCGTTTCTTCGGTCTTGTCCTGGCAGGCGCGCATTTCGTAGAATGCCGTGGCTGCACCTTCAAGCGGAAGGTTTGCAACCTCCTTGTCGGCGTAGGTGATACGCAACTGACTGCTTTTCTGGGCTTCCACGATGAACTTGCCCCCCAGTTTCCCGATTGCCAGATCCTGCGATGTCTCGCTGACCGATGCGATTGCTTCCACCTCCAAGGGCTTCTTTGAATCGAAGGTGAAAAGCAGCGGGTAGACCTTTTCGTCTTCCAATGATTTCCACTTCTCGTTCCTCAACAGAAGATAGAACCTCGGAAACTCCGTAGCGAGGTCCATGCCAAAATGCAGGATCGTATCGCCCTTGGAGCGAAGCGCCACATAGCAGCCAAAATTGCGATCGGGCTCCACGGCCACCGACCAGTTACCAAAGTTTCCCCATTCAACAGGAGCAGCATTGGCTCCGAACGGCATGTAGAGAAGGCATGCGGCGAGGAGGGTGCGTTTCAGGAGCCTATCCATGTCTTTTGCCTGATCATGCTGGATGGTTATCGTTCCGGATACGGTTGTGACAGCTCTGTTCGACCATCGCTCTTATCGACTGCACATCGAGGCTACTGTTACCTCGATCACGGTTTAAAGGGGTCGTCCGAGGCTTGCGTGGAAGATTTTCTGGCGAAGGGATCGGACGTGTCGGGCTTTGTTCTGGAGATTTTGAAGAATTCGTCGGTCGTCTTCTGACAGGCATCCATTTCTTCTATAGCCTCTTCGACGCCACTTAGGGAAAGGTGGGCTATCTCCTTCTTCTCATAGAACATCTTGACGGCTTTGCTGGACTTGAACCCGTCGAGAAAGTCCTGCAAACTCGATTTCATCATGAGTCTACGGTTGGTTCCTTGAACGTAGGCTGTAGTCTCTACATCCCAGTTGATGCCCTCATCGAACTCGAAGTTGACGGAATAGACTTTCTTGTGGACCAGCGATTTCCATTTTTCATTCCCAACAGAGAGAAAAAAGCCTGGCTTTCCCTTTTTGAAATAGCGCCAAAACATCAGGTCATGACCGGTTTCAAACGCAGACATGACGACACACGTATTGTCGAGGTTCGGTTGCATCTGAACCCTCCAGGTCCCGAATTTGCCCCAAAGGACTGGGTCTTTTATCTCCGGTGCGTCTCGCGCGGCGGCGGCGAAAGGCATGCAGGCCAGGAGGAGGGCGGCGATTGCCTGTTTCATGTAAGGGCCTGCTTCGTAAGGGTCATCAAGACTAGGGGCAAAACTTGCTCATTTGCGCATGAGTTGAGATGTCTGTCGAGTGGTTTTGCTTTGGAAACGGGGTGCGCCTGATGGGTTGCAGAGAGGATGCTTTAGTCCGTTAGATCAATATTGACCGGGCTACTTGGCCGGTCAGATTGTGCTGAGGCCAGCGTCGAGGGGCTGACCTCCCGACCCCGGGGTCGTCCGCAGGCGCATCAGACCTCGACATAAGGGCGAAGACAGCAAGTGTTACAGTTTACGGGGATCGCCTGATGGTTCTAAGGAGGGGGCCCTGGCAAAGGGATCGGCCTCCCTGGACTTCGGTTCTCGGGCGTTCAAAATCTCGTCGGTCTTTTGCTGGCAGGCGTTCATCTCGGTTACTGCCTTGGCGACGCCTGTCAAGGAGAGGTTAGCGATCTGTCTGCCTTCGTAGGAGATCGTGGCGGTGTCGCTGGTCTGGAAGTGTTCGAGGAACATCTCATTATCTGTGGCGATCAAGAGCCTGCGCTGGAAATCATCTTCCACTGTTGCCCATGCGTTCGTCTTCCAGATTCCATGATCGCCAAGCTGAACTTCCAAGGCATATCTCTCATCATCCTTCAGAGATTTCCACCTTGGGTTATTGACGGACAAGTACAGGCCAGAGCCGTCCTTTTGACGAAAGCGTCCAAATCGCATTACGACGCCTTCACCGTAGATGCGGGCCACGTAACAAGCATTTCCGCGGGTAGGGTCCATAAAGACGTGCCATCCACCGAAGGTGCCCCAGACGGTGGAGTCTTTCGGGGGCGCGTCCTCTGCGACAGCAACAAATGGCGCGAGGACGACAAGAAAAGCGGCAATTGTCTGTTTCATGCGGGACTTGTTGATCAGAACCAGGTTGAAGGTCATTCATTTGCGCACAGGTTGAAATGTCTGTCCAGGCGTTTCGCCGTGTCGGTGAGATCGTGCTCGGTGCACCGCCGCCATTGACGCTAAGCTGGTTCATGGTTTGGGCGCGAATGGGTCATCCGTTGCCCTTGTTGCCGGCGGCTTGGCAAAAGGATCCTCCGTGGTGCTCTCCGCTGGAGGCTTGGCGAATGGATCATCCGGTGTCTCAGTCTCTGGCGTCTTGGCGAATGGATTACCAAACTCTTCCGGCGAGCTTTTAAGGTCTTCTGTAACCATTGCCAAGCAGTCAAGCATTGCAGAAATCGCCTCGGCAGCGCGATCGAACTTCAATGCAATGGCCGCTCCGCTCACAGGTTTGACGTGAAGCACCTTATTCTTTGCGAACTCTTCGAAAAGTTGAGTATCCTGCGGCACCACAATAAATAGCATGTGGCTATCGTCCATGAAATCGGCTTTCGCCTTTATGGGCGCCGATGAACCGAACTGAAGACGCACATCGAGGTTCCTGCTGGGTTTAAGTACAGTCCATTTGTTGTGGGTGACCGAGAAGTAAACGCCTCGCGCTTCTTCCAGAGGTAAGACGCCGAGAGTGATGGAGGCGTCTGTGCCAAACGACCTGTACATCGAGCAACCGTGCGTCGCTCGACGGTCATTGAAAACGGACCATTCACCGACCTGTCCCCACAATTCGGTCTCTGCACGTGTGGTGGTTGGCAAGCATGCGAGGAATGCGAGTGCAAAGGCTGTTTGCGCGGTTCTGAGCAAAACCGCTTTCTCAGACAATATCGATTGAAAAATCACTGGTTTCTCATTGGTGGCGGCATTTGTCTGCCTAGTCTGCATTGCTTCTATCATCGAGTTCGAAAGCTGCCACTTGTCCTCAACGGTGGCGCAGTCCATCGCCATTACAGCTCGAGCGGACGGTCCGCTGCTCCGACAGGAGATTTTTTGGCGAAAGGGTCAGCCTCTTCAGGCTTCGGGTTTAGTTTCTTCAAAACCTCGTCGGTCTTCTTCTGGCAGGCATTCATTTCGCTCACGGCCTTGGCGACGCCCTTTAGCGACAGGTTGGCGATCTCCTTGTCATCATAGTAAACTTTGGCTGTGTCGCTTGTCTCGAATTCTTCGAGGAACTTTTCATCTGCACCGGAGACCACGAGCGAGCGCGTTATATTGTCGTCCTCCACGACCGCCAACGCGTTTCCGGACCAAGTATCATTATCGCCAAACTGAACGTCGACGGGATACTCTTGCTCATTCTTGAGCGATTTCCACTTTGGATTATTGACCGACATGTACAGGCCGGAGTCGCCCTGTCTTCTGTAGCGGCCAAATCGTAGCACGACGCTCGCGTCGTACACACGACCCACGTAACAGGCATTGCCAGCGGAAGTGTCCACAAAAACTTTCCATTCACCGAATGTGCCCCACAGGATGGTATCCTTCGAGGGGGCGTCCTCTGCTGAAGCTGCAAAAGGCATGCAGGCCAGAAGAAGGGCGGTGATTGCCAGTTTCATATGCGGCCTGCTGTTCGAGTTCGGGATGGGATTGAGACCTGGATATTTGCGCAGGAGTTGAAAAGGCTGTCGAGTCGTTTCTTCGAGCTAAAGCGTGTCGCGATCTTTCAGATTCGCTCATACGCTTTAGATCTTTGTTTTGTCGCATGTCGTTATCGCAAAACCGGTGACCACTTTTGCGCGACATGCTTAGGCGTGTGTTCTCACAGGTGAGAATGCGCAGAACCGCCGCGGGTGAGGGCTCGGCCATTGGTTGCGACCTGCTCTGACAAAATCACGAGATCAGATGTTACCAGGCGTTCTTCGGGGCGCCTTTTTTATGGAGTGCGCCATGGCTGAGGTTCCGGTCAAACAATATTTTCGCCAGGCCGCCGTGCCTGTTTATCAGGGAAGCGTTGCGCAGCGGCCGATCCTCCAGCAGCCACTGACGGTGAAGGCGACGGAGAATGATTTTGGTGCGCAGGTCGGCAAGGGCATGCAGTCTCTTGGCGAGGGGCTTGGCAAGATGGCCGAGGTTGCCAGCAAGCTGCGCGACCTTCAGGCCGACACCACCGCCAAGGACAGCAAGACCGCCTTCGAGCGGGCAAAGCTTGCGTTGGAACACGGCGAAAACGGCTATCTCAACACAAGCGGCCAAGGCGCTGTCGAAGGCTATCCCGGCTATGAAGACGCGCTTGCCAAGCTTCAAAAGACCTTTGAACCGAAAGACCCGCTGGCGGCGGGACGATATGAGGCGATGGTTGCTCCTGTGGTGACGACCAGCCTGGAAGCCGCCATCAAGCACAAGGCGCAGGGACAGAAGGAGTGGGTTGGCAAGGCCGCTGAAGGCAGGCTTTCTCTTGCCAAGGACCAGGCGATCGCCGGGTACAACAAGCCCGAGCAGATCACTTCCGCAGTGGCGTCCGGCGTCACCGAAATCCACAATCTCGGTAAGTTGAACGGCTGGGCGCCGGAGGTGATCGTGGCCAAGGCCATGGACTTCATAACGGGACTTCACACCGGGGTAGCCATGACGATGGCCGGAAAGCCTGGTGGGGCGACCGCGGCGATGGAGTATCTGAAGGCCAACAGTGCCCAGGTGGACCCGAAGGCGCGGGCGGACCTGGAGACCAAGATCAGGCCCTTGGCCATCGATGAGAAGGGCAAACAGATTGCCCTGGAGATCGTTTCGGAGAAACGGACACCCCCCGGCGCGACTGACGATCTTGTGACGGGCGCTGTGGATAAGACCCCGTCCAGCAAGGCTGAGACTGGTGCTGGTAAGGATGCTGGCACGCGAGGCGGTGTCAATGCCGCTCAGAATCCAACCGCTGATGTCGACAAGGATACGGTTGTCGGAACGGACAGGAATAGCAGCAACCTTGACGGGGTCGGGGATGCGAAGGCTCAGCCCGCTCAGACATCCACAGGTGGCGTGAACGGTGCCGCGGAGGAAGAACCGCAACGCGGCGGACCAACGCGGGCGAAAGCGTTTCTCGTTTCAATCTCGGCAAAGCCCGATCTCCCCGGCGACGCGCTTCCGCTTGACAACGCCCTTGCCGAAAACACCAAGGCCTTAATCGAGGATGCGCCAGAGAACATTCGCAAGGGACTGGGGGTGAGCTTTGTAGACCCGAAATCACGCGCCTCTGTTGCCTCAGCGTCTTCCGTTTCCAGTGGGCGCAGCATCCAGTTGACCTATGAGGGGCGGCCGCTGGATCAGGCTCCGGCTCAGGTTCTCGACTGGCTTCACGAGAATGCGGAGAAGTATCATCTGCGCTTTCTGTTTTCTCTGGGCGTATCCACGGATCCGGCACTGTTTGGGCGTGAAGGTAGCGTGATTGTTTCGGCCTACGACGGGGTTGCTGCGCGCACTTCCATGATCTCCGAGGCGGAAGCTATCAGTCGTATCAACCAGATCGCAGATGCGGACCTGAGAGCAGCGTCTCAGAGGCATCTAGCGGAGGAAATAAGCAGCGCATCGCAAGCCGAAATTGCGGAGGCCAAGAAAGCGTCTGACCGGATATGGACGCTTATGCAGAACGGGACGCCCTTATCGCAGATTCCGGTGGAACTGAAGATTGCTATAGGGGAACCCAAGCTTTCAGCTTTAATGGAGTATGAAGCTAAGGCAGACGAACTCAAGACCGATCCTGTGCTTTACAGTAAGCTGTCGACCTATTCCCGCCTTGAGCCCGTGGCTTTCGCGAAGCTAGATCTGACCAGTCCGGATTTTATCAACCGCCTTTCTCGCAGCAGTTGGAAGGAGCTACAGGACCGTAAAAACGCCATTCTCGCCGATGACGCCCAGGCTGAACGTGATGGTACCATTTTTAAGGAAGCCAATGAACAGGCGAAGCAGGCACTCAGTGCAGCGGGATTAACAATCGATGCCGTTTCCCGCCGCGGGACGAGAGATATGCAAGCCGAAGCCCGTAGGGAAATGCAGGAGAGGATCCTCTTTTTCCAACAGGAATTGCAGGTAAGGATTCAGGAATTTCGCAGCCAGAACAATGGTAGAAGACCTGATTACGTCGAGATGGACAAAATCATCAGTCACTTGTTGGTACCAATAGTCATCACGACGAAGTCTGGTTTTGGATGGTTTACCCACAATGACAACGGACATTTTTTGTTTGAGGCCAATAGACGAAAAGCAGATTCCACCTTTGAAATAAGTGTTGCCTTCGACGACATCCCACACGACGTGCGCGAAACGATTCGTTCCCAACTCCGCTATGAGAGGATGCCTTCGAGTGGGTCCGTTAGACCTCCAGAGCCCACGGAGGAGGAAATCGTCAGGGAGTACATCAAGTTCGTTTCGCGATAGCCGTTCTATGTCCTTTGGTCACAAGCTCAGGATCGGTGGCAGCGCAACGATGGAGTGATCGCTCCTGATCTCGACGCGGGTATCCGGCTGATATGCATTCAGCTGGACACACCATTTCTTTTTAACCGCAGATAGCTATCCAAAGGTGAAAGTAAACAGTTCACCAGCGATTGTTCCTGACCCGGTACCGCGCAAGCCGGTGGAAACAAACTTGAAGTCTCCACTCTTGCCGTCCTGGCAGGTGAAGGTTCCTTCTCCGTTACGCTTGGTAACGTAGACAAATGTGCCAGTGCATTTCCTGCCTTTGCTGCTGGTCAATTCTATGGTGCCTGCCCCGTCCACATATCCAGTTGCCTTTCCGGAGAAAGTTTCGGCGCCGCTTGCTGTCTGCCCCTTCAGTGGCAACGTCATCCCGCAACCCGCTAGGGCTGAGCAAAGGAGTGTGATGAAGGTGATTTTCTTGAAATGCATGTTTCCCCGTTCCCCAAACGAATGATTGGAAAGCCTCAACATAACCGAGGCTCAAGATACTGCCGACAATCGACTCGACACCCAGCGATACTAAAATACAGCTGGTGAGATGAACAGACAGAGAACAAGAAAAATCGCGGATTTGATCAAGTTCTTCCTAATCAATTTGAAGCGATGCTTGCTGGCAGCGATTGAGCGCACCTAATGGAGCACCAATGCCAACACCTAACGAGTACCTAGAATGGAAACGATACCAGCGAGATTCTGTCGGCAATACTACTAACCTCATCCTGAACAATGCCCAACAGGTCAATCCGGATGTTTTCGCGAACGACATGAAGCTTGGCAACGCCTTCGGGATCAGTGCCGACGTAGCAGCCGCCAGTCGTGACATGCTGCTAGAGTGGCTGCAACGTTCGCACAACCAAGCGATGCTCAAAGGTTCGCCCCGTACTGCACAGTGGCTTAAGAATTCGGACAATATCAGACTTGCGTGGGACGATGTCGAAAATCTCACTTGGCTTGAGTACACTGTCGGTAATCTGGGTGAATCCGTCAAAAGGCCTATCGGTAAAGTAATCTCCCAGGTTGGAGCGGTACTGGAGGGGGCGGGGCAGTTGATGCATCCGCCTGTATGGGTGCCACCGGAGATTGTGGTCCGAATTGCACGAGCCAAGAGCTTGTCGCCAGAGGATGTCGCGAAGTTGCGCGCTGACATCCCGAAGCAAGGGCAGATCAAGGACACTTGGGCACAGTACGTTCTCTCCAATGTACTCTCCGGCTATCAGACCGAAGACCAAGTATACGAGTTTTTCCGCACGCGTCGTCTAGAAGCGGAAAACGATCCTGTGGGCGGTATCGAATGGGCGTCAAACAATTTGCAGTTCGCTGGTGAACACGTACAGGATTTCGGCGACGAACTTTTCCCCGCCTATCCGGGTCTGAAAGATGGCATTGGCCAAAAGGTCGGTGACGTGATCGGCGAAGTGGCTTTTGAGGCCATAATCAATAGGCTAGTTGGGCCTAAAGGTGCGAAGGTTATCAACACGCTCAAGAGTGCTGGAGAACAAACTAGAGACGAGAGAGAGCGCGGTGGGAATGAAAATGACCAGAGCAAGGCAGCCATTGGAGGTGTTGTACTGGAAGTCCTCGATTTTATTCCGGGCGATAAAAAACTAAAATTCGCTTTTTTAGAAAAGATACTGGGTAAGCGAGCGGGGGAGTTACTCCCTGAGGTGGTCGGGGAGGGAACAAAGGAAGCTCTAAAAAAGGTAGGGGAAAACTTTATAGCGCAAAACCTCTCCGACCCTCAGCGATCGCTAACAGACGGAACAGTGGAAGCATTTTTCACCGGTGCCGGTCAGCACGCTCTTGGAGAGAGTACCAAGAAACTCTTCGGTCTCCCGGACGGTGCCGATGAGGTGCCGAAGCCAGTAAGATCAAGTACCATGATTGAAGATATCGGGCAGCGGGCTTCAGAATCAAAGCTACGTGCTCGGAGCCCCATTACATATAGGGACCACGTTGATGCCATCACACGAGGCAGCCCTATGGAGACAATCTACATACCCGTTAGCCCCTTCGATGCGCTTAATCGAAGGCTGGCAGGCGAGGGCAAGGTACAACTTGAAAACCTGCCGGGTATTGGAAAAGCGCAGGTTGACGTTGCCCGGGTAACGGGTGGCGACGTCGGAGTACGCACGAGTACCTACACGACAGATATTGCAGGGACCGAGATTGCACCCTTGTTTCACGACTACGGGCGCTTCGATCCAACGGCCAAGACCCCTGCTGAAATCCGAGACTTGAAGTTAAAGCACAGCGAGCCTTCTACCCAAACCAATGGTGAATTAGAGGCAGCGCGGATTGCCCAGGAAAAAAACAAAATTATTTCTGAACAGGAACGTCAGCAGGACATCCAGCGTCAGCAGGCTTCAAGCGTCACTCCGGCGCAGTCTCAGGCTGTGGCGCTGGATGCAACGCGCGGCGTGAGATCTGCCAAGACCGGTCAAACGCGTGAAGACTATTCGCGAGACAATCCGCCTGTCGGCGCTTCCTCGGGTAACCAAAAGCAGCCTCCTGCGGTCAATGGGGCTTCGGGGCAAGCTGCTGTCGCGCCGGCCGATGGGCAGGGTGGTACGAACAGCTCCGGTGCTACCGTTCCCGCTGCCGGCGGGAATGATACGTCGTCGAGGATTGATCGGTCTGGGGCTTCTCCGGTCTCGATACCGCCACGGACGGCTTCCAATGGCGACATCGCCACGGAAAGGTTCAAGGCAATGCTGCAGTCATCCACCGCACCTGCTGGCCGGCTTGAATCGCCCAGTCCGTCCCCTGGGATCTTCAACAGGCAAGGCCCCGCAGTCCCGACAGACACACCCTGGTCAGACCGTCGAAAAACGCTGAACCGTAACGGACGATAAATCCAAGGAGGGATTCGATGGACGCTGTTCAACCCGATGAAACCCCATCCCTCATTCGGCTTTTTGAGAGTGCTGAGCTTTCCGCTTTTCTTAGTGGGACGAGCCGGTATTTTCTGGAAACGCTTCCTGAAATTGGCCGGACAGATGCCGATGTGCGTGAGATGGGTGAGACCCTGCGCGACTGGGGACGGGAGGTTTCTGGTGCTGACGAAAGCGCGATTCACGCGCATTTTGCCCAAGCCTTCGAGGTGTATCTGCTGGAGGGTAAGGCGCCTTCAGTGGCTCTTCGCACTGTTTTCGAGCATTTCGCCGAGTGGCTTCTGCATGTCTATGGGGCGCTGCGCGGTCTTGACCTTTCGCTTTCGCCCGACATTCGCGACGTGCTTTTGCGGATGCTGGCAACACATGCGGCAATCGAAGAGGCGCGCGACGACATGTCTGCGGGCATGTTGTTCAAGGGTGGGAAGACGGCGCGGCTTTCTGCTGATGAGCACCGGCGTTTGCGTCGGCTTCATGAAGAGGCAGACGACGAGGCGCATCAAAAACTGCGGCGTCAGGTAATGAAGCCGATCTTTCTCGCGCGCCAGGACTGGTATCGCAAGGAGCGCGAGACGGTGAAGGAGATCTCGACGCGGACCTTGCAGGCCGTGCCGATCTACCAGGCGATTCAGGCATTGCGCTTCGGCATGGATTTTGAGGGCAAGCCGGTGGGGCGGATCAAGCTCGACCGGGCCGTTCTGGAGCGGGAATTTGGGTTGAAGCCGCTTTCTCCCGTTACGGATGCGAGCGAGGACGAGCTGGACCACGCCAATGCCTTTGCCGGACGTGACGGCATTCACCCCGATATTGCTGCTGGCATGTATGGGTTTGACAGTGGTTGGGCGTTTCTGCAGGCGCTGGTGCGGGCGCGGCCAATCGAACTTGCCATCGAGCTTCTGACCGAGCGGACGATGGTTGAGCGTCACGGCGATCTTTTGCTTGACGGCCGGTTGGAAGAAGAGGCGCTGAAGGCGCTGCATGGGGACAAGCGCCGGGCGTTTCTGCTGGCGGAGCTGAATGCGCTGAGCAAGCTTTCGGGCGGCGAGGCGATGACGCATCAGGAGGTGGAGGGGAATGTCCACCGGCTGTTCAGCGCGCTGAAAGTGTCCAGTGCGACGGATTCCGATCGCCACCTTGCGGCAGAGCGCAAGACGGCCGGTGAGGCGGCCAGCGCCTTTGCCAAGGACGATCTCAAAGAAGCGATGGAGGCGAAGCGGCGACAGCTGATGGCCTGCCATTTCTATATGGCGGCCTCTGCCAAGGCTGACGAACTTGAGGCCCTGATTGACCGCATGGCGACGCTGGATGCGACGGATGATGAGTGGGCAATGGATGCAGAGGCGGAAAACCGCGGGGCGGTGCGTGCGCTGGCCGCTGAATTTGGTTTGGCGAGCAAGCCTGCCCGTTTTGATATGGGCGGCTGGCTTGAGCAAATGAAGGAGGACGAACTTGTCCTATAATGCGCTTTCACAGGCAACTGAGGTTTATAACCGTGCCGATGCAAAGGTATTTGGCGATCTGACGGTTGCGGAATTCGATGCCGTTCACGATGCGATCGACAATGTGACGGAAGTTGGCCGGAGCGCGAGGCGTATCCAGATCGATGGCGAGTGGCAGGATCTGGACACTGTTCTTGGCTTGGTTCTGGCGGCTGTGGAGCAGCGTAGCGAGAGCCAGAACGCGGACTTGCGACGCAGACTGACGGCGCTTGGGGTGGGGGCCGTTATGCCGCTTTCTCTTGAGGCGGCGCAGCGGCCGGTTGAGCTTTGGGCACAGGATATGGATGGGGGCGAGGCAGGGATTTGTTCTCGCCTTATCGTCGCGCCGGTGCGGCAGGCATTTGAGCATTATGAAGAAGAAAAGGCCGCTTATCTTCGTTCGCTTCACGCCATTATCGAGCCGCGCACTGCGGAACTGCTGGGGCCGGCGATCGGTGCTCCGGAGCTTGGATTTACATTCGAGAACAAGGGGCAGCTGTTCCATGCGCTTCTGCACACCGGCAATGACAGCAATCAACGCAAGCTTCTGGCCGGGCGCGGGTGGCAGGCCGGATGGGAGCATTTTATCGCGCGGATGTGGCGCGAAGGCATTTTGACCAAAGCCGATTATGATGCGGCGCAGGCCATCTGGGATGTGATGGAGAGGCTGAAGCAAAAAGGGCAGGAGGCGCACCGCAAGATCTGCGGCTTCTCCTTCAGAGAGGTGATGCCTGCCGCCCTCAAGACGCCGTTTGGCACTTATGCCGGCGGCTTCGTGCCGGCTGTGTTTGAACGGGGCTTCGGCATTGCTAATCAGGAAGGGAGGAACCCGGCGGAGATGTTTCCGACGGTTGCCCCTGCCTTCACAGCGCAGGGGAAAGAGAATGACGCGCGGGCGCTGGTGCTGGAGTGTTCGATGCTTCCGGCGCATATGGATCAGCTTTTGCGGTTTATCCATATCGAGCCTGTCATACAGCAGATAGGGCGGATCGTTAACAGGCCGGAATTTTCGCTGGCGCTGGACGAGGTCTCGCCCGACATGATGGACAAGGTAATCGTGCCTTGGCTGCGCATGGTGCGGCAACCGGTGGCTGAGGTGCAGCCGACGACGGCGGAGGGGCGGGGGCTGTCTTATGTCATGCGGGCGATCCGTGGACGTGCGGGCGTTCGCAATATGATGCTCGACATCGTTAGCGCTACTGCATCGACGTGGGAGACATCCTCTGTCTTGGGCCAGATTTCCATGAACCGGCTGGAAGCTGCGATAATTCGCTTTGCCAATCAGGGCGAAGGGGCGGCCATGCGCGAGGAGGTGGCAAGGCTATCCCTCGTGATGAACTCGCGGATGAAGCGGAGCAGCCGGGATATGGAGGCGTGTATTCGGCGCGCGATCGCCAAGCCGGGTGATCTCGGATTGATCGCTGAGAAAAGCGTTCTCTATGGCGAGATTTTGCTGAAGGGGACCGGGGATGTTTTAGATCTGGTTCTCTGGCACGCGGCGTATGACCAGGCAATCGCTGAGGGCATCCTGCATAGAGAGGCTGTGGCGAAGGCGGACGCTCTTGTTGTCAGGCGCGATGATAAGGAGAACCACTGGGGAGAGAACGGCTCTACTTTTGCCCGCCTGTTCACGCTGTTTTACAGTTATTTCAACAGCCAGGCTGATCTTTCGGGCGGTAATCTTCAGCCGATCATGCAGAGCTACGGTTATGGAGGCGCGCCGCGTCTTTTTGCCGTCTATCTGGCAGGGGTTGCTATTCCGGCGGTGGTCGCTCAGGTGATCACTGCGGCTCCTGATAAGTTCTCGGATGGAGGGTCTATCGGCGAACTGGCAGGGCTTTTCTTCGGCGCGCACAGCGAACGAGGCACCGGGTTAGAGCCAATAGCCGAGCAGAATTTCAATGTCTTCACGGCGACGTGGAACGACGCGTTCGCAGCCCCCAGCAGATTGTCTCGCGCAGATGCGGTGGCGGGTGATGGATTGGCTGCGCTTGCCATGGTGCTGGGGATTTCTCGCGAGTTGTTGGTTCAGGCTGCGGGCCTTGGCGACGTCGACGTTGAGGCTGATCCGAACAGTGCTTTTGACACAGTTCCGACCGTGTCATCTGCTGCGGCGGCCGGTGGTGCGGCACAAAGCCAGCCTTATCGACCTGAAGTCCCTCTTCGAGATTGATTTCGATAGAGCCACTCGTGTGGTTTAGAATGTCAAGCGACGTTTAACTCGTCGGATTTCCGCATCGGGGTTTTCTGAAAACAGATTCTGATTTTCTAGCCGATGCTGTCGCGGAGCGACCGCCACGACTGGTTGCCCTGGCCTTGCCAGAACCACCAATCCCGACGTCCGAAACGATGGCGGAGATCCGGTACTCCCTACGCCGCAGCGATATTGGGCGAATCTATCCAATTTTATGCCCCACAAAACCCACACTGACAAGCGCCCTTCCGGCGCTTTTTTATGGAGTGAACAATGACGGTTTCAAGCGAAGTCAGCGTAGCCGGGCCGTTCTACGGCAACGGCACGACGAAGACTTTTCCTTACAGTTTCAAAATTCTCGATGCCAGGCATATCCGCGCCGTGCTGATTTTGGCATCGGGCGACGTGTCCGATCTTTCTCTCGACAATGGCGACTACAGCGTGACGGGCGTCGGCAGCGAGACTGGCGGCGACGTCGTCAAGGCAACACCGCTTCTCACCGGCCAGACCCTGACGTTGGTCCGCCGGCTGCCGTTGACGCAGGAGACCTCGCTCGAAAACCAGGGAGCCTATTATCCCGAAGTGGTAGAGCGCCGTCTGGACCAGATGGTGATGCAGATCCAGTCGGTGAAGGAGGCGACGGAACGATCGCTGACTGTCGAACCCGGCCAGGAAAAGCCTTCGATGACGCAGATTGCGGCGGCGCAGGGGTTTGCGCAGGGTGCGAAACAGAGCCGCGATGAGTCTGCCGGGTTCGCTACCGCGGCGGCCAGTAGCGCTTTAAATGCATCGGGATCGGCGGCGCTGGCAAGTCGCTGGGCAGGCGAGGCTGAAAACGTCCCTGTGGCGGGTGGGCTTTTCTCAGCGTTTCACTGGTACCGTAAAGCCTATGGGATTTATCAAACGGTCTCGCAGGGCTTTCTTGAAAAGGTCGGCGGCATTTTGACAGGGGATGTGCTTTTCGGGCCGGGAACCCATGGGAGTTACTCGAAGCTCCAATCCAACGGGGACGTTCAGCTAAACAGAAGTGACGGGACTGGCTTTTTAGGTTGGGCAGGTGGTAACCAATTTTTTGGTTGGGATGGTAATCGCTACACGTTCGGTCCAGCTGGCTATGTCAATATCTCTGGCGGTTCCCTGCGTGTAGAAGTTAGCGGAGGCAACGCCGCAATTTATCCCTCTACAGGCGACGTGAGCTTTTCCGCCTACATGGCAACCGAGTTTGGTGCAGGCATAAGTGAAGCTCTCCGGGGGTTCGTAAGCACCCAGCAAACGTGGGCGGGTAGCTCTGTCGTTGTCGTTGCTCACGGCAAGCCTTATATTCCAAAGGAAGTGATTGTAATCTTCGTCTGTAAAGTAGCCTTCGGCGGTTACGCTGTGGGCGACAGGCTTCCTATGCCAGCAAACACAGCAGCGCGCGACGAGAACTATGCTCAAGGGCAAGGTTACACTGTCAACGTGGACGCAACAAACATTAGGGTGAATTTTGGCTCCGATGGTATTCCCTATGTTAGTAAAGGCGGCGGGGGAGTAGGGAGATTTGGCCCTGGCAACTTTGATATCATTGTGATCGGGAGGCCCTAATGAAAAGATTCTATGTTGACGTGAACGGAAATTACCTCGACGGATACGACGACGCTGATCGCGGGAGGCCCGAAGAATTCGCCAACGCCGTAGAGGTGACGACAGCCCAGCGTTTCTATGTGGACGCGAACGGAAACTATCTTGGCTCCTTCGACGGACTCGATGAAGAGATGCCGGTAGATTTTCAAATCGGCATTGAAGTGCCTACCGCACCCCTAGATGGCCGGCAGATATGGAACGGCCAAAAGTGGCTTGAAGCTGCGCCAGCGGCTGAACTGCTCACCGCTGAGCTTGATCGCCGCCTGTCGTCTGGCTTCGATTGGACCTTTGAGGATGAACGCGGAACCCACCACTTCGGAACCGCGCCCTCCGATATGAACAGATGGATGCAGGAGGTAACGCCTCTTGCGCAAGCTGCTATAAATATGGGTGAGCCAAACCGGAAGATCGGAATCAAGACTGATACCGGCCCGACTTTCGTAACCGCTTCGGAATGGTGGCGTGTCCTTGATGCCGCCGCCACATGGCGCCAGCCTCTTTTTGCATCGTATTTCGCCCTGAAAGCGCTTCCTCAGATTCCCGCAGATTACGCCACGAACCCCTCCTACTGGCCGTAGCCGCTCCAAAGGAAAAATCAATGCTCATCACAAATTGGCAAGAGGTGCTGAAGCGCGCCTGGTCCGTCCGGTGGATCGTGCTCGCCGGTGTTCTCTCGGGGCTCGAAGTCTTCCTCCCCATTATTGATGGCAATGTCGATATTCCTCGTGGTCTGCTTGCCGCGCTCTCGGGTTTCGCAACATGTGCCGCCTTCATCTCCCGAATCCTCGTTCAGAAAGGTTCAACTGATTTTGATATACAAGATCGCGACAACGAAGCGCGGTAAGTCTGCCATCGCTGAACTGCATAAAAATTGACTAGTGGAGATCGAGGCAGTCTATAGGCGAATCAAGGTGATCCCTGAGCAGATCGAGGAACGGCACTCTTGATGCGATCAAGCATAATAATGACGCGCTGTCGAGGCAGACCTTATAGATGCGGTGCAGCCCGACGCTGTTGTCGATCTTCCCGATTTGAAATGTTCTGGGTCGTGGTAGTATCTAGCTTATACGCAGATCGTTCCGGTTATTACGATTTTTCTGACGCAAAGAACAACGAAAGCCTCCACATCATGTGCGATAACCTGCGTCTAAGAGATAACCGAGCGCGCGAAATTCTGCCAGACAGCTTCGATGTCTTCTTGCCTGTAGCGATAGTCGCAAACGCACTGCCGGTCGATCTACCTTCTCCGCCGATATGCCGAACGCCGCCGTTAGCGAGAACGACAGCGCGATAACCTTGCCGTTTAAGATAGATGCTAGTGCGTGCTTCACCCATTGCCGAGTATCCTCCCGGCATCATCTTATAATGCGAAAGTCTGCGTAGCCCGGGATTGAAGGTAAAGTTTCCCCATACATGGTGCGCTTTCGGGTCGATTGGTCTCATCGACACACCATTGAGTTCTTGGTACGGGCGTTTTTTCAGCCACGGAGGAGCGCCTGCATCACTCCTCGGCCACACGAGAGCTATAGAGGGGTCAGCCTCCATAAGCAAAACCGAGTTCCGAATAACATCCGGCTGGGAAAACTCCCAGTCATCTTCGCAGTGGAAAATAAACTCAGTGTCTACCATAGAATATGCCTTATCAATTGAGGCATATTGTCCCAAGCTTGGCGAATTTATAATTACTTCGATGTTGAGTTCTGGGAATTTATCAGCAACGGTTTTTACCGCGAGATTGCCCGAGTCCTCGATCAGGATAAGCCGCCTGATCGGGTAATCGTTGTGGGCAGTAAAGGACGAAAGCGTCCTCTCCAGCAAATCGAAGCGATTACAAGACGTCACAACCATAGTGACTGCAGCTGTTCCGCGGTTGTCCATATTAACTCCATTAACAGCTGACACGGCCGGGATTCTATAACTCTAAAGGCACTCCATAACCTCCGCTACCACAAATTTCCATATTTTCTTTCACAGCTGCAATCTTCAACTGGAGAGTACCAAGGCCAATCCAAAAATAGATGCGCTAGTCAAAATGGCGATCTTTTGACAGGTAGATACTCCTTTCCAATTCTTGTCATATGCGTACCAGTCCGTGTCGTAATCGTAATAGGGTTTCTCAACGTCTAAAACATATCGGAGCCACGTTATGAAGTTGCGCATCGTTGCTATTCCTCTCGTTCTATATGCGGGTATGCGGATTCACCTCCTATAATTCATTATTTTCTAATATAAAGAAAACTCATTCCCACCTGATCAGCTTGGCATTAAGTTAAGAAAGTTCCTTCTGCCTGATTCCCGAAGCTGGGTTTGTTGACGTCTCACGCGCTCGCCTATGCCTATTATCCGGCCAATATGTGATCGTGTAAGCTACAACACGCTATTGGACTCAATCAGTAGTCGATAGTTATCGTATCAAGACATAACGCGAAATATGTAAGCTTCTCACGTGCTCATGACGCACTGTGGCAGGTGCTGAAGCGCGCCTGGTCCATTCGATGGATCGTGCTCGCCGGTCTGTTTTCTGGTCTGGAAGTCGCTCTCCCCCTCATCGACGGCTATCTCGATATCCCTCGCGGCCTGTTCGCCGCCCTCTCCGGAGCCGCGACCTGCGCGGCCTTTATTTCCCGAATACTCGTCCAGAAAGGAATAATCGATGCCGATAAACAAGATCGCGCCGACGAGGCGCGGTAAGGCGGCCGTTGCTGGTGTCTTAGCCGCGATCGCAGCCGGTGGATATGCCGCTTATGACCGTTACGCTGTTGCCGGGAGGATGCACCCTGCCGTCATTTTGGCCGTGGAGAAGGCCATCATTCCCTGGGAAGGGCTGGTGTTGACGTCCCATTGGGATCCGTTCGCGAAGATCTGGGACATTTGTTATGGCGAGACGCAGGGCATTGGCCCTGGCATGACGAAGACGAAGGCGCAGTGTCGCGATATGCTCTTGCGCCGCGTGCATGATGATTATTATCAGCCGATCATGCAGTGTTCGCCGAAGCTTGCGGCTGCACCTGTCAGCGTTCGCGCGTCGATGATTTCGGGATCCTATAATTTTGGTGTCGGGGCCTGGTGCCGGTCGACGGCGAAGGCTCGGATTGAGGCTGGGCAGTGGCGGGCGGCGTGTGAGGCGCAGACGGCGTTTAATCGGGCGGGTGGGCGCATCGTGCGCGGGCTCGTCAATCGCCGTGAGATGGGGGACGCGCAGCGTGTCGGTGAAGCCGAGCTTTGTGTGAGCGGCCTATGAGTATGCTTTTCCCGACTTCGCTTTTGGGGCGCATTGCAACGCTCATCATCGCCGTCTTGCTTGTCTTCGGCGGCTTTCTGCTGTGGCTTTCCTCGCATGATGCGGCACTGCTGAAAGGGTATGTGCTGCTTTCGGAAAAGACTGCTGCCGAAGCCAGGGCGGCGGAGCTTGAGCGGCAGCGCAATGCGGCGGCACAGGCGCTGGAGGATTACCGGAAGCGCGCGGTGGCCGACGCTCTCACGCAACAGAAACGCCAGGCTGAACTCGAAGAGGCGATCCGCAATGACAATCAGACAATGGATGATGGCGATTACCGCTGGAGCGATGCTGACCGTCTCTGGCTGTGCCAGCAAAGAGGCGCGGCTGATTGCCGCCGCTGATGCGAAGGGCAGGATGGCTGCCGGTGTGCGCCTGCCGGATCTGCCTGAGGAATGCCGCCAGCCGATGGAGCGGGTGATCCCGAAATACGGGGTCGAGAAGCCGCGCAATACACAGTTGCGTTGGGAGGTTGCCGCCGATCTCACCGACAGGCGCATAGGGCGCTGCGCATCATTCTACGACGGTGTGAAGACGCGCTTCGACGTGACGAAGCCGCAAGCTGCGCAACGAAGCATCAGGCAATGACAGGACTTGAAGAGATGAATGACCACGAAGCCCACCGCGCCTATAGCGATGCTGCCACGGCGCAGCTCGGCGAGCGCGTGACCAATCTCGGGCGCCGGCAAAGCGATCTTGAAACCGAGATGCGCTCCGGTTTCAAGCAGGTGGAAAACACCATGTCGGCGATCGCCAATGAGATGCGCACGTCGATCTCGGGCCTGTCCGCCAGCCTTGCGGAGCGCAGCCGCACGCAATGGCCGGTCGTCTGGTCGGCGGTCGGCGTATCCTTCACAATCTTGGCGGCGCTGAGCGCCTTCGTCTATGGCACGCTAAGCAAGGATCAGAGCCGGCTCGATTCCGCGATCCTGAAGAACTCCGAGCTGGCGCAGACGGCAGTCGCGAAGCTGGCGGACACCACACAGCAGAGCATCATTGCGATGACGGAGCGGATGGTGACGCGGCAGGAGATGGAGTGGCGTCAGCAGCGAAGCTCCGAAGACAGGATCCGTATGGAAGCCGAGATCAAGGATTTGCGCGATGCGCAGGTTCCCCGGCCCGAACTGGATCGCGCTTTTGCCGGATATGATCAACGCTTCCAAGACCAGCAGCGCCAGATTGACGAGCAAAGGCGGCAAACAGGAGCGACCGAACTGCCTGCGCGATGATCCTTTGCGCGTCGTCGCGCCGACGCGGGCCGCTTATGTCTTCTCCGAGGACCGCAAGTAGTGATGCGCACCGAATGCGATGGCGGCGATGACGGCAAGGGCAGGAATGATGGCGATGGCCATGTGGTGGCCAAGCCCGAGCCTTCCGATCAGAGTCTCGATTGCCTGCCCCAGTCCATAGCCAACGGCGGTGATGAGAGTGCCCCAGGTGGCGGCGGAGACCAGGTTGATGGCAAAGAAGCGAAGCGGCGAAATGGAAGAAAGTCCGATTGCGACCGGGCTGATCGTGCGAATGCCGTAGACGAAGCGGAAAAAGAAGATAAAGGCGTTTGGGTGCTTTTCGAGCCATGAGGTAACCCGCGTCATGGCGGGTTTTGCGGTCAGGCGTTTGACGGCGTTGATGCCGCTGGCATAGCGCCCGAGATAAAAAAGAATTTGATCCGCCAGGAATGAGCCCAGCGCGGCGGCAACGGCCACCTGCCAGTATGGAAACATGCCTTTGTGGGCAAGCACGCCGCCCAGGAATGCCACGGTCTCTCCCTCGACCCCGGAGCCAATCAATACGGCCGCGATGCCGTAATCGGTGACGAATTGTTCAAAAGCCATGATGTCTTCCAGATGATCGACCGGTTGTAAGACTGTCATGGGGCATAATTGGTTGCCGTCAAGTATTGATCATACCGAATTCCTATATGGACCGTGTGATTTGGTCGTCGCAAGATCTGGAACGCGGTCGTTGCCGTAAGCTGGAGAAGGATCAGAGGCGCTTCAATGCCGAAACAGCGCAAGAAATCCGAACTGCCGTCCAAGATATGCCCCGTCTGCGGGCGTCCCTTCGTCTGGCGGAAGAAATGGGCGAAAGACTGGGATCATGTGAAATTCTGCTCCCAACGATGCCGCGAATCGAAGTGAGGATGCGCTTCCGATGTCTATGCGAGGATGACCGGTTTTCGTCTACGGAACGAAGACGTGCCCTGCCTCTTGAAGCGAACGTGCTGCTTTGTCCCAGTCTTTCTCCGGCACGAGAATATGCTCGCCGTCAAATGTGCATAGCACGAAGACGCCAATACCTTGTTCGGAGATCGGCTGAATCAGCGATTGGAGAATACCTGTCGCATTAAACGGGATCGGGCCGAGGCTGCGCAAGCAGCGCCAGTTTGGTTCGACTTCGACGGTCGTTGGTACACGGTTCTGCAGGCAGACGAGGGTGAGTTCGTCGTCGCTTCTGACCATGGCGGAAAAGCCGGGGCCGTCAAACCAGGCAGGCAAGGCGGCATCGGGCGAAAGGCGCGCGACGCTGAAGACGCCCGGAACCGTCCGTAGGTTTATCGCGTGCGACATGGCGCCTTCTCCGTCACGGTTTGGTTTCAGTGTCGATCAAGGTTGTCGGGCGAACCGCACAATGGGCGACGCATTTTTCGATCTGCGAGAAATCCGTCAGGCCGCACCAGAACACCTTCCATCGCTCCTGTTTGAAACAGCCATCGGACTGGGCGTAGTAGAATATGTTGACCTGATTGTTGTGGCGGGAGCGCCAGAAGAGTTGCGGTGTCTCCTCACGCATCACCTTCCAGACCGCACGGCCGAGGCCTTCTCCTTGCGCTTCGTCCAGCACGGCGAACTTGTCGAGATAGGGAACGCCATCCTCTTCCGTCAGAATGATGGCGGCGCGGTAGTGCTCGCTGATGTAGGCGCGCAGCAGCCGGGTGCGCTCAAAATAATCGTCGACGACGCGTCGTCCGAAACTCGATTCAATCAGCGCCCGCAAACGGGTCAGGTCGAGTTCTTCCCATGAGGTGGCGCGCAGCACCCGTTCACCACGGCGGATCAGCGTGCCGGAGCCCTTATGGGTGAACAGCTCTTGCGCCAGGTTGGCCGGGTTGGTGATCGAGATCGAGGATTCCATCGGCAAGCCATCGAGCAATTGCTTCATCCGCTCGATCTTGAAGGTGAAGCCGCTGTCCGAATAGGCCTTATCGGCGAACTGGTCGTATTCTGTGGAGAGGTTGATCGAGTCGATCCTGCGACCATTGTCATGGCGCAAGCCGCCAAAGCTTGTGAGAAAGATCACCTTGAAGGGCTGCAGCGCGCGCACCAGCTCGTTGGTCGCGTCATCGCTGCCGATCTCTATTGTCTGGCCGGATGGGGTTTCGCCAACACTGCCGATGACAGGGATCGATCCTGCATCGAGACTGGCTTCGATCGGCGCCAATCTCACTGCGCTGACCGTTGCGAGGCGGGAGCTGGCATTGCTTGTCGGAACGTCTGCTGCAAACACGCCTGCCGTGATCGAGGTGGCGCGCGTGCCTTGTTCTTGCAGCAATTGAACGAGCTTCAGGTTGAGGCCATCAAACGTCTCGCGATCGGCGGTCTCTTGTGGCTTGCCTGCGGCGCTGGCTGCCCTCTCATGCGCGGCGCTCTCATCCTCTGCCCCAGAACTACGTCCCAACAGAACAATCGGCGTCAGCCCCACTTGCTGCAGAAACGACAGCGATGAGGCGGTGGCCTCTGCCTCCTGCGCATCGCGCAAGATGGCGCCATCGATGTTGACGAGCGCGAAGCGCTTGGCATCGAGCTGGGAGAAGCGCTTCAGATACTGGTCGATCTCCTTGGCGCTTGCCATGGTGGAGAGGAGACGCACGATTGTCTGGCGGGTGTCGCTTTGCATTCTAGGCACGGTCGTTGACAGTCTCGGACGATGAAATGGGCCTTCACCCATAGGACCAAGATTGGTCTTTTCCAAATCATATCGACCACAAGGGTGAAAAAGAGGCCGCACTCTCCCTCAAACAAAATCTCGCGCCTCGCCCCCGGGAGGGTAGGCGAGACGCGAGAGACCGCAGCAAAGGGCTGCAGCCGGCAGATCAGAGGTTGGCGAGAAGTTCGTTGACGCGGCTTTCCATATCGGCGAGCGCAGAATCGACGTCCTTCTGGCCGGTGATGGCCGCACTCATTTCCTCGCCGACAATGTCCTGAATGGCGAACTGGCGCTGGACGGCAGAGGGCAGCGGCTTGCCAAGCGTGGCGATCGGCGCAATCGTGTCGCGATGCGGCAGCGCCTTGAACTCGGCGGATTCGATGACCGCCTTGTAAGCCGGCAGGTGACCGGTGCGCGACCATTCGAAATCATTATCGGCAAAGAATTTCAGGAACTTGGCAATCGCCGCTTCCTGCTCCGGCGTGCGCTCCTTCTTGGAAACCGCCCAGCTGTGGCCATCGGCATATTGCGCCTTGGCGCCAGGGAAGAGCTGCGGATAGGGATAGACCGCATAACCGCCCTTGTTCAGCGCAGTGCCCGGCTTTTCAGATTGGGCATTGTAGTCGCCGACCATCCAGGTGCCGTTCAGGTGTACGCCGCCTTCACCGCCGAGGAACGCGTTGATGGAGCCGCCGTAATCGAGGTCCTTCGTCGTGTCGTCCTTTTCAAAGATGGTCTTGTACATCTCCACGATCTTGCGTGCTTCCGGCGTGTTGAACTTCACCTTCTTCGGATCGGCGAAGAAATCGGAATTCTGCTGGAACAGGTAGGTGTAGAGATTGCGGGCATAAAGCGCCGTCTCGTTGGCAAGGTTCTGGACGAAATAGGGCTTGCCGGTTTTCTGCTTGAACTGCTCGGCCTGGGCCAGCAACTCTTCCGGTGATTTCGGCAGGATCGGCGTGCCATCGGGATTGACGAGGCCTGCGGTTTTGAAGAGGTCCATGTTGATGTGGTAGAGCATGGTCCAGTTGTCGATCGGCAGGCCGTAGATCTTGCCGTTCTTGGTCACGCCTTCCTTGGCAGCGTCGGTGAATTTGTCCGGCGTCACGCCCACCGTCTTCAACATGTCGTCGAGCGGGACCAGCAGGTCCTTGGACTGATAGTCGGACAGGACGGATTCATGGATCGTGACGATGTCCGGTGCATCGCCCGAGGCGAACTGCGCCGTCAGCTGGTCGTAGCCCGGCCATTCCACCGTCGTGACATTGATCTTGATATCGGGATTGTCGGCGGCGAATTTGTTGATCATCGATGTGATGATGCCGCATTCGCCCACCGCCTTGCTGACATCGGTGTTCTTGCCGAAATCTGCGTCGCAGGCGCCAAAGAAGCGCTGCACCTGCAACTCGGTCTCGGCGAGGCTTGGTGATGCGACCAGAACCGCGGCTGCGGATATGGTGGCGAGAAACAGTGTCCTCAAAGTCATGATAGTCTCCTCCTCCTCAGGTTTCGCCGTCGCTGGGCGAGCGGCGTCTTTTCCTCATTCGTTCAGGCCTAGCATTTGGCCTCAAACGTCATGCATCACCGCACCGCCGCGCCAGATACGGCGGTGACGATATATTTCTGGAAAAACAGATAGATGATCAGGATCGGTGCGCCGGCGAACACCGCCTGCGCCATCAGGAAGCCGATGCCCTGCGATTGTGCGAAGTTCATCTGCGTCGAGGCGATGCCGACGGTGAGCGTGAACATCTCCTTCTTCGTGGCGGATATCAGCGGCCAGAAGTAATCGTTCCAGGCGCCGAGAAAGGTGAAGATGCCAAGCGTCGCCTGGGCCGGGACGGTGAGTGGCAGAAGCACCTTCCAGAAAACGCGGAAGCGGCTGGCATTGTCGAGGATCGCGGCTTCATCCAACTCCTTCGGAATGGCGCGGAAATATTGCGTCATCAGGAACACGCCGAAGGCGGACGACAGACCGGGCAGGATCAGGCCCGGATAGGAATTGTGCAGGCCAAGCCAGCTGAAAATCTGATGGCGGGCAATCAGCACCGCCTGTTCCGGCACGGCAAGACCCAGAAGCACCAGAACGAACAGCACGTCGCGACCGGGAAAGTTCAGTCGGGCGAAGCCATAACCCGCAAGTGATGACAGGATCAACGTCATGATCGTCATGCCGCCGGCCACCACGATGCTGTTGAACACCCAAAGAAACACGCTCGATGTGCCGATGGTGTCGATATAGTTCTTGATCGTATAGGGCAGCTGGAAGACCGAATGCGGATCGACCATCAGCGCGTTGTTGTCCTTCAAAGACAGCGCGATGACGTAAAGGACGGGGGCTGCCATGACGATCGCCAGAAGGATGACGAGGCCATAGAGCACGCGGTCGCCGAAGGATCTGCCGATGATGTTGGAGTTCTGCGATGCCATCACACATCTGCCTTTCTGCGGGACATCAGGAATTGCACCATGGCCGCGACCAGGATCAGCACGAACAGGATTTCGGATGCGGCGGCACCGAGGCCGAGATCCCAGCGGCGGAAGGCCGTCTCGTAGATGTAGAAGACGATCGGCTTGGTGAGGTTGTTCGGCCCACCGCGCGTCATCAGCAACGCCTGGCCGAAGAGCTGGAACTGAAAGACGATCTGGATGATGACGACCAGCACGAAGGTGCGCTTGATCGAGGGCAGGGTGATGGACCGGAGCGTCTGCCAGCGATTGGCATTGTCGAGTGCGGCGGCCTCATAAATATCCTGCGGGATCTGTTGAAGTGCGGAGAGAAACAGCATCATCGGCAGGCCGATGCACCACCAGACCGTGGCAATCGCAATGCCGATCATCGCAAGGCTCGGGTCCGACAGGAAGGCAGGGGCGCGTGCGCCGAACAGGCCGAAGATCATCGACAGAAGCCCGATATCGGGAATGTAGACGATGCGCCAGATCAGCGTGACGATGGTGACGGACAAGACCGAGGACGAGAAGAACAGACCCCGGAGGACGGCGGCACTGCGTGTGCGCCGGTTGAGGCAAAGCGCCAGAAACAGGCCGAGCAGGGCCAGCGATGGAACCGTCAGCAGCACGAAGTAGAAGGTGTTCCAGATCGACTGCAGGAAGATCCTGTCATTGAACAGCCGAACGTAATTGCCGAAACCGATAAAGGGGCCGGAGGAAAACGTATCCGCCTTGTGGAAGGACAGCCAGATGCCCCAGAACAGCGGCACGACAAGCAGCGTGACGAAGAAGACGAGATAGGGCGCGACGAAGAGGAAGTTTCGCCATTGCGGCGCATAGATATCGACGCTCTTCGCACGCTTGACCGAGGCTGTGCCTGGACCTTGATGGGCGGTGGTGGCGGTCAGTGGTTCAGCCATGACCCACCTCCCGCGCGTGCCAGGCGCGGCCCGACGCATCGAAAAGATGCGCCTTGGTGCTGTCGAAGGAGAGACCGACGCGGTCGCCGACCGAAACGCGGCTATCTCCACTATCGGAGCCGACAAGCTGCTGACCATCGGCAAGGCGCACATAGACCAGCGTGCGTTCACCCAGCCGCTCCACCACATCCACCACGCCGTCTGCCGTGCCGCTGCCGGGCGCTGTGATGCGCACGTCTTCCGAGCGCAGGCCAAGTTCGAATGCGCCGGGCGTGATGCCGGTGGCCGGAATGGCGGTCGCCATCTTGATGCCCGAAGCCGTCTCGACGGTGACGACGCCGGCATCCGTGCCGATCGTGACCGGCAGGAAGTTCATCGCCGGCGCACCGACGAAGCCGGCGACGAAGCGGCTTGTGGGACGGTTATAGATCTCCATTGGCGTGCCGATCTGTTCGATCTGCCGATTGTTCATGACGACGATCCGATCCGCCAGCGTCATCGCCTCGATCTGGTCATGGGTGACGAAGATCATCGTCGACTTCAGCCGCTGATGCAGCTGTGCCAGTTCGATGCGGGTGCGGGTCCGCAGTGCCGCATCGAGGTTGGACAATGGCTCGTCGAAGAGAAAGGCTTTCGGCTCCTTCACCACGGCACGACCGATGGCGACACGCTGCCGCTGGCCGCCGGACAATTGCCCGGGCTTGCGCTCCAGCAGATGGCCGATTTCCAGCATGCGTGCGGCCTCAGCAATGCGCGCATCGATGACGGAGCGCTCGACGGCGATGTTCTTCAGCCCAAATGCCATGTTGTCGCGCACCGTCATATGCGGATAGAGCGCATAGGACTGGAAGACCATGGCGACGCCGCGCTTGCCGGGCGGCTGATCGTCGATGCGCTCGCCATTGATGTGGATTTCTCCGTCATCGACACTTTCGAGCCCCGCAATCATGCGCAAAAGCGTAGACTTTCCGCAGCCGGATGGCCCGAGGAACACGACGAATTCATGCGCCGGAATGGAGAGCGACAGTCCTTCAAAAACCGTCAGCCCGCCGAAGTGCTTGCTCACATTGTTGATATCGATACTTGCCGTCATAGTGTCTCCTCCCGTGACCCGTATGGCGATGTCGCAAGGCCTTGTCAGACCTTGATGCGCACCATCTGGTAGGA
The DNA here is from genome assembly GCF_030819275.1 of Agrobacterium larrymoorei. Taxonomy (GTDB): domain Bacteria; phylum Pseudomonadota; class Alphaproteobacteria; order Rhizobiales; family Rhizobiaceae; genus Agrobacterium; species Agrobacterium larrymoorei_B. Next base: position 2,414,097 of record NZ_JAUTBL010000002.1, on the reverse strand, counting down.
GTAGGGGGCGCATGTCGCCGAAAGCCGACCGTCGGACAGCGTTGCCGTGTCAGCCTTTTTCGGCGCAACATTGTTCATATTCGTTTCGGTATTGACCGCCTTCAGATCGGCATGGGTCATCACCTGATGATCGGCGATGCTGCTGGCGCTGCCGAAGGCTGCGACATCGAAATCGGCGTCGATCTCCTTATCGGAGCGATTGACAACAAAGAAGCTGACGAAGCCGCCCTCCTCATTATGGACCGCGGACACGTCGAGGCAGGACACCTCGCCCGCCGTATCGCTCTTGTAGGTGGGGCTGTTGACCTTCAGGTCCAGCGCCTTGCCACGGCCATAGCGCGAGGCAAAGAGGAAGGGATAGAAGATCGTCTGGCGCCAGGCCGGGCCGTTCGGCGCGGTCATGATCGGCGCAATGACGTTGACGAGCTGCGCCAGGCAGGCAATGCGCACCACATGCGAGCGACGGATGAAGGTGTTGAGGATCAGACCGACCTGCAGCACATCCTCGAACGTGTAAATGTCTTCCAGAAGCGGTGGGGCGAAGGGCCAGCCATCGGCACCGGCAAGCGTCTTCTTGTCCTGCTCCTTCGAGTGATACCAGACGTTCCATTCGTCGAATGAGATATAGACCTGACGCGACGAGCGCTTCTTGGCCTTGATGTAGTCGATGACGCCTGCGACCGACATGATGTAGTCGTCCAGCTTCTGGTTCATCGCCAGATAGTTGCCGACATTATTGGCGTGATTGTCGAAATACATGTGGAGCGAGATGTAATCGACCTCGTTATAGGTGTGGTCGAGAACGGTCGCTTCCCACTCCGGATAGGTCGGCATCTTGGCATTGGACGAGCCGCAGACGACGAGTTCGAGCGAACTGTCGAAGGCACGCATGGCCTTTGCCGTTTCGTGGGCCAGGCGGCCATATTCATCCGCCGTCTTGTGGCCGATCTGCCAGGGGCCGTCCATTTCGTTGCCAAGGCACCAGAGCTTGACGTCGAAGGGCTCCTTTCGGCCATTGGCGATACGCTTGTCGCTCCACTCGCTGCCGCCGGGGTGGTTGGCATATTCCAGCAGATTGCGCGCTTCATCCAGTCCGCGCGAACCGAGATTGACGGCCAGCATCATTTCGGTGTTGGCAGAGACGCACCAATCGGCAAATTCATGCAGGCCGACCTCGTTGCTTTCTGAGGTGTGCCACGCCAGATCGAGACGAACGGGCCGCTCTTCCTTCGGCCCCACACCATCTTCCCAATTGTAAGCGGAAACGAAATTGCCGCCGGGATAGCGCACGATCGGAACATCCAGTTCCTTGACGAGATCGATCACGTCGTGACGCATGCCGTTCTGATCGGCCGTGGTATGCCCGGGCTCATAAATGCCGGTATAGACCGCACGACCGAGATGCTCGATGAAGGACCCGTAGAGTCTCGGATCAATATCCGCCACGACAAATTGCGGATGCGCCACAACCGACACCTTCATGCATTCCTCCCATTTATATCATAAAAATCGATATATATCGCTATTACGGATACTAAATCGGAAAATCCGGTAAGGGTCAACTGTAAGAGCTGTAACGTTGCGTGAAGAAGCTATCCGTAATTTCTAACGGCTTGATGTCACGCGCTTATTTTAAACATCGGAATTATTGATACTATTCGATCTTCAGGCGTAGAACGATGTCCTGATCGTAATTGCCGAAGCCCTTGCCGAAAATATTGATGCCGCCCGGATGGGTGGCATCGTCTTCGATGCCGATCCTCACGCGGATGGAGTGATGGCTGGCAAGATCGAGATCGGCCAGCGTGACATTCGAGATCTGCACGCCATCGACAAACGTGCCGTCAGGCCCCACGCGCCAGTTCTTCAGCTTGCCATATTGCGAGCCCTTCAGCTTCCACCAGTCCGGCGTATAGACGCCGCGCTTGTCGCCGAAGTCTCCAGGGGAGGTCCAGACGCCGACCTTCTTGCCGTTGATGGTGAGCGTTATGTCGGACGGCCAGTCGGCACTTGTGCCAGGCACTTCGGAGCTGAGCTCCACCGCCACTTCCAGCTCGCGGATTGCCGCATTGGACAGCTTGGCATTGTTGGGAAACTGGTACTCCACATGGCCGCGGGTAAACCAGATCAATCCCGCCTTCATCCGATCGGGATCGAGCAGCGCATTCGGCACATCGAGAAGCCCGATAATGCCCTCTGGCGAACAGAGACCGCAGGGGGCTGTGACATCGAAACCGGTGTAGAGGCCGACCGGCATAGACACCTCGATGACGTCCTTGCGCGGCTCACGCACCTCACTCTTGAAGACGATAACGACCTCTTCCACCGTGGCGCGACAGATCTTTTGATTGCCCTTGCGCGCCTTCTGCGTCTCGCTTTGCAGCAGGCCGGCATCTTCGAGAATCTGGATATGGGTGGAGACCGTCGATTGCGGCAGTGCCAGAGCCGCCGCCATGTCGTTGACATTCATCGGTCCGCGATCATGCAGCATCTTCAACATGGTCGCCCGCGTTGGCGAGGCAATTCCCTTCAACACGGCGTGGTCGGTCTCGGGATCGATAATGAGGAATTTTTTCGTCATGGCGCTTTTACATTACGGGATTTCGGATTTGTATCGCGCTTTCTGATATTTGAAAAGGATGTTCGCGGCGCCGGTTTTCTGCGTCGGAAGCGAACCCATCACGTCTCGCTGTCTGGAAAGATCTCACCTCAAGACATCGCCTTCGATGGGCGTGAGACTATGCCTCGTCGTCTCCCTTCAGTCAGGGTATGGCCCAAAAGAAAAAGGCCTCGCGATATTTCGCAAGGCCTTGATTTCTTTGAATTCGGATGGTGGGCGTGACAGGGATTGAACCTGTGACCCCTACGATGTCAACGTAGTGCTCTCCCGCTGAGCTACACGCCCTCCGTTGCGGCGCATAAATCACATAACCGAATGAAGCGTCAACTGCCTTTTTCGATTTTGTGACAGGTTTTTTTGAAACCCTTACGCCACAAGGAGTTTGTTGACCTCGTCGACGAGGTCGCGAAGGTGGAAAGGCTTGGAAAGCACCTTGGCATCCTTCGGCGCCTTCGAATCAGCGTTGAGCGCGACCGCTGCAAAACCGGTGATGAACATGACCTTGAGGTCCGGATCGAGTTCCGTCGCGCGGCGCGCCAGTTCGATGCCATCCATTTCCGGCATGACAATATCGGTCAAAAGCAGCGAGAAAGGCTCTTCGCGAAGTCGATCGTAAGCGCTGGCACCATTATCGAAGGACGAGACCTTGTATCCGGCCTTTTCGAGCGCCTTCACGAGGAAGCGGCGCATATCGTTGTCGTCTTCGGCGAGAAGAATTTTCTGAACCATATAAGTGACCGTAACTACAGAATTATTGGGATACCCTATCGCGATTGTACCATTGTCGGAGTAAATATCATGTGAATGGTAGAATCACGAGAGGGTGACTGCCTGCCAGTATGGACTTGCACTGGCGCAACTGGCAACATGATGCGTCTGGCAGAATTATGACATGGTAAACGGGACGGCATGGACTGGGTGACGGGCGAATATGAATTGTTCGAGGTGCGCGAACCCGCGGTGCACAGCATTCCCTTCGTCTATAATTCCCCCCATAGCGGTCGCTGTTACCCGATCTCTTTCCTCGAAGCCTCGCGGCTTGATTCCTATGAAATTCGCCGCTCCGAAGATTGCTTCGTCGATGAGCTCTTTGCAGGCGCTCCCGATATCGGCGCGCCGCTGCTGAAGGCGAATTTTCCGCGCGCCTATCTCGACGTCAATCGCGAGCCCTATGAACTCGATCCGCGCATGTTCGACGGTGCGCTGCCCTCCTATGCCAATATCGGCTCCATGCGCGTTGCTGGCGGTCTCGGCACGGTGCCGCGCATCGTGGCGGAAAATATGGATATTTACGCCCACAGGCTGTCTGTGGACGAGGGGCTATCGCGGATCGAAGGCATCTACAAACCCTATCATGCGTGTCTGCGCCGACTGGTCTCGCGCACCCATGCCAATCACGGGATGGCGGTGCTGATCGATTGCCATTCGATGCCGGGCAATATTCGTCTCGCGGGCTCGAACATCCGCCCCGATATCATTATCGGCGATCGCTATGGCACCAGCGCGTCGGCGGAGATTTCCCGCGCGGCGCTGCATTTCCTCGAAGAGCTCGGCTTCACCGCCGTTTGCAACAAGCCCTATGCCGGCGGTTTCATCACCGAGCATTACGGCCGGCCGATCCGCTCGCTGCATGCTTTGCAGATCGAGGTCAATCGTGCGCTTTATGTGGATGAAAAGACGTTTTTGAAAGCGGCGGATTTTCCGGCGATGCAATCGGCGCTGGACATCTTCATGCGCCAGTTGGCAGCTTTCGTTTCCGAATACGCGATCGACATGGCGCTTGCCGCCGAATAACGCGCTCCCCACCCTCTGAACATTCCACTGGTCCTTCCCTGCGGCTGCCGCATGGGCAAAAAAAACCGCGCCTGCGCGCGGTTAAGTCTAGGGAGGAAACACCCAAGGAGGGTATTTACAGTCAAAGACTGTGTGTCCCAAGGTAGATGATACTGCTTAATTGTCAAGCATTATAATTTTTTGATTAAATAATAGGCGTTATTTATACGTTTGCATAACTGATAAACGACGCTTCGGATAATATGCTCATGGATGAGGCATCGAAGGTCCAGGATCATGTGAGCCCACCGGTCCAGAAATGGCTCGTAGCGCAGGACGTTGACGGCGGTGGGTCATTGGTTGAACAAGGCGTCCTGCTTGCGGAAAACAGATTCCGATTTGTAGGTCGATGTTGTATGTCATCTCCCGACAACAACAAACAACGACGGACAATACCAGACACCAGGGGACTTCAATGCTGCCAGATCGCAATTTCTTCTTCCGCCTTGCCGACGCCGCCAAGGCCGAGACGCTGCCCCGGTTTCGCACCGGCATCGCTGTCGATAACAAGCAGGCGGGCGGCTACGATCCGGTGACGGAAGGTGACCAGGCGGCGGAAGCGGCGATCCGCGCGCTGATCACCGAGCATTTTCCCGAGCACGGCATTCTCGGCGAAGAGCATGGCAGCATCGGGCTTGATCGCGAGCATGTCTGGGTCATCGATCCCATCGATGGCACCCGCGCCTTCATTTCCGGTGTGCCGGTTTGGGGAACGCTGATCGGCTTTCAGTCGGGCGGGCGCGCCAAGATGGGCCTGATGGATCAGCCCTTTACCGGCGAGCGCTATTTCGCCGATGGGAACAAGGCCTGGTACAAGGGGCCGGAAGGCGAGAAGCAGATCAAGACGCGGGCGTGCCAATCGCTATCCGACGCCGTACTCTTCACCACTTCCCCGCATATCTTCACGGTTGAAGAGGCGAAGCTTTACGGCCAGATTCAGGACAAGGTGCGGCTCTTCCGATATGGTGTGGATTGCTATGCCTACGCGCTGCTCGCCGCTGGCCATGTGGATCTCGTCATCGAATCTGGCCTGAAGCCCTATGATGTCGGTGCGCTGATCCCGATCATCGAGCAGGCAGGCGGCGTCATCACCACTTGGGATGGCGGGCGACCGGAAGGCGCGGGCAGGATCGTCGCTGCCGGCAGCAAGGCCGTGCATGAGGAGGCGCTGGCACGGCTCTCCGGTCTCTGAACCTTTTAGGGCGGGACGCTATTCTTCCGGGGCGAAGAAGGCATCCAGCGCCGCAAGCGCCTGGGCGCGGTAGATATCGCGCTCCTGAAACAATTCATGGCGCGCGCCAATGACCGGGATTAACTGCGCGGCCCGGAAATTACGAGACAACTCCTCCTGCACCGCATAGGGCGTGATGGTGTCGAGAACCGGCGCCAGCAACAGGGTGGGAATTGTGATGCGGGTCAAATGATCCTGTCGCGTCACTTTGGGCATCAGCTTCATGACTTCGTAGAGCCAGCGCGCAGTCGGCCTGCCGATGAAAAGCTCCGGATGGCTGTTGGCGATCGCAATGTTACGGGCAAAACGCTCGGCATCGGAGGTCAGTGGATTGCCATCGAAGTCCCGTTCGCGATTATCCCTGCCCAGTTGCTTGCCGCCAAAACCCGTCCATGTCAGGGCGGTGGCAACGGTCTTGATCCAGCGAGGCGAAACGGATTGGCCCCCAAGCCCGACGAAGGGCGAGCAGAGCGCCATGCGCTCGATGCGGTTGGACAGTTCCGGCGCCATGGAGAGCGCGATCAGCCCGCCAGTGGAGTGTGCGACCATGAAGAAGGGCAGGCGCGTGTCGGGCAGCACCACCTGTTCCAGGAACAGCGATACATCCTTCTGGTAATCGGAAAAGCGGCGCACGTAACCGGCATCCGCCTTCTTCAACAGCCGCGCCGAACCGCCTTGGCCACGCGTATCGAAAGTGGCGACCCAGAAGCCTTTGGCCGTCAGATCGCGGATCGTCTCGAAGTATTTCTCGATCGTTTCATTGCGGCCGTGCAGCAGCACGATGGTGCCGCGTGCAACCGGTCTTTCGGAACGGAAGATCGCATAGCGCAAGCTCTTCTTGCCGTGGCCTTCAAAGGTTCCGACATGGTGGTTGTCGGGCACGGGGTTGCCTTTGGTCTCATGGAGAATGGCTTCGGTCATCGATATCCTGCTCGGCAAACAATGTGTCTATACGACAGTCTAAAGCGTGTTGCGATCTTTCAGATTCGCTCATGCGCTTTAGGTCCTTGCTTTATCCGCATGTCGTTATCGCAAAGCCGCTACACAGTTTTGCTTAGACCATGCTTCAGAAGGGGATAGGTTGAGCGACTGTGTGCGTCAAAGGAAAACATGCACAAACGGACGGGACGGGAAAAATTGCCGGAACCGTCGGTGTTAGCAGTCGCGGTTCCGGCTAATCGGCAAGGAAGAAGGGACGATGCTTCCTTGCCCCGGAGTTGCCTCCGATAGAGCCGTTTTAGCGGGGGCGAAATGAACGCATCCGGAACTTGTCATTCAGAAATCGTTCAGGTGAGTTGAATGCATTTTTCCCTCTTGAACTGCCAAAACACCGTTCCCACCTATTGCTCACGGTCGCCAGAACGGGGCCGTATCAAGGTTTCTTTCATCGCCAGAACGGGATGGAGAGCCGCACTCGCAAACAGTCGCTTCTAAGGAGGACACCATGCGTCACGTTGATTTTTCTCCCCTTTATCGCTCTACGGTCGGCTTCGACCGTCTGTTCTCGATGCTTGATAGCATTGGCCAGCCGGAGCAGGCCCAGGCTTATCCGCCCTATAATATCGAGCGCACCGGCGAGAACGCCTATCGCATCACCATGGCGGTTGCCGGCTTCGACGAGAATGAACTCAGCATCGAATCCCGCGCCAATGTGCTGACTGTCAAGGCCGAGAAGGCCGAAGACACCAAGGCATCCGAGGGCGACTTCCTCTATCGCGGCATTGCCACGCGCGCCTTCGAGCGCCGCTTCCAGCTTGCCGACCATGTGGAAGTGCAGAATGCTTCGCTGAAGAACGGTCTTCTCCATATCGACCTTCTTCGCAACATTCCCGAAGCCATGAAGCCCCGCCGCATAGCGATTGCGACCGACGTGTCGGACGCGCCGAAGCAGATCGAGGCACAGGTAACGCCAACCCAGGTGAACTAAACCTCGAGGTTAGCGCGTGAATGAGAAGACGGCTCCCGCAAGGGGACCGTCTTTTTTTTGCGTTTATAGTGGGGGAGGTCACTCTCATAGGATCCTCGTGATTGACCTGAGGACCCATTGTCTTGAGCGGTCGGCAGGGAGACTTACGACGCCGTCTTGGCGGCGATCGCGGTAGCCTCCGGTGCATCGACCGCAGGGGCTGCGATCTTCGCGGCTTCCGCTTCCTTTGCCTTCTTCGCGTAGCGCTGTGCAATCACGGCGCAGGCCATCAACTGGATCTGGTGGAAGAGCATGATGGGCAACACGATGGCGCCAATGCTTTGGCCGGCGAAGATCGCGCCTGCCATCGGCACGCCGCTGGCGAGGCTCTTCTTCGATCCGCAGAAGGTGATGGTGATTTCATCTTCCTTCTTGAAGCCGAGCAGGCGGCTGCCAAACATGGTGAGACACAGGACAAGGGTCAGCAGAACCATGTTGATGCCGATCACGACGCCGATGTCGCGCAAGGTGAATTGGTTCCAGATGCCTTCCACCACCGCATCGCTGAAGGCGAGATAGACGACCATCAGGATCGAGCCGCGATCGACAGGGGCCAGCAGCGTCTTGCGCGCGCGTATCCAGTGGCCGATCCAGGGCTGCAAGGCCTGGCCGGCGATGAAGGGCAGCAGAAGTTGCAGGAAGATCTGGCCGAAAGCATCGAGCGAGAAACCGCCGCCATGGCCGCCAACGGTAAAAAGGAAGCCGACGAGGAGCGGCGTCAGGAACATGCCGAAAATGTTGGAGGCGGATGCGGCGCAGATCGCGGCGGGCACGTTGCCTCCGGCCATCGAGGTAAAGGCAATGGACGACTGCACGGTGGAGGGAAGGACACAGAGAAAAAGTACGCCCATATAGAGCGGCTGCGGCAATATGCTGTCTGGAATATAGCCCGCCGCAAGTCCGAGAAGCGGGAAGATGCCAAAGGTGACGAGAAGGATGACAATGTGCAGGCGCCAATGCAGCATGCCCGCCACCACGACGTCTTTCGACAACCGCGCGCCATGCAGGAAGAAGAGCAGCGCGATAGCGCATTTCGTCGCGATGGAAAAGTAATGTGCCGGCTCTCCGCTGATCGGCAGCAGCGACGCGAGGATGACGGTGGCGACCAGCATCATGGTGAAGCGGTCTGGCAGGAAGCGGCTCATGGCGCGGCCTTTCTAGAATGTGGTGTGCAGAGGGGCATGGCGCTCTGCAATTGCGAAATCCGTCGTAACCGACCTAAAGCGCCAAGACCGTGAAAGATCCCGCAGCCTCCCAGCCGGTTTGCGGATTGTAATCGGGCGCACTATCGCTCATCATGAAACCAGATGCAAAAACTAACAGTTATCATGCTTTGAGATAGCCATGCTGAACCTGCAACATCTTGCCAGCTTCGTCACGCTGGAGCAGACGATGAGTTTCACCCAGACCGCCGAACGGTTGGGGATTGGCCAATCGACCGTCAGCCAGCACATCCAGCGGCTGGAAGCGTCGCTCGGCCAAAAGCTGATCGCCCGTGATACGCATCGGGTGCGCTTGACGCCGGAAGGTGAGGCGCTTCTTGGCTATGCCCGCAATATGCTCGATCTCAACAACAAGGTGGCGGCGCTTTTCGGTGAGAGCAGGCTGCGCGGTCGCCTGCGTCTCGGTGTATCGGAGGATTTCGTCGCAAGCCGTCTCACCGTCATTCTGGAAGAGTTTACGGGGCTTTATCCGCTGGTCGATCTGGAGTTGACTGTATCGCTTTCCGGCGTGCTCTATCAGATGCAGGACAATGGCGAACTCGATGTCGTGCTGGCCAAGCGTCGGCTTGGCGATCAGCTCGGCCATTTCCTCTATCGCGAGCCGTTGATCTGGCTTGCCAAAGACCCGGATGCGATCCTCTCCCGCAAGGAAGCGCTGCCGCTGATCGCCTTCCCGCCGCCCAGCATCACGCGCAAAGCCGCGCAAGAAGCGCTCGATCGGGCAGGCGTTGCCTGGCGGATCGTCTGCACCTGCGGAAGTCTCAGCGGGCTGACGGCGGCTGCCCGCGCCGGCATGGGTGTTCTTGTCCAGCCTCGCAGCATGGCGCCGTCCGGCTTGCGAGAGTTGCCGCAAGGCAGTCTGCCCTCGCTGGAAGACGTGGAGTTCGTGCTGCAGCCGCGCAAGGGCGCGGATGCAGAACTGGTGCGGGCGCTATCGTCGCTGGTTACGGCGAAGGGGATGGTGCCGGGCAGTTATGCGTGATGGTTAGACTTTAGCCGATTTCTTTTTCCGCGGTGGCATAGGCTCTTCACCGAAACCTGCCAACACGACGGGTTCGTGTCCCTTAAAGCGGACAACCAAGTCCAGTTCGCCGCCGAGCGCCTGGACATAACCACGTAACGTCGAAAGCAAAAAATCCGATCGCTTTTCCAGCTGGGCGACAGAAACCTGCTTCTTGCCCATGCGCTGGGCAATGGTTTCCTGGGTCAGTTCTTTGGCCTTGCGCAGCTTTTGCAGCGTATCGAATTCGTCCAGCAATTCAACTGTTCGCAGGTCAGATGCGGCTATCTCTTCTTTCGACATGACTGCATTAAAAACGTCGTCAGCGGGAATCGACATCAAGGCTTCTCCTTGTTCATCAGCTTTTGCAGATGTGCATCAAACCGAGCATCAGCTGTGCCAATCAAGTTCTTGTAAAAACGCTTCTCCGCCACCCCGGACTTGTCGCCGGCAACAAGCAAGATGGCTTTTCTTTTCGGATCGAAAGCAAAAGCGACCCTCCACACTCCGTTTTCCGCATCGAAGCGTAATTCTTTCATGTTCGCGTGTTTCGAACCCTTCAACGTATCGACTCGGGGCCGCCCATAGGACGGCCCGTGTATCTTTAACGAATTCGCCTGCGCACGCAGTTCGATCTTTACGCTCGAAGGAAGCTGACTGAATTCCTCGGCAAAAGCTTCATCAAACTCAATCTGCCATTCCATCGAAATATAGCTTTAACATTATATAGTTTCAAGTTTGTATTTTGATGTCGTTATCACCATCATGCATTCCCGCAAATACGCAGAAACGAATCCACGTCGCTCTCTTCCGTCGCAAAGCTGGTGACGAGGCGGATCAGCTGTTCGTTTTCGCCGACCGGCTGCTGCATGTCGTGCGGAACCGGCCAGTCGTAGAAGCTGGCACCGGCATCTCGGGCAGCCTTGGCAGATTGCTTGTCCAGGACGACGAAGAGTTCGTTGGACTGTGTGGGCCAGGCGAGGCGGGCGCTGTTGGAGGCCGAGAGGCCGTCGCGCAGGCGATTTGCCATGGCGTTGGCGTGAGCGGCAAGCTCCAGCCATAGGTCGTTCTGGAAATAGGCGTCGAACTGGGCCGCCATGAAGCGGGTCTTGGAGAAGAGCTGTGCGGAGCGCTTGCGGATGAAGGGCAGGTCTTCTGCCATTTTCGGATCCATGTAGACGATGGCCTCCGCGCACCAGCAGCCGTTTTTCGTTGCGCCGAAGGAGAGGATATCGACGCCGCGCTTCCAGGTCATTTCGGCTGGCGTGGTGTCGAGCGCGGTCAGCGCATTGGCAAAACGCGCACCATCCATATGCAAGGGAACGCCAGCGCTTTTGGCAATTTCGGAGATCGCCGAAATCTCGTCGAGATCGTAGATCGTGCCCTGCTCGGTCGCCTGGGTCATCGTCACCAGCATCGGCTGGCCCTGGTGAATGGAGCCCGGCGGAAAGCGGTCGATGGCGGCTTTCAGGTTCTTTGGCAGCATCTTGCCGTTTGGCCCTGCCACGGGCATCAGGCGCGAGGCATTGGAGAAGTAGATCGGCGCGCCGCACTCGTCCTCGATCACGTGGGCTTCGGAATGGCAAAAGGCGATGCCGCCGGGGCGGGCGACGCTTGCGAGCGCCAGGGAGTTTGCCGCCGTGCCCGTGCCGACGAAGAAGACGGCGACTTCGCGCTCGAAGATTTCATTGAACTTCTTCTCAATCGCCTGGTCCAGTTCGCTGGTGCCGTAAGCGGCGGCAAAGCGGGTGGATTCCTTCATCAGCCGCTCGTTGATGGCCGGGTGGGCGCCAGCCCAGTTATCAGAGGCAAAAATCATCGTCAGCACTTTCAAGCATGTTGCGGGCAGGAATGTCGCGCGGTTGGCACGGTTGGCAAGACTAGCTCCGTGGTTTTACGAGCATATTTCAGCCAAGGCAAATCCGGTAATGAAAGCAATTATTTCGACGCCGGCAGAGAAGAAAATTACGCGTTTCTATCTTCTGTTGAAATTTCACGTCACAATGGTTCTCTATAAATTAACGGCATCCCCTTGCGGAAGGTGGGTGTTTCTGTCATTGTTCAGACAGAATTAAGACAGCATTGCTGTCCTAAATTGAAATGCGGAGACGGGTTTGGCTTTCCAGATTGGGGCCGGATCGGCCTCCGCCTCTCTGCGTGACACCATGCAACACGATTGCAGGAGGGATGAAAATGACCATACGGCTGGAAGGCGAAAACGCCCAGGCGCTTCTAACGAATGACTGTCCGAGCGATGCGCCGAAGGCGATCGCGCCTCGCGCCACGATTGGCGGTCTTCCGGCCAAGCAGGGTCTGTACGATCCGCGCAATGAGCACGATGCCTGCGGCGTCGGCTTCGTCGCGCATATGAAGGGTCAGAAGTCGCACCAGATCGTCAAGGACGGTCTCTTCATCCTCGAAAACCTGACGCATCGCGGCGCCGTTGGCGCGGATCCGCTGATGGGCGATGGTGCAGGCATTCTCGTGCAGATCCCTGACCGCTTCTTCCGCGAGGAAATGGCAAAGCAGGGTGTGACGCTGCCGAAGGCTGGCGAATATGCTGTCGGCCACATCTTCTTCCCGCGCGATGCAGAGCGGATCGAGCACTATAAGAAGGTCATCGTCGATGTGATCGGCGAAGAGGGCCAGCAGTTCCTTGGCTTCCGCGATGTGCCCGTCGACAATGCTTCGCTCTCCAAGGCGCCGGATATTGCCGCCACCGAGCCGCACCATGTGCAGGTCTTCATCGGCGCGGGTCGTGAAGCTGCGACCAATGCCGAATTCGAACGCCGTCTGTTTTTGATCCGCAAGGTCCTGTCCAACCGCATCTATGATGCCGGCGGCGGCAAGGAAGCGCAGGATTTCTATCCCGTGTCGCTCTCCTCCTCGACCATCGTCTATAAGGGCATGTTCCTGGCCTATCAGGTCGGTGAATATTACAAGGACCTGTCCGATCCACGCTTCGAAAGTGCCGTGGCGCTCGTCCACCAGCGCTTCTCCACAAACACCTTCCCGTCCTGGAAGCTGGCGCATCCGTATCGCATGGTCGCCCATAACGGCGAAATCAACACGCTGCGCGGCAACGTTAACTGGATGGCGGCGCGTCAGGCCTCGGTCTCGTCCGAGCTTTTCGGTGACGATATCTCCAAGCTCTGGCCGATCTCCTATGAGGGTCAGTCTGACACCGCCTGCTTCGACAACGCGCTGGAATTCCTGGTGCGTGGTGGCTACTCCATGGCGCATGCCGTCATGATGCTGATCCCGGAAGCATGGGCTGGCAACCAGTCCATGACGGCCGAACGCAAGGCGTTCTACGAGTATCACGCGGCCCTGATGGAGCCATGGGATGGCCCGGCAGCCGTTGCCTTTACCGATGGCAAGCAGATTGGTGCCACGCTCGACCGTAACGGTCTGCGTCCAGCCCGCTACCTCGTCACTGATGACGACCGCATCATCATGGCATCCGAAGCCGGCACGCTGCCGGTGCCGGAAGAGCGTATCATCAAGAAGTGGCGTTTGCAGCCCGGCAAGATGCTGCTGATCGACATGGAAAAGGGCGAGATCATTTCGGATGAAGACGTCAAGCACGAGCTTGCCGCCAAGCATCCTTATCGCACCTGGCTCGACCGTACCCAGCTGATTCTGGAGGACCTGAAGCCTGTGGAGCCGCGCGCGCTGCGTCGCGACGTGTCGCTGCTCGATCGTCAGCAGGCCTTCGGCTACACCAGCGAAGACACCAAGCTTTTGATGTCTCCGATGGCGACCACCGGCCAGGAAGCCGTCGGCTCCATGGGCACCGATACGCCGATTTCGGCGATGTCGGAAAAGTCCAAGCTGCTTTACACCTATTTCAAGCAGAACTTCGCGCAGGTCACCAACCCGCCGATCGATCCGATCCGCGAAGAGCTGGTGATGAGCCTCGTCTCCTTCATCGGCCCGCGTCCGAACATTCTGGACCATCAGGGTGCGGCGCGTGCCAAGCGTCTGGAAGTGCGTCAGCCGATCCTGACCAATGGCGATCTCGAAAAGATCCGTTCCATCGGCCATACGGAAGATCGTTTCGACACCAAGACGCTTGACTTCACCTATGATGTGGAGCGCGGCGCCGAAGGCATGCCGGAAATGCTCGACCGTCTGTGCGAGCGGGCGGAATCGGCCGTGCGCGGCGGTTACAACATCATCGTGCTTTCCGACCGTCAGGTCGGTCCGGACCGCATCGCGATCCCGGCTCTGCTGGCAACGGCTGCCGTTCACCACCACCTGATCCGCAAGGGTCTGCGCACCTCGGTCGGTCTCGTCGTGGAAACCGGCGAGCCGCGCGAAATCCACCATTTCTGCCTGCTGGCCGGTTATGGTGCGGAAGCGATCAACCCCTATCTGGCTTTCGACACGCTGCTCGACATGCACAAGCATGGCGCGTTTCCGAAGGAAGTCTCCGACGATGAAGTGGTCTATCGCTACATCAAGGCGGTGGGTAAGGGCATTCTCAAGGTCATGTCCAAGATGGGCATCTCCACCTACCAGTCCTATTGCGGCGCGCAGATCTTCGACGCCATCGGCCTGTCGTCGGACTTCGTCGAGCAATATTTCTTTGGCACCGCCACCACTATCGAAGGTGTCGGCCTGAAGGAAATTGCCGAAGAAACCGTTGCACGCCACACGGCCGCTTTCGGCAAGGACCCGATCCTTGCCAACACGCTCGATATCGGCGGCGAATATGCCTATCGCATGCGCGGCGAAAGCCACGCCTGGAGCCCGGATTCGGTCGCGACCCTGCAGCATGCCGTGCGCGGCAACAGCCAGGAGCGTTACCGCGAATTCGCCGAGATGGTGAATGACAGCAACCTGCGCATGAACACCATTCGTGGCTTGTTCAAGCTGAAGAGCGCCGAGCAGATCGGTCGCAAGCCGATCTCCGTCGATGAGGTCGAGCCGGCAGTCGAGATCGTCAAGCGCTTCTCGACCGGTGCCATGTCCTTCGGTTCGATCAGCCGTGAGGCGCACACCACGCTTGCAATCGCGATGAACCGCATCGGCGGCAAGTCCAACACGGGCGAAGGCGGCGAAGAGGCGGATCGTTACATGCCGCTTCTCAACGGCCAGCCGAACCCGGAACGCTCCGCCATCAAGCAGATCGCCTCCGGCCGCTTCGGCGTGACGACGGAATATCTCGTCAATGCCGACATGCTGCAGATCAAGGTCGCGCAGGGTGCCAAGCCCGGCGAAGGCGGTCAGCTGCCCGGCCACAAGGTGGATGCGACGGTTGCCAAGACCCGCCACTCCACGCCGGGTGTCGGCCTGATTTCGCCGCCGCCGCACCATGACATCTACTCGATCGAAGATCTGGCGCAGCTGATCTACGACCTGAAGAACGTCAACCCGGAAGCCGATGTTTCGGTCAAGCTCGTTTCCGAAGTGGGTGTCGGCACGGTTGCTGCCGGTGTTGCCAAGGCGCGCGCCGACCATATCACCGTGTCGGGCTTCGATGGCGGCACGGGTGCCTCGCCGCTCACCTCGCTGAAGCATGCCGGTAGTCCATGGGAAATCGGTCTTGCCGAAACCCAGCAGACGCTGGTGCTGAACGGGCTTCGTTCGCGCATCGCGCTGCAGGTGGATGGCGGTCTGAAGACCGGTCGCGACGTCATCATCGGTGCGCTTCTGGGTGCCGACGAGTTCGGCTTCGCCACCGCGCCGCTGATTGCGGCGGGTTGCATCATGATGCGCAAGTGCCACCTGAACACCTGCCCCGTGGGCGTTGCCACGCAGGACCCGGTTCTGCGCAAGCGCTTCAAGGGCACGCCGGAGCACGTCATCAACTACTTCTTCTTCGTTGCCGAAGAAGTGCGCGAAATCCTCGCTTCACTTGGTGTTTCCAGGCTGGACGAGATCATCGGCGCTTCGGAGCTTCTCGAGAAGGATGAGATGCTGGCGCACTGGAAGGCACGCGGGCTCGATTTCAGCCGCATCTTCCACAAGGTGGAAGCGCCGAAGGAAGCGACCTACTGGACCGAGCGCCAGAAGCACCCGATCGACGACATTCTCGACCGCAAGCTGATCGAGAAGTCCATGCCGTCGCTGGAAAACCGCGAGCCGGTGGTCTTCGAAGTGCCGATCAAGAACGTCGACCGTTCGGCCGGTGCGATGCTGTCTGGCGCGCTTGCCAAGCGTTGGGGCCATAAGGGCCTGAAGGACGACACGATCCACGTGACGCTGCGCGGCACTGCGGGTCAGTCCTTCGGTGCGTTCCTGGCACGCGGCATCACCTTCGATCTGGTGGGTGATGGCAACGACTATGTCGGCAAGGGTCTGTCTGGTGGTCGCATCATCGTGCGTCCGCCGGAAAACGCCCGCATCGTTGCGGAAAACTCGATCATCGTCGGCAACACAGTGCTTTACGGCGCGATCACCGGCGAGTGCTACTTCCGTGGCGTGGCCGGCGAGCGGTTTGCCGTGCGCAACTCCGGTGCGATTGCCGTTGTCGAAGGCGTGGGCGACCATGGCTGCGAATATATGACGGGCGGCATCGTCGTGGTTCTGGGTGAAACCGGCCGCAACTTCGCAGCCGGCATGTCCGGTGGCGTGGCCTATGTTCTGGACGAGACCGGCGACTTCGCCAAGCGCTGCAACATGGCGATGGTCGAGCTGGAGCCGGTTCCGGAAGAAGACGACATGCTGGAAAAGCTGCACCATCACGGCGGCGACCTCATGCACAAGGGACGCGTCGACGTTTCCGAGGACATGACGCGTCACGACGAGGAGCGCCTCTACCAGATGATCTCCAACCACTTCCACTACACCAACTCCACCCGCGCCAAGGACATCCTTGATCGCTGGAGCGAGTTCCGTCCGAAGTTCCGCAAGGTCATGCCGGTCGAGTACCGCCGTGCGCTGGAGGAAATGGAACGGCTGAAAATGGGTGTTGCGGCGGAGTAAATCCGCCGCGTGGCAACGGTTCATCGACTGATTTCGCTGCTTATCTCACTCGCCGCACCTGCGGCGACATGGGCAGCCAGCGGCGAAATCAGTTTTGAGTTTATCGTGCTGGGGGCGATCTTGGGCATCGCTGACCGGTACTGGGGTCCGAGCGGGACCCTGCTTTGATGTGAGGAAAGTAACATGGGCAAGGTTACAGGTTTTCTGGAAATCGATCGTCAGGTTGGCAAGTATCAGCCGGCGTCGGATCGTATTCGCCATTTCCGGGAATTCACCATTCCCATGTCGGATGCCGAGGTGCAAAAGCAGGCGGCGCGCTGCATGGACTGTGGCATTCCCTATTGCCACGGCCCGACCGGCTGCCCGGTGCACAACCAGATCCCCGACTGGAACGATCTGATCTATAACAACAACTGGGAAGAGGCGATCCGCAACCTCCATTCCACCAACAACTTCCCGGAGTTTACCGGCCGTGTCTGTCCCGCACCGTGCGAGGAAGCCTGCACGCTGAACCTGGAAGATACGCCGGTTGCGATCAAGACGGTGGAACAGGCGATCGCCGACAAGGCCTACGAGCTTGGCTTCATCGTGCCGAAGCCTGCCACGGTCCACACCGGCAAGAAGGTCGCGATCATCGGTTCCGGCCCGTCGGGACTTGCAGCTGCCCAGCAGCTTGGCCGCGCCGGTCATGAGGTGCATGTCTATGAGCGCGAGACAAAGGCCGGTGGCCTGCTGCGCTATGGCATTCCCGACTTCAAGATGGAGAAGAACTTCATCGATCGCCGCGTCGAGCAGATCAAGGGCGAAGGCGTCACCTTCCATTACGGCGTCAATGTCGGTGTCGATATGACGGTCGAACAGCTGATGGCCGAGCATGATGCGGTTCTGTATTGCGGCGGTTCGGAAACCCCGCGTCCGGCCGGTATCGGCGGCACGGAATTCCACGGCGTCCATGATGCCATGCCTTATCTGGTGCAGCAGAACCGTCGCGTTGGCCGCGAAAACATCGACAGCGTCGGCTGGCCTGCCGATCCGATCCTTGCTGGCGGCAAGCATGTCGTCGTCGTCGGCGGTGGCGATACGGCGTCCGACTGCGTCGGCACGGCGTTCCGTCAGGGTGCGGTCAAGGTGACCCAGCTCGACATCCGCCCGATGCCGCCGGAAAAGGAAGACAAGCTTGCCGTCTGGCCCTATTGGGCAACCAAGATGCGTACCTCGTCGTCTCAGGCCGAGGGTGCGGTGCGTGAGTTCCAGGTAGCAACGCTCGAATTCGTCGGTGACGAGGATGGCGTGCTGACCGGCGTGAAGTGCTGCCAGGTGGATGAGCGCCGCAAGCCGATTGCCGGCACGGAATTCATCATCAAGGCCGATCTCGCCTTCATCGCCATCGGCTTCTCCGGCCCCTTCACCGACAGCGTTTTGAAGGAACTGGACGGCAAGCTCACGCTCAATACCGACCGTCGTGGCTCGACCAACGTCGTTGCCAACGATCGCGACTACAAGACCTCGATCGACAAGCTGTGGGCCGCGGGCGACGTACGCCGTGGCCAGTCGCTGGTCGTCTGGGCGATCCGCGAGGGCCGTCAGGCCGCCCGCGCCATCGACGAAGCGCTGATGGGAAGCTCGGTTCTGCCGCGCTAAGTGGCTGATCCTCTGTTTCATGAAGACACGCCCGGACATTGTTCCGGGCGTTTTGTTTTACTCCACCGCCATGAAGCGTTCGCGATAGGCTTGTGGGCTCACCCCGAAGCGGCGTTGGAAGAGGCGGCGTAGCGTCTCCTCGCTGCCGAAGCCGGCGCGCCGGGCGGCCCGGGAGACCGGCTGGGCCTGTTCCAGAAGACGTCTTGCGGTTTCGAGGCGCATTTCCTCCAGCGCCTTTGTGGGTGTCACGCCGGTCTGTTCGCGGTAGTGGCGTGAAAAGCTGCGCAGGCTCATGCCAGCCTTGTCGGCGAGATCATTCAGGGACAGATCCTGCGTGATGTTTTCCATCATCCAGGCATGCAGGCCGTCGAAACGGCCACCTTCATCCTGAAGCGTCAGGGCGGCGCTGAATTGCGACTGGCCGCCGGGGCGCTTGAGGAAGACGACGAGCTGGCGGGCGACGGCAAGTGCGACATCGCGGCCGAGGTCGTTTTCAACGAGCGCGAGCGCCAGGTCGATGCCAGCAGTAACACCTGCCGATGTCCAGATGCTGCCATCCTGAATGAAGATCGGGTCCGGCTCGAGCCGCACTTTGGGAAAGCGCTTTCGGAACTCGGCGCATCGCTGCCAGTGGGTGACTGCCCGCGCCTGCCATCCAGCAGGCCGGTGCTGGCCAGCAGAAAAGCGCCGCTGCAGACCGCCGCCGTTCGTCGCGCCACTTTGGAGCGTTCAGCAATCCAGCCAAGAAGCGCGCGATCCTCACAGGCTCGATAGACACCCCAGCCGCCCGGAACGATCAGCGTATCAACCGCTTCGCTGACCTTGGACAAAGGCGATGTGCCGATCGGCAGCGCTGAGGATGTGACGATCGGGTTCTGCGCGCCCATGACGAGAGGCCTGTAAGGGGCCGGCTTTCCGGACTGGACGCAAAAGTCATTGGTCGAGGCAAAGACCTGCAAGGGACCTGCCACGTCGAGCAGCTGGATATCGGGGAAAGCGAGGATCTCGATAGGGCGGGTCATTTTGGCCTGAAGTGTGGGATGATTGGCATTTGTGCCAAACCATGCGCGCCTATGATGAGAGCGTCAACAGAAGAGTTCACATGACCTACCGCTTCGGCTTTCTCGTCTTCCCCAATCTTCAGCAGCTTGATCTGACCGGCCCTTACGAGGTCTTCGCATCGGCGAAAGACAGTGCTGTGCATCTGGTGTGGAAGGACAAGAACCCGGTTCGCTCCGTGACCGGGATCAACTTCACGCCGGATGTCGATTTCGAAGAGAGCCCGCAATTCGACGTGCTGTGCATTCCAGGCGGCGCGGGTGTCAACGCGCTGCTTCGCGACGAGGAGGTTCTCGCCTTCATCCGTAACCAAGCGGAAAAAGCGCGCTTCATAACCTCGGTCTGCACTGGCTCGCTGGTGCTTGGGGCAGCTGGTTTGCTGAGGGGCAAGCGGGCGGCGACGCATTGGAACGCCATGGATTTTCTGCCGCATTTTGGCGCGACGCCGGTTTATGAGCGTGTGGTCAAGGATGGCAATCTGATCACTGCCGGCGGCGTGACCTCCGGTATCGATTTCGGTCTTTCGCTTCTCTCAGAATTGATGGGCGAGGAGGAAGCGAAGATCGTGCAACTGTCGCTGGAATATGCACCGGCACCGCCGTTCCGTTCGGGTACCCCGCAGGAAGCGCCTGCCGATGTTCTGCAAAAGGCGAAAGGTCGGATCGCGCGCTCGCGCCAGGAGCGAGAACAGTTGGTCGGCCAGATCGCTCGATAGCGGTGGCTCACCAGCGCATTTCCACAAAAAACGGCCCCCGTGCATCTGCGCGAGGGCCGTTTTCCCACGTGGGTAGAAATCAGTGCTTGTTCTTGTGGCTCTGCTGGCCGGCCTTCATGTGCTGCTCGGACGAGCCACCCTGCTTGCCGCTGCTCTTGCTGTCCGTGGAGGACTTGGAAGATGCGCTGCGGGTTGACTTGTCGTCGCTGTTCTTGTGCGACTGCTTGCCGGCTTTAACGTGCTGTTCGTGCGTGCCACCTTGGTTGGCCATGACGGTATACTCCTCATATCCATCTTTTTAAGCAAGGCCTCATGCCTTGCCGGGCGTTAACACGAGCCCAGGGAGGATCGTTCCGGTTTTAATATTTCGTGATCAAAAACATCGTCGTCCGGGTAGCTGGCTACCTTTTTTCGCTCAACGCGTTCAATTCGCAGCCGTTTCGCCTGCCGGCGGCATGCGATAGTCGTCCACTCGGCCAAAGGGGGCGTCTTCCATCAGCCCCCGCTTCGTCAGTCTTTCGCGCGGCGTTTCGACGACAGAGAACTTGGCAGGCGCCTGCTTGCCGCCCAACAGCGTGTCGCCGCCGTCAAGATCCGGATCGGTCAGGCTGATCGGCTGGGTGCGGACCTGCTGCGCATCGATGCCGAGAGCGGGCAGCGAGGTGAGGGAGGGCAGATTGCTTCCATCCAGGGTTCCGAGGCCAGGCTCGGCACCATCCAGATGGCGGCGGACGAATTTCTCCACATAGAAGGCGAGCTTCTGCTTGCCGGCCTGGGTCATGCCGATGCCATCCGCTTCGCGCAGACGCGCCTGCTGTCCGTTCACGTCATAGCCGGTGGTCACATATTTGCCGCCCTCATCGACGAAGCCATCCCAAACATCGACGAACTCGCCACCGAGCTTTTCGATGTGGCTGCGGTAAAGCCTGTTGAAGCCGACGAAATCGGCCGTCAGCGATGGCGACTGGAAGGCGGGCAGGCCGACCCAGAGCACCGGCACCTGTTGGCGTTTGGCAAGCATGATCAGCGCGTCGATGCGCCGCTCATATTCCTTGAACCAGATCTCGGTACCGTATTTCTCCTTCGTGCCGCCAATGTCCATCGTCTGCCGGTCGTTGGAACCCATCATGATGACGATGGTGGCGGGCTTGGTGTCCTTGATGAATTGCGGAAGGTTGGCGAACCAGTCGTAATAATCCGAGCGCACGAGGCCGGAGGAGCCATTGGCGCGCACATCGATGGCAATGCCTGCGGAACTCTCGAAAGTGGAGACCAGTGCTTCGCCCATGGCACCTGCGAGAAAATCTCCAACGACGAGAACGCGGCGGGCATTCTCCTGCTTCTCAACCGGTGCCGGCTTTGCGGTGCGCATCTGCACGACCGATGGTGTGCTGCGAGGCGCCGAAGGGCGTGTGACGGAGCGAGTCGGATTCTGCCGCTGCGGCGCTGCCTGCCTGCGCTGCTCGCGGCGTTCGGGCGCATAGAGACGATCATTATATTGGTTGGGGCCGCCGAAAAGCATTTCCATCAGCGTGCGGCGTTCGCGATATTCCTGCGCGATGGCAGGCACCGTCCAGGACGGCAGGCTGAGTGTGACGACAAGAAGCGCGACGCTGCCGCGCTTCATGATCCTAGCAAAGGGTCCTGCTTCTCTGGTGGTCATGGCGTGATGTTCCCGAGACGGTCCCATTGACTATATGCTAATATTCGCGGCCCGTCAGGACCTATATCCGTTGCCCATCAGTTACGAAGCGCTCTCAGCAGGGTCTGCGATGGCTCGCCATCATTTTGCAGGCCCATGCGCTTTTGGATGGCGCTGATCGCTGCTTTCGAGCCGGAGCCGAAATTGCCGTCGATCTCACCGTCATAATAGCCGAGTTCCTTCATGCGCGTCTGAAGCTCGAACTTCTCCTTGATGTCGAGCGTGCCATTCGGGCGCGGCCACTTCTGCTGCATGCCGCCGTAACCGGCAATCTCGTCTGCCAGAAGGCCGACGGCCAGCGCATAGCTGTCCGAGGCGTTGTAGCGCTTGATGGTGAAGAAGTTCTTGGTCATCAGGAAGCCTGGACCATTCGAACCGCCTTCGAGCTTCAGCGTCGCGCGATCCGAACCGCGCGGGAAGCCTTTGCCATTCGGGCGGAAGAAGCCGAGCTTCTGCCACTCGGCCAGGCTCTTCGTCTGGTCCGCATAGCGCGCGCCGCCCGCGGGCACGGCCGTCTCGTAGCCCCAGGTGCGGCCAGGCTCCCAGCCGTTCTTGGCCAGAAGGTTGGCGGCCGTTGCCAGCGCGTCCGGCACGGAATGCCAGATGTCGCGCTTGCCGTTGCCATCGGCATCGACCGCATAAAGCAGGTAGCTCGTTGGGATGAACTGGGTGTGGCCCATGGCGCCCGCCCAGGATCCGGTCAGCTGCTTCGGCGTCACGTCACCAGACTGCAGGATCTTGAGCGCGGCAATCAGCTGCGTGCGCGCGAACTTGGCGCGCTTGGGATCGGAATAGGCAAGCGTTGCCAGTGCCTGGGGAATATTGTGCAGGCGTTCGGGCTTTTCCAGCACCGCGCCATAATTGGATTCCATCGACCAGATGGCGAGGATGACATGCTTGTCGACGCCAAAATTGCGCTCGATCCAGTTGAGCGTTGTGGCGTGCTTCATCTTCATCTCGCGGCCGATCCGAACTGTATAGGGGTTCACGCGGCTGTCGAGATAATCCCAGATCTGGGTGGTGAATTCTGGCTGGAAGGTTGCCTTGCGCAGTGCGTCTGGGTCTGGCTCAGTGACGCCTGCGAAGGCCTTTTGATAGGTCGCGCGCGAAATGCCTTCCTTGGCGGCTGTGGCATAGAACTGGTTGATCCATTGCTTGAAACCTGCATCTGCATTGGCAGTGACGGGCGTCAGAGCAATGGTCAGGCCTGCGAGTGCCACGCAGCCAAATTTACGGACGCCGGAAAGGATCATCTTTTTCATCGTCAGTCTTTCGTTTCTCTCGAATGTCAGTTCGATAGCGAGATACGCATCGGGCTTCACGATGGGGTACCAAATTAAAGTCAACAAATTCTTTACCATTAACGATAGGTAACGTCACCCTTTGCAAAAACTTGCCACTTTTGTCATAACAAGTTCGTGTGCGTTACTTAAAAACCGTTGAAGTCTCTGAGGAGGGATGTGTGGTAGAAAAAAAGAAAATTCGGAAAGCAGTTTTTCCCGTAGCTGGTCTTGGCACACGTTTCCTGCCGGCAACCAAAGCTGTTCCGAAGGAAATGCTCACCGTTGTTGACAAGCCGGTCATCCAATATGTGGTGGACGAAGCGGCTGAGGCCGGTATCGAGCATTTCGTATTCGTGACAGGACGCGGCAAGGGCGTCATCGAAGACTATTTCGATATCCAGTTCGAACTGGAGCAGATGCTGCGCGAGCGCAACAAGAACGCCGAACTCACGCTGCTGTCCAACATTCTGCCCAAGGCTGGCACCGCCAGCTTCACCCGCCAGCAGGTTCCGCTCGGTCTTGGCCATGCGGTTTGGTGCGCCCGTGACATTGTCGGCGACGAGCCTTTTGCGGTTCTGCTGCCAGACATGATCATGACGGGCGATAACAAGTCCTGCCTCAAGGGCATGGTCGAGCTCTACGATCAGAGCGGCGGCAACGTTCTGGCTGTCGAAGAATGCGCACCGGAACTCGCCCATCGTTATGGCATCGTCGCGCCTGGCGAAGAGATCGGCAATGGTTTCCGCATCACGGACATGGTGGAAAAGCCTGCCAAGGGCACGCAGCCGTCGAACTACTTCATCAACGGTCGCTACATTCTTCAGCCGGAAATCTTCCAGCTGCTGGAAACGCAGGAGCGTGGTGCCGGCAACGAAATCCAGCTGACGGACAGCATGCTTAAGCTTCTCAAGCAGCAGGACTTCACCGCCTATCCGTTCCGCGGCGAGACCTACGACACCGGTGCCAAGGATGGCTTCATTCTTGCCAACCTCGCTTTCGCCCTGCAGCGCGAGGACATCCGTCCGCTGATCGAAGGTCCGCTGAAGGACATCATCGCCAAGATGGGCTGACGACCGGATCGCTCTCGCCCTGCCACGCCGGACCTGGTGTGGAGGGGTGGAGTGATGTGTCGGTTATGAAACTTCAATCCCGGCCTCGTGCCGGGATTTGTTTTTGTGGCAACGGCCCACACTTGTCCGTTGCCATGGTCGGACCCGATCCCACCATACACTAGGGTTGAAAGCTTGAGACAGGAAACCTCGGCCTCGACCCACTCAGTCAGACCAAGTCTTTGGTCTGAAGGACTTTTCTCGCCGCTCAGACGCGCGTCGGCTAGATTCCTGTGACAAGCACAGGAATAGGGTGGATGAGAAAGCGTCACCAGACGAGCTATCTCCCATTAAGCCGCACTGCAATGGGGCAAGCCCAAGGATGACACAGGGCCACAGGTTCAACGT
Source organism: Agrobacterium larrymoorei (assembly GCF_030819275.1). GTDB lineage: Bacteria > Pseudomonadota > Alphaproteobacteria > Rhizobiales > Rhizobiaceae > Agrobacterium > Agrobacterium larrymoorei_B. The sequence goes on along the minus strand of NZ_JAUTBL010000002.1, from coordinate 2,389,434 downwards.
CCTATCGCTTGAGCGTTAGGCCAGCACCGATGCGCCAATTGTTATTGTGGGTCACGGGCGTGGTTTCGTAGCTGACGTCGGTGGTGAAATCGAGGTAGCGATTGATGTTCCAGGTCAGACCGGCGCCAAGCGTATATTTTGTCTCGTCCCTGATGCTGGAGGTCTGGAAGTTGCGGCGTTCCAGGCCGGTGGTCAGCCTCGCTACGAGGTCGTAGCGCAATTGCTGGATCAGGCCGACGGTCAACTGGCGGGTGACCCAGCCGCCCTCCGGGCCGCCGGCGAAGTCCTCAATGTCCGTTTTCAGGCCGAAATTGACGTCCGTTCCGCGCATCGGCGACCAGGTGAGGGTGCCATCGGTAGTCAGCGCATTGATGGATGCCAGGCGGCTATCGTCATAGTCGCGCCGCAGCAGGCCGACGGCCACTTCGCCACGCCACTTCTCGCCAAGATCAATCTGCGTTCCGACCTTCGCGCCATAGGAGGTGGAGGAGCGCTGGTAGCCGGTTCTGTCCGTTTTCTGATCATAGGAACTCAGCGCGCCGGTCGCTTCCAGGAAGGGAATGAGGGCGGGCGATACTTCATAGCCGACGCGGCCGCGGATGGCAGCACCTGAACGGTCGCGATCGGACAGGCTGATGGGCTGGCCGTTCACCCCCTTGGCATCGGTATAGATGGTCCGCGACAGATCAAGTGCGGCGAGCGTTTTGACAAGCGCGATATTGTGCTCGACAGACGCGCCTGTTGTGAAGAGGTGCTCGCCGCCCTGCACCGCAGCACCGGTGATGGCGTTGGGATCGGTGGTGTCCTCGCGGCTGAAGGTGTAGCCGGCCTTCAGCCTGGCGGTGGTCTGGTCGGCCAGATCGAGCCTCAATTCGGCCTGCACATTGGCGCTCGGATTTTCTCCTGCACTGCCACCGCTGATATTGCGCTCATAGATCCCTTCGCCGGTGACTGTCAGCGCGTGGCGCGACCAGTCGCTCGTCAAGGTGCCGCGAATGCCGGTTGCGAGATAGTTGCGGTTGGTCGATCCTGTCGCGAACTTCTTAGTCTCGTGGTTGATCGTCTGGCTGATGGAGGGGCGAAGCGTCAGCGTGCCGATGCGGATGCCGGGCGCCGTGCCATCATCGATGGCGGCCTTTTCGTCGCCGTCGAGCGTCGTCTCGTAGGTGTTTTCCCGCCGGTCCACCGGTTCGATTGCTTCGTCGATGGGCTCAGCCACAGCGCTGCCGGGATCGGTGCTTGTGCGCGGGCTGTTCGTGGTCGTGGTGCCGGAGGTCGGTCGCGGCGTGGGAACGACGGTGACGGCAGGCGTCGGGTCCTGGCCGGAGGCCGGATCATTGGCATAAGGATCGGCGCTTTGCAGCCCGGCAGGCTGCACCGCCGTGTTCCGATCCGTATTCTGTCCTGTGTTCTGACCTCTATTCTGTCCGAGCGTCTGCGCTTGCGCGGGCAGGGGCAAGGCGAGGGAGAGGGACACGCACAGCGACAGGCCTGCCGGCAGAGCGACGGCTGCTCTGCGCAACGTCTTCAGACGCGGCGCGGTGCTGTGACAGGTCATGCGTTTCACCCGGGTTCGGTATCTTGGTTACCCAAAGGTAAAATCGCATGGTTAATATCTGGTTGATTACGCGGTCTCTTTCGGCTCCCCGGCAGAGGCCCGAGCGGATTTCGGCAATGGACAGGCAAACTCGAAAAGAGTAACAGTCCCGCCATGACCACGAGATCTGCTGCCCTGACCGAAAACAACGCCATCGAGTCTGCGCTCAGAACCGTTTCGATCGAGCGGAACGGGCTGGCGGCGCTGGAGACTGCGCTTGCCGGTGAGCTTGGCGACGCCTTTGCCAAAGCCGTCGATGTGATCGGCAACATCACCGGGCGGCTGATCATCACGGGTGTTGGCAAGAGCGGCCATATCGGTGCCAAGCTTGCGGCCACCTTTGCTTCCACCGGCACGCCCGCCTTCTTCGTGCATGCGGCGGAGGCTAATCACGGCGATCTGGGCATGATCGGCGGCAATGATGTGGTACTGGCAATTTCGAAGGGTGGCGAGAGTGCCGAGCTTCGCAGCATTATCAATTACACCCGCCGCTTTGCCATTCCGTTGATCGCGTTGACGTGTGCCAAGGCCGGATCCCTGGCCAAGGCGTCCGATATCGTCCTTCTGATTCCGGATGAGGAAGAAGCCTGCCCGCACCGGCTGGCCCCCACCACGTCCACCTTGATGCAGCTTGCCGTTGGCGATGCGCTGGCAATTGCCCTGCTAGAAGCCCGCAAGTTTACCGCAGGGGATTTCCGTGTGTTCCATCCGGGTGGAAAACTCGGTGCCAGCCTGACCCTCGTCGGCGATATCATGCACACCGGCGAGCGTTTGCCCCTTGTGGCGCAGGGCACGCCGGTGGCGGATGCCATACGGGTGCTGGCGCAGAAGCTTTTCGGCTGCGTTGCTGTGCTCGATGAGGACGGACGCCTCTGCGGCATCGTGACGGAAGGCGACATGGCGCGCAATCTCACGCGCAATCTCGCCGAACTCACGGTAGACGACATCATGACGCGCACGCCGAAGACCGTGACGAAAGAGGTCTTGGCGACAGCGGCTTTGGCGACGCTGGAAAAGCACCATATCGGCGCGCTGATCGTCATCGATGGAGAGAAGCGGCCGATCGGCCTCGTTCACTTCCACGATCTGCTTCGCATCGGCGTCGCTTAATTACACATTATCGCGGACTTGCGTCTGTTGCCATACAGAGTGAGCAGAAGACCCGCCGCGACGATCAGCGTCGCGCCTATCATGGTGTGGAGGGTGGGCACATCCCCAAACATCATGAATCCGAGAATGCTGACCCAAACGAGGCTTTGATATTCCAAGGGTGCCAACACGGACGCCGGCGCAAAACGATAGCCTTCGAAGAACAGCATCTGCGCCAGCAATATCTCGATCCCGAGGATCGCGAACATGCCGATCTCGAACCAGCTTGCCGGCATGGTCCAGTCCATCAGCAGGCCGCTGACCAGACAAAAGACGCAACCTGTCGTCAGCAACTGCGCCTGCGTGCTTTCTCTTGTCACGGCCTTGCGGGTGTAGACAACCGCAAGGGCCCAGAAAATACCCGAAGCAAAGGCAAGCAGGGTCGGAGCGAGGTTGAGGGAGCCAGCCGGATTGGCGGCTATCACCGTGCCGACCATGCCTATGACAACCGCTGCCCAGCTTGCCCTTCCCACCTTTTCGCCGAGGATCGGTATGGAGAGGACGACGATGATGAGTGGTGCTGCGGCGTAAATCGTCGTGACCTGGCCAAGCGGCATAAGCTTGGCTGCCGCAAAGAAACAGAAAGTGCAGGCGACTTGGAACAGCGCCCTTAACGCTGTCGCCCACTTATAGGGGCTGTTGATGACCTCACGGCACGCGGCTGGCTTTATCACGACGGTCACAAACACCGTCACGACGCTGCGGATGAAGATGAGTTGCCATATGCCGAACAGGTCTCCCATCCACTTCATGGTGGCATAATGCAGGGAGTACATCATGTAGCAGCCGCAAACCAGAATGATGCCCAGTGCTGTTTTCTCGCGGCTGGTCACCGCTGGTATCGCGGATCTTTCTTCCACCAGACTCAGACATGGAGGCGCGGCAGGACCTTCGCAGGAGGTGATGGGTATGATGGTTTCATTTGACATTGGCTGGCTACAAACCCCTTAATGCCTCAGTGTGAATCATATAGTAGACCGGTCGTCTAGTAATGGCACGAGAAAATGCGACACGACACAAGCTTATTTGCGAAGGGCTGAAAGGCCTTATTGCGCATGGCTATGAGGGGGTGGGTATCGGGCCGATCCTTGCCAGTGTGGATGTGCCCAAGGGCTCCTTCTATCACTTCTTCAAAAGCAAGGACGATTTCGTCGGCGCAATCATCGAGTATTACGCCGAGATTTGGGATGGGCGCCGCAACGACATTTTTGCCGATGCGAGGCGAAGCCCGCTGGAGCGGCTCGATGCCTATCTCGAGGTGCTGGAAGAGAAGCTCCGAGAAGAGCATCCAGCAGGCGGTTGTCTGCTTGGCACGTTGGGACAGACCATTTCAGGCCGAAGCGCCATGCTGCGGGCGAAGCTCGCTGAGGCTTACCGTGCCTGGGAAAGCGGCGTCGTGCGTCTCCTTCAGGAGGCGGAGAAGGCCGGAGAGTTGAGGGCGGGCGTCGATCCGCAAATGGCGGCGGTGGAACTGATCGACGCTTATGAAGGTGCGATCATCCGCGTCAAGCTGAACGACGATCTGGAAGCCTTTACTCGTTTTCGAAAATTTGCGCTTGCGAAATTGGGGCGTAGCGGCGGTGAGCAGGTCTGAAGCCTAAAGCGCCGCGCGTTCTATTGGACGCACAAAGCTTTAGGCTTTCCAATCTCCGCATCGTGCTTTGCGAAAATCGAGTCCGATTTTCGGGCCGATGCTTTAGACCCGCCCAAGGGCGACGGACCGACCGTCATCGATCTGGTTCATCGTCTTGATGGCTCAACTTCTTTGAGCGTTTCCGGCGCTTAAGCCTTCTCGACAGTCAATGTGCGGCCATGAGCCGAGGCGATCCGTACCCGCGTGCCCGCCGGCTGGTCGGCGCCTTGCACCGGCCACCATGTGTCATCCAGGCGAATGCGACCGCGGCCTTCGGTGATCGGTTCCTGAAGGGTCGCCGTGCGGCCGACAAGGCTCGCTTCGCGTTGATTGAGGAAGGGCTCGTCGGTTGTCGCATGCTTGCGGTCATAGTAGCGGCGACCGGCAATGGCGAAGACGACGGAGAGTGCTGCAAAGAGCAGAAGCTGGATCTGCCATCCCCAGACGCTCGCGTCCCAAAGCGCCAGAGACAGCGCGCCGACCACAAGGGCCGCCGCACCGATCCAGATCAGGAAGACGCCGGGGGCCGCCAGTTCCGCCACCAGCAGGATGGCGGCCAGCAGCCACCAGCTCCAGGGACCGAGATCGGCGACGAGTGTCTGGATCATGTCACTTATCCGTCGGGGCAGCGAATGGGTTGGGCACGGTGACGTTGATCGCCTGGCCGCTTGGGCGGCTGGATGGCGGAACGGAGGAACGGCTTGCCGTGCTGCGTGGCGCGGAAGGCGGCGTGGTGCCGTCACTGTCCTTGCCGAAGACCTCGCGGGCAATGGCGCCAATGCCGCCGAGCGATCCGATCAGCGAGGACGCTTCCATCGGCATCAGCACGATCTTGGAATTGGTCGCCTTGCCGATATCGGCCAGCGCCTCGGTGTATTTCTGGGCGATGAAGTAGTTGATGGCGTGGATGTCGCCAGCGGCAATCGCTTCGGAGACCATGCGGGTTGCATTGGCTTCGGCCTCTGCCAGACGCTCGCGGGCCTCGGCATCGCGGAAGGCCGCTTCGCGCTGGCCCTCGGCTTCCAAAATGGCGGATTGCTTGGCGCCCTCGGCACGCAGGATCTGTGCGTTACGCGAACCTTCGGCTTCCAGAACCTGAGCGCGCTTCTCGCGCTCGGCCTTCATCTGGCGGGCCATGGAGGCGACGAGATCCTTGGGCGGCGCGATATCCTTGATTTCGATGCGCGTCACCTTGATGCCCCAAGGGCCGACGGCCTCGTCGACGACGCGCAGCAGGCGATCATTGATCGCATCACGGTTGGAAAGAAGCTCGTCGAGATCCATCGAGCCCATGACGGAACGGATGTTGGTCATGGTCAGGTTCTGGATGGCGAATTCCAGATTGGCGATCTGGTAGGCCGCCTGGGCGGCATTCAGCACCTGGTAGAAGGCCACCGCATCGGCTGAGACGCTGGCATTGTCCTTGGTGATGACTTCCTGCGTGGGGATGTCGAGCACCTGCTCCATCACATTCATGCGCGCGCCGATGCGCTCGATGAAGGGGGTGATGATGTTGAGGCCGGGCTCCAGCGTGCGGGTGTAGCGCCCGAAGCGCTCGACCGTATAGCGGTAGCCCTGCGGCACGGTTTTGATACCGGCAACCAGCGTCAGGATGACAAGAATGACTGCCGCTATGACAAAAATATCGAAACCGCTCAAATCCATTCCTCATCTCTTCCGTTCGGCAAGCCTGGCAGAAAACACGGCCTTATCAGACCCAGCCCTGCAACTCCTTGCGCACAACTTTTTCGAGAACCCGCATACCATCCGCACTATCGTTGAGGCAAGGAATATGGGTGAACTTCTCGCCTCCGTGGTGCAGGAAGCTCTCGCCAGCTTCACCGGCAATTTCTTCCAGCGTCTCAAGACAATCCGAAACGAAGCCCGGGTTCATCACGGCAATGCGCTTGACGCCTTCGCTTGCCAGCTTTTCCACCGTCTTGTCGGTATAGGGCTGCAGCCATTCTTCCGGCCCGAAGCGCGACTGGAAGGTGATGATGAAGCGGTCCTTCTCAAGCCCGAGTTTCTCGCGCAGCAGGCGGCCGGTCTTCATGCACTGGCAGTGATAGGGATCGCCCTTCTTGAAGTAGGATTGCGGAATGCCGTGGAAGGACGCGATCAGCTTTTCCGGCTCCCAGTCCAGCGTCGCCAGATGGGCTTTCACCGAACTCGCCAGCGCATCGATATAGGTTTCGTCATCGTGGTATGGCGGCACGGTGCGAAGCGCGGGCTGCCAGCGCATCTTCATCAGATGCTCGAACGCCTTGTCGTTGACGGTGGCCGTGGTCGCGGCCGCATATTGCGGATAGAGCGGGAAGAGCAGGATCTTCTCGCAGCCCTCGGCCTTCAGTGCATCGATCTTGGAAGCGATCGATGGCTGGCCATAGCGCATGCCCCAATCGACCACCACATTCGGCAGGTCGGTCAGCGCCTTTGCCATCAGCTCGGACTGGTTGCGGGTATAGGTGCGCAGGTAGCTTTCGTTCTTCTCGTGGTTCCAGATTTCCTCATAGGCCTTGCCGACCTTTTGCGGGCGCTTGTTCAGCACGATGCCGTATAGGATCGGGTACCAGAAGAGGCGCGACCATTCGATCACGCGCTTGTCGCTCAAAAACTCCGCGAGGTAGCGGCGCATGGACTTGTAATCCGTGCCGTCCGGCGTGCCGAGATTGACGAGAAGAACGCCGACCTTACCGAAGGAGACCTTCGGATGGTCCTTGGGAAGGTGGCTTGCGGGGAAGGCGGTGATATCTGCGGCCATTAACTTGTCCTGAATTCTCATGAATCGCGGAAGACTACGTCCGCGCGCGCATCTTGGATCAATATGTAATGCATCACTGCCCTGATCTGAATTGATTTTTGACAAAGGCTACGCGGCATTTGAGCGCGTTAGGGGTGGTTGAAGGTCTTACGGATGGTTGCGGGGGCCAAGACGCGGGTCCTGCCATCGTCCGTCGCTCGCACGCCGTTGAAAAGATGGATCCTCGGGTCAAGCCCGAGGATGACGGCAGAGAGGTCTTTGCTGTTGGAGATCCACAAGCAGCCAATCGACGATTTAACGCTTCCAGTAAGGTTGCCTGCTTCGCCAACCTCGCTGACGGGTCTCCGACCTCTCCTCCGCGTCATCCTCGGGCTCGACCCGAGGATCCATCTTTTCAACGGCTTACGGGTGGTTGTGCCATCCTCAGACGGATCCTACGGAAGTCCGAAAGCCGGCCCGCAAGGCGAACCGGCTTCCTATTGTCATTTTCGCATCAATATCAGTTGGCCGGAATGGTCAGTTCTTCGCCGATCTCGATGTGGTTCGGGCGACGCAGTTCGTTGGCTTCGGCGATCTTCTTCCAGTCGATGCCCTTGCCATATTTCTCCTCGGCAATCTTCCACAGCGAGTCGCCCTTGGTGACGACATACTTGGCCGCCGCGGTGGCGGCTGCCGGTGCGGATGGCGTTGTGGTGGAGGGAGCAGCCGGAGTTGCAGGCGCCGGAGTGGCGGGTGCTGGCGCGGAAGGCGCTGGCGTGGCGGGAGCCGGTGTCGCAGGGGCTGGCGTTGCAGGGGCTGGAGCGGCAGGCGCCGGTGCAGCAGGAGCCTGAGCGGTGGTTGCCGGAGCGGGTGCTGCCGGTGCCGGTGCGGCGGGCTGCTTTGGCGGGGCGACGTAACCGGCAGGCGTTGCGTCTACGATACGGCCATCGGTGTAGGGCTTGTAAGGGCTGTGCGCGCCGATATAGGCGGCGACCGCATCTTCCAGGCTTGGTCCGAAGTCATAAGGGTTGATCGCCTTGGTGGCGAAGGTCTTGAAGCCGTCGCCGCCGGTGCGGGTGTAGTTGTTGGTTACGACGCCATAGGTCTTTTCCGGGTCGAGCTTGACGAAGGTGTCGCCTTCCTTGACCTCGACGGAGACGATACGGCTTCCGGCTGGCTTGGAGCGGTCGAAGGTGTATTTCAGGCCGGACGCCTGGACGAAGCGGCCTGCACCTTCCTCGATCTGGCTTGCGCCGTTTTCGAGCGCGGCGAGAAGGTCGGAGCCCTTGATCTGGAAGGTGGCGATGGAGTTCTGGAAGGGCAGCACCGTCAGAACTTCACCCATGGTCACTGGGCCAGCATCGATGGAGGCGCGAAGACCGCCACCGTTCTGGATGGCGATGGTGATGCCCTGATCCTTCACGCGGTCGAGCAGCGCGTCGGCAACGAGGTTGCCCATGGAGCATTCCTTGGCGCGGCAGACCTCGCGCGAGCCATCGATCGGGGCTTCGCTGACGCCGATTTCCTTCTTCTTCATTTCTTCCAGCGGTGCGGCAAGTTCTGCCACGCGCTTGTTGAAGCCTTCATCCTGCGCCACGGCGGAATCCAGCAGCTTCGGTGCGCCGGTTGCGGACTTCACCACGCCATTGTCGTCGAAAGTGACCGTCAGATCACCGAGATACTTCGAATAGGCGTAAGCGGTCACGACCGGAACATCGACGCCCGATGGGTTTTTGACCAGCGTCGGGTAGGGGCCGGCGGCCTTCGGGTCGGTGCTGGAAAGCAGCGTGTGGCTATGGCCGCCGACGATCACGTCGACGCCATCCACTTCCCTTGCGATTTCCTGATCGCGCACATAGCCGACATGCGAGAGCAGCACGATCTTGTTCACGCCCTGATCCTGCAGTTCCTTCACCGCGCCCTTGAGGTAGGCGACCTCATCTTCGAAGGACACCTTGTCGCCAGGAGAAGAGGTTTCGCCCGTATCGGTGGCAAGAACGGACACCACGCCGACCTTCTGGCCGCCGATCTCCTTGACGACATAGCCCTTGAACTTGTCTTTCAGCTCGGAGCCGTCGGCAATCTTGGTGTTGCCGGAAATGATCGGGAACTTGGCGGCGTTGATCAGCTTCAGCAGCTCGGCCGGGCCATCATCGAACTCATGGTTGCCGATTGCCATGGCATCGAAGCCGATACCGTTCATGAATTCGGCGACCGGGCCGCTCTTGTACTGTGTGTAGAAGAGCGAGCCCTGAAACTCGTCGCCGGCATCGAGAACGAGGATGTTGGCGTTCGGGCCAAGCTCGGCGCGACGCGCGTCGATTGCGCCCTTCACGCGGGCGATACCGCCGAAGCATTCCTTCTTCTCTGTCTCGGCAGCCGAGCAGGTGGAATCATATTTGTTGATCGGCTCGATGCGGGAATGAAGATCGTTGATATGCAGGATGTTGAGTTGATAATCGGCAAGTGCGGCGCCTGCCGAAAGAGCGATCACGGATGCGGTCATCAGGCCAAATCTCAAAATCCTGTTCATCAGTCTCTCTCCTGTTGATGTCTTGCTTTTCGTTTCAGACCGTCCATAGCCATAGGTAATTCAAGACTGTGACAGCCATTCGAAGGCATGTTTCCATCTTGAGGCATCTGCCGCAAGTAGAATTGTTGTGGTGGAGACACAATAAAAAACGCGCGCTACACGCGCGCGTTGAATAAGAGATCGCTCTGCTTTCGCACAAAGCCCTACGGCTCAGCCCTGACGGTTCAACGTGAACTGGCTGTTGGTATCGGTGGTGCAGTTCAACTGACCGGGGGAGATCAAGGCGCAATTGACGCGCGATTGGGTGTTGCGCACCAGCGAGGTCATGTTGATCTCGTAAAGGGTGGGGGAAATCGCCACATAGGTTCCGGATGCCAACAGCGTGTTGGTGTCGGAGGAACGGGTAGAAAAGGAACCGTTCTGGAAGGTGGAGACGATGCCGTTACGATCGATCCAGCGGCCATCCACGGCGGGGCGCTGCGAAATCGACGGCATGGGCCGCACGGGGCTGGATGCTGGAGCACAAGAAGAAACGGCAACTGCAGCCAACAGCAAGGCAACACTTGTCTTGAAATGCATTATTCTTATCTCCTGCGATTCTTCAGCCAATGGTTCCAATGGTTAATGACCATGGCGCGAGTTCCGATTTATTGCAAGCGAACGACAGGCGATACACACCGGTTCCGACATCGCACCACAAAACCGCAGGCGTGGCAAAACTGCATCAATGCGCGTCGCGCAAAGGGCTCAGATGAAAGCTGAGCCCTTGGTTTGACCCGGTTTAGCGCACCAGAATGTTGCGGAACTGCCAGGGGTCGTCCTTGTCGATATCGTCCGGGAAGAAGCCGGGACGACCTTGCAGCGGTGTCCAGTCCGTATAATGTCCTTCGACCGGGCCGAGATAGGGCGTCTGGATTTCCAGGCACCGGCGGTAATCCATCTCGTCGGCTTCGACGATGCCGGCCTGCGGGTTCTCCAGCGCCCAGACCATTCCGGCTAGGACCGCAGAGCTCACCTGAAGGCCGGTCGCATTCTGGTTGGGAGCAAGGTTGCGGGCCTCTTCCAGCGTCAGGCGCGAGCCATACCAATAGGCGTTCTTGTCGTGGCCGTAGAGCAGGACGCCGAGTTCGTCCGCGCCATCCACCAGTTCTTCTTCCGTTAGCACATGCTGCACGCTTTGCGCCTGTCCGCCATTGCCGAACATTTCATAGAGCGACAGAACCGCGTCGTTGCAGGGGTGATAGGCATAGTGACAGGTCGGGCGGAAGGCGACCTTGTCATCTTCGTCCCGCACGGTGAAGTAATCGGCAATCGAGATCGCCTCATTATGGGTGACGAGCAGCCCATATTGCGCGCCATGCGTCGGACACCAAGTGCGCACGCGGGTATCGGCACCCGGCTGCTCCAGATAGATGGCGGCCTTTGAGCCCTTCTTGTGCTTCTTGGCGTTTTTTGGCTTCCACTTTTCATGGGTGCCCCAGCCAAGTTCGGCGGGCTGCAAGCCTTCGGCGATGAAGCCTTCCACCGACCATGTGTTCCAGAAGGTGCCGAAGGGCTTGGGTTCGCGGGCGCGTTGCGTGTCGCGTTCTGCCACATGCACGCCTTTGACGCCGAGGCTCTGCATCAGCTTCGCCCAGCCCTCGCGGTCGCTGGCTTTCGGCTCGTCGATCTCAACGCCCATATCACTCGCCAGATTGACCAGCGCCTGCTTGACGAACCAGGAGACCATGCCGGGATTGGCGCCGCAGGTGGAAACCGCCGTCGTGCCGCCGGGGTGTTGTTTCCTTGGCTTTCAGCATGGTCTGGCGCAGCCGGTAATTGGTGCGGGCGGCGTTGTCGGCCTTGTCGTCGAAGTAAAAGCCCAGCCATGGTTCGACGACGGTGTCGATATAGAGCACATCATGCTTGCGGCAGAGCTTCATCAGATCGACGGAGGACGCATCCACCGACAGGTTGACGCAGAAGCCGCCTTTTCCGCCTTCGACCAGCGGCGTCATCACGTCCTTATAATTATCCCTGGTCAGATGGGTGCGGATGTGGCGGATGTCTTTCTCAGCCAGATAATCGGCGATGTCCTCGCGCGGGTCGATGACCACAAGTTTGGCTCGGTCGAAGGTAAAGTGCCTTTCGATCAGCGGAAGCGTGCCACGGCCGATGGAGCCAAAACCGATCATGATGATGGGGCCGTTGATCTCCCCGTAGATCGGGTATGCTGCTTCCGTCATTTCAATTCCCTTCGTGAACCACGGTCAAAACCAGATTATCCATTCGTATCAATAAAGTACAACCACATGACGCGAATATGAAGCACATCTTCATTCTCTCCTTACTATGGAGAATGATGCATCCTTTCTCACAATCGCAATTTTGACATCAGCCTATATAATCATCCGCTCAATAAGCGGCCATGAGGGACGCTGGCCGGATTTCAGGTGGCGAATGTTCCGTCATGATGAACAGTCTTACATGGGCAGTCTTCTGGAGCGGGTAGCGGCGTTGCAAGACATAACGCCCGTTCTGATCGCGCTCTACGATACGGAAGACCGCGTTCGCTATGCCAACCGCGCCTTTCGCGAGGCCTTCCATCTTTCCGAAGACAGCTTCCCCACATGGGCCGAAATCATCCGTTTGAATTATCAGAACCGTCAAGGCCTGATCATCAACACGCGGGATTTCGAGGCCTGGCTTCTCTCTGCCCAATCCCGGCGCGGCAAGCAGGCTTTTCGCGGGCTTGAACTCGACATGCATGATGGGCGCTGGATCTGGATGACGGAGACGGTGGAGACGGATGGCTGGATGCTGTGCGTCGGCACAGACATCACCGCCCTTCGTCAGAACGAGCGACGCCTGCGGCAGGATCGCGATCTTGCGCTGCGCGCCGCGCAGACCGACGAACTGACCGGAACCTCCAATCGACGCTTCGTTTTCGCCCGGCTCGCGGATCATGCCGAAAACGTCGACAAGGACATCGAAACGCCCTTCGGTATCTGCATCATCGATATCGATCTCTTCAAGGCGATCAACGACCGCTTCGGTCATCAGGGTGGCGATGCGGTGCTGCGTGACTTCGTCAAGCTTGCCCACTCGACCATTCGCCGGCCGGATTATTTTGGCCGTGTCGGCGGCGAAGAGTTCATGCTCGTGATGCCACGAACGGGGCTGGAGGAATGCGCCTCGATCGTCGGTCGCATTCTGGAAAAAGCGGCAGAGTCACGGCCCTTCGCCGACCATCCCGAATTTTCCTATAGCTGTTCGGCCGGCATTGCGCTCTACAAGGCGGGGTGAGGGCAGCAACGAACTCTACTACCGCGCCGATCGGGCACTCTATCTCGCCAAGCAGAATGGCCGCGCCCGGCTGGAGTGGATTGTCAACTAATGCCAAATATTAAGTGTTTTCTAAATCAATAACTTGGCCACAAATTCGTCCAGATTTACGTGATGTTCCCGAGTGTCGCATCAGCGATCATTTGAGAGGAAGATGTAATGAAAAAGATACTGGTCGCTGTCTCCTTCAGCGCAACGGTTTTCGCCCTTGCCTCGAGCGCAATGGCAATGAGCAATCCCGCTTCGGATTTCTGCGAGGAGATGGGTGGTCGTTCCGTGAGCGCCAAACTGTCCTCTGGTGATGAAATCGGTCTGTGCTACCTGGCGAAAGACAAGATCGTCGAGGAGTGGACATTGTTCCGCATGTTCGACGGCGAGGTTCCCTCCGAGTCAGAGAACCCCTTCCTCGGCAAATGATGCTGAGGTTCAGCGATCGTCGACCGGGTCTTACTCAGGTCCGGTCGATCTTCCGTTTTCGAATTAGACCAGTTCTGCCGGCACCAGCCCATGCAGCGAGTTGCCGACAAAAATCTTTCTGCCTTTCAGGTCTTCGGGCTTCAGCGCCTGTCCACGCGCCTTGCGCTCGCGGATAAGATCGGCGCGCAAGACACCCGGCAGAATGCCGCTATCGAGCGGTGGGGTCAGCAATTGGCCGTCCGGGCCTTCGACAAAGAGGCTGGTGGCGGAGCCTTCGCAGATTTCGCCGCGCTCGTTAAGAAGCAGGACCTCGTCGGCCTCCTTGGATGAAAACTCAGCACGCGCGGCATCATAGGGTTCGCGCCGCGAGGATTTGTGCCGGTAGAATGTGTCGCTGGAATCGAGCCGGGTCTTTTCGGCGATCTTCAGCCGCCAGACGGCATCCGGCGCAAGCGGCTTGAAGGGCTCTGCGGCAATCTCCAGCTCACCCTTGTAGTTCATCACCAGGGCGACCTTCATGGGGCCGTGGCCGTTCACGGTTGTTTTGAGTGCCGAGGCCGGATCTTTCGGCGGGCGAAAACCCAGCGCATCGGCAGACCGCAGCAGGCGGCGCAGATGCTGTTCCAGCCGCTGGAAACCGCTTTGCGGCTCCCATCGCAATGTTTCCCTCAAGGTAAGGTCAGCGGGCTTGCGCTTCATGCTCCTGGTCCGTCTTCTGCATCTGTTCCGACGGGATATAAAAACCGGCGAAGCTTGTCCGAAATGGGAGCGTCGCCGATTTTTGTTGTCATGGTCTCATTTTGACGGCGCGTCGAGGGCTTCCAACTCGTCGATCAGCCCTTCGATCATCGACAGGCCCTTGCTCCAGAAGGAGGGGTTGGTCGCATCAAGGCCGAAGGGTTTCAGAAGCTCCGAATGGTGCTTGGTGCCGCCGGCCTTCAGAAGCTCGAAATACTTCGCCTGGAAGCCCTCGTCGGCATTCTGATAGACGGCATAGAGCAAGTTCACCAGGCAGTCGCCAAAGGCGTAGGCATAGACATAGAAGGGCGAGTGGATGAAGTGGGGGATATAGGTCCACCACGTCTCGTAGCCTTCCGAAATGCGGATCGCGGGCCCGAGGCTTTCTTCCTGCACCGAGAGCCACAATTCGCCGATCTGTTCGGATGTCAGTTCGCCGTCTTTGCGGGCGGTGTGCACCTTGCGCTCGAATTCGTAGAAGGCGATCTGGCGAACGACGGTGTTGATCATGTCTTCCACCTTGCGCGCGAGCATGGCCTTGCGCTCACGCGGATCGGTGGTGGCTTCCAGCAGTTTTCGGAAGGTCAGCATCTCGCCGAAGACCGAGGCCGTCTCGGCAAGAGTCAGCGGCGTGGCGCACATCAGCGCGCCCTGCTCACCGGCCAGAACCTGGTGCACACCGTGGCCAAGCTCATGGGCGAGCGTCATGACGTCGCGCGGCTTGCCGAGATAATTGACCAGAACATAAGGGTGCGCGGAGGGCACGGTCGGATGGGCGAAGGCGCCGGGTGCCTTGCCGGGGCGGGCTGGCGCATCGATCCACTCCTCATCGAAGAAGCGGCGGGCGATATCCGCCATTTCCGGGGCAAAGGCGCCATAGGCGGAGAGCACCATGTCCTTCGCTTCACCCCAGGGGATGATGGCGTTGGACGTGTCCGGAAGCGGCGCGTTGCGATCCCAGTAGTTCATCTGCTCCATGCCAAGCCAGTTCGCCTTCATCTTGTAATAGCGATGCGACAGGCGGGGATAGGCCTCGCGCACGGCAGCCGCGAGCGCATCGACCACGTCTCGTTCAACGCGGTTCGCCAGATGCCGGCTATCAGCAATGTCTTCGAACTTGCGCCAGCGGTCGGAGATTTCCTTGTCCTTGGCGAGCGTGTTGGTGATGAGCGTGAAGACGCGCAAGTTTTCCTTGAAGGTGGCGCTGAGTGCGGCGGCTGCCTTGCGGCGCGTTTCCGGGTCCGGCTCCTGCAGCATGTTGAGCGTCGGTTCGAGGGCCAAGCTTTCGCCGTCGATCTCGAAGCGCAGCTCGGTCATCGTCTCGTCGAAGAGGCGGTTGAAGGCAGCCGCACTCGTCATGGATTTTTCGAGGAACAGCTGCTCCAGGCTGTCATCCAGCTGATGCGGCTTGTCCTTGCGCAGGTCCACGAGCCACGGCTTGTAATGGGCGGCAAGTGTGTCTTTCTCGAAGGCGGCGTCGATCAGCGCATCGTCGATGCGGTTCAGTTCCAGCGGGAAGAACAGCAGGTGCGACGCGATATCGGTGAGTTTGGCCTGCGCATCGCCGTAAAGCTTGCCATTGGCGGGGTTGGAGGTATCGGAAAAATAGGTGAGGCCCGCAAAGGAGCCGATGCGGCCGAGAATATCGTCCAGCGCTTCATATTCCTTGAGTGCTGCACCGATGCCCTCATCGCCCGAACGGCTGGCAGCAGCTTCGAGCTTGCCCTTCCATTTCGTCTCGAATGCCTTGGCGTCCGTCTCCGCTTTCTTCAGGTCGCCTTTGTATTCGGCGGAATCGACTGAGGGGTAAAGATCGGAGAGTTTCCAGACCGGCAGATCGCCAAGGGCAGCACTTGCGCCTTCGGCAGGAGAGAAAGCGGGCGTGGGGGTCGATGTCTTCAAGGTCATGAAACGCGTCCTTTTTGTCTTCGCATCGAAGCATATGGGTGCCTCTGTTTCCCGCGGCAATGCTTAAAATGCAAGCAATTCTCAAAACCCGATGTTGAAGTCTTGCGTGGCAAAGTCGAGCCAAGGAGCCTGCATGAGGCAGGTTCATATACCGGAAACCGGAGCTCGAAATGACCGTCCACGTTCTCATTGTCGAAGATGATCCCGTCCAGCGCCGTGTGCTGAAACAGACCGTCGAGCAGAATGGGCATGCGTCCCTGTTGGCCGAGAGCGGTAAGGCGGGCCTTGGGCTTTTGAAAACACGCGGGGCCGAGATCGGCGTCGTCATCATCGATCTGACGATGCGGGAACTCGACGGTCTCTCCTTCATTCAAGCGGTTCACGATCTCGGTCTGGATATTCCCGTTGTCGTTCAAACAGGGCAGGGCGGCATCGACGTCGTGGTCGAAGCCATGCGGGCGGGTGCTTTCGATTTCATCGTCAAGCCGGTTACGGCGGAGCGTCTTGGAACGGCGATTGCCGGAGCGCTGAAATCCGACGAGCCAAAGGGCCGCGCCCTGCGGCGCACGCGCCATCAGCCGGTTGGACTTGCCGATATCGTTTCGGCCAGTCCTGCCATGGCACGCGTACTGGATCTGGCGAAGCGCGCCAGCCACTCCACCATTCCCGTGGTGCTGGAAGGTGAGGCAGGTGTCGGCAAGGAGATGATCGCGCGCGCCATCCATGCGGGCAGCGACCGGGCGACGAAACCCTTCGTGATTTTGAATTGCAGCGCGATTGCCCCCGAACTGATCGAGAGCACGCTGTTTGGTGGGGAGGCGGCAGACGACGGTGATGCTGGCGAGCGCCAGCAGGCCAAGGTCCTGGAGGCCGATGGCGGCACGCTCTTTATCGATGAGCTTGGCGACCTACCGCTTGAGGTGCAGGTGAGGCTTCTGCGCGCTGTCCAAAGCGGTGAGGTCGAGGCATCCGGATCGGCCAAAAGACGCAAGGTCAATGTGCGGCTGATTTCCGCTACCGCCAAGAACCTGATCGAAGAGGTGAAGGAAGGTCGCTTCCGCGAAGACCTGTATTACCGGCTCAACGTCTTCCCCATCACCATTCCGGCTTTGCGCCGCCGCAAGGAAGATATTCCTTTCCTCGCGCGCGCCTTTGTCGAGCGCTTCTCCATCGAGCAGAAACTGCCGTCGACGGTTGGTGTCAGTGCTGCCGCGCTTGCATTGCTGACTGCCTATGACTGGCCGGGGAATGTCCGCCAGCTGGAAAATGCTGTCTTCCGTGCAGCCGTTCTGGCGCAGGGCCGTGAGCTGGCGCCGAGCGACTTCGTCCATATCGCGACACAGGTTCCGGGCTTCGAGGGCGATGCGCGAGACAGAGGTACCCATGGTTCAGATCGATCCGTGACCGCTGCCGCGCCTTCGCTTGTGGAGGTCAAGGCATCTGAGGCGCCGGTGACGCATATGGCTGCGAGCGAGGAGGCAGACGTGGCAGGTGATGGTATTTTTCCCGGCGGCAGCCTGATTGCCAGCACGGATGAAACAGGCAATGTTCGTACCATTGCTGAAATCGAAGAAGAACTGATCCGGTTTGCGCTGCGATTCTACCGCGGGCAGATGAGCCAGGTTGCCCGAAAACTCGGTATCGGGCGTTCCACACTCTACCGTAAGTTGAAGGATTATGGCATTGATCCCGATAATCCGATGGAGGACGCGGCTTAAGCGTCGCTACGGAGGCCTATATTAGCCGTTGGCATTTTTGTTAACCCCTGAGCAAGGATATTCCCTTACGCTTCATAAACCTCTTGTTAGTTATCTGTTCACTATGTAGAGGAAGGTTGTATGTGTGTGGCAAATTTGCCATCGTGTCACCGTAATTGAGGTTCAAGTGGGACAATGTGACAAATTGTCTGCCAGGCGGGGATCGAATTGCCATATCTGAATCGGAATAACGCGCTTGCGGGCAAGTCTGCGCGCGGCTTGATCAAAGATATATGCACGAAGCTGTCGGCACGCGTTGTCACCGTTGCGTGCCTGATCCTAGCCGCAATGCCCATCTTCAGCGTTTCAGCGACGGAAGCCGCCGCCGAGACACGCAGTTTGAAGCTCTATTATATCCACACCAAAGAAAAAGCCGTCATCACATTCAAGAGAAACGGCAAGTACGATCAGAAGGGCTTGCAGGAACTCAATCGCTTCCTGCGCGACTGGCGCCGCAACCAGCCCACCAAGATGGATCCGCGCCTTTTCGATCTGGTCTGGGAAGTGTATCGCCGCTCCGGTGCCACCGAGTATATCAACGTCGTTTCCGCTTTCCGCTCGCCTGAGACGAATGGCATGCTGCGTTCGCGCACCAAGGGTGTTGCCAAGCACAGCCAGCACACGCTCGGCAAGGCGATGGACTTTTTCATTCCCGGCGTGAAGCTCGCCCGCTTGCGTGAAATCGGCATGCAGATGCAGATCGGCGGCGTTGGCTTCTACCCGACATCGGGCTCGCCCTTCGTCCACATGGATGTCGGCAATGTTCGCGCCTGGCCGCGCATGAGCCGCCAGGAACTCGTTCGCATCTTCCCGAATGGCAACACCATTCACCTGCCTGCCGACGGCAAGCCGCTGCCGGGTTACGACCAGGCTCTGGCCGATTACAAGAAGCGCGTCAGCTCCTCGTCCATTCAGGTTGCCAGCACGGCTGGTTCGGGACCTGCGACGTCCTCCTCCGGTGGCAAGCGCAAGACGCTTCTTGCAGCCCTCTTTGGCGGTGGCGACGAGGACGAGGATTCCGAAGAAATCGCAACGCCCGCAGCCCCGGCTGGTCGTTCGCCTGCCCCTGCTCCTGTAGCGGAAGAGGCGGAAGAAGCCCCGGTCGCGGTGGCCTCTGCGGCGCCCGTGCCGAGTGCCGTGAATGCACCGCTGCCGACCGCACGCCCGGCCTTCCGTGGCGAAGAGGCTTCGACTGGCCTTGCGACAGCGCTCTACTCTCCGGGTCGCAATGCCGCTCAGGATGCGCTCCAGGCTGCGACCACGCCGACACCGACAGCCGCACCGGCTGAACAGAAGTTTGCCGATCTGGCTGAAGTCTCGGTTCCCGTTCCGACCCTTCTTGGACCGCGCGGTATGCGTGGCGATGCTCAGGGCTCTGTCATGACGGCATCGCTCGATTCTGAAAACGCCCCAGCCGATGCGCTGCTTGCCCATGTGCCGGTTCCGGCCAACCGTCCTGCTGTTGCCGAAGCCCTGCTTGCCTCGGCCAATACCGATATCGAGGGCCAGGATGATGAAGCCGACAGCCAGGCATCGCTCTCTCCGACGGTGATTGCCGCGCTTGAGCAGAGTGGACAGGATGCGCGCTCTGCCGTGACCGCCGCTGCGATGCCCTCGGCTGCGCCGTTCCCGTCTTCGGTTGCTGCCTATGCCGCACCGACACCGGTTGAGGCGCCGCGCCAGGTTGCCAAGCTCGATCCGATGGCGACGCCGAAGGCCGAGACCTTTGGTGACGAGTTCGATCCGAAGCCCGCAGCTTCCAGCACGAGTGGCCTCACTGCTGGCCTGCCGACCAAGGGCGGTCGCCCAAGCAAGCAGGATGCCGTCGTATCGCAGCAGGCCATGGTCAGCGGTGGACGCCTGACACAGGAAGCGATTTCCGATTGGGCGCTCAGCCAGAACAAGGGTGCAACTGTCCGTGCGGTCAAGGCGCCGCGGGTCAGCAACCGCATGCTGAGCCATGATATGTCTGCCTCTGCGGCCAATGCCACCTTCCGCCAGGGTGCAAAGGCGATCGACTCCAGCCGATTCAGCTCGCCGATCAGAATGCCTTGAACTCACTCTGCCCAGTGAAAGATTGAGAGAACGGCCCGAAAATCGACATCGATTTTCGGGCTGCTTCGTATGTGGGAAGAGCTTTGAGTATCGCCGATCCTGCGGACCTGCTTTCCAGGCATCTACTCCCTGTCCGCAGAGCGATGTTCCGCCTTCAAGCTGACCCTGCTTGAGGCACTCAAAACGACGCAGGACACGCTTGTTGGCAACGCTGCCACCTTGACGGGCCTCGACGGCGCTGTTAACGCTTTCTTCATTGCTTTGTTTGTCGCGGCGAATGTTATGCGTGTCTCGTCGCACGTCATTTGTTTTTAGGTCGCGCAAAGGCAGTTGTCCCTCAAGACGCTGCACGCATGAAGCTGTTTCAATGCGCCGGTTCTGACGAACCATGTCCCCGATAAATTCCGTGTTCCTGTGTCGATGAAAGACGTGCCGTGAGGCCGTTTCGGATTTCGTCTGAACGCCTATCCTTGAACCGCAGGGATTGATCGCGTTGAGGCTGCTCCGCCGTCGCATGAGCATGGCCACTCGACGGTATACGCGCCATGACCACGATTTCCTTGCTCGCCACACGCCAGATCGCCATGCTGTCCACCTCCGTGATTGCCGGGTTGACGAGCGCCGATGTCGACGCGCTGAGCACCGCGCAGATCAAGGCGCTGACCAGCAGCCAGATCGGTGCGCTGAAGACCTCGGTGATTTCGTCGCTCTCCTCCGGCGATGTCGGCGCGATCGCTCCGAAGTCGATTATCGGTCTGACCCTGTCGCAATTGCAAGCCATCGGCACGACGCAGGTATCGGGACTGACGACAGCGCAAGTCGCATCGCTCTACAGCAGCCAGATCGATGGACTGTCCAGCGCATTGATCGAAGCGCTGGACGCAAAGCAGGTGGGTGCCCTGAGCGGCGCGCAACTGGCAACGCTCTCTTCTGCCGAGATCAACAGTTTTACGAGTGATGAGCTTGCCGCCATCAAGAAAGCCAACATGGGCGGACTGTCGAGCGCTGCCATTGCCGGGCTCTCGACGACCAAGCTTGCCGCCTTGACGCCTGCACAGCTTGCGGCTTTCAGCTCGTCCCAAATGAGCGCCTTGAGTAGTGCACAGTTCGCAGCACTGACGCCGGCTCAGATGGGTGCCTTGACGCCGAAGCAGATCGCCGGACTTTCGACCGACATCCTTCATAACCTCAGTTCCTCGCAGGTTTCCGGCCTGACAACGCGGCAGATGTCGGCGCTTACCCCCACGCAATTCGATGCGCTGAGCAGTGCCGGATTGACCGCGCTCGGCACGCAGCAGGTGGCCGGTTTGACGGCCGCACAGGCCGCAACGCTGACGGCCGCAGAACTCAACAGCTTCTCGGCAGATGAGATTGCGGCGATCAAGAAGAACGCGGTCGCGGGCATCAGCACGGCTGCAATTGCAGGCCTTGCCACCAGCCTGGTCCCGGCTATCACCACGGCGCAGATCGCCGCTCTTACCTCTACTCAGTTGAAGGCCCTGACCGCCGCGCAGCTTGCAACGCTTTCGACCGGACAGATCGCTGCCCTCAAACCGGAACAGATCGCCAGCCTGACGACGGACGCGATCGCCGCCTTGAATGATGCGACCCTTTCGGCGCTGACCACGCGCCAGATCTCCGCGCTGACCACTGCGCAGTTCGACGCGCTGAGCTCCGACGATATTGCGCAGCTTAACGAAAGTCAGGTCGCCGGACTGACCTCTGCGCAACTTGCCACGCTCTCCTCCGCGGAGATCAACCGCTTTACCACGGCAGAAATCGCCGCGCTGAAAAAGGGTGCTTTGATAGGACTGTCGACGGCTGCAATGTCTAATCTCTCCACCACTTTGGTGGCGGCCATGACGACGGCTCAGATCTCAGCCTTGAGTTCTTCGCAGTTTCAGGCGCTGACGTCATCCCAGATTTCGTCTCTGACTGCCGCGCAGATCTCCGCACTCAAACCACAGCAGATCGCCAATCTGTCAACCGCGGTGATCGCTGGTCTGAGCGACGCAACCCTTTCGGCGCTCACCACGCGCCAGATCGGCGCACTGACGACGGCACAGTTCCAGTCCCTCGACAGCGCTGATATTGCACTCCTCAATGCAGCGCAGGTGGCAGGATTGACCTCGGCGCAGCTATCCACCCTTTCTGCCGATGAACTCAACAGCTTCACCACGGCGGAGATCGCGAGCCTGAAGAAGAACGTGTTGAGCGGCCTGCCGACGGCGACGATTGCCGGTCTCTCGACGAACCTCTTGTCCGCGATGACCACGAGCCAGATCGCTGCTCTTTCGAGCGCACAGATCAATGCCTTGACCTCTACCCAGCTCTCAGCGCTGACGCCCAGCCAGTTTGGCGCGCTCTCCAGCAGCCAGATCGCCACGCTTTCCACTGCCACCATCGCCAATCTCGGCACGGCGACACTTGCCGGCATGAGTACCCGGCAGATTGCGTCCTTGACGACCGTACAGTTCGATGCGCTGAGCTCAGCCGGTATCGCAGCCCTGACCGAAACCCAGGTCGCGGCGCTCAACAGCAAGCAGTTGGCAACGCTCTCCGGTGCTGAACTCAACAGCTTCACCACCGCGGAAATCGCCGCGATCAAGAAGAGTGCAATCACCGGGCTCAGCACGAGTGCCCTCAGCGGCCTGGACGCCAGCCACCGCTCAGCCTTTTCGTCCAATCAGATGGACGGCATGAGCACCGCGCAAGTCAATATCGTGATTGCCGCCTACCAGAGTGTGTGATTGAGCGATGAGCCGATGCTGTACCGATATCACTCTCGGTTACGCGTCTGGCCTTAAAGCCGCTCGGATGAGGCGGATTGTTGGCGTCGATAAGGATCGGCCTGGTGTAGATAGACTGCAAAGGTATCCCATGGGGGCGTTATGGAGAGTTGCCACAGCAGGCGGCCCACTTCACCTCGATGATAGCCCGCATGGAGGGCGACGTGAGTCAGCATCTCCTCGCGGCTCATATGGCCCTTGTCACCATCGGTAAACGTGAAGGCCACTCTCTCGGCTAGGATCGGGTAGGTGGCTTTGCTTGTGTAGTCGACATACCACTTGTCGGAGAGGATCACTGAGGTCCGCAGCTCATTGAGCGTCGGTGTTTCTTCTAGATTGTCTGATGAGAACGTGTGCGGAGTAGCCTCCAAATGCGCTGCAAAGATCCTTGAAACCACATAGTGGTGGCTGATGAGACGAAGCGCAGCCTGTAGTTCCGTGCGATAGCTTTCACGATCCAGTTTTTCCAGCGTGTCGAACAAATCAACGTTGGCCCATGCATGATAACGGAAAAGAGTGTGCAGAAGCGTGCTCATTGCCAGTGGTCCTTTTGAGCGCTACGAATGTGAGTAAGTTCTTCACATTTTCTTCCGAGGCACATTTTTGTCTACTCGCGTTGCAAAACGGCAATCGGTGATGCGCAAGGAGCCAAAGCAGGACCGTTCCCGCGTTACGGTTGAGGCGATCGTAGAGGCGGGTGCTCGCATTCTTGCGGAAGAGGGTTGGGCAGGTTTCACCACGAACCGGATAGCGGACGTGGCTGGCGTCAGCATAGGTTCCCTTTACCAGTACTTTCCCGACAAGCTCGCCTTGGTCGATGCGATCCGGCATCGTCATCTCAATGATAGCATGGAGGTGATGCGGCGCGTGCGGGCAGATGGCATCTCGCCGGAGCAGTTCGCCGCGCAACTCGTCACCGCCGTGGTCGCGATCCATAGCATCCATCCAGGCCTTCATCGTGTCCTATTGGACGAAGCCCCCACCTTCGAAAAATATCGAGACCCACATAGCGACTTTGAGCGTGAATATCTCACCTACTACGCTGAGGTGGTTGCCACGTTTCGAAAGCGCCCGCCGAACGAGGCCGATCATGTTGCGGGTCGTGTGATTTCGGACGCTATCGATGGGGTGATTCACAACGCGGTGCGACGAGGCGCCGTCAGCGATCCAGTGATGCAGCTTGAACTTGTTCGGTTGGTGCGCTCGTATCTTGCAGATGACCAATATTCCTAGCGCAGACGCCAAAAATCCCTTGATCAAAACGGATACTTTAGGGGCCTCTCGGGGGCCGGATTAGGGTTTTCCTCACCATCCATAAGCCGTTGAGAACGTGGATCCTCGGCACAAGGCCGAGGATGACACCAAGAGGGCGGTACGCCCTCTCTTTCACATGTCAGTAGGATTCTGCTTAAACGCCGCTCTGGCCGTCCTGGCCGATATAGGCGATGCGGACCATGTTGGTGGCGCCGGGTGTGCCGAGTGGAACGCCAGCGGAGATGATGATGCGGTCGCCGGGCTTGCCGAAGCCTTCGGCCACGACGATGCGACATGCGCGGTTGACCATGTCGTCCAGGTCGCTTGCATCGCTCGTGACCACGCAGTGCAGGCCCCAGACCACGGACAGACGGCGGGCTGTCTGGATGATCGGAGACAGGGCAATGATCGGAACCTGCGGACGTTCACGGGCGGCACGAAGACCGGTGGTGCCGGACGAGGTGTAGGTGACGATCGCGGCAAGGCGCAGCGTCTCGGCAATCTGGCGGGCAGCGAGTGAGATGGCGTCGGCGCCGGTCGCTTCCGGCTGGGCGCGCTGCGCGTAGATGATGTTGGAGTAGTGCGGATCCTGTTCCACGGTGCTGGCAATGGAGGCCATGGTGGAGACGGCTTCGACCGGATAGTCGCCGGAGGCGGATTCGGCAGACAGCATGATCGCGTCCGCACCTTCGAAGACGGCGGTTGCGACGTCGGAGACTTCGGCGCGTGTGGGAACAGGCGCGGAAATCATCGATTCCAGCATCTGCGTTGCAACGACGACCGGCTTGCCGGCGCGACGGCAGGCGCGGGTCAGCTGCTTCTGGATGCCGGGAACGGCTTCGAGTGGCATTTCCACGCCAAGGTCGCCACGGGCCACCATCAGTGCGTCGGAGAGTTCGATGATCTCTTCGATGCGTTCAAGCGCCTGCGGCTTTTCGATCTTAGACATCAGGCCGACGCGGTTGCCGGCAATCTTGCGGACTTCCGCCAGGTCTTCCGGACGCTGAACGAAGGAAAGGGCGACCCAATCGACTTCTTCAGTCGCCAGAACGGCGGCCAGGTCGGAACGGTCCTTATCGGTCAGAACGCCAACGCCGAGCAGCGTGTCCGGCAGGCTGATACCCTTGCGGTCGGAAATCTTGGTGCCGGATACAACGGTGGTGACGATGCTCTTGCCGTCGCACTTCTCGGCGCGCAGATGCAGCTTGCCGTCGTCGATCAGCAGGCGATCGCCCGGCTTGACGGATTCGAGGATTTCCGGATGGGGCAGGAACACGCGGTTCTTGTCGCCGGGGGCTTCGTTGTTGTCGAGCGTAAAGGTCTGGCCAGCGACGAGATCGACCTTGGTATCGGCAAACTTGCCGACGCGCAGCTTCGGTCCCTGCAAGTCCGCCAGAATGCCGATCGGGCGGCCGTTACGGCTTTCGACGGCGCGGATGCGCTGGATCAGCGTGCGCATCACGTCATGGCTGGCATGGCTCATATTGATGCGGAAGAGATCGGCACCGGCCTGATGAAGCTTCTCGATCATCGCCTCTTCTGCCGAAGCGGGGCCAAGAGTTGCAAGGATTTTGACTTTGCGGTTACGCTTCATCAGTTCTGACTTTCCTGTGTTCCTGGCGTGTCCGAAAGCTGGACCATCCAGCTTCCCTGCCTTCCAGTATCGTATTCTTTGAAGCCCATGCGCTGGAAGCTGCGGGCATAGCAATCATCGACGCCGGTGATCTTGAACTCGTTTTCGGCCACGCACATGTTGACGTCGCCAGTCCAGCGGCCGCCACGAGCGGCGTCCTCGGCATAGAGATAATAATAGCGCGATTGCAGCTCACCCTCGATCAGCGTGGCGCAGGTGGAGGCGGGCACCTGCCACCAGCCTTCGCTGACCCAGCCTTCCTTTGCGCGATAGCCGATGGCAACGCCCACAAGGTTCTGCGTGCTGTTGCAGACGCGGAAATCCGCCCATGCCGGCTGCGCTACGAAAAGGGGAGAGGAGAGGACGGCGGCTGCGGTAAGAGTGCGGATCGCGTGCCGATGTTTCTCGAGGAGAGCGGAGAATGTGTATGTCACGGCGTCCATCCGGATTCCATGGTTATAGTGAAAACACTTCTAGGCGCGGAGGCCCAAGAATGTCAACGCGAGTTTAATCGATTATATTGTCAGGTCGGGTCTCTGCTGCGGTGCTGTCGATGGCCGTCTATCCGTGCAAACTTGCGCGTGGCGTCAAGCCATGCCATCAAGCGTCTCTCCCTTAGCTGCCCCAGAAATCAATTATGCCAGACTTTCAGCCGTACGAAATCATAGAAGGCGATTATGACAAAGGCATGGTTTTGCTTGCAGACCACGCCATGAACCTTCTTCCACAAGCTTACGGTAATCTCGGTCTACCGCAAGCCGCTTTCGAGCGCCATATCGCTTATGACATTGGTGTGGAAGGCTTGACGAGAAGGCTTGCGGCGCGCCTCGGTGTGCCTGCCGTGCTCGGGCGTTTTTCGCGTCTGCTGATCGATCCCAATCGCGGCGAGGACGATCCGACCCTGATCATGAAGATTTCCGATGGCGCCATTGTGCCCGGCAACCACCCGATCACGGACGAGGAGTGGCAGAGGCGTCTTGAGACCTATCACCGGCCCTATCACAATGCCGTGGATGCCGTGCTGACGACAGCCGCGGAGACGTCTGGCAAGGCGCCACTGGTGTTTTCGCTGCATTCCTACACGCCCTTCTGGAAGTCCGTTCCGCGTCCGTGGCATGCGGCGGTTCTGTGGGACACCGACCATCGAGCGGTCGTGCCGCTGATTGCGCACCTTAGAGCCAGTGGCGATCTTCTGGTGGGTGATAACGAGCCCTATGATGGCGCACTGAAGGGCGACACCATGTATCGCCACTGCATGGTGAAGGGCATCCCGCATGCGCTCCTCGAAGTGCGCCAGGATCTGATCGGCGACGAGGCCGGCATTGCCGCCTGGGCGGAACGCCTCGCTCCCATTTTTGCCGCAATGAACGACGATCCCACCCTCCACGGCTATCAGCAGTTCGCCTCGCGAACTGGTCCTTATTGAAAGGCGACATCGATATGAGCGAGCTTGACGAGAAGCAGAGAACCGAGTTCGAGGCCGCCGCCTTCCGCAGGCTGGTCAACCATCTGCGCAATCGCCCGGAGGTGCAGAATATCGACCTGATGAACCTTGCCGGTTTCTGCCGCAACTGCCTGTCCAACTGGTATCAGGATGCGGCAAAGGATGCCGGTGCCGATCTCAGCAAGGACGAGGCACGCGAGATCATCTACGGCATGCCCTATGAAGACTGGAAGCGCCTGCACCAGAGCGAAGCAAGCGATGGCCAGAAAGCCGCCTTCGAAGAAAACCGCCCGAAGGAATAGCGCTCCCCCACCCGATTAAGCTTGACGCGGCGCCTTTCCACGGGCAGTTCACCAGCCGGGAATTTTGGCTGCCACTTGCGAGCAGCGGGCGAAGACTTCGCCATACACAGAACGGGCTCGATGCGGGCCGAAATATTGAAGGATATGAGGATGGACGAAACAGCCACAACCGAAACCGTCGCCGCCGCCGAACTGCGCCAGATTATCGAACGCATCGAACGCCTCGAAGAAGAGAAGGCGGCAATTCAGGGTGATATCAAGGATGTCATGGGCGAAGCCAAGGGTCGCGGATACGACACAAAGGCGATCCGTACCATCATCCGCCTTCGCAAGAAGGACGCCAATGAGCGCATCGAGGAAGAGACGATTCTTCAGACTTACATGGCAGCGCTTGGGATGGAGTAACAAATAACATTTTGTACGGGCCAGCACGGCTGGTCCGTATTGCCAGACCTGATTATCTTTATCCAATGCTAGATTTGTTCGCGATTAGTATTTCTAATATTTTACCAATCACGTAATCTTGTTCTTTGGATATGTCTTCGCGTCTGCGCTCTGCAGCTCTTGAGGCCTCGGCGAATATCACAACGGTTATAAGAAATTCTTCAAATCCGCCCTCTTCGATAACGTCCGATATTGGACGTTCGGTAGTCAACGTACGAAACAAGTCTCTTTTTTCGGTCTCCGAGACCTCGAACAAAAGCTCGTGAGCAAACTTGTTACGTGAGCTATTTATCTTTCTTAGCACTGAGCCGAATTGCCCACGCAGATATCCCAACGATTGGCATAATACCAACTTGTCTGAAAAGCCTCTTTTATCAAGATAGTCGTCTGGATATGCCAGTTTGTTGCGAAGTAAATCCGTAATTATATGATCCAGATAGATATGGGCGACGACGATTTTCGCCCAGTCTTGTTTGACCGAAATTCGGTCTATGAATTCGGCTATGTCGAAACTCGGATGATCTCCGATGATCTTAAGCGCCCTCTGAGTCGCTTTTATTTTTTCATTAGACAAGTAGGACTACCCCAGATCATAATGACGGAAATCAGCTGCGCGTCCCAGCCAGCTTCTCTGAAAGCTCGCTCATCTCCTTCTGCGCTTCCTTGTCCGCGGGATAGAGCGTCAGGTAGCGCTCCCAGACCTTCATCGCGGTCTCATTGCGCTCGGAGCTTTCGAGAATATTGGCAAGGCCCGCAAGGGCGGGGAAGAAGCGGGGTTCTTTTTCGAGCGTGCTGTTGAGGTCGGCCATGGCCTTGCGGGGGTCGCCATCGGCCAGATGCACCATGGCGCGGCGGTACCAGGCGCCGGCATAGTCAGGGTCAAGGAAGATGGCCTGGTCGAGGAAGTCATAGGCTGCGGCGCTGCGCTTTTCTTCACTGGCTTCTTCGGCCCATTTCATCAGGAGATTGATGGTGGGGCTGCCGGAATCGCTCCACTGGCCGACGATTTCGGTGGCGATGACGCGGGCCTTCTTGGCGTCACGCTCCTTCTTCAGATTGTTGAAGAGATCGCCCACCGGGTCCTTGGCGGAAGGCTGCGCGGGCTGTTGTGTTGCCGCTACGGGCTCTGCCGCATGGGCGATAAGGGCCGTGGCCGGGGCAAGCGGGCTGAGCGAGGCGAGGAGGAGGGCACAAAAACGAAATTGGCGCATGCGGATCACGATAATCCGTATGCGCCAATTAGGAAATCGAATTCTGTCGGCTATCAACAAAGTGATCCGCTTTTTCAAACGGAACACTGCAGAAACGCAATCAGCCCTGACGAGCCTTGAAGCGTGGGTTCTGCTTGTTGATGATGTAGACGCGGCCCTTGCGGCGAACCAGACGGTTGTCGCGGTGACGAGCCTTAAGCGCTTTGAGCGAGTTCTTGATCTTCATTTTTCTGGTCCGCAGTTTGGCGGGCTTTCGCACGCATAATCTAAACAATCAAAAGCGCGCAACGGGGCGCGCCTTTTTCGGTTGGCAGGCAGATACCCTTTCGGCACCCACATGTCAACACGCTACGCAAGCTTTTGCGGGGAAAAGCCCGGCGTTCCAGCGTTGGTGAGTTGCGTCACATGGCCCATCTTTCGGCCCGGACGGGCCTCCGTCTTGCCGTAAAGATGCACGAGGCAGTCTTTTTGTCGGAGCCAGTCCGGCACGCTGTCGATGTCGTCACCAATCAGATTGGTCATCACGCAATCGGAGTGACGCGACGTGCTGCCGGGCGCCAGGCCCGCGACTGCGCGGATATGCTGCTCGAACTGCGAGACGACACAGGCCGCTTCCGTCCAGTGGCCGGTATTGTGGACGCGGGGCGCCATTTCATTGGCCACCAGCGAGCCATCCGGCAGCACGAAGAACTCGATGCCGACGACGCCCACATAGTTCAGCGCGGCCAGCAGCTTCTCAGCCGATTCCACGGCGACGGTTCTTGCAGCGTCAGAGAGAGCGGCTGGAATGGTCGAGGTGTGGAGAATGCCGTTCAGGTGAACATTTTCAGCCGGATCGTAGCAGGTAACGGTGCCATCCTGAAAACGTGCGGCGATGATGGAAATCTCGCGCTCGAAGGGCACGAAGCTTTCCAGAATCAGTGGCACCTTGCCAAGCGCATCGAAAGCGCCCGTCAGATCCTCGCCCCCCTTGAAGACACGCTGGCCCTTGCCGTCATAGCCCATGCGGCGGGTTTTGAGCACACCCTTGCCGCCAAATGCGGCGAGTGCTTCTTCCAGGCCCGCCTGATCGTCCACGGCGCGGAAATCGGCGGTCGGGATGCCGCAGCCATTGAGGAAACGCTTTTCCGTCAAGCGGTCCTGCGAGGCGCTCAGCGCCTCAGCCGGGGGATAGACCGGCACGGAAGCGGCCAGCGTCTCGGCGGCAACGACCGGTACGTTTTCGAATTCATAGGTCACGACATCGCAGAGGCTTGCGAGCTCGGCCAGCGCCGTCTCGTCATCGTAAGCCGCGACGATCTGGCGGTTGCAGACCTGGGCTGCGGGACAATCGGCCTGCGGTTCCAGCACCACGGTGCGGAAATTGAGGCGGGCGGCTGCCATGGCCAGCATGCGGCCAAGCTGGCCGCCGCCGATGATACCGATGGTGGAGGATTTCATTGCGGAGCGTCCATGGGGTATTCGGCAACGATGGCCGTCTGGCGGGCGCGGTAATTATCCAGCCGGTCGGCCAGATCCTCATCGGAAAGCGCCAGCACGGCGGCAGCCAGAAGGGCGGCATTGATGGCGCCTGCCTTGCCGATGGCAAGCGTGCCGACCGGAATGCCTGCCGGCATCTGAACGATGGAATAGAGGCTGTCCTGGCCGGACATGGTTTTCGACTGAACCGGAACGCCGAAGACGGGAAGAGGGGTGAGCGCTGCCGTCATGCCCGGAAGATGGGCCGCACCGCCTGCACCGGCAATGATGACCTTGAAGCCTTCGTCCTTCGCATTGGTGGCGAAATCGAACATGCGCTCCGGCGTGCGGTGGGCGGAAACGATGCGCGCCTCATATTCGATATCGAGCGCATCCAGCGTATCGGCGGCGTTTTTCATGGTTTCCCAGTCCGACTGGCTTCCCATGATGATGGCGACGGGCGGAGTTTCGGTGGTCAAGCGGCCTCTCCTTGTCCAGAGGTTGTCACGGTCCAGAGGTTGTCAGGCAATGATATCCGGGATGATCTGATCTTCGATCTGGGTCATCTTGTCCTTGATGGCCAGCTTCTTCTTCTTCATCCGTTGAATTCTGAGCGCTTCGCAATTGGTCTGGATCATCGCGTTGATGGCCGCGTCGTAATCCTCGTGCTCCTGCCTCAGCCTTGCCAGCGTAAGCCGGACGTCCGCCTGTTCCTGGTCGGCCATCTCGTCATCCCCATTCTAATGAACCGGACCGCCATCCGGCATGTTTGTTATCGGTCTTGGTGCCTGTACCATCAAATGGCGGTAACGGGAAGTTTTCCTTAAGGCCATTTTTGCCGCACTATTGCCTCTATTTCGCCTTCGACAAACCTCGCTTTCCATGTCACATTGGTGTCGTAAACCTGAAACTCCAGCGATGGAGAGCTGGAGGTAGGTTCAACAAGGAAGGACGTGCCGCATGACCATTCAGGCTCATATTGCATCGCTCGAAAAGAAACACGGTGCTCTGGAGGAAGAGCTCGAGAGTATTCTTGCTTCCCCATCTTCCGATGATCGGGAGATTGCCAATATCAAACGCAGGAAGCTGCGCCTTAAGGACGAGTTGCAGAGACTGAAAGCGACCACGAAACATTGATTTTCAACGACTATTGAGACCGCAGGGCGAGACGTCGCCTGAGAAGCGGTAAAAGTTCAGGGCCCTGGTTGCAAAGCGCGATCAGGGCCTTTTCGTTGGGTCTGTGGAAGGGTGCGAAAAGGGTGCTTGTCAGCGGTTTGCCGTTACACCGGCAGGCCATCCCAGAGCAGTTTCAGCGCCGCAAGAAAGGCCATACTGTACATCAGAGGATAGAAGACGGCGGGCTTCATGTACTTCACCACTTTGGCACCGGCAAATGTGGCAATCATCGCCACCGGCAGCAGTGTGGCGGAGGTTGTGAGGTTGGTGGAATCGAGCGCGCCCAACGCAAAATAGGGAATGAGCTTGATCGCATTCATGATGGCGAAGAAGCGCACGCTCATGCCCGTATAGGTCTTCGGGTCGAGTTTCAGCGGCAGCACATAGATCTGGAAGGGCGGGCCGCCCGCATGTGCCACAAAGCTGGCATAGCCGGAGAGCGACGACCAGAGGGTTGCGGCGGCCGGTCTTTGCGGTTTTGGCGCAATCTCCTGTCCATGGTGGGTGCGGAAGCTCTCATAGAAGTAGCGCAGCACGAAGATGATGGTGACGGTTGCGACGACAAGGCGCATGGCGTCGGGAGAAATCAGCGTCGAGGTGGCCCAGCCGAGCGCGATGCCGGCAATGGCGCCCGGCAGCATCAACAACAACGTTTCCCGGTGGTTGTGATGGCGCCATGCCCAGAGCGCCACGAGATCCATGACGATCAGGATGGGGAGGAAGATGGCCGCGGCCTGCACCGGCGGCACGGCGAGCGCCATCAGCGGCACCCCCATCAGGGCCAAGGCGCCGCCAAGTCCGCCTTTGGACAGGCCGACCAGAATGACTGCGGGAATGGCAACGAGAAAGAAATGGAGATCGAGCGACATGATCAGGACTTGAGATGAGCGTGTGAGACGGCCGTTGGAACAGGCCGCGAAGGAAAAGGACGACAAAGAGTCCAGCTATGGACTGTTGATCCTTCGTGCAGTCCGGTTTATCGGAAACAGTATATGAAAACGAGTGCAGATTGGCGATGAAGCGTTCTTTCTGCGGGAAATGGAAAAATCATGGGTTCTCCTGAAGATCGCTGCCGTCTGGTTCTGATCGTGCCGCAAGCTGAAGATGCTAGCCTGCAAGCCAAGACGCTGGAGGATGCGCTAAGGGGCGGCGATGTCGCCTCCGTCATCATTCCCCAATATGCGCTCGATGATGACAGCTTCCAGAAACGTGCGGAGGTGCTGGTGCCGATCGTGCAGGCGGCAGGTGCCGCAGCACTCGTTGCTGGCGACAGCCGTGTTGCAGGCCGGGTCAAGGCTGACGGTCTGCACGTTGTCGGCGGCTTGGAGCCCTTGGCGGAAGCCGTGGAGAAATTCACCCCGAAGCTGATCGTCGGCGGCGGCAATGCCGATGACCGGCACAAGGCGCTGGAGCAGGGCGAAGCCAGCCCCGACTATATCTTCTTCGGCAAGCTGGAAGGCGATATCAAGCCGGAGCCGCACCCAAAGAACGTCGCACTCGGCGAATGGTGGGCCTCGATGATCGAAATTCCGGCCATTGTCATGGGCGGCTCGGATGTCGCCTCGGTGGTTCCCGTTGCCGAAAGCGGCGTGGAATTCGTCGCACTGCGTCAGGCCGTCTTTGCCCATGCGGGCGGCGCAGCTCAAGCCGTTGCCGAAGCCAATGCATTGCTTGACGAAAAAGCGCCACGGTTTGACGGTTGATACGGGCGATGATCCTTCGCTTTTTCCGCCTCTCCCCATCGGCCTCGCTTCTGGCCTTCGCTTCCGCCCTGATTGCGGCGCCTGCCTTGGCGCAAGGCCAGGCGCCAGCCGCTGGCCATCAGCCCACGCCGCAGCAGGCTCAGCCGCAGGGGAACTCCGACCTTCTGCCGGGCCTTCAGCCGCAGGCGCAAGGTGCAGACGGTGCGGATGAGGAGGACACCGATTTCGGACCGGCGGTGAAACAGGGTCCTGACGTTCTGTCGCGACCGACCGATCAGGATGCCGATCCGCTGCGAAAAGGGCGGGTGACTGGCGGGGATCAGAAGGATTTGCAGCCTTCGGAGGGCGTGACCGTCTATCAGCGCATGGGGGCCGAGCTTCCGCCGCTGCCGAAGGAAAAGGAATTCAAGGGCAAGATCGACGAGGCCTACGGCCATTATCAGCGCGGCGAGTATGTCCAGGCGCTGGATAAGGCTTTGACCCGTGCGCAGGACGGCGATGCGGCGGCGCAGACACTTGTCGCCGAAATGATGAGCCGTGGCCTCGGCATTGCCCGCGACGATAAGACCGCCGCCTTCTGGTACGAGCAGGCGGCCAAGAATGGCGACCCGGTCGCCATGTTCAAATACGCACTGATCCTGATGGAAGGCCGGCTCGTCAAGCACGACAAGACGCTCGCCGACGACTACATGCACCGCGCGGCAGAAGCAGGCAATCCGGAAGCGGAATTCAATTGGGCGCAGATCCTCGTTTCGCAAACGCCCGGGCCAAAGGGCCTGCTGGCGGCGCTGCCCTTCTATGAGAGATCGGCGGAAAAAGGGATTGCGGATGCCCAATATGCCGTGTCGCAGATCTATTTGAACGTGCCGGAGGTGCCGAAGGAAAAGAAGGCCAAGGCGCGGGAATGGCTGACGCGGGCGGCGAAGGCGGGCTTCGATACCGCGCAGGTCGATCTCGGCATCTGGCTGGTCAATGGCACAGGCGGCGATCGCGATCTGGAAGAAGGCTTTCGCTGGCTGAACGGTGCGGCGCAGCGCGGCAATGTCGTGGCGCAGAACAAGGTCGCACATCTTTACATCCAGGCGCTGGGAACGCGGCCCGATCCAATCGAGGCGGCAAAGTGGTATGTGCTGTCGCGCCGCGCTGGCTTGAAGGACCCGGCACTAGAGGACTTCTATCTCGGCATCGAGGATGCCCAGCAGAAGCAAGCCATCGATGCGGCCAACAAGTATCGGCCCAACTGACGGCAAAACCACTCCACACTTTTGCCCGACCGTGCGTCTTACGATCGCATGTCGTTATCGCAAAACCGCTGCACACTTTTGCGCGACTATGCTTTAGCCTTGAATTTCAGTACGTTTTGTGGTCTTGAACCCGCAAACCTAAAATAGAAACCAATATGCCTGCCTGCCCGTGTCCTACGCGGCTGGTTCAGCCACCTTCCAGGAATGTTTTCATGGCCCGTTCAGCCCTTCTCAATGTCATGGTTCAGGCCGCCTTGAAGGCGGGAAAGTCTTTGGCGCGTGACTTCGGTGAAGTGCAGAACCTGCAGGTTTCGGTCAAGGGACCGAGCGACTTCGTCTCTCAGGCCGATCTGAAGGCTGAAAAGATCGTTCGCGACGAGCTTATGAAGGCCCGTCCGACCTATGGTTTCCTGGGTGAAGAGGGCGGCGAGGAAATCGGCACCGATGGCGCGCATCGCTGGATCGTCGATCCGCTGGACGGCACCACCAACTTCCTGCACGGCATTCCGCAATTTGCCGTTTCCATCGGCCTGGAGCGCAGTGGCGAAATCGTCGCTGGCGTTATCTTCAACCCGGCAACGGACGAACTCTACACCGCAGAGCGTGGCGGCGGCGCGTTTCTCAATGATCGCCGCATCCGCGTGGCGGCCCGCAAGCAGCTTTCCGACAGCGTCGTGTGCTGCGGCGTTCCGCATCTTGGCCGCGGCAACCACGGCAAGTTCCTCGTCGAGCTTCGCCATGTGATGGGTGAAACCGCAGGCGTGCGCCGCATGGGTGCTGCTGCTCTCGATCTCGCCTATGTCGCAGCTGGCCGCTTCGACGGCTTCTGGGAAGCGGAGCTGTCCCCTTGGGATATTGCCGCAGGCATCGTGCTGATCCGTGAAGCCGGCGGCTTCGTCTCCGATATGGGCGGCGCCAACAGCATGTTCGAAAGCCGCAGCGTGGTTGCAGGCAACGAATATATCCAGAAGGCCCTGCTGGAAGTGGTCAACCGTCCCGTTCCGGGTCGCTAACGCATCCCGGCACACGCGGTTTTGTCCCCGGGCCTGCCCCGAGGTCCCCACGGCTTCGGTGGGCATGGATGGTCGGATCAAGTCCGACCATGACGCCCTAGAGGTTTTAAGCCTCTGTCGCCGGGTTCTGGCTTTTGCCTCCTTCGACCCCTCGAAAAAGCTTTGTTCTCAAAAGGCTTTTCACTTCAATTCGTCGTAATTTTACTCTAGCTTCCGCTCCGAACCATGCTGATGTCCCAGTCTTGAGGGCAAGGTCATGGCAGCATTAGAGGAACGGGCCCTATGGCGGATACGGAACTGCTCGATGTCGGCGTCGAGAAACCGCTGACGAAAGAATATCACCACAAGCTGTCCAGCCCGACGCCGTTCTTATGGACGATGATGATCTTTCTCATCATCGTGGCCTTCCTAGCCGCCATTTTGTTTCGGCAGGCGCAATCGGCCTTCATGACCAATCCGGGGCTGAATGGCTTCATTCTCGGCGTTCTCGCCATCGGCATCGTTCTGGTGTTTACGCAGATCTTGAGCCTGCGCCCGGAAGTGCGCTGGTTCAATAATTTCCAGGCCGCCGGTAGCGTCGACAAGGCCGGACGCCCACCGAAGCTGTTGGCGCCCATGCGCGCATTGATCGGCAAGCGCGGGGAGGTGCGGGTCTCGACTGTCACGCAGCGCTCCATTCTTGATTCCATCGCTACGCGTCTGGATGAATCGCGCGATACGTCACGTTATCTCATCGGCCTCCTGGTCTTTCTCGGCCTGCTCGGCACCTTCTGGGGTCTGATCGGCACGATCGGCGCCATCAGCGACGTCATCCAGGGCCTCGATCCGACATCGGGCGATAGCAGCGATATTCTTTCGTCGCTGAAATCCGGCCTGACGGCGCCGCTGTCGGGCATGGGAACGGCGTTCTCGTCCTCGCTGCTCGGTCTTTCCGGCTCGCTGATCCTCGGCTTCCTCGATCTCCAGGCAGGCCGCGCGCAAAACCGCTTCTACACGCAGCTGGAAAACTGGCTGTCGTCCGTCACCGATCCCGGCGTCGATCTCTCCGTTGACGGCAAGCCTGTTGCGGCGGCCGGTGCCGCTGGCACGGAGCGCTCGCTTGCCGCCATGCATAATCTGGCGGAAGGCATTCAGGGGCTGGTGAAGAATATGCGTGGCGAGCAGCAGATGCTGCGTGATTGGATCGAAGCGCAGCAGGAGGAGTCCAAGGCGTTGCGCCGTACACTCGATCGGCTGACCGCTCGCATCGATGCCGATCAGAAAGCGGCTGCCAAGCGTTCCGTGCCCCACGATAACGGGAGCGAGTAGCCATGGCGCTTGCGCGCAACCGTCGTCGCGACAGAGGCGTCGATTACTGGCCGGGCTTCGTCGATGCGCTGTCGACGCTGCTTATGGCGATCATGTTTCTGCTCACGGTCTTCGTGCTGGCGCAGTTCGTGCTCTCGCGGGAGATTTCCGGCAAGGATGAGGTCATGACCCGCCTCAACAACCAGATCGCCGAGCTCACCGAATTGCTGGCGCTGGAAAAGGGCAGCAAGCAGGATATCGAAGATACGCTTGCCAACCTGCAATCGACCCTTGCGCAATCTGAAAACGAGCGCTCGCGCCTGCAGGCACTTCTTGATTCCGGTGCGGGCAACAGTTCCGCCGCCAATGCGCGTGTCGGCCAGTTGACCAGTGAGCTTGATGATGCGCGCGAGGCCGGTGCCAGAGCCTCGACGCAGATCGAATTGCTGAATCAGCAGATCGCGGCACTGAGAGCCCAGATCGCTTCCGTCGAGGCGGCATTGCAGGCGTCGGAAGCCAAGGACGCATCGTCGCAGGTCAAGATCGCCGATCTCGGTCGCCGTCTGAACGTGGCGTTGGCGCAGCGTGTGCAGGAGTTGAACCGCTATCGCTCCGACTTCTTCGGACGTTTGCGCGAAATTCTCTCGGATCGCGAAAATATCCGCATTGTCGGCGACCGCTTCGTCTTCCAGTCGGAAGTTCTGTTTCCGTCCGGCGGCACGGATCTTAATCCCGAAGGGCAGGTGGAGATGGCGAAGCTTGCTACCGCACTGATCGATCTTGCCAAGGAAATTCCACCTGAAATCAACTGGGTGCTGCGTGTGGACGGTCACACCGACAATGTGCCGCTGTCCGGCTCGGGCCGGTTCCGCGACAACTGGGAGCTATCGTCGGCTCGCGCCACCTCGGTCGTCAAATTCCTGATCTCCAAGGGCGTGCCGGCCAACCGTCTGGTGGCAGCCGGCTTCGGTGAATATCAGCCGCTGGCGGAAGGCGACACCCCTGAAGCGCGCTCGCAAAACCGCCGTATCGAGTTGAAGCTGACGGAGCGCTGATGCGTGTAAGATGGGCGGAG
The DNA here is from genome assembly GCF_030819275.1 of Agrobacterium larrymoorei. Taxonomy (GTDB): domain Bacteria; phylum Pseudomonadota; class Alphaproteobacteria; order Rhizobiales; family Rhizobiaceae; genus Agrobacterium; species Agrobacterium larrymoorei_B. The sequence continues at coordinate 2,351,550 of NZ_JAUTBL010000002.1, read as the reverse complement.
CATTCGCCGCCCTTATCGAACACACTCGTTTAGGCCGCGTCGTTGGCGTCCGTATTGAATTGCAGTCTCGCAAGCTTGGCATAGAGGCCGCCCTGGCGGATCAGGCTTTGATGCGTGCCTTCCTCGATGATCCGGCCTTCATCCATCACCAGAATACGGTCGGCCTTCAGAACGGTGGCGAGGCGATGGGCAATGACGATGGTGGTGCGCTTGGCGATCAGCTCGTCCAGCGCCTTCTGCACCAGCGTTTCGCTCTCGGCGTCCAGCGCTGAGGTTGCTTCATCCAGGAGCAGGATCGGCGCATCGCGCAGGATGGCGCGGGCAATGGCGATGCGCTGACGCTGGCCGCCGGAGAGGGTGACGCCTCGTTCGCCGACCACGGTATCATACCCTTCCGGCAATCTTGCAATCAAGCCATCAGCCTGCGCGGCCATCGCTGCGGCCTGAACCTGCTCACGCGTGGCGTCGGGTCTGCCGAAGGCGATGTTGTCGTGGATGGAGGAAGCGAAGATCGCCACGTCCTGCGGGACAATGGCAAGCCTGGAGCGCAGCTCCTTCAGAGTGACGGAGCGGATATCGGTGCCGTCGATGGTGATGCGGCCGGATTGCGGATCGTAGAAGCGCATCAGAAGCGAGAAGACGGTGCTTTTTCCGGCACCCGATGGGCCGACGATCGCCACCGTTTCGCCAGCGGCGACGTGGAAGGAGAGGTCGGAGAGGATCGGTTTTCCTGCACCCTTCGGATAATGGAAGGCCACATGCTCGAAGCTTGCCTCGCCCCGCGGTGGGACGGGAAGCAAAACAGGCGAGGCCGGTTCTTCGACGGGTGACTTTTCCGCCAGCAATTCGGAGAGGCGTTCGGCCGCGCCGCCAGCCTGCGACAGCTCGCCCCAGACTTCAGAGAGTTGGCCGAGCGAGCTTGCGGCGATGACCGAGTAGAGAACGAACTGGCTGAGCGTGCCGCCGGAGATCGTGCCGCTCAGCACGCTATGTGCGCCGTACCAGAGGATGGCAACGACGCTGCCGAAGACCAGGCTGATGGCAACGGCGGTCAGAATGGCGCGGGCGCTGATGGCGGCGCGGGCGCCATGATAGGCTTTCTCGACTGCGGCGTCGTAGCGGCTGTTCGCCAGTGTTTCGGCATTGAAGGACTGGATGGTGCGGCTGGCGGAAATCGTTTCCGAGGCGAAGGCGGAAGAGGCGGCAAGCGTATCCTGCGTGGTTCTGGAGCGGGAGCGCACCGACCGGCCGAAGGCGATCAGCGGAAAGACGATGAAGGGAATGGCGAGAAGTGCAAGGCCAGCAAGGCTTGGGCTGGTATAGACCATCATCGCCACAGCACCCAGACAGAGCAGCGTGTTGCGCAGCGCCACGGAAGCAGACGAGCCGAAGGCGGAGCGGATCTGCACCGTATCGGCGGTCAGCCGCGAGGTCAGTTCACCGGAATGGTTGGTATCGAAGAATGCTTGTGACAGCGACGTCAGATGCGCGAAGACATCGCGGCGCAGATCGGTCACCACACGCTCGCCGATGATCATCACATAATAATAGCGCATGGCGCTGGCGAGCGCGAGAACGACGGCAATGGCCAGCAGCATGGCGAAATAGTTGTTGATCATCGCACCGTCGGTCGCTTCAAAGCCGTGATCGATGATGCGGCGCACGGCAAGCGGGAGCGCCAGCGTGGTGGCCGACGACAGCACGAGAGCGAAGAGGGCGGCGGCGACAAGGCCACGATAGCGCTTGAGATAGGGAAAGAGGCTCGCCAGAGGTTTCAATGTCCTGCGCTCGGCTGCCTTCTGTCCCTCAATGTCTGCCACGTGCATCACTCCTTCATACCGCGGGGCGTAAAAAGCTCCTTGCGGCGACGCATTTTTCGCGTCTTCATATGTGTCTTACCGTGAGCGGCAGGCACTTGTTATCTGGGCGCCCTTCATGTATAGGCTCCGCATCAAATTGGGAAGCCATGGCCTAAAGGGCTCAGGTTTCATTTATTGAATCGGCTCAGTTGACGCAATTGCGGCAAATGGTCCGCACCCACTTACGCAGGAAGATTGTCATGAAGGCTGAAATCCATCCCGACTATCACATGATCAAAGTTGTCATGACCGATGGTACCGAATACGAAACCCGTTCGACCTGGGGTTCCGAGGGCGCAGTTATGAACCTCGAAATCGATCCCAGATCCCATCCGGCCTGGACTGGTGGCAACCAGCAGCTGATGGACCGCGGCGGTCGCGTTTCCAAGTTCAACAAGCGTTTCGGCGGCCTCGGCCTCTAATTCGTTTGATCATGGACTGCAAAAGAACCTCGGAGCGATCCGGGGTTTTTTGTTGTCTGGATGGCGGAGCGGAGTTCGGCTTCATGTACGAAGGATCGGTGTCCGGCGTACCGATGATGTGAAGCAGCGTTTGCTTTCCAAGTGCTTTCGGAACGTGCTGGCTTGATGACGGATCATACCCCAGAAACAAAAAAGCAGGCCTGAGCCTGCTTCTTCAAAATCATGCGTAGGGTAAAGCCAGATCAGTTGCTGTTGAATGCCGTGCGCAGCAGGTTGAGCTGAGCCTGAACGCTGTTCTCGTTGTCGGGAACCTTTGCTTCCGACGGGCGGTAAATTTCGCGGTCGAGAAGGGCAACGCGGTTCTGGAGGCGGAGCGAGCGCTCGACGAGGTCGCGGAAGGATTCAGGCAGGTCATTCCAGCCTGGAGCGTTGCGATCGACGTTGAAGTTGTCGAGGCGGACCTTGTTCTTTTCGCTGAGAACCTGATCGCGGGTCATCTCGCCATTGTTGACGGCGCGCTGCAGAAGCAGCCAGGAGGCCATCTGCATCAGGCGCGTGGTGAGGCGCATGGATTCTGCGGCGTAGAGAACCGAGGCCATACGTGGCAGCACCTTCGATGCAGCACGACCGGAGCCATCGAGGTAGCTTGCCGTTTCTTCCACAAGGCCCATGCCTTCGGCATAGAGAGTCTTGAACTGGTTCGAGGCTGCGGCGCGGCCGGCGAAGCTGATGGTATTCAAAACCTGTTCCGACATTTCTTTAATCCCTGCTTACGCATGATACGGTGAGGCAACGGAGTTAGCGGGTGAATTGTTCCGGCCTTTGTATTTTCAGGATGATACCAATACCGCAAATGCGCAAGCTGATTATTAAAGAAAGGTTAATACCCACAGTTTTACGGGTTTTCCAACAGAATAAAAAAAGAGCCGCAAAAGCGGCTCTCAAGGTAAAACAGGGAGAAAAATCAGACCAATTCGCCGATAGGAGAAACTGCCTGAGGTTCAGCAGAACTGAACATGTATAGTAATCTCTTAGAAAGCTTAATATTTGGTTAATGGTAAATGAAAAACTGTGCCGCGGGGCTAACGTTTGTTCGGCGTTGCCGAGCTCATCTCGTGCGAAACAGGTTTTCAGCCGCCTTGCGGCCCGCCGATTTCTTCTCCCTCTCGCCCTCCAGCCGCTCAATCTCGGCCGTCAGAATATTGATGCGAGCGGTCAGATCATCCACGGAAAGCAGCGTCAGATCGGCGCCGATAATGTGGGTGATGTTCTGCTTTTGCGGAAGATCGTCGTCAAAGATACTCATATTCCTGCTCCCTTCTGCAAATCTGCTTCCTCTTCAGGATATTGCGGTGCTCTGGGGTCAAGCGAGGCACTCTCCGGTGTCAAGAGCGGCGCGGGGGCCGTTGGCATGGTGGAGAAGTTGTCCTTTTCCGCAGTGGTGAGTGCAGCGCGCTGCCTTGAGCGGAAGATAGAGTAGGCCGTAATCAGAAGATGCGAAACCGCCGTGACCAGAAACAATGCGTAAGGACCGAAGGATGTCATGATCGGTCCACCAAGCGTCGGACCTATAATAGTGCCGATGCCGTAAAGCAGGAGCAGGCCGCCTGAGACTTTGACGAAATCTTCCGAGGAGGCGAAGTCGTTGGCATGTGCGACCGCAATCGGGTAGAGCGCATTGGCGGCGGCACCATAAACGCAGATCATTCCGATCAGCACATAGACATGTGTTGGGTGGATGATCGCGATCGCAAGGCCTGCAACGGCGGCGAGCGCCGAGAGGCCTGCCAGCACGAAACGACGGTCGATGCGGTCGGACAGCTTGCCCGCCGGAAATTGGGCGAGTGCGCCGACGAAGATGGTGGAACTGACCATGATGGCGATGGTGGTGGGGTCAAGACCCGCACGCGCGCCAAAGACGGCAGCCAGCGTGCCATAGGCGCCATTGGCGATGCCGACCAGCAGGATGCCGACGAAGGACACGGGTGAATTGCGGTAGAGCGCCGGCAGATCGAGCTTGACCTTCTTTAGCGGCTGCGGGCTTTCCGCCTTGGAAAGCATGGCGGGAAGGATCGCGACGCAATAGATGATGGCGCAGACCATGAAGAGCGATGTATTGCCCACATGGCCGAAGGGAATGACGAGCTGTCCGGCTACCACGCCGAAGAGCGTAATGGCGATATAGAGCGAGAAGATCGCACCGCGGCTTTCATTGGTGGCGCGCTCGTTCAGCCAGCTTTCGATGATCATCGAGGTTCCGGCGGTGCAGAAACCGGTCAGGGCACGCAGGGCCACCCAGGAGACGTCGTCGATGAAGAGCCCGGTCAGGAGAACGGTGAGGCAGATGACGGCGACGAAGCTGCCGAAGGCACGGATATGGCCAGCCCGGCGCACGATGGCGGGTGCGACGAAACAGCCGATGACGAAGCCCGCCGCCCAGGAGGTGCCGAGAAAACCGAGCACTTCGTTGGAGTAACCTTCTTCCGAACCGCGCACCGGCAGAAGCAGGCCTTGCAGGCCATTGCCAAGGAAGAGGAAGAGGGTGCTGGTGAGAAGAGCGAATACGGGTAGAATATTTCTGCTCATAAAGTCTCTCTCATGCTGATGCTATTGCCGGTATCATGCGGAAGATGGCGCGAATAAGACGCCGCCATGGTGAGCATAAAAATGTCCACCCTGTGACGATGTAGAATGAGTTTGACATTTGGCTCACGGATGCGGCAAGCCCTTTAATAGACATTTGCAGTTGAACCGGCGGCAGCTGCCAAGGGTTCCCTCAGAAGATGGCAGAAACGGTGGCACACAGCTTGCCCGATTGAGCCAAAAGGTTGCGTGATGACGAAGGCGATCGGCCTTTTGCTACTTTTGGCCATGGGGATACAGCTCATCCGCCCGCTCGGATTTCCGGGCTTTAGACGACGCGCCGATTTCTGGAAGATCGCCGTGGTGGCCTTTGTTCTATGGACGCTGGTGCTGCTCCTGCGGCCATGAATTTTGGCGCTCCCATCGATGATGGAAGCGCCTACAGCATCGGCCCGAAAATCGCTCTCGATTTTCGGAAAGCACGATGCGTAGCGTCAAAAAGCGAAAGCGTCCTTTGGGCGTTTAACAAAACGCACGGCGCTTTAGATGATCAGAGCTTGCGCCCGAGATAGTCCTCGACCTTCTTGCGCTCCCATGCGGCATTGAGGAAGGGCACGAGGTCGAAGGTGGTCATGCCGTTCATCGCAAGGGCGACACCCCAGCCGAGGGCCGGCCAGATGGCCCAGAAGTAATGCGGGCTGGTAACAAGGTTGATGACGACCAGCATGGCGATGACCAAGACATATTGCGCGACATGCAGGTAGAACTTCTTGATCTTTCGCACGCGCTCGAATGCGAGGGCTTCTTCGGCTTCTCTGGAGTCGACAGCAATGCTTTGCATATCCGTTTCCTTTTCTACGGTCAGTTGCGACACGTCGATCTCGAAGACGGATGCCAGGGTTGCGAGCGTTTCCAGGCTCGCGGATTGACCCCGCTCGATACGCTGAATGGTGCGCACGCTCAAGCCACTGACGGTTGCCAACTGCTCCTGCGACCAGCCGCGCTGTAGCCTGAGTTTCTGTACCAGCATCATTCTCTCCAAGGTTCGACGCGACCGACATTTCCGCAAACCGCCATCGATCACCACGTCATCCGCCCGACTGTCGGGTTGCTGTCGGGACGGTGACGGGCCTGTCATGGCGGCATACTGCGCCGGGCGAGCGTGAATTTGAAGAGTGGCGAGCCGCCGGGAAAAGAAAAAGCCGCTCGAGGAGAGCGGCTTTCCGGTACAGTCTCAGATAGGGCTTAAGTAGAGAGAAGCGACGTCACGCCGCCTTCTCAAGCTCCTGCTTCCAGTTGCCGCGCGCTGCCAGAGAATTCATCTCGGCGCGGTGGCGGAAGGCGCGCTGGCCGGCTGCGACATTTTCCTGCTTGCCGCCCCAGGCATGGAGTGCCGTTTCCTGCAATGCGCGGCCATAGGAAAAGGTGACGGACCATGGCAGGTCATAGCTCGCATTGATGGCCGAGAGGTGGGCGGTGGCTTCTTCCGACGACTGGCCGCCGGAGAGGAAGGCGATGCCGGGTACAGCGGATGGCACGGTGGCCTTCAGCACCTTCACGGTCTTTTCGGCAACCTCTTCGATGCCTGCCTTGCGGGCATTCTTGCCGTCGATGACCATGTTGGGTTTCAGGATCATGCCTTCCAGATCGACGCGGGCATCGTAAAGATCGGTGAACACCGTGCGCAGCACCCATTCGGTCACCTCGGCGCAACGATCGATGCTGTGTGTGCCGGGCTTGCCGTCCATCAACACCTCCGGCTCGACGATCGGCACGATGCCGGCCTGCTGGCAAAGCGCTGCATAGCGGGCCAGCGCCTGGGCATTCGCCTTGATCGAGCCCCATGTCGGAAGTCCATCGCCGATAGCGATGACGCCGCGCCATTTGGCGAAGCGCGCACCGGCTTCGTAATAGGTCTTCAGTCGATCCGCCAGGCCGTCGAGGCCCTCGGTCACCGTCTCGCCGGGAAAGAAGGCCTGCGGCTTGGCGCCCTTGTCCACCTTGATGCCGGGAACGGCGCCCGCTGCCTTGATGATCTCGACGAAGGGCGTGCCATCAGCCGCCTTCTGGAACAGCGTCTCCTCATAGAGAATGACGCCGGAGATGCACTTCGTCATCGCCTCGTCGGTGCGGAACAGCATTTCGCGATAATCACGGCGGCTGGTTTCTGTCGATTCCAGACCGATCGTGTCGAAGCGCTTCTTGATGGTGCCGGTGGATTCATCCGCCGCCAGCAGTCCCTTGCCGTTCGACATCATTTTAAATGCAATATCTTGAAGACGTTCGGTCATTTCCAGTTCTCCCAATACATGATCATACTCAGATACCAGACAGAGGCAGAAAGATGGCAGGCTAAGGCCTTGAATCGTTTGAAATAGTTTTAGTCAGCGAATGTGTTTCCGAGTATGTGCGGCGCGTGAAATTGCCGAAGAAGAAGACGCTTGATGCGCTGTTTGGTTCCGAAGAGTGAGGCGCTTGCTCAAGAAATAAAACGACCGACGCCGGTCGTGGCGTCGGTCGTTCGTTTTTACTCGGATGTGTTTTGGCAGAGGTGAATTACTTCTGCTCTTGCAGAATAGCGACACCCGGAAGCACCTTGCCTTCCATCCATTCGAGGAAGGCGCCGCCTGCGGTCGAGATGTAAGTGAAGTCTTCGGCAACGCCTGCATGGTTCAGCGCGGCCACCGTATCACCGCCGCCTGCGACGGAGACGAGTTTGCCGGACTTGGTGCATTCGGCGGCATGGCGGGCGGCAGCGACGGTTGCGGTGTCGAATGGTTCGATTTCGAAGGCGCCGAGCGGGCCGTTCCAGACCAGCGTTTCAGCGCGCGAAATCCAGCCCTTGATCGCTTCGACCGACTTCGGACCGACGTCGAGCACCATGGCGTCTTCGGGGATGGCGTTGATATCGACCACCTCATTGGCGGCATTGGCCTTGAACTCGCGGGCCACAACGCCGTCATCCGGCAGGACGATGGCGCAGCCAGCCGTCGCAGCCTCGATCATGATCTGCTTTGCGGTTTCGGCAAGATCATGCTCGCAGAGCGACTTGCCGACCTGTGTGCCGCGTGCAGCGAGGAAGGTGTTGGCCATGCCGCCGCCGATCACCAGCGCGTCGACCTTCTTGACGAGGTTCATCAGGAGATCGATCTTGGTGGAGACCTTTGCGCCGCCGACAATGGCAACGACCGGGCGGGCAGGGGCGCCGAGACCCTTTTCCAGCGCTTCCAGTTCCGCCTGCATGGTGCGGCCGGCATAGGCCGGCAGATGGCGGGCAAGACCTTCGGTGGAGGCGTGGGCGCGGTGGGCGGCGGAGAAGGCGTCGTTGACGAAGATATCGCCGTTCTTGGCAAGCTCCGTGACAAAAGCGGGATCGTTCTTTTCCTCGCCCTTGTGGAAGCGGGTGTTTTCCAGAAGCAGGATATCGCCGTCATTCATCTTGGCGATGGCTTCGGCCGCAGCAGAGCCAATGCAATCGCTGGCAAAGAGCACGGCGTGGTCCAGAACTTCTTCCAAGGCGGGAGCGATGAGCGAGAGCGACATGTCGGCAACCGGCTCACCCTTCGGGCGGCCGAAATGTGCCAACAGAATGACCTTGGCACCCTTTTGCGAGAGTTCCAGAATGGTGGGCGCCACGCGCTCAAGGCGGGTCTTGTCCGTCACCTTGCCATCAGCAACCGGCACATTGAGATCGACACGAACGAGAACGCGCTTTCCGGAAATGTCGGTGAGGTCGTCAAGGGTCTTGAAGGCGGGCATAGATCGATCCTGTAAAACGTGTTTGAAACAATGTCTTCGGGCGCGACCATACTATGCCTGACCGACGGTGCAAGGCGTTTTCATCACGATGCGGTGACGCTTTCTCACTTCGCGCTCAAAGGCTCTGGCTGCGGGCGCGGCGCTTCTCTCTGCGATGCTCGCGGGCGCGGTGGATGATGTCTTTCAGGCTGATGAAGATCGGCAAGGTGGTGGCGGGCTCCACCGGTTCCAGCGAAATGCCGATGCTGGAGATTGCGTGATTTTCATCGAGATCGCGGACGATCAGGATCAGCGAACCGAGGCGGATACGGTCGGCATATTCCGCCTTGCCGCCAAGGCGGAATTCGATCAATTCGCCAACGGTCAGCGACTGCTCCTGCGCGGTGATCAGCCCCGGGCCATAGGATGCGTCGAGCTCTTTGGCCGGGCGCTGTGGCGAAATGGCGAAGGTGCCGAAGATGTCCTCGTCATCGGTGGTCACCGGCTTGGCGCTGGCAAAGAGCCGGTCGAGCAGCTTCGCATTGCTGGGAATGACGAAGAGATAGACGAGATCGTTTTCCCGAAGCCTGCCGGCATATTGATAGCGGATGGATTTACCGTCGCGCACCACGAGAGACGGCATCGCCCAGCGGGGAATGCGCTCGCCCTGCAAAATCGCGCTGCCCTTGGCAACACGATAGGAGATCAGCTCATGGGTTGCGGTGCCGGGCAGGTCCACTTCCAGCTTGTCCACTTCACCCATCCGCGGCGGTACGACGAGGCCGAGGCGGGTTGCGACGGGCTTGATCGTCCAGCCCTGCACCAGAAGCGAGACCAGCACGATGATGAAGGCGGCGTTGAAGTAGATCTCGGCATTGTTGAGCCCGCCCAGCGCCGGAAGAATGGCAAGCAGGATCGAGACGGCGCCGCGCAGACCCACCCAAGCGACGAAGCTGGTTTCCTGCTGGGTGTAGTTGAAAGGCATGAGGCTGAGCCACACGGCGAGCGGCCTTGCGACGAAGATCAGGAAGAGCGCCAGCAGAACAGCGGGAATGATGATGGCCGGAAACTGCGAGGGCGTGGCCAGCAGGCCGAGCATCAGGAACATGATGATCTGCGCCAGCCACGTCATGCCCTCATGGAAGCGACGGATCGCGCCCTTGGCGAAAATCTTGCGATTGCCCGCGACGATGCCGGCGACATAGACGGCGAGGAAGCCGCTGCCATGCAGCGCGCCGGTAAAGGAGAAGACGAGAAGCGCCAGCGCCAGAACGAGAATGGGCGCCAGGCCGCGATCCATGGTGAAGCGGTTGACGATGTTGACGATCATCAGGCCGCCAAGCAGGCCGAAGATCAGGCCAAGCCCCATCTCTTCGAGGAACATCAGGATGAAGCTGCTGTCGAAGCCTGCCAGCCCCTTGCCGCGGCTGACGACTTCCACCAGCGCGATGGTCAAGAAGATTGCCATCGGATCGTTGGTGCCGGATTCTACTTCCAGCGTCGAGCGCACCTGATCGCGGATGTGAATTCCGCCGATGCGCAGCAGGAAGAACACGGCAGCCGCATCGGTGGAAGCAACGATGGAGCCAAGGAGCAGTCCTTCAAGCCAGGAGAAACCGAGCAGAAGCGCTGCGGCCCCGGCGAAGAACACAGCCGTCAGGACGACGCCGACTGTCGCAAGCGTGAGCGCGGGCCGGGAGGACAGCCGAAAAGTCTGCAAGGGCGTGCTGAAGCCGGAATCGAAGAGGATAACGGCAAGCACCAGCGAGCCGAGCATATAGGCGAGCGCGCTATTGGTGAATTCGATGCCGAGACCATCCTTGCCCGCGGCAAGCCCGATCATCAGGAAGAGAAGGAGCAGTGGCGCGCCGAAGCGGTAGGCAATCAGGCTGGAAAAGGCGGCTGCAAGAACAAGAACGTTGGCAACCAGCAGCAAGAGATAAAATGATTCCAATGCTCTACCCTTCGCACCCGCGCCCATGAATCCGGCGCGCAGTGCCACATCTGCCGGTGCCGAATCTTGTGAGCGATTGTTCTGTCGCAAAATGGACCAGAGCAAGGCGGATGTGAGGAAAGATGGAGGATGTGTGGGTCGGAGGCTAAAGGAAGACAGCGTGGGATTGCTTGCGCCGATTGCGGTTTGTGGCGCGGACCTGCAAACCTCTCCGTCGTCATCCTTGGGCGCGGCCCGCCGCTGACCGGTTTATGGGGCCGGAACTGTTACGACAGCTCTGAATGCGTGGCATCCCCCTCTGCGCTGCGGGACAGAGGGGGGCCTCTCGGCAAGGTGACGGAAAGAGAAAACCTCTCGCCCAAACACCTCTCCCCAATTTAAACCTGACAGGAGTGGGTCTAGCCCGAGCATGAGCGCGGAGAGGTGGTTGGCCCATGGTCTCCACTGCCCGGGCACTGTGTCGATAACGCACATCAGCCGCCGATCGCCTTCACCAGTCGCAGTCCAACGAGCGTTCCCAGCGCGCAAAACAGCAAAAACACCCAGCCAGACACAGCACCGGCATGGATGCCGGAGAGCAGCACGCCGACGGTGCAGCCAAGCGCGGTCATGCCGCCCCAGCCCATCAGGAGACCGCCAATGAAGCGCAGTGCAAGGCCTCGCCCGTTCGGCCAGACCGGTTTGAACTGACCGGCAAAGAGCGCCGAGGCGAAGCTTGCCAGAATGAGGCCGCTGACGAAGAGGCCGTTGGGCGAAAGAAGGGCTGTCTTGATGGCGCTGATGCAGCCGCGTGCGGTGTCGAGACCAGCCAGTGTCTCCGGCACCAATCCAAGGCTGAGGCCGCCGGTGCGCACCACGCTTCCAAGTTCCTGGGTCACACCAAGTGGGGCAATACGAAAATAGGCAAAAGCGCTGATCAAGGCTATGAGGATGCCAGTGAGGACGGGCGGCCAGCGGTCGATGAAAAGAGCGCGAGAAATCTCTGGCAGGGTTGAGGGTGATCGTCGCTCGCGATCCGCCGCATGCAGTCGTCCCTTGCTCCACCAGAGGGCTGCGATCACGAGGAGAAAAAGAAGAGCAAGGCTGAGAAGCAGAGCGCCACTATAGCCGAGGCCGTGAGGCAACCAGAGCGGCGCGTCATCGAAAACAGTGGCTGTGTAGAGGCTGTTCCAGCTGGCAAAACCGGCAATGAAGCCGAGGCCTGCGCCGGCGAGCGCTACCAGCGAGCCAAAGGCTCCTTCTCCGAGCCGGTAGAAATGCGCCGAGAGGCAGGAGCCGGAAAGGGCGGCGCCGAGACCGAAGATGGCGGCGGCGAGCGCCAGCACCCAGCCGACCGGGCCGATATGCGCGCCGGGTGGCAGGCGTCCTGGCTGCGGTACCGGCGCCCATGCGGTCATAACGATCTGGTAGAAGACCGCACCGGCTGCAAGCGCCACCAGAATAGCGATCACGCCACCAGCCTCGCGCTTTTCCACCAGGTCGCGAAAATTGCAGAGAAAGCAGAAGCGGCCGCGCTGCAACACAATGCCGAAGGCGGCACCCGCCAGAACCGAGAGGGCAAGGATCCGACCGCCGCTTTCCTGCGAGAGAAACCAACCCCAGATGCCGATCAGCAGGAGGAGGGCGACGGAGATGAGAGGGGCAATCCGGATTGTCATGTCGCTACCGAGTATGGGACATCCGGCAGGTGCCGAGGCACCCACCGGACGGGGAGGAACGTGAATTGCGGATTACTTGCCGTTCCAGACGGTGCCAGCGGGGTTCTTTACCGGCACGCCGACGGCATTGCCGTACTCGGTCCAGGAGCCGTCATAGTTCTTGACGTCGTAGCCGAGGATTTTCTTCAGCGCGAACCATGTATGACTGGAACGCTCGCCTATGCGGCAATAGGTGATGATGGGTTTGGAGCCGTCGATGCCCTTCTCCGCATAGATGGCCTTGATCTCGTCCGCCGATTTGAAGGTGCCATCCTTATTGACGATGGTGCCCCAGGGCACGTTGACCGCGCCAGGTATGTGGCCAGCGCGCACCGAAAGCTCCTTCACGCCATCGGGCGCGAAGATCTTGCCGTTATATTCGTCGGCGGAACGGATATCGATGAGCTTGATATCGTGCTTGCCTTCGGCCACGGCCACGACCTCTGAAAAGCGGGCACGGATGGCCGGATCGCGATCCGGCAACTCGATGTTGCTACCCTTGGTCTCGATGGCTGCGGTGTCGAGCGGCAGCCCTTCCGCTTCCCATAATTTGCGCCCGCCATCCAGAAGCTTCACACGGTCGCCGAGACCGTAAGTTTCAAAAACCCAGGCGCCCCAGGCGGCGAACCAGTTGTTGTTGTCGCCGTAGAGAACAATGGTGCTGTCCTTGTCGACGCCCGCCTGGCGCAGAAGCTTTTCGAAGGCTTCGCGGCTGGCGATATCGCGTCGGGTCGGATCGACAAGATCCGTGTGCCAGTTGAGGTTCTGGGCGCCTGGAATATGGCCACGCTCGAAGACGCCCGGATCGACGCTGACTTCAAAGATCTTTACCTTGGGGTTCTTCAGATTGTCCTGGACCCATTGCGCGCTGACCAGCGCGTCCGATGCGCTCGCGCCCGTCGCTGCGGCGAGCGATAGAAGCGTTGCTGTGGCAATTGCGAAATACCCCTTCAAACCCGACATGATCTCTCCTTTGGCCTGTCGATTGCGGCGATGGCTGAAGATGATCCAGGCGGCGGCAAGAATGAAGAAATGGTATTCCATAAAATTAGTGGAAAATAGATTGCTCAACTTAAACGGATATATTCGCGTCATAACGAAGGTAAAGAAGCCGTTATTTCCAAATTTTGATTACTTATGGTTGCCGTCTCAAGCGAGCTTTTCGCCATGTGCAAAAACAAAAACCGGCGGGATCGCTCCCACCGGTTCTTTGGATCGGTACTGACTGCCGGATCAGATGGTCTTGGCGAAAGCCACGGCCGTGTCGGACATGCGGTTGGAGAAGCCCCACTCGTTGTCGTACCAGGAGAGAACGCGCACGAAGTTGCCTTCCATGACCTTGGTCTGGTCGGTGGCGAAAATCGAGGAGTGGCTGTCGTGGTTGAAGTCACGCGATACCAGCGGCTCGTCGGTGTAGCCGAGAACGCCCTTCAGGGCGCCGTTGGAGGCAGCCTTGATGGCGTCGTTGATTTCGGCAACGGACGTGTTCTTCTTGGCGACGAACTTGAAATCGACGACCGAGACATTCGGCGTCGGAACGCGGATGGACGTGCCGTCAAGGCGACCCTTGAGGTGTGGCAGAACCAGGCCAACGGCCTTGGCAGCGCCCGTCGAGGTCGGGATCATCGAAAGTGCTGCGGCGCGGGCGCGGTACAGATCCTTGTGCATGGTGTCCAGCGTCGGCTGGTCGCCGGTGTAGGAGTGGATCGTCGTCATGAAGCCATGGTCGATGCCGATCAGGTCATCGAGAACCTTGACGACCGGCACCAGGCAGTTGGTGGTGCAGGATGCGTTCGAGATGACGAGGTGATCCTTCGTCAGCTGGTCGTGGTTGACGCCGAAAACAACCGTGAGATCAGCGCCGTCAGCCGGAGCGGAAACGATGACGCGCTTTGCGCCAGCCGTCAGGTGAGCGGCAGCCTTGTCGCGGGCGGTGAAGATGCCCGTGCATTCCAGCGCGATGTCGACGCCGAGTTCGCCATGCGGAAGCGTTGCGGGATCGCGAACGGCGGTCACCTTGATCGGCTTGCCGCCGCCAACGATGATCGAGTCGCCTTCGACCTTCACATCGGCCGGGAACTTGCCGTGGATGGAGTCGTAACGCAGCAGGTGCGCATTGGTCTCAACGGGGCCGAGGTCGTTGATGGCAACGACTTCAATGTCGGTGCGGCCGGATTCAACGATGGCACGAAGGACGTTACGGCCGATACGGCCGAAGCCGTTAATGGCTACTTTTACAGTCATTTACAGTCTCCCGATCAATAAGTCTGGTTCTCAATGGAATAACATGAACGCGAAGCGGCGCAGGCTTGGAGCCTCCACCGCTTGCGGCGGTCGACAGCCGAAGGTGGGGCGCGGAAAGCACCTTTCCTCCGGCCAATGGGATCAGCCGAGCTTTTCTTCGGCTGCGGCGACAACCGCTTCTGCGGTGATGCCGAAGTGCGGGAAGAGGTCCTTGGCCGGTGCAGAAGCACCGAAGGACTGCATGCCGACGAAAGCGCCGTCATTACCGATGAAGTAATCCCAGCCCTGGCGGATTGCCGCTTCGACGGCGATCTTGACCGGCGCGTTGCCGATGATGGCCTGACGATAGCTCTCCGGCTGCTCCTTGAAGAGTTCGAAGCAGGGCACGGAAACGACGCGGGCGGAAATGCCCTTGTCCTTCAGCGTGGCGGCGGCCTTCAGCGCAAGCTCCACTTCCGAGCCCGAGGCGAAGATCGAGACCTTCGCGTCGCTTGCCGAAACCAGTTCGTAGGCACCATAGGCAACGAGGTTCTTCTCCTCATAGTCCTTGCGAGCGGGCGTCAGGTTCTGGCGTGTGAGTGCCAGTGCAGACGGACGATGCTTTTCATGCAGGGCAAGCTGCCAGGCTTCTGCCGTTTCCGTCTCGTCTGCCGGGCGGAAGACCAGGAGGTTCGGAATGGCGCGCAGCGCTGCAATCTGCTCCACCGGCTGGTGGGTCGGGCCGTCTTCACCAACGCCGATCGAGTCATGCGTCAGGACGTGAACGACGCGGATGCCCATCAGTGCGGCAAGGCGGATCGACGGACGGCAATAGTCCGAGAAGATCAGGAAGCCGCCGGAGTAGGGGATCAGGCCGCCATGCAGCGAAATGCCGTTCATGGCCGCTGCCATGCCGTGTTCGCGAATGCCGTAATGCATATAGCGACCGGAGAAGTCCGTCGGCGTGATCGACACCATCTGGCTGGTCTTGGTGTTGTTGGAAGGCGTCAGGTCGGCGGAGCCGCCGAGCATTTCCTGCACCACGCCGTTGATGACTTCGAGCGTGTCTTCGGAAGCCTTGCGGGTGGCAACCGTCGGATTGTTGGCGGCGACCTTCTTCTTGAAGGCGTCGATGGAGCTGTCGAAATTGCCGGGCAGATCGCCGGCGAAACGGCGCTTGAACTCGGCTTTCTTTTGAGTTTCTGCCGCTTCCAGACGGGCTTCCCATTCCTGGCGGGTCTTGGTGGAGCGCAGGCCTGCCAGACGCCAAGCATCGAGCACGTCTTCGGGAATGACGAAGGGTTCGGCTTCCCAGTTCAGGTGCTTGCGGGTTGCGGCAATTTCTTCTGCGCCGAGTGGCGAGCCGTGAACCTTGTGGGTGCCGGCCTTGTTCGGGGCACCGAAGCCGATGGTGGTCTTGGCGGCGATGAAGGTCGGGCGGTCGGACTTGTGGGCTTCTTCGATGGCAGCGGCAATCGCTTCCGGATCGTGGCCGTCGATCTCGATCGTGTGCCAGTGAACCGCCTTGAAGCGTTCGATCTGGTCGGTGGAGTCGGACAGGCCGACTGCGCCGTCGATCGTGATGTTGTTGTTGTCCCAGAAGAGCACGAGCTTGTTCAGGCGCAGATGGCCGGCAAGCGCGATCGCCTCATGGCTGATGCCTTCCATCAGGCAGCCGTCGCCGCACAGAACGTAAGTATAATGGCTCTGCAGATCGGAGCCGAATTCTTCTTCCAGCTTGCGCTCGGCAATCGCCATGCCGACAGCATTGGCAATGCCCTGGCCGAGCGGGCCGGTGGTGGTCTCGATGCCGGTGGCATGGCCGTATTCCGGGTGGCCGGCGGTCTTGGAGCCGAGCTGACGGAAGCGCTTGATCTCGTCGATCGTCATGTCCTCGTAGCCGGTGAGGTACAGGCACGAGTAGAGCAGCATGGAGCCGTGGCCGGCGGACAGCACGAAACGGTCGCGGTCGGGCCAATGCGGCGCCTTGGGGTCGAATTTCAGATAGCGGGTAAAGAGGACCGTGGCGACATCCGCTGCACCCATCGGCAAGCCAGGATGGCCGGAATTGGCCTTCTCCACAGCATCCATGGCAAGAAATCGGATTGCATTGGCCATCCGGTCGTGTTTGTCGCGAGAAATCATGGCTTTTCCGTCTGTTCCGGGTGAAAGGAGATAGTCGTTCTAACTATCCAAAAAGCGGGTTGATCCATAGCAGGTAGGGCGGCTCTGTCAACAAATGCGGCCTTCGTTGCGGTTCGTTCGGCAACAAAAATCGTTTCGCGTCCGCCTGCCATGCATTCGACCAATCCTCCTCCCAAGCTGTGGCCATAATCGGGCAGGGCGACTTCACGGGATCGTTGGCAAGCTGCATTCATCCACAGCGCAAAGTGCTTGAATGTATTGGTTTGATTGACGCGGGCGCAAAACGGGTAATATCGTGTCTTGGCCTTGGGTGACATCGGGCGGCAACGATTCGGCTTGCCGCTTACGCGGTTTGGAAGAAACGATGACGGCGGAAAAAACCATACATGTTGCGCTGTCGGAGCTCAGCTCCGCAATCACCAGCCTTGAAAACGCCCTCGACATGCGCCTCGAGCGCCAGCGGGAAAGCGGCGAGGTGGAGAGTGAAGTCAAGCGCGTGCATGTGGATCGTGCCCGCCTTGCCCAGGAACTCGATCAGTCGCAGTTCCGCGCCAACCGTCTCGAAGAGGTGAACCGCGAGGTCTCGCGCCGTCTTGTCACGGCCATGGAAACCATCCGCGCCGTGCTGGACAGATAAGAGGAGGCCCCCATGGCTCAAGTCACCGTGATGATCGACGGCAAGGCCTATCGCATGGCCTGCGAAGCAGGACAGGAAGACCACCTCACCGATCTCGCCGCCCGTTTCGACCGCTATGTCGGTCATCTGAAAAGCCAATTCGGCGAGATCGGCGATCTGAGATTGACCGTCATGGCCGGCATCATGATCACCGACGAGATGTCGGAGCTGTCGCGCAAGATCGAAGCGCTGGAAAACCAGGTCGCCTCGTTGCAGCAGAACCGCGACGGCATGGCTGAAAGCAAGGCGAAGGCCGACGAGCAGATCGTGCTCGCCATTTCCGATCTCGCCATGCGGCTGAACGGCATTACCGAAAAGCTGGTGGAAAGGCCGAAGCCTTCGGTCAATTGAGCCTGCGCCTCACATAAGCGGTGCCATCAAGAATATCCTCGGCAGCCTCTTTCGAAACGCATCGATCCATCATATATAGAGAGTGCGTTCTGCGCTTCTCGACAGGAACCACAATCCCTGGGGCCATACTCGATCCAAAGGGAGCTGTCCCTGTCCGGCCTCGTGGGGCTGGACACACGGTGCCCACCTACTTTTGTAGGCACCCAGGATCGTAAATCTCCATCGGTCGTCGCGGACGCACTTTACTTTTTTAGCTTAGGCGATTTCGCCACGTTTGTGGCGTGGCAACAAACCATCGGTTTTAAATTGCGTCCTTTTGCCTCGCACGTGACGCCCACGATTATTTTATTCGGTTTATGATGAAAGCTTTGCGATGGCACGATCTTGTCATTGCATTGGTGGAACAATTCTTTATTATTCGGATTGGTATGTCCGTTCAGCCTCTCCTAAAGGCGAATGCGGTTGCAACCGCGACGTGCCGTTCAACAGCCCAAAGAGCTAAACTTGTTTACTGAAATTATGATCGTGGTCCTGCTCACCGTATTGAACGGGGTGCTCGCCATGTCCGAGCTTGCTGTCGTCTCTTCCAGACCGGCGAGACTTAAAGTGCTGGCCGCTCAAGGCAGCAAGGGTGCCACGATGGCGCTCAATCTTTCTGAAAATCCCGGACGGTTTTTGTCCACTGTGCAGATCGGCATTACGCTGGTCGGCGTTCTCTCCGGTGCCTTTTCCGGCGCCACACTCGGTGCCCGCTTCACGCTTTGGCTTGCCGAACAGGGCGTGCCGGACCGTGCCGCCGATGCGCTTGGCGTCGGTGTCGTGGTCGTGGCCATTACCTACCTGTCGCTGATCGTCGGCGAACTTGTGCCCAAGCAGATCGCGCTGCGCGACGCTGAAAAGGTTGCAGCCCGCGTGGCACCGGCCATGGTGTTCCTGTCGAAGATCGGCGCACCGGTCGTCTGGCTTCTCGACAAGTCGGGCAAGATCGTGCTGGCGCTGCTGGGTCACAGCGGTGAATCGAGCGCCTCTGTTACCGATGACGAAATCCGCACGGTTCTGGCCGAAGCGCATAGTGCCGGCGTGATCGAAACCGAAGAATCGGCGATGATCACCGGCGTCATGCGCCTTGCCGACCGTAACGCCCGCGGCCTGATGACGCCGCGTCGCGATGTGGAAGTCGTCGACATCGAGGACACGGCTGAGGAAATCCGTGAGCAGCTTCGTGGCACCCAGCGTTCGCGCCTGCCGGTGCGCAACGGGGCTTCGGATGAGATCCTCGGCGTGCTTTTCGCCAAGGATGCCTTCGATGCGCTGGCGTCCGGCAAGGAGCTCAACATTCGCGAGTTGCTGCGTGAAGTGCCGGTTGTCTCCGACCTCACTAGCGCGGTCGACGTGATCCAGTCGCTGCGCCGTTCCACGGTGCATATGGTCCTCGTCTATGACGAATATGGCCACTTCGAAGGCATCATCAGCTCCGGCGACATTCTGGAGGCCATTACCGGCGCCTTTCAGGAGGACGATGGTGAAGAGCCTGCGATGGTGGAGCGCGAGGATGGCAGCTTCCTGGTTGCTGGCTGGATGGCTGCCGACGAGTTTGCCGATCGCATGGGCTTCCAGATCGATGAGGATGCCGAATTCGAAACCGTCGCCGGTCTGGTGCTGGACGAGTTCCGTCGCCTGCCGGAACTGGGCGAGCACATAACGCGCAACGGCTGGCGCTTTGAGGTCATCGATCTCGATGGCCATCGCATCGACAAGGTCCTGGTCAGCCGGGCTGCCTGATGAGCGAAGCCGGTTCTCTGACAAAAGCGCAATTGCGTATCGAGCGTCTCGCCCTGCGGGACGCTCTTTCCGTTGAAGAACGCGCGACCAAGAGCCTTGTCATGGCTGAGAAGGGCGCGGACGCTTTGTCCTTCGTCCCCGGCACGGTAATTTCCGGCTTCATGCCGATCCGCTCCGAAGCCGACACCAGACCTTTGATGGAAGCCCTTCGCGACAAGGGCGCCACGCTTTGCCTGCCGGTGATGCTCGACCGGGAAACCATCGTCTTTCGCGAATTCACCCGCGGCACGGAACTGGTCAAGACCGGTTTCGGCACCAAGGGGCCGGATGAGAACGCTGCCGAGCTCGACCCGCAAATCCTGCTCGTTCCGCTGTCTGCCTTCGATGGCAAAGGGCAGAGGATCGGCTATGGGGCCGGGCATTATGACCGGGCTATCGCCCGCCTGCACGCAAAAGGGCTGGAACCCTTGCTGATAGGCATTGCATTCGACTGCCAGGAAGTGCCATCAGTGCCGGCGGAAGCGCATGACGTTGCGCTGGACGCAATTTTGACCGAAAGCGGCTTGCGGCATTTTTCTGGCAGGGCAGGGGCATGAGACTACTTTTTCTCGGAGATATGGTGGGCAAGACCGGACGCACGGCGGTCTGGGAAAAATTGCCGGGGCTGATCTCCGACCTGAAACTGGATTTCGTCATCGTCAATGGCGAGAACGCCGCTGGCGGCTTTGGCATTACGGAAGAGATTTATCTGGAAACCATCAATGCTGGCGCTGACGTCGTCACCACCGGCAATCATGTCTGGGACCAGAAAGAGGCCGTCTCCTTCTGCGAACGCCACGACCAGTTCCTGCGTCCCGCCAATTATCCGAAGGGCACGCCCGGCAAGGGGTCGGGCCTGTTCTATGCCCGCAATGGCGCGCGTGTGCTGGTCGCCAACATCATGGGCCGCGTCTTCATGCATCCTGAGCTGGATGATCCCTTCAGCTCGGCGGAGAACATCTTGGCGGCCTGCCCGCTGAAGGAGCAGGCGGATGCGATCATCTTCGATTTTCATGCGGAAGCGACCAGCGAGAAGCAGTGCTTCGGCCATTTCGTCGATGGCCGCGCCAGCTTCGTCGTCGGCACCCATACGCACGTGCCGACTGCGGATGCACAGATCCTGAACGGCGGAACCGCTTATATGTCGGATGCGGGCATGTGCGGCGATTACGATTCCTCGCTCGGCATGGAAAAGGAAGAGCCGATCAATCGGTTTATCTCGAAAATGCCGAAGGGTCGCTTTGAGGCGGCCAGTGGCCCGGCGACACTGTGCGGCGTTGGGGTTGAGATTTCCGATAGCACCGGCTTGGCGGAGAAGATCGCGCCTTTGCGGATCGGGCCGAGATTGGCGGAGACTGTTCCGGCGTTTTGGGCGTGATTTTTTGGTGGGGTTGGAGGTTGTGGTTCTAACCCCCGCCCTCTGTCCTGCCGGACATCTCCCCCTCAAGGGGGGAGATCGATTTGTGGCGCTCGCTCGTATATCTTCCATGTTGCGGATGAAGCGGGTAGCGCTCGTCTAGCCAATCTCACCCCTTGAGGGGGAGATGTCCGGCAGGACAGAGGGGGGTAGAGCCCCACCCACCAACGCCAGATGACAACAATGTGAGCGCCCCCCAGCGCTTACGCCTAGACGAACCCCTATCCTTGCCGCATCTTTTCCTCCATTCGCCTTTCCGGGGAGTGGTGCCATGCCTCGCATGTTCATGCCTGCATTGATCGCCCTGCTGTTCAGCGCCGCTTCCGTAGCCGCGCAGGAGCCTCCCCATCGACCTCCCGTCAGCCAGTGCCAGGCGATCGCGCAGGCGCTTCCCCGCGTTACCTTTGCAAGCTTCAAGCCTTCAGACGTGAAAAAGGCGCAGCTCAGCGAACGGGAAGAGGTAAAGATCCAGTATATAGGGCATTCCACCTACACGATCGAGTCGCCCGGGGGCGTAGTGATTGCGACCGATTATAATGGGGTGTACCGCCCGCCTGTCATGCCCACCGTGGCGACGATGAACAATGCGCACACGACGCATTACACGCTCTCGCCGGAGCCTGAGATCAAATACGTGCTGCATGGCTGGAGCGATGTGCCGGGCGAAAAGGCCGTGCATAAGCTGGAAGTGGGCGACGTCTATATCCGCAATGTCACCTCGGATATCCGCAATCGCTGGGGTGGAGGCGGCCTGCTGACGAAGGACGGCAACTCGATCTTTATTTTCGAGGTCGCCGGGCTCTGCATCGGCCATCTCGGACACCTGCATTATGAGCTGACGGAAACGCAATATGCGGAGATCGGCAGGCTGGATGTGTTGATGGTGCCGGTGGATGGAGGGTTGACGATGGGCGCCGACAGCATGAGCCGGATCGTCAAACGGTTACGGTCCGCGCTCATCCTGCCCATGCACCAGCCGAGCGCCCTTGAGCGGTTTCTCGTCGCCTTCGGCCCCCAGTTCAAGATCGCCTATGCCAGCGACCCGGTCATCCGCGTTTCGATGCGCAATCTTCCCAAGCAGCCGCAGATTCTTGTGCCGCAAGGGATGTGACAATTGCCCGTGGGCAATTTCTGAGACCCTTCATTTTCAACGCGAAAGCGCCGCGCGTCTCAGGGATACGCGGCGCTCGCAGATCAATAAAAGACTAAGGTCAGGCAAAGGCCAGGTGCTGACGAACGCCGACATCCGGCATCTTTTCGTCGGACATATTGGCCTTGGCGATTTCCCAGCCGAATTTCAGCGTGCTGTCGGTGGAGGCCCAGATATCGGCATCGTCCACATGGAGGGCCAGCATGACGAGCTGTGGGTCGCTCTTGCCGTGCTCATACCAGGCGGCGGTGACGGAGTTCCAATATTCGTCGAGCTTAGCCTTGTCGTCGCGCACTTCGAGTTTGCCGGACAGGCAGGCGTGGTAATCATGATCCTTGCCGATAACGCAGAAATGCGCACGCGAGCCGGACTTCAGCGACTGAACAAGGTCCGTATCCTTCTTGGAGAAGAACCAGATGGTGTTGGTCTTCGGGTCCGCATGCGGCGCCATGGGCTGCATGTGGCTGTGGAGACCTTCCAGACCCAACATGCCTGCATGGACGGAGTTGATCTCGTCCCAAAGCTGACGGGCGGGTTGTTCGCGTGCTTCAGTCAGACTTACCATTCAGTGATCTCCTTCCGGTTCCTGTTCCTGTCGGCGACGATCTGATTGCGATCGCGCCATCTGTGATCAGAACGGCGGGAGAGGATTTCCGTTCCTTTGAACGCTGTCGTTCGGATGTGAGAAGAAAGGCCTACGGGCTTGAACAGCCGCGCCATCGCACTTATAAGGCCCCCAATCCAAACAAACGATCCGATCAGGGGTGCCATGGCTGGCCATTCACAGTTCAAGAACATCATGCATCGCAAGGGGAAACAGGATTCGATCCGTTCGAAGATGTTCTCCAAGCTTGCTCGTGAAATCACCGTTGCAGCCAAGTCCGGTCTTCCGGACCCGACCATGAATGCTGCTCTTCGCCTTGCCGTGCAGAACGCCAAGGCGCAGTCCATGCCGAAGGACAATATCGACCGCGCCATCAAGAAGGCGTCGGGCGCAGATGCGGAAAACTACGATTCCGTTCGCTACGAAGGCTACGGCCCAGGCGGCACGGCGGTCATCGTCGAAGCGCTGACGGACAACCGCAATCGTACGGCTTCCAACATTCGCTCGATCTTCACCAAGGCTGGCGGTGCGCTGGGTGAAACCGGTTCGGTTTCCTTCTCCTTCGACCGGGTTGGCGAAATCACCTACAAGGCATCCGTTGGCGATGCCGACAAGGTGATGGAAGCGGCGATCGAAGCCGGTGCCGAAGACGTGGAAAGCGGTGAAGACGGCCACACGATCATCTGCGGTTTCGAAGATATCAACGAAGTGTCCAAGGCGCTTGAAGCCACGCTCGGCGAAGCCGACAGCGTGAAGGCCGTCTGGCGTCCGCAGAACACCGTTCCGGTGGATGAGGAAAAGGCTCAGTCGCTGATGAAGCTCATCGACAACCTCGAAGACGATGACGACGTGCAGAACGTCTATTCGAACTTCGAAGTGTCCGAAGAGGTTATGGCGAAGCTGTCTGCCTGATATCGGTTTCGACCATTCCGCGACGTCATCCTCGCCCTTGAGGCGAGGATCTAACCCGCTCGTGACGCGCCGAAAATATGGATCCTCGCATCAAGGCCGAGGATGACGGTGGAGAGGGGCACGAGCCCGCGCCATCGACCTGACGATGAAGCAGAGACAAACGGTCGGCTTCTATCAAGGCAAGGACTGGTTTGTCTCCTGGCCTCTACGCCGCCTTCTTCACGCCATTGCGCACGTCGGCAAAAATCTCGACCGAACGCAGCCGCTTGTTGATGTCGTGGATCGGCATGGAGACGATCAATTCGTCTGCGCCGGTCTCGCCCAGGAACTGCTGGAGTTTGTTCTCGATGGTCGCGTGCGAACCGACGGCGGCATAGCGCAACGTGTGTTCTACCGTGATCCGCTCCATGTCGTTCCAGTAGCCGTCCATGCTCTCCACCGGACGCGGGAAGGGCGTGCGGACATTCTTGCGCAGATTGACGAATTGCTGCTGGGCCGAGGTGAAGAGATGGCGTGCTTCTTCGTCCGTATCCGCGCCGACGCCCATGATGCCCACCATGACATGCGGTTCCGCTAGCGTCGCAGACGGCTGAAAGCGCTCGCGATAGATGGCGATCGCATCCATCAGCATGTCCGGGGCGAAATGCGAGGCAAAGGAATAGGGCAGGCCAAGCGCTGCGGCCAGATGCGCGCTATAAATGCTGGAGCCCAAAAGCCAGATCGGCACATTGGAATTGACGCCCGGAACGGCGAGGATCGCCTGATCCGGTTCCGGCGCGCCGAGGTAGCGCTGAAGCTCGACAATATCATGCGGGAAGTTTTCAGCACCGGCATCGAGATTGCGGCGGAGCGCACGCGCGGTGCGCATATCCGTACCCGGGGCGCGGCCAAGGCCAAGATCGACACGGCCCGGTAGAAGCGCTGCCAGCGTGCCGAACTGTTCGGCAATGACGAGCGGAGAATGGTTCGGCAGCATGATGCCGCCCGAGCCGACGCGGATGCGCGAGGTCGCCGCACCTACATGGGCGATAACGATCGATGTGGCGGCGCTGGCAATACCCGGCATGCCGTGATGCTCGGCAAGCCAGAAACGCTCATAGCCGTGTTCTTCCGCCTTGATCGCCATGCGGCGGGAATTGTCGAGCGCCTGGCTTGCGTTCTCCCCATCGCCAATCGGCGACAGATCGAGAATGGAAAAGGGAATCATGGCATGCTCCTTACGGCATTTCTTTATAAGGGAATGTAATGTGCAGCGCGGCATTTGCGATAGTCGTCGCAGCGAATTGATTCATGGTTCAAAAAAACTGACGGCCCCCGAATGGATGGCGATCCGCATGCGGGACGTATTTTCCCGTTGAATGTTTTTGTTTTGTTCACTTATGGCTGGCAGGTTTCAAGGCCACAGGATAGGGTTTGAGACATGCAGAACGCGATTCGAATTATCGGCATTGATCCGGGGCTGAGACGCACGGGCTGGGGTATCATCGAGACGATCGGCAACAGCCTGCGTTTCGTGGCGTCCGGCACCGTCACGTCGGATGGCGACATGGATCTCGCCTCCCGTCTTTGCCAATTGCATGACGGGCTGGCGGATGTCGTTCATTCGTACCAGCCGGACGAGGCGGCGGTGGAGCAGACCTTCGTCAACAAGGATGCGGTGGCGACCCTGAAGCTTGGCCAAGCGCGTGGCATTGCCATGCTCGTTCCCGCCCGCGCCGGTCTCCATGTGTCCGAATATGCACCGAATGCGGTCAAGAAGGCGGTGATCGGTGTGGGGCATGGGGAAAAGCAGCAAATCCACATGATGCTGAAAATCCTGATGCCGAAGGCTGAGTTCAAGGGTAACGACGCCGCCGATGCGCTGGCGATTGCTATCTGCCATGCCCATAACCGCGGGGGCGACCGGATGCGCCGGCTCCTTGCCGCGGGCTAACGTCGGCTTTTCACCTCTCTCTCAAACATCACGGACGCGACGATGATCGGCAAACTCAAAGGCACCATAGAGGAAATCGGCGACGACTATGTTCTCGTTGACGTTCATGGCGTCTGCTATGTGGCGCATTGCTCCGCCCGCACATTGTCCAGGCTGGGTTCGGTCGGCGAGGCCGTGGTGCTGTTCATCGAGACCTACGTGCGCGAGGACCAGTTGAAGCTCTTCGGCTTCATGAGCGCGCTGGAGCGCGAGTGGTTCAACCTGTTGCAGAGCGTGCAGGGTGTGGGCTCCAAAGTGGCGCTCGCAGTGCTTTCCACCCTCTCGCCCTCCGAACTTGCCAATGCCATCGCGCTGCAGGACAAGGCTGTGGTGTCGCGTGCACCCGGCGTCGGCCCGAAGGTGGCGATCCGTATCGTCACCGAGTTGCGCAACAAGGCCCCTGCTTTTGCTGGAGAGGCGGCAGGTGCCATCGGTCTCAAGCAGGAGATCGGCGAAGGAGCGGCACCGGCACCCGTGGCCGACGCCGTCTCGGCGTTGACCAATCTCGGCTATTCGCGCGATCAGGCTGCCAATGCCGTGGCCGCCGCCTTGAAGAATGGTGGTGAGGGTGCAGACAGCGCCAAGCTGATTAGGCTGGGTTTGAAGGAACTTTCGCGATAACACATGGCGTGTTATTCTCCTTACATTCTGCAAAAAGTAAGAAAGTTCGCGCTGATGGGTTTTCAAACGACGATCACTTCCAAAGGGCAGATGACAGTACCGAAGAATGTGCGCGACGAGCTGGAGCTTAAGCCTGGCGACAAGTGCTACGTTTGGGTGCGCAATGGTGAGATGATCGTGGTGCCGCGCAACAAGTCTTTCAATGATCTCGCAGGACTTCTTGGTGCACCGCCAAATGGCAAAAGGCTGACGATCGAAGAGTTGGATCCTGGCTATGTGGCTGCGGATCACTATGGGGAGTCGATGCTGCCCGAGGACGATGAATGACGCGCCGATTCGGGCTCGATACCAATGTCCTGTTGCGCGTGGCAATCGACGACGATCCTGGCCAAAGAGAGAAGGTGAAGACGCTTCTTCAAAGCTTGGGAGAGGATGACGTGCTGATCGTCAGTCTGCCGGTCATATTGGAAGTGGCATGGGTGCTTGAGCGCCTTTACGAATACCCGAAGGAACAGGTTCTCGACTTTCTCCAGGCTATTCTCGAGCGACGCGAAGTCGAAGTGCCGGATTATCAGGTTGTCGGAAATGCCATTGACATATGCCGTGGAACAACAGCCGATTTTTCGGACGCTATTATTTCAGAACTGAACAGACTATCGGGTTGTGCGACGACATATACTTTTGACATCAAAGCAGCGCGAAAAATACCCGGAATGGAACTTTTGACATGAGTGAGGCTGCACGGCTGATTTCTGCTGAGAAGCGCGGCGAGGATATCGACACGACGCTGCGCCCGCAGACGCTGGATGATTTTACCGGCCAAGCGGAGGCGCGCGCCAATCTGAAGATCTTTATCGAAGCGGCGAAGAACCGTGGCGAGGCGCTGGACCATGTGCTCTTCGTCGGTCCGCCCGGCCTCGGCAAGACGACGCTGGCGCAAATCATGGCCAAGGAGCTTGGGGTGAACTTCAAGTCTACCTCCGGTCCGGTCATCGCCAAGGCGGGCGATCTTGCCGCGCTGCTGACCAATCTGGAAGAGCGTGATGTGCTGTTCATCGATGAAATCCACCGCCTCAATCCGGCCGTCGAGGAAATCCTCTATCCGGCCATGGAAGATTTTCAGCTTGATCTGATCATTGGTGAAGGGCCTGCGGCGCGGTCTGTGAAGATCGATCTGTCGAAGTTTACCCTCGTTGCGGCCACCACGCGCCTTGGTCTTTTGACCACGCCGCTGCGCGATCGTTTCGGCATTCCGGTGCGGCTTTCCTTCTATACGGTGGATGAGCTGGAACTGATCGTGCGGCGTGGTGCGCGCCTGATGGGCCTGCCGATGACGGATGAGGGTGCGCGGGAAATCGCCCGTCGCGCCCGCGGCACGCCACGTATTGCCGGGCGCCTGTTGCGCCGCGTGCGCGACTTTGCTGAAGTTGCGCGCGCCGAGGCCGTGACGCGGGAGATTGCCGACGAGGCGCTGACCCGGCTTCTGGTCGACAATATGGGTCTCGACCAGCTGGATATGCGCTATCTGACGATGATCGCGATGAATTTCGGCGGCGGGCCTGTGGGTATCGAAACTATCGCAGCAGGTCTTTCAGAGCCCCGCGATGCCATCGAAGACATTATCGAGCCCTATATGATCCAGCAGGGATTTATCCAGAGAACGCCGCGTGGCCGTATTTTGACCGCGACGGCGTGGAAGCATCTCGGTATGCAGCCGCCTAAGGATCTGGAAGCGGCGCAGTTCCGCCTTTCTCTCGAGGACGAATAAATTTGATCACGCGCCGTGCGCTTCTTAAAATGGCTGCGACCGCAAGCGCGGCGTTCTTTTCTCTTGGGGCCTATGCAGGCGGGGTCGAGCCCATGCTGCGTCTTACCACGACGCGCTACCGGATCACCCCACCCAATTGGCCGGAAGGGCAAAACCTGCGCATCGTCGTCCTCGCCGATGTCCATGCCTGCGAACCGTGGATGTCACCGGAGCGGATTGCGCGCATCTCCAACTACGCCAATACGCTTGGCGGCGATATTATGCTGCTCCTCGGTGACTACGTCACTGGCATGCAACACTTCATCACCGATATCGTCCCCCCACAGGAATGGGCGCAGGCGCTTTCGGGTTTGACGGCACCCTATGGCGTTCATGCCGTCTGCGGCAATCACGATTGGGCACAGGATCCGGAGGCCCAGCGGTTTCGACTGAGAGAAACCCTGTCACACCGGGCGCTTCGCGCTGTCGGCATTACCGTTCATTCCAACACTGCGATCCGAACGGGAAGCGAGGAGCATCCCTTCTGGATTGCCGGACTTGAGGATCAGTGGGCCTATCGTGAGCGCGGCGAGACGGTCGGGCTTGACGATCTCCCCGGCACGCTGGCGCAGATCACCGACAATGCGCCAATCATCATGATGGCGCATGAGCCGGACATCTTTCCAATGGTGCCGGATCGCGTGTCGCTGACCTTGTCGGGTCACACTCATGGTGGACAGGTCAACCTCTTCGGCTGGAGGCCGGTCGTTCCGTCCGTCTTCGGTGAGCGCTATGCCTATGGTCACAAGGTGGAGAACAATCGCCACCTCGTTGTGTCTGGAGGGCTTGGCTGTTCGGGCGCCCCGATCCGCTTCATGTCGCCACCGGAAATCGTTGTGATCGATCTCGTCGGCTGACGGAACCAGACTACCGCTGCCGCGCTTTCCCGTTCTTTCAATGGGAGAAGCTGCATGACGACATATCGCAAAGGCACCAAGGTGAGCTGGAAGTGGGGCAACGGCAAGGGCGAGGGCAAGGTGGCCGAGAGCTTTACCGACGATGTCGAGCGCAAGATCGACGGCTCGACGATCAAGCGGAAGGCAAGCAAGGATGAGCCTGCCTATCTGATTGAGCAGGAAGACGGCGGCAAAGTTCTGAAGAGCCATTCGGAGCTTGATAAGGCGAGTTGAGCCGGCAGGTCGCCGCCACGTGTTAAAGAGAGGCCCGAGGCGCTGATCGCGTCGGGCCTTATGGCTTATATGCGAGAGGGGTGGCGAGATGACCTATGATCCGACGCGGGTGTTCAAAAAGCTGGCGCGCAACAACAGACTGGCCAACCTTCGCCTTCACCAGACCTGTCTTCAATTGACCGCTGAGGAGTTGGTGGCACCACGCACCAGCTTCTTTCCGACGATCCGTGAAACGCTCAACCATATTTACCTGGTGGATGTGTTCTATCTCGATGCGATAAAGGGCGGATCCCTGGGGCACAGTGTTTTCGGTGAGAGCGAGCCCTATACGGAGATGGCGGCGCTTGCAGAGGCGCAAGCTGCACTCGATATGGATTTGATTGCTTTCGTCGACGGTCTCGACGCGGCGGGGCTTGCTGCGACGGTTCATGTTCATCGGGGTCATCGGGTGCAGGAAGATCGTTGCGACGATATTCTCTCGCACCTCCTCCAGCACCAGACGCATCATCGCGGCCAAGTCCATGCGATGCTGTCCGGCACGCGCCTCAAGCCGCCACAGCTTGATGAATTTATCGTCGGAGACGATGCTCCTGTTCGCAAAACCGAATTACAGGCATTAGGATGGACGGGAACTGATTTGATGTTTCCTGTTTAATCCTTTGGACGCCTGATGGTCGAAGACACCCGCATTCGTATGAAATTCAAGCCGAAGCGCATTTTCCAGATGCGCGTCGCCGGTATCGCCTTTCGCAACGGCCATGTGCTGGTGCATCGCGCCACCCATGAAAAATTCTGGACCTTTCCCGGCGGACGGGCGGAAATGGGCGAGCGATCGGAACAGACGCTGGCGCGCGAAATGGTGGAAGAACTGGGGGCCGAGGTTTCGGTTGGACGGCTGCTCTGGGTGGTAGAGAACTTCTTCCATTACGAGGGCAAGGACTGGCACGAGCTTGGCCTCTACTACCTGATGGAGCTACCCGAAAACTTTCCCTTCGATGAGCAAAAGATCGTCCATCGTGTTCAGGATGGAAAGAATGCCCTCGAATTTCGCTGGGCCAAGGCGACGACGGAGGCATTGACCGCGCTCGACATCCCGCCCTATTTCATCGCCGCAGAGATCGAAAACCTGCCCGCCTCCACGCGTCACGTGGTCTGGGACGACGGCAATCTGGACGACAAATGAGCCATTCTCAACCGCGCCACATGATCCGGCTGGACCACAAGCCGCAGCTCTTCAGCTTTCGCGTGGCAGCCCTGATCTTCCATGAAGCCTATCTTCTGGTGAACCGGAGTGTGGTCGATCGTTACTGGGCGCTGCCGGGTGGTCGCGCCGAAATCGGGGAAAGCACCGAAGAGACGATTCTGCGCGAAATTGAGGAAGAACTGCATGTGAAGGCGAGTATCGAGCGTCTTGTCTGGTCTGCGGAAAACTTCTTTGCTTACGGCGACTACCAGGCGCATGAGATGGCCTTCTATTATCAGGTCCGGTTGGAAGAGGCTTTTCCGTTTCATGAGAATGATATCATCCACCGCGTTGCCGATGGGGGCGAGGTGGAGTTCCGCTGGTTGCCTGCAATGGTCAAGGCCTTGCGCGAGAACGATCTGCGTCCGGCCTTCATCGCCGATAGTATCGAGACGCTGCCGGAGCGCCATCAGCATGTGATCGTGCGCGAAGGCAAATAATAGGACAAACAATGACTGACATCACCGTTTCTCTTTCCGGCGAGTTGATCGAGCATGGCCACAGGCTGGTGCAGCGGGTCTATTACGAGGACACGGATTTTTCCGGCCTTGTCTATCATGCGCGCTATCTGCACTTCCTCGAGCGCGGCCGCACAGATTATCTGCGCTGCCTTGGCTGCGAGCAGAGCGCGCTCCTGACGGCTGATGAGGAAGGGCTGGTCTTCGTGGTTCACCGCATGGAGATCGACTTCAAGACGCCAGCGCGGATGGACGATGTGCTGACCATCACCACCATCACCGAGAAGGCGGGTGGGGCAAAGATGGTGCTGAACCAGGAGATCCGACGGGGCGAGACGCTGCTGGTTGCGGCGAAAGTGATCATTGCCGTGATCAACGGCAAGGGAAGACCAAGACGTCTGCCGGAGACCGTTGCCGAGAAGTTTTTGAAGTAAACCCGAAGGCGGGACAGAAAACCCGCCCGCGGCCCGATGTTTCGTAACACTCCCTTAACCATAATGTAGTCTTACTAAAACGCCCGGTATTTGTGGGCTATGCGCCTTCCTTTTACCAAATTTAGCGGCGAATAAGGCGTACTGGCACTTATCGGGGCAAAGGCGACGGGCTGGCGGAGTTTCAACCGCGAGGCTTAACGCATCAATGCGTGTTTGAATCGCCCGGTCATGCACCGGGCGTTTGGATTCGGGGATTGGAATATTTATGGAACAGGCAGGTTTGGCAGCGGCAACGCATGATGTGAGTCTTTGGGCACTGTTCATGCAGGCCGGATTCATCGTCAAGCTGGTGATGATCGGCCTCCTGGCCGCCTCGGTTTGGACATGGGCCATCGTCATCGACAAATATATGAGCTTCACCAAGGCGCGGCGCCAGTTCGACCAGTTCGAACAAGTCTTTTGGTCCGGTCAGTCGCTTGAAGAGCTGTACCGCACGCTGGCCGAACGCCAGAATGGCGGCCTTGCGGCGATCTTCGTGGCTGCCATGCGCGAATGGAAGAAGTCTTTCGAGCGTGGCGCGCGTTCGCCCATCGGTCTGCAGATGCGTATCGACCGGGCCATGGATGTGACGATGGCGCGCGAGAGCGAGCAATTCGAAGCCCGCCTCGCTTCGCTGGCAACGATCGGCTCTGCCGGTCCGTTCATCGGTCTCTTCGGTACGGTCGTCGGTATCATGACCTCGTTCCAGGCGATTGCCGGTTCGAAGTCCACCAACCTTGCGGTCGTGGCGCCCGGTATTGCCGAAGCGCTTCTGGCAACGGCAATCGGCCTTGTGGCCGCTATTCCGGCCGTTATGGCCTACAACAAGTTCATGGGCGACGCGCACAAGCTTTCCTCGCGCATGGAAGGTTTTGCCGACGAGTTTTCCGCGATCCTGTCTCGCCAGATCGACGAGAAGCTGCAGACGCGTCAGGCCGCGCAGTAAAACGCAACGCCGAAAGCCAGTGGAGTAAAACGCGATGGGTATGTCAGCAGGCGGTAGCGGTGGTGGTTCGGGCGGTCGTCGCGGCCGTGGACGCGGTCGCCGTGGCGGCGGTGCGATCAGCGAAATCAACGTGACGCCACTCGTGGACGTCATGCTCGTGCTGCTCATCATCTTCATGGTGGCAGCACCGATGATGACGGTCGGTGTTCCGGTCGATCTGCCGCAGACCTCTGCCTCGGCGCTGAACTCGGAAACGCAGCCGATTACCATTTCGGTCAATGCCAATGGCCAGATCCATTTGCAGGAAACGCCGATCGAAGCGGCGGAAGTGGCGGACAAGCTGAAGGCGATCGCCACCACCGGATACAATGAACGCGTCTTCGTGCGCGCCGATTCCGTCGCCGCTTACGGTGTTGTCGCGGACGTCATGGCGCGTATCCAGGGTGCAGGCTTCAAGAATATCGGCCTCGTAACACAACAGAAACAGGACAATTGACCTCGGCGATGAAGGGCAGCCTCACCACATCTGCGATCGTGCACGCCTCGCTGCTGGCCTTTGCCCTTGTGTCCTTGGGCTCGCCGGCACCGCTCGAGGTGTCTCAGGCCGAGTCGATGCCTGTCGAACTCGTGTCCGTCGAGGAAATGACGCAGATCCAGCAGGGTGACAAGAAGGCGCCGAAGGCGGAGAAATCTGCCCCCGTTCCGACGACGCGTCCTGACACCGTGCCCAACGCACAGAATATCGGTAACAACAGTGCCGACCTCGATGCGCCGCCAACGCCGACCGAAAAGCCAAACAACAATGTCAGCGCTGCCGCTCCGCCAAAGCAGGAGCATCCGGCACCGGTGGTTGATACCAATCCGAACGACGTCAAGGACATCGTGAAGGAAGAGACCGCACCGAAGCCGCAGGAAATGGCAGCCCTTCCACAGCCAAAGCCTGAGATCGCGACACCGCCGAAGCCTGCCGAGCCGCCGCCAGCCGAGCAGAAAGCTCAGGAGCCGCCGCCGCAGAGCCAGGAACCAGCGGAAATTGCCGTGCCGCAGAATGTGCCGCGCCCGAATGCACGTCCGCAGCCGCCCGAGCCGCCAAAGCCCGAGACGCAAAAGCCGGCTGAGCAGAAGCCCGCGGAAAAGCCGACCGAAAAGAAGACCGACCAGGCAAAAGCCAACGAAAAGCCTTCCGACAAGAAGGTCGCGGATCGCAAGCAGGAAACGGCGAAAGCTGCAGCAACGCAGCAGAGCGAGTTCAACGCCGATGAGATTTCCGCCCTTCTCAACAAGCAGGCACCATCCGGCGGCGGCGCGAAGCGCTCCACCCAGACGGCGGCCCTTGGCGGGAAGAAGACGATTGGCACGGGCTTGAGCGCCAGCGAGATGGATGCTCTTCGGGGACAGATATCCAAGAACTGGTCGATGGTCGCCGGCCTGACCGACGTTGCGCAGGTGGTCGTTGAAGTCCGCGTGCATCTCGACCGATCTGGTGAGATCGTCGGCCAGCTTGAGGTTTCGGCGACAGGCGGCCCTGACGGGACGCGCCGTGCGGTGGAAGGCAGCGCAAGACGCGCCGTCACCCGGTCTGCGCCCTTTACCAATCTCCCACCGGATAAGTACGACGGTGAAAAAGGATGGAACACCTTGTTGTTGACGTTCACGCCGGAAGACTTCGGTGTCTGAGCAGCCGCTTCGGGCGCCAGGCATCCGTATTCCAATCGATGTGCAATTTATGAAAAAAAGCTGAAAGGCTTGTCTCGATGATCAAGTTCTCTTTCCTTCGCGCGATGATGGTGGCCTCCGGCCTCATCCTGTCGTTCGTTGCGATCACTCCGGCCAACGCGGAAGTTCGGCTCAATATCACCAAGGGCAATGTGCAGCCGCTGCCGATTGCGATTACCGATTTCATGTCGGGTGACGGCATCGGTGCGCAGGTTTCCGCTGTGGTCGCCGCGGACTTGCAGCGCTCCGGCCTTTTTGCGCCGATCAACAAGAGCGCCTTCATCGAAAAGATCAGCAATCCGGATCAGCCGCCGCGTTTTGAAGACTGGAAGGTCATCAACGCCCAGGCACTGGTCACGGGCCGGGTAACGAAGGAGGCCGATGGCCGTCTTCGTGCCGAGTTCCGTCTGTGGGACACCTTTGCCGGCCAGCAGATGATGGGCCAGCAGTTCTTCACCCAGCCGGAAAACTGGCGCCGTGTCGCGCATATCATCGCCGACGCCATCTATGAGCGTATCACCGGCGAGAAGGGTTACTTCGACACCCGCGTCGTTTTCGTTTCCGAAAGCGGTCCGAAGCAGCAGCGCAAGCGCCAGCTGTCGATCATGGATCAGGACGGCTTCAACGTTCGCAACCTGACCAACACCAACGACCTCGTGCTGACGCCACGCTTCTCGCCGAACCGTCAGGAAGTCACCTACATGTCGTTCGAGGGCAACCAGCCGCGCGTCTATCTGCTGCAACTGGAAACCGGACAGCGCGAAGTCGTCGGTAACTTCCCGGGCATGACCTTCTCCCCGCGCTTCTCGCCGGACGGTCAGAAGGTGATCATGAGCCTTCAGCAGGAAGGCAATGCCAATATCTACACGATGGACCTGCGCTCGCGCACGACGACGCGTTTGACGAACACGGGTGCCATCGACACGGCACCGTCCTATTCGCCGGATGGCCAGCGCATCGCCTTTGAAAGCGACCGCGGCGGACGCCAGCAGATCTATGTCATGAATGCCGACGGTTCCGGCCAGACGCGTATTTCCTTCGGCGACGGCTCTTACTCCACGCCGGTCTGGTCTCCGCGCGGCGATCTGATTGCCTTTACCAAGCAGTCGGGCGGCAAGTTCTCCATCGGCGTGATGAAGCCCGATGGTTCGGGCGAGCGCATTCTGACGTCCGGCTTCCACAATGAAGGACCGACCTGGGCACCGAATGGACGCGTGCTGATGTTCTTCCGCCAGAATGCCGGTGCCGGTGGCCCGCAGCTCTATTCCATCGATCTGACGGGGTATAACGAGCAGATGGTCAAGACCCCGACCTATGCCTCGGACCCGGCCTGGTCGCCGCTGCTTGACTGATAATTCCGGGCGCAGCGTCCCAAACCGGGGCGTTGCGGCGGTTTTGTGGAGAATGCCGGGAATGCGCCTCTTTCTTGCCGCAAAGTGCTGTGAGGGAGCAAAAAAGTGGGACATTTCCTTTTTGTTAACCATAAGCGTTCGGGGGCCGTTAACCTCAATCGGTTAGCGTCTGGCAACGTTATCGAAATCCTAAGGAGAGACCGGCGATGAGCCGTACACAAACTTCGGCGCTTAGCCCAATGCAGAGAATCGCCCGCAATCCGGCTGTCATCGCTCTGACGCTCGCTCTGGCACTTGCCGGTTGCGCGAACAAGAAGAACATGCCGAACAGCGCTGGCGAGCTTGGCCTCGGCGGTGGTGCCGGTTCCGCGACGCCTGGTTCGCAGCAGGACTTCACCGTCAATGTCGGCGACCGCATCTTCTTCGATACCGACTCAACCTCGATCCGTGCCGACGCACAGCAGACGCTGCAGCGCCAGGCTCAGTGGCTTGCTCGTTACCCGAACTACGCCATCACCATCGAAGGCCATGCCGACGAACGCGGCACGCGCGAATACAACCTGGCGCTTGGTGCACGCCGTGCAGCCGCCACCAAGGAATTCCTGGCGTCCCAGGGCGTTCCGGCAAACCGCATGAAGACGATCTCCTACGGCAAGGAACGTCCGGTGGCTGTGTGCGACGACATCTCCTGCTGGTCGCAGAACCGCCGCGCGGTTACCGTTCTCGGTGGCGCAGGCATGTAATTGCCTCGCGCAATCGTGATGAAATTTGCAAAGGCGGCCCTCGGGTCGCCTTTCGTTTTTTTCATAGTTTGGCCGAAGTTAAGTTGCTTTTTCATCGCAGATGGAAAAAATCCGGAGTTGCGCCGCTGGGGCGCAAATCAATGAGACAGGAAGCACTATGAAGAAACTTGTCGTGGCGGGAATGCTGGGGCTTGCAGCCTGCACCGGCTTGAGCGGCACTGCAGTGTCGCAGCCGTTGTTTGGCTGGGGTGGGAACCCTAGCACGACCAATTCGCGGGCTCCGGTGGTCAATGTCCAGGCCAACGAGACCTACCGTGTACAGCAGCTTGAAGAGCAGATCCGTCAGTTGAACGGTCGTATCGAAGAGATGAGCTTCCAGCTTCTCCAGATGCAGGAGACCATTCGCAAGGCGCAGGAAGACAATGAGTACCGCTTCCAGGAACTGGAAGGCGGCGGCAAGTCGTCCGCACCGGCTGCAGCACCGAAGAAAAAGGCCGAGGCGGATCTTCCGCCTGCAGGCTCTTCCGCCGGTCCGTCTGACGATGTCGCAACCATCATCGAAGAGCCGTCTTCCAACGGCGCTTCGGCGTCCGGCGGTGTGGCGCCCACCGGGCCGCGGTCCAACGCCGCACCTGGGGAAACGACGCTTGGCTCGATCGAGCTCGATTCGCGTGGCATGCCGATTGGCGGCACGTTGAATTCGAACGCCAATAATTCTGCGGGCGCGCTTCCAGGTGTGAGCACGGGTGGCAAGTCCACCAGCACCGATCCGGTCAATACCGCCGCACTCACCAGCGAAAACGACATCTATCAGGCGGCCTACAGCCATGTGCTGGCGGGCGATTACAAGCAGGCGGAGCAGGGCTTCGAACAATATATCCAGGGCTATCCCAATGGCTCGAAGGCGGCGGATGCCAGCTTCTGGCTTGGCGAAGCGCAGTACTCGCAGGGTAAGTTCACCGCTGCCGCGAAGACCTTTCTCGATGGACACAAGAATTACGGCAAGTCTCCCAAGGCGCCTGAAATGCTGCTGAAGCTCGGCATGTCGCTTGCCGCACTCGACAACAAGGACACGGCCTGCGCCACGCTGCGCGAAGTGCCGAAGCGCTACCCCAGCGCCTCCAAGACCGTTCTCGGCAAAGTCACCAGCGAACAGAAGCGCATCGGCTGCTGAGCCTGCTCGCAGCCCCCGCCATGGCGATCCCGTCTTCTCCGCTAGCGCCGATCGAGGCAGCGCGGAATTTTCTAGAACGAATTCAAAAACCTGCCCTTCTTTTGGTCGCTATATCAGGCGGAAGCGACTCCACCGGCCTGCTTCTGGCGCTTCACGAGGTTTTGCTTGTCTGCGGTCGAGACGATGTCCAGCTTCATGCCGTGACCATCGACCATGCTTTGCGGCCCGAAGCGGCGGATGAGGCGGAGGCCGTCAAGTCGCTGTGTCGCACGCTCTCCATTCCTCATCACATCCGTCGCTGGACCGACGAGAAACCGAAAACCGGCATCTCCGCCGCAGCACGGCTGGCGCGGTATCGGCTGATCGGAGAGGTCGCCGGCAAGATTGGTGCGACCGCCATCGTGGTCGGGCACACGCTTGACGACCAGCGCGAGACGATTGCCATGCGCAGTTATCGGGGCGCGCAAGCGAACCTGCCCGGGCTTTCCGGCATGGCAGATGCGGTTCTCTACAATGCCCGTCACTGGGTGTTGCGCCCGTTCCTGGGCGTGAGGCGTGAGGATATCCGCCGCTATCTCCTGGCCAGAGGGCAGGGCTGGGTCGACGACCCCAGCAATGAAGACGACAAGTATGAGCGTGTGCGGGTGCGCAAGCGCTCCACGGACGCCGATGTTCCGTCCAGCGAGCCGCTGCTCGACAGGACAGAGCTTGCATCCAGAGCCGCCGCTCTTGTGTCTGCTGCCGTGCAGGCTTATCCGGGGGGCTTGATCAAGCTCCACGCTGATTGCCTTATCGATGATCCTAACGTCATCCGCTATGCCCTCGCAGCCCTCGCTGGCGTCACTGGCGGCAGGGCCTATCCGCTTGCGGCGGAGAGTATGGATCGGGTGATGGCCTTCGTTGCCGGTGGAGAGCCAGGCAGGCTGACAGCGGGGCGTGTCATCTTCGACAGGCGCAAGGAGGGGCTCTACCTGATGCGTGAGAACCGGGACGTGCCGACGATCACCGTTGCTCCCGGTGAAACCGGCCTGTGGGATGAGCGGTTCGAGATCGTCAACCGTTCCAAGGTCGCGGTAAGCGTTTCCGGCGGGGTGGCTGCATATGAAGAAGATCTCGCGCCGACCGCAGTTCCGACCGGCGTGCTCAAACGGGCGAAGCTTGCGCAGCCGCTTGTTAGGCCGGAGGGTTCAGGGCAGGGGAGCGCTGATATTGGAGCGGTAACGATCCGCCCCTTGATTGCGCCTTATGACCTGTTTCTGCCCCGCTTCGATCTTGAACTGGCAAATGCGATTGCGCTCAGCCTTGGGCGCGGCGTCTATCCGCAGCTTCCGGTATACTAGTGCGGTAAAATTCGCAGAGTTTTTACCGCAAAACACATCTCCTTTCTCCCTTCGCCTTGGCAACCGCACCTGTCCTCCTTATGTTAGGGGCAACATAATGGCGGGCGGTCCTCCGTCCGTTGGAGTTCGGGGAGTTCAATGAACCCAAATTTTAGAAATTTCGCCCTGTGGGCGGTGATTGCTCTTCTGCTGATTGCGCTTTTCAGCATGTTCCAGACATCGCCGTCTCAATCCGGCTCGCGCGAAATTCCATATTCGCAATTTATTCGTGATGTCGATGCAGGCCGTGTCCGTGAAGTGACGGTAACGGGCAACCGCGTTCTTGGTACCTATACCGAGAATGGAACGACCTTCCAGACCTACTCGCCGGTGATCGACGACTCGCTGATGGACCGTCTTCAGCAGAAGAACGTCACCATCGTCGCGCGTCCTGAAAGCGATGGGTCTTCCGGTTTCCTGAGCTATCTCGGCACGCTGTTGCCGATGTTCCTGATCCTTGGCGTCTGGCTGTTCTTCATGCGGCAAATGCAGGGTGGATCGCGCGGCGCGATGGGCTTTGGCAAGTCCAAGG
Organism: Agrobacterium larrymoorei; assembly: GCF_030819275.1. GTDB lineage: Bacteria > Pseudomonadota > Alphaproteobacteria > Rhizobiales > Rhizobiaceae > Agrobacterium > Agrobacterium larrymoorei_B. Next base: position 2,312,452 of record NZ_JAUTBL010000002.1, on the reverse strand, counting down.
CGAAGCTTCTGACCGAAGCGCATGGCCGCGTCACCTTTGACGATGTGGCCGGTGTAGACGAAGCCAAGCAGGATCTGGAAGAAATCGTCGAATTCCTGCGCGACCCGCAGAAGTTCCAGCGTCTCGGCGGCAAGATCCCGCGCGGCGTGCTGCTTGTCGGTCCTCCCGGTACGGGTAAGACGCTTCTGGCGCGTTCGGTTGCCGGTGAAGCCAATGTGCCGTTCTTCACCATTTCCGGTTCGGACTTCGTCGAAATGTTCGTCGGTGTGGGTGCGTCCCGCGTCCGCGACATGTTCGAACAGGCGAAGAAGAACGCGCCCTGCATCATCTTCATCGACGAAATCGACGCCGTCGGTCGCCACCGTGGTGCCGGTCTTGGCGGCGGTAACGATGAGCGTGAACAGACGCTCAACCAGCTTCTGGTTGAAATGGACGGCTTTGAGGCCAATGAGGGCATCATCCTGATTGCCGCGACCAACCGTCCCGACGTTCTCGACCCGGCACTCTTGCGTCCAGGCCGTTTCGACCGTCAGGTCGTGGTGCCGAACCCGGATATCGTCGGCCGCGAACGCATCCTCAAGGTTCATGCGCGCAACGTGCCGCTGGCACCGAATGTCGATCTCAAGGTGCTGGCCCGTGGTACACCCGGTTTCTCCGGTGCGGATCTGATGAACCTCGTCAACGAAGCCGCCCTCATGGCCGCGCGCCGCAACAAGCGCGTCGTCACCATGCAGGAATTCGAAGACGCCAAGGACAAGATCATGATGGGTGCGGAACGCCGCACGACCGCCATGACCGAGGCCGAAAAGAAGCTGACCGCTTACCACGAGGCGGGCCACGCCATTACCGCGCTCAACGTGCCGGTGGCCGATCCGCTGCACAAGGCGACGATCATTCCGCGTGGTCGTGCGCTCGGCATGGTCATGCAGTTGCCGGAAGGCGACCGCTATTCCATGAGCTACAAGTGGATGGTGTCGCGCCTCGTCATCATGATGGGTGGCCGCGTGGCCGAAGAACTGACCTTTGGTAAGGAAAACATCACCTCCGGTGCGTCTTCCGATATCGAGCAGGCAACCAAGCTTGCGCGTGCCATGGTGACGCAGTGGGGCTTCTCCGACGAACTCGGACAGGTTGCCTATGGCGAGAACCAGCAGGAGGTCTTCCTGGGTCACTCCGTCTCGCAGTCGAAGAATGTTTCCGAGGCAACAGCGCGGACGATCGATAGCGAAGTTCGCCGTTTGATCGACGAGGCGTATAGCGAAGCCCGCCGCATCCTCACCGAAAAGCACGACGAGTTCGTCGCTCTTGCCGAAGGCCTGCTCGAATATGAGACGCTGTCTGGCGAAGAGATCAAGGCGCTCTTGAAGGGTGAAAAGCCTGCCCGCGATATGGGTGACGATTCGCCAAACAGCCGCGGCTCCGCCGTGCCGAAGGCGGGCGCCAAGAAGGACGGCCCGAACGAGGCCAAGGGCGACGGCGAAGCGGAAGGTGGCATGGAGCCACAGCCGCACTGAGCTTGGTGCATAAGTTTACGATAGAAAGGCCGCTCCGACAGGGCGGCCTTTTTGCTGGGTGTTTGCACCGCTCCCATTCGGCGGGCTAGCCTCTCCCGTTGCTGGCGCTTCGCCTGAAAACCCTAACGCTTTCCTGGGGAGAAACCCGACCACTCACGACATATATTCCGTTTTTGCGGTAATTTACGTGCCGCCAGACTCGCTTTGTGGCATCTAGCGAAGAAGGACGCTTGGACTCGACCAGTGGTCGTCCTCAATATTTGGAGTTCACATGACACGTCGCTATTTCGGAACTGACGGCATTCGCGGGCAGTCCAACGTTTTCCCCATGACCCCGGATCTGGCGATGCGGGTGGGGATTGCTGTCGGTACGATCTTCCGTCGTGGCCATCACCGTCATCGCGTCGTGATCGGCAAGGATACTCGCCTGTCCGGCTATATGCTGGAAAACGCCCTGGTCGCTGGTTTTACCGCTGCCGGTCTCGATGTCTTCCTGCTTGGCCCGATCCCCACACCTGCGGTTGCCATGCTGACGCGTTCGCTTCGTGCCGATATCGGCGTGATGATTTCCGCTTCGCACAATCCCTTCGCCGATAACGGCATCAAGCTCTTCGGCCCGGATGGCTACAAGCTTTCCGACGAGCTGGAGCTGGAGATCGAAGACCTGCTCGACAAAGACATCTACGCCCAGCTTGCCAAGCCGCACGAGATCGGTCGCGCAAAGCGCGTCGATGGCGACATTTATCGTTACATCGAATTCGTCAAGCGCACCCTGCCGCGCGATGTGACGCTGAACGGGCTCAGAATTGCCATCGATTGCGCCAATGGTGCAGCCTACAAGGTTGCTCCCACCGCGCTTTGGGAACTGGGTGCCGAGCTTGTGACCATTGGCAACGAGCCGAATGGCACCAACATCAATTTTGAATGCGGCTCGACCCATCCGGAAGCCTTGCAGAAAAAGGTTCATGAAGTGCGTGCCGATATCGGCATTGCGCTCGATGGCGACGCCGATCGCGTGATCATCGTCGATGAGCGCGGCCAGATCGTCGATGGCGACCAATTGATGGCAACCATTGCCCATAGCTGGGCCGAGGACAACCTCCTGCGAGGCGGCGGCATTGTCGCAACCGTCATGTCCAATCTTGGCCTGGAGCGGTTCCTTGGCGACAAGGGGCTGACGCTGGCGCGCACCAAGGTGGGCGACCGTTACGTGGTGGAGCATATGCGCAACCACGACTTCAATGTCGGCGGCGAGCAGTCCGGCCATATCGTGCTGTCCGATTACGGCACCACGGGCGATGGTCTTGTGGCAGCGCTTCAGGTTCTGGCGCGCGTCAAGCGGTCGGGCAAGACGGTGAGCGAGGTCTGCCGTAAGTTCGAGCCTGTGCCGCAACTGTTGAAGAATGTCCGCATTTCCGGCGGCAAGCCGCTCGAGAATCCCGTTGTAAAGCAGGCGATCGCCGATGCCGAAAGCGCACTCGCCGACAAGGGCCGCCTCGTCATTCGCCCATCGGGCACCGAACCGCTGATCCGCGTCATGGCCGAAGGCGATGACAGTGCGCAGGTCGAGCGGATCGTGAATGATCTGGTCGGCGTGATCGGCAGTGTGAAGTCGGCGGCTTGACATATCCGCAGAGGGCGCTCGCATCCGACGGGACGCCCTTTCACCCTTGCTTCAACGTCGGATAGCGGATCATGGGCTGAGGCGTCGGTTGGGTCGCACGCGAGGGATGTCTGCGCTTACCCCCGTCACGCCCGCTTCTGAAGGCTCTCCTCCAAGTCCCCGTTCAGAAATGCGTGCACCTTCTCCGTCTGGATCGGTCGGGAGAAGACGTAGCCCTGCACCAGCGTTCCGCCGAGCGTCTTGATGACGTCGAGTTCGGCCTGGGTTTCGACGCCTTCGACAATCGTGTTTAGGCCCATCTCGCGGCTGAGGGTCAGGAGCGAGCGGACGATGTTGTAGCTTGCGGCACTGTCCTGAATGTTTCTCACGAAGCTCCGGTCGATCTTGAGCTTGGTCAGCGGGAGCGAGTGCAGAGAGGTCAGGCTCGAATAGCCGGTGCCGAAATCGTCGAGCGAAATGCCGCAGCCGATCTTTCGGAGCATCTCGACGGAATTGCGTGCCTTTCGGGTGTCGTGAATGATCGCTGTTTCGGTGATCTCCAGGTCGAGCCGCTGGGGGTCGAAGCCGCTGGTGGCGATGATGGCGATGATGCCAAGCGTGGCTTCCGTGCTGTTGACAGCCTGGGCTGAGAGATTGAAGGACAGGCGCACATCCTTCGGCCAGGTCTTTGCCGCAGCGAGTGCCTGTTTCAATAGCGGTTTCGTCAGCATGCTGATGATGCCGGCGCGCTCGGCAATCGGGATGAATTGTGCGGGCCCGACCGTTCCGAGAACTCTGCTCTCCCAGCGCGCGAGCGCCTCGAAGCCGACGGTCTTGCCGGAGGTGACGTCGAGGATCGGCTGATAGACCACCGACAATTCTTTGGCGAGATCGGCCTGTCGCAGCGTCTGCTCGACGCGCGCATCGCGGTGGATTTCGACGATATGCTTGGTGGTGAAGAGCGTGCTGTTCCCGCGATGCTCCCGCTTGCTCTGGTAAAGTGCATAGTCGGCGCGGTCGAAGAGTTCTTCGGGCGTCGAGGCGACATCGGGATAGATGGCGATGCCGATCGAAGCGGAAATCATGATCTTGGCATCCGGCGTTTCGAAGGGGATGCGAAGCTTGGCGCCCATCATGTGGCAGCGGTAAGCACAGTATTCTCGTTGACTTGACCGGAGATGATGAAGGCGAACTCATCGCCACCCAGGCGGGACAGGAAGATGCCTTGTGCGCTACACACGTCCTGCAGCCTCTTGCCGACTTCTTTCAAGAGCCGGTCGCCGGCGGAGTGACCGTAAAGGTCGTTGACGGGTTTGAAGCCGTCGAGATCGATCGCGCCCACCGCCAGCCGGTGCTTTTCGGCCTGGGCGAGCGTGAAGCATGCGTCGAGATGATGGAAGAATGCGCGTCTATTGGGGAGTTCGGTGAGGCTATCGATGTTGGCCAGCTTGAGGTTCTCATTGCTCAGCGCTTCGGTCTTCTGCTGGGCCAGCACCATTTGCTCGAAATTGTCGTAGTTGATCTTGAGCACGACCAGCATGCCGAAGCAGACGAGCAGAATGTTGATGGCCGTGGCAACCAGCGTCATGTGCCCGGTGGACGCGAAGAAGACGACGAACGTGCCGTTGACGATCGCCGTCACCATCAGGGCGGCAGAGCGCACATGCATCATGCAAAAGATGCAGGAAATGACGGTGATCGCCATATAGAAGGCCACGTGTGACTTCTGGAAGTCATCGCCATAGGGGTAGAGCAGGCAGGACCAAGTGGTAAAGCCCGCGGCAATTCCTGCCCCGAGGATGTTTATCCACCGCATGGTGGCCGCGACGGCTGCAATGGAAGGGGTTTCACCCCGAGACCGTAGCCAGAAGAGGATGCGCGCACCGCACAGGACCGTGAAGACAGATGGAACGCCAAGCGACAGCAACCTCGGTGCGGCGTCCAAATAGGTCAGGGCCAGCGCCCAGGTGCTGGACAGCAGGATGAAGTACATCATCGGCATCTGCCGGCTGAAGGCCGTATATTGCGCTCGCAACAACACCGGATTGTCCTGTGGCGTGGGCGCGAAGTCGAAGATGCTTTTCAGATTTGTTTTCACCGAGGGCCACTCTGGACAGGTTGTTGTACCGTCTTCTTCAACGGGTTAGTCGCGATTTCAGCTGTTGCCGAACGCAGCGAGTGGCGCCGTCATGGTCAATGCGGGACGATGACGGGCGATGTCGAAACGTTCTGCGCGTGAACATGCCTGAGAGGTCAAAGTTTCGGGCTGTTGCACGCGCTTTTCGTTTTATACTGGATACCGGTTAATACTGTTGTCCATCGACAGGACGAATTCGAAAGAAACACATCGATTCGGCACAGTTGTGCTGATCTGTTCTGGTGCAGCTACGGGATGTACTTAAGCCCGCTACGGGTGCATTTGCGCAGCTTTAGCTGCTGACATTGCTGCCGTTAACGCGGCGTTGACTGTATTTATTAGTAAAACAGCCTTTACTGGCGGTAATATTAATCGTCACTTAACCAATTTCATTCAGGTTTCATAAGTGAAGAATTCACTGGTGTACGCGCCACTTGCGTGTGCCGCTTATGGAGCCACCTATATGAAGAAGAGCCTGATCGGTATTGTTGCCGCTCTGATGGCAGGTCAACACGCACTTGCTGCGGATGTCTATCAACCAGCCCCACCAGCCTACATTGAGACTGCACCGGAAATTCAGGTGAAGGAAGCGAGCGGCTGGTATCTGCGTGGCGATGTTGGCTATTCCTTCAACAAGTTCCGCGGCGGCAGCTTCAACCGGGCGGTGTCGGCATCTGCGATGGAAGATGTCAGCTTTACCAGCGCGTCCCAGAAGGACAGCGTCCTCTTTGGCGCAGGTGTGGGCTACCAGATCAACAACTATCTGCGCACCGACCTGACTTTCGATTATTTGTCGAAATCCAACTTCCGTGGCACGGCACCAGACCTGTCGTCTCACACCTCGCTCACGGCCTATGGCCTGATGGCGAACGCCTATGTCGATCTCGGCACCTATGGCCGCGTCACGCCTTATGTCGGCGCGGGTATCGGTGGCGCCTATGTGAAGTGGGACACGTTCAGGACCGATTCCGGTTGCTGCGAGTTCGACGGCAAGAGCAACTGGCGCTTCGCCTACGCTCTGATGGCTGGCGCCTCGGTTGACGTCACCTGCGATTTCAAGGCCGATATCGGCTATCGCTTCCGTCAGATCGGGCAAGGCGAAATGTTCGGTCTCAACGGCGCTGCCGGTCCTGGCCGCGACAAGGGCCTGACCTCGCATGAAGTCCGTCTCGGTGGCCGCTATGTCTTCAACGGCTGCGACACCGCACAGTATATGCCGCCCGCCGATATTCCGGTTCAGCCCGCCGTTTACAAGTAAACGTCACAGACCGATCGTAGACTTCGACCGCCCGTATCCTGTCGATACGGGCGGTTTTCTTTTGTGCGGTTATCGGCGTCTGGCGCATATCGGACAAAATTGTTGAAGCTTGCGACATATTCCGCTTGACGGAAGTGGCGGAGAGGAATAGCAACGGCGTCAGGACACTCCACCCTAACGTGGAGCGCCTATCTGGAAGGATAGTCAAATGACAGATACAGTGAAGCCGGACGTGCGTCCAGGCAATACGCATTTTTCTTCAGGTCCCTGCTCGAAGCGCCCCGGTTGGTCGCTTGATGCTCTCGCCGATGCACCGCTTGGTCGTTCGCATCGCGCCAAGGTTGGCAAAGCCAAGCTGAAGCAGGCCATCGATCTCACCCGCGAAGTTCTCAACGTTCCTGCCGATTATTGTATCGGTATCGTTCCCGCATCCGACACCGGCGCCGTTGAAATGGCCCTGTGGTCGCTGCTCGGCGAACGCGGCGTGGACATGCTCGCCTGGGAGAGCTTCGGTGCCGGCTGGGTCACCGATGTCGTCAAGCAGCTGAAGCTCAAGGATGTTCGCAAGTTCGAGGCCGATTACGGTTTCCTGCCGAACCTGTCCGAAGTGGATTTCGACCGCGACGTGGTCTTCACCTGGAACGGCACCACATCGGGTGTTCGTGTTCCCAATGCCGATTTCATTCCTGCCGATCGCAAGGGTCTCACCATCTGCGACGCGACCTCTGCCGCATTCGCGCAGGATCTCGATTTCGCCAAGCTCGATGTCGTCACTTTCTCCTGGCAGAAGGTTCTGGGCGGCGAGGGTGGCCATGGCGTGATCATTCTGTCGCCACGCGCCGTCGAGCGCCTGACGACCTATGTACCGGCCTGGCCGCTGCCGAAGATCTTCCGCATGACCTCTGGCGGCAAGCTGATCGAAGGCATCTTCACCGGGCGAGACGATCAACACGCCTTCGATGCTCTGCGTCGAAGACTATATCGATGCGCTTCTCTGGGCGAAGAACCTGGGCGGACTGAAGGCGCTGATCGCGCGTGCTGACGCCAATGCCAAGGTCATCTTCGACTTCGTGGCCGAAAACAACTGGATCGCCAATCTGGCGGTTGTCGATGAGACGCGCTCCAACACCTCCGTTTGCCTCAAGATCGTCTGCAAGGATGTTGCAGCCCTTGATGCGGCTGCACAGGCCGATTTCGCCAAGGGCATGGTTTCCCTTCTCGAAAAGGAAAATGTGGCGCTCGATATCGGTGCCTACCGCGACGCGCCATCGGGCCTTCGTATCTGGGCTGGTGCGACCATCGAAACGGCCGACATGAAGGCTGTGATGCCATGGTTGAAGTGGGCCTTCGAAACCCAGAAGGCAACGCTTGCCAAGGCTGCGGCCTGATCCATTCCGGCCCTGCGGATTGCAGGGCCGCACACACTTTTCGCTTTCCCGCATAAACCGTTTTTCAAGGAGCCCACACCATGGCACCTCGCGTACTCGTATCTGACGAACTGTCGGAAACCGCCGTTCAAATCTTCCGCGACCGTGGCGTCGAGGTGGATTTCCAGCCGAAGCTCGGCAAGGACAAGGACAAGCTTGCTGAAATCATCGGCAATTATGATGGTCTAGCCATCCGCTCCGCGACAAAGGCGACGGAAAAGCTGATCGAAGCCGCGACCAATCTCAAGGTCATCGGCCGCGCCGGTATCGGCGTCGACAATGTCGATATTCCGGCCGCATCGCGCCGCGGTATCATCGTCATGAACACGCCGTTCGGCAACTCGATCACGACTGCCGAACACGCCATTGCATTGATGTTTGCCGTGGCTCGCCAGCTTCCGGCAGCCGATGCCTCCACGCAAGGCGGCAAGTGGGAAAAGTCGAAATTCATGGGTGTCGAGATCACCGGCAAGACGCTCGGCGTCATCGGTGCCGGCAATATCGGCTCCATCGTCTGCTCGCGCGCACTTGGCCTCAAGATGAATGTGCTGGCATACGATCCCTTCCTGTCGCCGGAGCGCGCCCAGGAAATGGGTGTGACCAAGGTCGAGCTCGACGAGTTGCTGGCCCAGGCCGACTTCATCACGCTTCACGTTCCGATGACGGACAAGACCCGCGGCATTCTGGGCGCGGAAAACCTTGCGAAGACGAAGCCCGGCGTTCGCATCATCAACTGCGCCCGCGGCGGTCTGGTGGATGAGGCAGCACTTGCCGACGCCATCAAGTCCGGCCATGTCGCCGGTGCCGGTTTCGACGTCTTCGAAGTCGAGCCCGCGACCGAGAGCCCGCTCTTCGGCCTGCCGAACGTCGTCTGCACGCCGCATCTTGGCGCATCCACCACGGAAGCGCAGGAAAACGTTGCTCTTCAGGTTGCCGAGCAAATGTCGGATTACCTCGTCAAGGGTGCGGTTTCCAACGCCATCAACATGCCTTCGATCACGGCTGACGAAGCGCCGCGTCTAAAGCCCTTCATCAAGCTGGCCGATGTTCTCGGTTCCTTTGTCGGTCAGGTACAGGAAAGCGCCACCAAGGAAATCGAAATCCTTTACGATGGCGCAACCGCCAGCATGAACACCAAGGCACTGACGAGCGCACTTCTGGCCGGTTTGATCCGTCCGCAGGTGGCAGACGTCAACATGGTTTCCGCGCCGATCATGATCAAGGAAAAGGGTATCATCCTGTCCGAGGTCAAGCGCGACAAGACCGGTGTCTATGACGGCTTCATCAAGCTGACAGTCAAGTCCGAAAACCAGGTTCGCTCGGTGGCCGGTACGGTGTTCTCGGATGGCAAGGCGCGTTTCATCCAGATCAAGAACATCAACATGGATGCCGATGTCGGTCAGCATATGATCTACATCACCAATACCGACGTGCCCGGCATGATCGGCTTCATGGGGACAACGCTCGGTGAAGCAGGCGTCAACATCGCGAACTTCCAGTTGGGTCGCGAAGTCAATGGCGGCGATGCCATCGCGCTTCTCTATGTCGATGGTCCTGTGTCCGAAGACGTCTTGAACAAGCTGCGCGCCAACCCGGCGATCCGCCAGGTCAAGCCGTTGACCTTCAATATCGACTGATCGGCTCAACGTCTTTCTCATCCTCAAGCCCGGTGCGGATAGCCTTCCGCGCCGGGCTTTTTCTTCTCCGTTGGAACGCAATCTACCAAAGGTTGCGCATCACGAAATATTTATGGTTCATACCCTCAAAATGAAGACCGATAGTTGCTATATCCCTGTCGTTCTTTGTCGCTCAATGGGAGGGCGACCCAACAGGAGATAACGATGTTTGCTGCCATTCGGCGCTTTAAAGGTTTGTTCGCAGTTGCCGCTCTGGGGATTGCGGTTTCGTTCGTGGCTGTCGATATGGCAGAAGCGCGCCGCGCCAGCGGCGGTTTCGGCAGCCGCGGCACGCGCACCTTTTCGGCGCCGCCCGCAACCAACACGGCGCCTGGTCAGTCCGCACCGATCAACCGCAGCATGACGCCGAACACCAACCAGGGTGCGCAACCAGGCGCAGCGCAGCCGGCACGTCCGACCGCGCAGGCGCCGCAGCAGAGCCGCGGCATGTTCGGTGGCATGATGGGCGGGCTCATGGGCGGCCTGTTGATGGGCGGCCTTTTCGGCATGCTGATGGGCGGCGGTTTCGGTGGCATGGCAGGCTTCTTCGGCATGTTGCTGCAGGTGCTGCTGATCGGCGGTGTCGTCATGCTCGCCATGCGTTTCTTCGCCTCGCGTCGTCAGGGCCAGCCGGCCTATGGCGGTGCCTCCGGCCAGAACAATGCGCGCAGCGACTATTCTGCCAATAACGGTCAAGGCCAGGGTGGCTTCAAGATCCCGCAGATGGGATCGCGCGCCGGTGCCTTCGGTGGCGCTGCCGCCGCAACGGCCGCTGCCGCTCCCGTTGCCACCAGAGCTGCACCGCATGAAAATGCCATGTCCGAAGGTGACGAAATCGGCGTGACGCATGGCGACCTGGAAACCTTCCAGCACATGCTGCAACAGGTTCAGTCCGCTTATGCTGCGGAAGATTACGGCACTTTGCGCAAGCTGACGACGCCGGAAGCCATGTCTTACCTTGCCGAAGAGCTCAGCGACCACGCGACGAGCGGCGTGAAGAACGACGTTCGCGATGTGACGCTGCTGCAGGGCGACGTTGCGGAAGCATGGCACGAAGAAGGCCAGGACTTCGCCACCGTTGCCATGCGCTACTCGGCCATCGACATCATGCGCGACCGTGCCACGGGCAAGGTCATTGAAGGCAATGAGCATGAGCCGGAAGAATCAGTCGAGATGTGGACCTTCGTTCGCAAGGACGGCTCGGAGTGGCAAGTGGCCGCAATCCAGGCTGCCGCATAAATCTTAAGTTTTTTCGACATGATGAAGGTGCCGGGGTTCGATCCCGGCACTTTTTTCTTTTTCGGCGCTTCGCACTGGTGGGCAGGCGGTTCAGGCCCTTGGATCAAACTCCGCAACGGGGTGCGCCGCACCCCTGTCCATTTATTGCCTTTTTTCGTTCATCTCACATTCAGTCACTGCCTTTTAACCCAGCAAGGCACACGTCAATGTGAACTGTTCGCGTTTTAGCAAATGCGTTCATAGGCGGAACTCCCGCCTTTTATTCGCGTTGACAATCCGAACTTCGGGCCGACCTTCGGACTAAACCCGAGCAGAGGAACAGGCGACCTGCCATAAGCGCGGTCCGCGAAATGGAGAGCAGACACGATGAAACGCTTCGACCTGATCGACGGGATGCGCGGCTATTTCCTCGTCTTTATGCTGATCAACCATCTGGTGTTTGCAGGCGGTTTCTGGCTGGTGGAAATCAATCACCGTCAGTTCGCCTTCGTTGAGGATGCACAGGGCTTCGTCTTCCTGTCCGGTCTCCTCATCGGCATGGTCTATGCCCGCAAGATGGTGAAATACGGCTACGAGGCCGGGCGCGACATGATCTGGAGCCGCGCGCTCGAATTGTACAAATATGCGATGGGCTTGGTGATTGCGGTGCTCTTTGCCCGCATGGTCATCCCACACGCGCCCTACATCTGGTACAACTGGCTGGGCATGACGTCCTTTGACGATCCGCTGCGTCTGGCAGCGATTGCCACCTTCCTGTTCCAGCCGACTTTCATGGATATTCTGCCGCAATACATCGTCTATATGATCTTCGCGCCCTTCCTGGTGAAGCTCTGCCTTGATGGCAAGTGGGCCTATGTCATGGCCGGTTCGCTGCTGGTGTGGATGGCTGGTCAGCTTGGCTTGCAGCAGCTTTTTACCGCGCCGATGAACGAGATCGTCAAGGGCGTGGACGAGCAGGGCATCCGCGTCAGCTTCAACCTGTTTGGCTGGCAGCTGGTGTTCTACACAGCACTGGTGCTGGGTGCCATGACGGCGCAGAACCGTATTCCGTGGACGAAGATCTTTTCGCCGGAACGCAGCTGGATTGCCAAGGCGGCGCTCATCGTCTGCCTGTTCTTCGTGCCGCTGCGTATTGCGACCGCCTGGAACCTGATGCCGGAATTCATGCTGGGCAAATTCTCGACCATGGAAATCCGCGCCGATTTCGGCCCGGTTTACCTGATCAACTTCCTGGCCGTTGGTGTTGGTCTCACATGGTTGATCATTGCCGGTCCTAAGCATCATAATCCGATCGTGCAGAAGATCGCCGCTGGCGTGATCTGGGTGCTGTCCCTGAAGTTCCTGCAGCTTCTTGGCCGCCACTCGCTTCAGGTCTATGTCTGGCATGTCGCGATCGTCTACGGCATCTACTATCTGGATGGCCGCACGGCTGAGTTGACGCAGATCCAGAAGACGGCCATCGCCGCAATCGGTATTGCGATGCTGGCGATCCCCGCTCTCTGGCGCGAACGTGACAAGTGGATCGGCAGCGGCCAGAAGACCGCTGGCGCTTGATCCGACGGCTCATCGACAAAAGCTCTACGGGGTGGCATATGCCGCCCCGTACTTGCGTTTACGGCCTTTTTTTTCTATATGCAGCGCTTGAAAATCCAAGCTCACGCGCCTCTTGAGACTGACCCACTTGGATTTGACGACAGGCGGCGGGGCCTTTACCCCCGTTATGACTGACGATTGGAAAAACCTTGAATACGCTCGACTTTGACAAGAAGCCGGAAGATACCCGGATTGTCGTTGCCATGTCCGGTGGCGTCGATTCCTCCGTGGTGGCTGGCATTCTCAAGCGTGAGGGCTATGACGTCCTCGGCATCACCCTGCAGCTTTACGACCATGGCGCCGCCGTGCACCGCGCCGGATCCTGTTGCGCAGGCCAGGATATCGACGATGCACGCCGCGTCTGCGAAACGCTCGGCATTCCCCATTATGTGCTGGATTACGAAGCGCGCTTTCGCGAGACGGTGATCAACCCCTTTGCCGAGGCCTACGCCATGGGCGAAACGCCGGTGCCCTGCGTTGCCTGCAACCAGACCGTCAAGTTCGCCGATCTGCTCGCGACCGCCCAGGAACTGGGGGCCGACGCGCTGGCAACGGGCCACTATATCCGCTCACGCCGTAACCCCGTGCCGGGAAACCCAAACCGCCGGGCGCTCTATCGCCCGATCGATAGCGACCGTGACCAGAGCTGGTTCCTGTTTGCAACGACGCAGGAGCAGATCGATTATCTGCGCTTTCCCCTTGGTGGTCTCTCCAAGGCGGAGACGCGTGCGCTGGCGGAAGAGATGGGCCTGGTGGTGGCCAAGAAGGCGGACAGTCAGGACATCTGTTTCGTGCCGCAGGGCAAGTATACCGACATCATCAACAAGCTGAAGCCAAATGCGGCGCTTGTGGGCGATATCGTCCATCTGGATGGCCGCGTGCTTGGTCGCCACGATGGCATCGTGCATTACACGATCGGCCAGCGCCGCGGCATCGGTGTCGCAACCGGCGAGCCGCTCTATGTGGTGCATCTCGACGCCCGTGGCCGCCGTGTGATTGTCGGCCCGCGTGAGGCGCTTGAAACGCACCGCGTCTATCTGCGTGACATGAACTGGCTTGGCGATGGCGCGCTTGAAGACGACGCGGCCGGTGGCTTTGCCTGCTTCGCCAAGGTCCGCTCCACCCGCCCACCGGCAGAAGCTGTTCTCCACAGTGACGAGAACGGCATCTATGTCGATCTCGCCATCGGTGAGGCGGGCATTGCGCCCGGCCAGGCCTGCGTTCTCTACTCCGCACCGGGCGCAGATGCGCGCGTGTACGGCGGCGGTTTCATCGAACGCTCGGAACGCTCGGCAGAAGCCGAAGCATCGCTCAAAGCGCTGCTCGCCAACCCGGTCGCGGCCTGAAATCGGCTTCCCGGCCAAGTCTGTCGAAAGACTGACTTTTTGCGCATCTTGCGCTTGACACTTTAGGGAGCGGCACCTTATAAGCCGCTCATCTTGATGAAACGGGCCGCACATCGCAGCTTTGTTTCCCTCGTGGCGGGGTAGCTCAGGTGGTTAGAGCAGCGGAATCATAATCCGCGTGTCGGGGGTTCAAGTCCCTCTCCCGCTACCATTTTCCCAATTGTCCGGACCGAAGAGATAGGTAACAGTTTGTACCTGAGACATAGGTGACAATCTCGTGCCGAACGTATTGTTGTACTCTGTAGCGCGGTTTCGGAATTTTGACACTCGCAGTCGGAATTTTTAAAATTCTGGTTCTCCTGGCAAAAGGGATCGACAAAAGCCTTCATTATTGTTCTTTGAGTGCTCTCTGCTTCACTCCGCAAAAAAGCAGCCCTCATGAAAAATCACCATTGCCGCCGATGTGTTCTTCGCCCTCTTCATGCAATGTTCGGCGCAGCTCAGTGCGGAAACTTCTGTTGGCGTTATCTTCCAGATCGTTGGCGGCATGCTGACAACATTGAAAATTCCACAGCCGAGAGTCACGCCTGGTCAGGCAATGTCCTCGGCAATCCCTATCACGCCAAAGTCTCGCGGCGTCATCATCTTTGCTGGCCTGTCGCAAGGTTGATTACTTCAAACTTGACGATGCCCTAGCCCAATTTTGGTTCTTTGAAGTACTGATAATTAGATATAGCTAAAATAGCTATGAAAAAGCCGCCAAAGAAACAACACCAAGATCCCCGTTTGACGAAAGCCTTGCAGATACTAATACTTGTTTTTGCCGGACTGTACGTGTTGGCGGGAGCGACCCTATGGTTGCTCAAGCAAACACAGTAGTCAATACCGTCCCGCATTGACGATGGGACTCGCTTTGAACTGACCCCATAGAGTTGGACGGTGTATTGGTAGGGATGATTTAAAGGCTGGGTCTGTATTGCACAGGGCTTAGCCCTTTTAGTTTTAAGCGAATATGGTCGTTGTTGCCGTAGTGAATGTAGCCCTCGACGCCGTCGCGTAGTCTGTCGATGCTTTTGAAGCGGTCGATAGGCGGCTTGGGCATAGAGCGCGGCCTTCCTTTTAACGCGGAGCCAAGGCATCAAGGTCGCTGCGGTCATAGCGATCCTCCCAGACTGAGATGTAAGCTGTACGAATGTTAAAAAGGCGCAGTCACCTTCCGACGGGACAATCTATTTTTCCACATTCGTTCAAGGGCTGACAGCCTGAGCTGCGAATCATAGTGGCTATACTTGCGAGATAAACCAGCCACGCCATGTGCCGAATGACTGCGCCCCCCTGCGGATCATGAAAATGTGGAACCCGAGACGCAAAACAATCTCTCGGTAGCTGTGCGCGCCATCGCCATAATACGCGACAACCTCCCGCTTCAAAGCCAAACTGTATTTGGACATGCAAAACCCCCGAGGTTGGGTGTCCAAATCTCGGGGGTCAGTTCACAAGCCGGGCTTCCTCAGATCAACGTGTACTTCTACCTTTAGAACTTCACACCAAGACCGACGCGGATGGCGTGTTGGTTGACGTCTGAGTTGAGCGTAGCGCCTGCGCCAAGATCGAAGTTCTTGTCGCCGAAATCGGTGTAGCGGTATTCGATGCGGCCAAACATCATATCGGTGAAGGCGTAATCGACACCGAGGCCGACGGTGTAGCCGTTGAAGGTTTCCTTTTCGCTGAAGCCTGGAACTTCTGCGAAGCCACGGGCATAGGCCCAGCCGGCCGTACCGTAGACCAGCGCGCGGTCAAAGGCGTAGCCGACGCGGCCGCGGACGGAGCCCTGCCAATCGAGGCCGTAGGTCAGGGGCGTGCCCAGAACGTCGGCGGTATCATCCGCCCAGTTCTTTTCGAAGTCCGCTTCAAGGCCGACGACCCAGTTGTTGCCGAGTTCGTGGTTGTAGCCGACGAAGCCGCCGAGAAGGCCGCCATCGACGTCCGCGGAGCCAGTCGCGCCGAGGAGCGAAACATCCTGATTGGCCCAGTTGTAGCCGCCTTGAATACCGACATTGAAGCCAGTCCAGCTGAAGGCCGGGACAGCGTCTGCGACAGGTGCTGCTGGTGTTTCGTAAACTGCGTCTGCTGCCATTGCGCTTGAGGCAGCGAGCACTAGGGCGAGGGTGATGATCGTCTTTTTCATGGTGTTTACTCCCTGTATATGAGAAAATACTCAAGCGCATTTTGGTTGAAAAAGCTGTAGATTCCCGGCAACACTTGCTGATCGTTGGATAGTTTCTCTCTTAAAGATTGTATTGAGGCCTTTCGCTCAGAGGGCGTGCGGCATCAAAGGGATACTTTTGAGTGGAAGAGGTCGTTTCTGTCTCCGGTTGAATTGGCCGCTGGTATTTCCAAGATCAAACCGGCAGCGATACTTGCGAATGCATATAATGCGCGGGATATTTCATCTTGGCCGCCTCGTTTTGCGCACAAATTTCGTTGATAGTGTCGTTTTAATGAAATCGACACTTCACCGGTGGCAATTACAAATGTTAGTGTTCCCTTAAATTGCCCGTATAGGCATTACTGCCTAGGATATGTGCAAGCGGTCTGCGCGTCCTGGGTTCGGCGGGCTGTGATCTGGATTTGGAGTGGGAAATGGATTGCCTGTTGGGCAGGGACCCAAGTGAGGTCGGTTATCATACGTGGGACATTATCGAGAACCGGTTGTCGCTCGATCGCGTCTGCGCAGCGCTTTGCGGCGTGCCCGAGGTGGAAGCGGCGGAGGGGCTTCCGATCGAGGTCTTTCTGATGAAGATCGACCCTGTTAACCGAGAGCGTGTGGCAAAGGCGATCCATGACAGCCTTCTCTACGGCAATTTCTATCAGGAAGAATATCCCGTTGAATATGAGCCGGGCCGGTTCAGGCTCATACGTGTCGGCGGACGGCTGATTTACGACCGGGACGGTGTGCCGTTCAGGGGGATCGGCTGGATGGTGGATGTCAGTCCTGAGAAGGTGCTCGGCGAGGGTGTGACCCGCCAGTAAGGCGACCTGCCCACAAACAAACGGGCCGCGCGTTGCGCAGCCCGTTGTCGACGATAATTCTATTTTTTTGGATTACCAGCCCTGGCGACCGTACCAGCTGTCGACGTCGCTTTTGACGCGATCCTTTTCGACGCCATAACGCTCCTGAATCTTGCCTTCCAGCTGGTCGCGCTTGCCTGCGATCTGGTCGAGATCATCGTCAGTGAGCTTGCCCCACTGCTCCTTGATCTTACCCTTGACCTGCTTCCAGTTACCTTCAACGCGGTTCCAGTCCATGGTGGTGTCTCCTCTATTATGTTGTGTGAATATAACGGCGGCATGACGCTGTGGTTCCAATAAATGAGTGATTGATAATTCGTTAAAATCTGATTCGACATCTGATTCGATCGGGTGTAGAAATTAACTGTTCACAGAAATTAACATCGTTTGTCAGCATGTTACGGGAGGATGAGCCTTGTCCTACGCGGCATTTCAGCGAGTCGGCGGCCAGTTGTCGCCCCAGCAGGTCACGGATCTGCAGACTATCTTTGACGGTGTTTGTTTCGAATGCTTGGAGGATCGCAGCAGTCAGGTGGCGAATGAATGCGCTGCCGTGCTGATCAGAAGCGCCCAGCGCGGCATTCTTGATCACGACATGCTTCGGGACATCGGCCGAGCAGTTTTGCGGCGGCACTAGTCAATTCAACCGATCTGATGGCAGCGCCCGGTCTTGGCCGGGCGCTTTGTCGTTTTAAGGCATCGTCCGCGCAAACTTGTGCGACGGTCTTGCGCTAGGGGTACGTCGTAAAACAGACGGCTAAAGCGCAGCGATTCAATCTGAAAGATCGTATGAGGCTTTAAACTGTGTCGCGATCTTTCAGATTCGCTTATACGTTTTAGGTCCTTGTTATCGCATGCTGTTATCGCAAAACCGCTGCACACTTTTGCTTGGACCGTGCTTTAAGCCTTTTCCTGCACGTGCGCTTCGAGGAACCAGAGCGACTTGTCGAGATCGCGAGATGCGGCGGTGAAGATATCCGCCGTGCTGGCGTCGCCTGCCTCATCCGCTTCATCGATCGACTTGCGCACGAGATTGGCGACATCGCCATAGCGCTCGATCAGCTCTGCCAGGTGATCCTGAATCTTGTAGATATCGGTCGGATACGCCTTGAGCCTGGTGGTGGAGGAGACCGCCTGAAGGCTGCCGAGTGCGGTGCCGCCGAGCTGGACGGCGCGCTCTGCGATGATGTCGGTGTGGTTGTCGATCAGCTTGCGGAAGCTGTCGAGAAGCTCATGTACGGCGATGAATTGCGGACCCTTGAGGTTCCAGTGCGCCTGCTTGGTGAGGAGTGCCAGATCGATCATCGAAGCCAGTGCCTCGTTCAAAAGCCCGATCACCGTGGACTTGGTGTTGGAGGGCAGGTCGTTTCTGGTCTTGTGCGTCTTCATCTTCTTCTCCTGGACAGTCACGGCCGTGCGCCGCTTCTCGTGTTCAGGAGAGGAACGGGTAGCGGCCTATGATGTTCCTCCAGGTTCGGGAGGCGCTGTAAAAATTGTCCGGGGATGTGCGGGCAGTCATTGCTCCGGGTAGTCGCTGATAATCTCTCGCCTCAGCAAGGTGAGCGAACGATCAGGCTCGATGCGGTAGGTTTCCAGTGCAAGGCGTCCGTCAACCGTGCGAAAACTGTGGCTCATGGTGGAGCCGGCGGGCGCTTTGGTCAGCTTGGTGTGTGGCTGCCCACCATAGGTGATGCTCCCGGGAATAGGTTCGACGCCAGCGCTGGCCGAAGTGCAGGAGGCGAGGGCAAGGACGATAAGGAGGCTGAGTTTTCGCATGTTGGCTCCGAGGATATCACAGAAGCGATAGATGAGTGTCTAACTCAGACTTATCCGCCTCTGTTCCCCGCCAGCCATGCTGCGCTATTTCACATCTGCGCGCAAGGCTTGATGTTCTGTTGAGTGTGCTTCTCGCAACCGGTGACGACGATCGCACGTGGGGCAAAAAAAGCCCCGCATCACAGATGGATGCGAGGCTTTTCGCCTTGGGAGGCATTTCTACGTCTGTTTAGTCTTCATTCGCGGCAAGCTGCGTCAGCACCTGGCCGCGCCCGCGAATGCGCATGATCAGCGGAACGATGAAGGCGGCGGCTGCGACGAGGAAGAGGCCGACGGCGATGGGCGAGGTGAAGAGAACGCTCGGATCACCCTGGCCGATAGCCAGCGCACGGCGCAGCTGCTGTTCGGCCAGAGGGCCGAGGATGAGGCCGACGACGGCGGGCGCAATCGGGTAACCGAAGATACGCATGATGTAGCCGAGGATACCGAAAGCCAGCAGCATGCCGAGCTCGAAGACCGAAGGGTTGGCGCCGATGGTGCCGAGCGTCGCGAACAGCAGGATGCCTGCATAGAGCCATGGCTTGGGAATGGTCAGCAGTTTCACCCAGAGGCCGATCAGCGGCAGGTTGAGAACCAGCAGCATGAGGTTGGCAATGAAGAGGCTGGCAATCAGGCCCCAGACGAGCTGCGGATTGGTGGCAAACAGCAGCGGGCCGGGTTGCAGGCCATATTGCTGGAAACCGGCCAGCATGATCGCAGCGGTTGCCGTGGTGGGCAGGCCAAGCGTCAGGAGCGGAACCAGCGTACCGGCAGCCGAGGCATTGTTGGCCGCTTCCGGACCGGCAACGCCTTCGATGGCGCCTTCGCCGAATTCTTCCGGATATTTGGTCAGCTTCTTTTCCGTCGCATAGGAGAGGAAGGTGCCGATCTCCGCGCCGCCCGCAGGCATCGCGCCGATCGGGAAGCCGATCAGCGTGCCGCGCAGCCAGGGTTTCCAGGAGCGGGCCCAGTCCTGCGCGCTCATCCAGATGGAGCCCTTGACGGCTTCGATCTTGTCCTGGCCGGTCTGGCCCTGGGCAACAATGAAAAGCGTCTCGCCAATCGCGAACATGGCGACTGCCAGCGTGGTGACTTCAACGCCGTCGAGAAGATCCGGCACGCCGAAACTCATGCGTGTCTGCCCGGTCAGCTGGTCGATGCCGATAATGGCAAGCGTGAAGCCGATGAAGAGCGAGGTGAGGCCGCGCAGAGCCGAATCGCCGAATGCCGACGAGACGGTGACGAAGGCGAGAACCATCAGCGCGAAATATTCGCGCGGGCCAAAAACCAGCGCCAGCTTGACGATATAGGGCGCAACGAAGGCAAGCGCTATTGTTGCGATCAGTCCGGCGACGAAGGAGCCGATGGCTGCGGTGGCGAGAGCCGGGCCACCACGACCCTTGCGGGCCATCTTGTTGCCTTCGAGTGCGGTGACGATCGAGGCGCTTTCGCCCGGCGTGTTGAGAAGGATCGAGGTCGTTGAGCCGCCATACATGCCGCCATAATAGATACCGGCAAACATGATGAGCGAGCCCGCAGGATCGAGCCTGTAGGTGACGGGCAGAAGCAGTGCGACCGTCAGCGCCGGGCCGATGCCGGGCAGCACGCCGACGGCAGTTCCCAGTGTCACGCCGATCAGCGCGTAGAGCAGGTTCATCGGTTGGGCTGCAACCTCAAGACCGTGCAAAAGGAATTCGAATGTGCTCATGGACAGATGTCCCCCTGTCGGGCGAGGCTGCTGCGGCTCAACGCGCCCGCGTCCTCAGACCCCAACTCATGTTGTTCTTTAAAGCCGAGATCAGATGAAAAGCTGCTCGAATGGGCCAGCCGGAAGAGAGAGCTGCAACAGCCGCGCAAAGATGAACCACACGACGAAGCTGATCGCGATACCGAGCGGGATCGAATAATGGAGCTTCTTCTTGCCGAAGGCGCGTGCGGTGAAGGCAAACAGCAGGCCGGTGGCAATGGAAAAACCCGCAACCTTCAACAACAGCATCTGTGCGGCAAGGCCCGCAACGACCCAAACGACAGGGCCGACTTCCTGATGGTCGCGTTCGGGAAAATCCCCGCGCCAGGCTTCGATCGCCGTCCAGATTGCCAGACCGATAAGACAGAAGCCGATGGCGTAAGGTACGGTTGCCGGGCCGACCGGCGAATAGCCGGTGACGCTGGCCAGACGACCGGAATCCCAGAAGATGACGGCGGCGATGGCGACCAGCGCCACTGCGATGAGGAGCGCCGCCCAATCAGGGCGGCGTTTTGGTGTTTGTGAGGGGGTGATACCCTGGCTCATTTTACAAGTCCGATGTCTTTGAGAATGGTTTCGGTGGACGCCGTGTCCTTGTCGAGCTGCGCTTTGAACGCATCACCGGCGAGATAGGTATCCATCCAGCCCTTGGTCTTCAGCGTTTCCTGCCACTTGGCGGATTTCACCAGCTTCTCGATATCGGCATTGACGGCCTTTTCCTGCTCCGGCGTCAGGCCGGGAGGGGCGGCAACCATGCGCCAGTTCTGCACGACCACGTCGAGGCCGCTTTCCTTCAGCGTTGGTGCGTCGACGCCTTCCAGCTTCTGTTCGCTGGAGACGGCGAGAAGCCGAAGCGTTCCAGCCTTCACCTGGCTTTCGAATTCGCCATAGCTGGAAATGCCGGCGGTCACCTGCGCGCCGAGGATGGAGGCAAGCGCTTCGCCGCCGCCGGAATAGGCGATATAGTTTATCTTGGTCGGGTCGATGCCCGCTGCCTTGGCAATCAGGCCAGCCGTGATGTGGTCGGTGCCGCCAGCCGAGCCGCCGCCCCAGGAGACGCTGCCCGGATCCTTTTTCAGCTGCGCGATCAGATCATTGATGTTCTGGATCGGCGAAGAGGCGGGAACCACGACAGCTTCATATTCGCCGGTCAGACGGGCGATCGGGGTGACTTCCTTGAGCGTGACGGGCGCCTTGTTGGTGAGGATGGCACCCACCATGACGTAACCGCCGACGATCAGCGCGTTCGGGTTGCCCTTCTGCTGGCTTGCGAACTGCGCGAGACCGATGGTGCCGCCAGCGCCTGGAACGTTTTGAACCTGCACGCTCTTCGAAATGCCTTCTTCCTGCAGAACCGTCTGCAGCGAGCGGGCCGTCTGGTCCCAGCCGCCGCCCGGATTGGCAGGCGCGATGATGGTATAATCAGCGGCTGCTGCGGGAAGAGCGATGGCGCCAGCCAGAAGCGAGGCGAGGAAAAAATGCTTCAACGTAAGTCCTCCTTGAATGCCATTCGGCATTGTTGCGATATGACAACGGAAGGAGCACGCAGAGTGACCGACATGGCGCGAAGACGCTGCCAGTTGAACGGTATGATGCGATGAGACTTTCCTCCCGCTTCTCCGGCCGCCTCCACGGCATGAAGAAGAATTGCAGAGCACCACACAAAGCTGTCATCTAACTGACGCGGGGTGAAGGTTGCGGCGTTTACGGGACGTTAATTTATGCGAGAGGGTGGTTGGTTTCAGTCGCACCACCTTGGGCAGCCCTCATTTCTTTCCTTGTGACAGAAATCCAGTCGATGCGCGTCTGCGCATCGGGAAGAGTCTCTTCAGTCCAAGACTTGGACTGGCTGGGTTTCTGTGACAGGCACAGGAATTGTCTGTCGAAAATGTGCTTTATTGTTCGGGAGGCTGGATGACCTCCGAGGTGGCCACCCCGGAGGTCATGCGTTTGTACGCCCGAACAGGAATGGGTCTTCTCGACCGACCTCATCCTGGGCTGCAATCGCACCAGCTTCGCATCGCTTGTTGACTTGAATGGGCCGGCTTGGCGCCGCGCCCGCAGACAATGCTAAGCATGGAGCTCAATCATGGGCCTGAACACCGAACAAATCCAGCCTCAGTTGATCCGATTTGCTTTGGGATTCGACGTCTCCAAAGCAACAATCACTTTCTTCGACACACATAGCGGAGAGATCTGCACCCTAGAAAACAGCAAGGTGGCGCTCAAAGCGATCTTAAAGCCATATGCTGGACGCCTCGACACACTCGCCATTTGCGAGGCAACCGGTGGCTACGAGGACAATCTCCTCGATGTCCTTGAAGACCTTGCTATTCCCGCACATCGCGCAGACGCTGCCCGGGTCAAAGCCTTCATCCGCGCCTGCGGCGCCAATGCCAAGACAGATGCCATTGATGCGCGCCATATTGCCGAATATGGGCTCTCACGTGCGCAATCTCTGCCTCGCTGGCGCCCAAGTCAGCCACGGGAGGCAAAAATTAAGCTGCTCGTCTTGCGTCGTACCGATCTGGTGTCTATGCGCGTGCAAGAGGAAAACCGATTAAAGGCGCCACGCAATAAGCCGATCGCGCGCGACATCGCCGGCCATATAACTGAGATCAAGCGCCGCATTGAAGCTATCGACAAGCAGATCGAAACGATCATGAGCCTCGATAAGCGATTGAAAGACCGCAAGGCTATCCTTCAGACGGTTCCTGGTATTGGCAAGGTGATCGCCCCGGTGCTGTTGGCTCTCATGCCAGAGCTCGGACACATCGATCGCAAGCAGGCAGCAAGTCTGGCGGGATGTGCGCCTCATGCCCGCGACAGCGGCGCTCGTAAAGGCCGTCGTTTTACAAAGGGCGGACGGCGGCAGTTACGACCGCTACTCTTCACCGCGGCGATGGCGGCAAGCCACAGCAAAAGCCATCTCGCTACAACATACAAGCATCTGCTCGCAGCCGGGAAGTCAAAACTCACAGCTCTTGGCGCCATCATGCGACACATCATCGTCATCGCAAATGCGAGACTCAAAGAATACCACATAGCCCAAATACGACTGACTTGATGAGGAAGCGGGGTATCACTGCGACCGCAACGCCTCGTTCCAGCGCTCTATAATCCGGGCGCGCTTGACCTGATCGAGATAGACCATCAGGCCGGGGCTGACGGGGACTGGGCGCAATTGCGCGCCGTGGATGGCCTGCATGGTGTTGGCGGTGTTCTCACCGGCCACTTCCGGGCTGACGGCGGGGATTTGCAGTTGGCGCGCCATGATCGTCTGGCCTTCCTTCGACATGAAGAACTGCAGATAGCGGCGGCCAAGCTCGGGGTTGGCGGCGGCTTGCGGCACGAGGCCGATGCGCGACATGACGACGGTATAGTCGCTTGGCAGCATGATGCCGACATCCGGGTGGCGGGCGGCCCAATCTGCGGCGTAGGAACCAAGGATGTTATACCCCAAGACGAAGCGGCCATCGGAGATGCGCTCCAGAATCGCGGAGCTGGTGGAATAGACTTTTACGCCCGCAGCACCCATGGCTTTGATGACATTCCAGATGTCGCCAAACTGCTCCTGGTCGCGCGACATGAAGAGAAAGCCGACGCCCGAGCGCTCGATATCATAGGTGGCGATGCGGCCGTGCACGTCCTTGGCGTGGCGCTCGAGATAGTCGACAAACTCGGCGCGGCTTGCCGGTGGCTTCTCGTTGACGAAGCTCGGCTTGTGATAGACGAAGACGGCGGGCTCGAAGGTCAGCGCGTAAGCGGTATTGCGCCAGTTGGCCCATGCAGGCCAAAGCGCGCTGCCGGGCAAGTCGGAGCGCTGGGCATAGCCGTCATTGCTGAGCTTGACCTGCAGGTCCATGGCGGATGAGAAGGCGAAATCGGCGGTCTTCCTGCCACTATCGGTCTCCTCCACGATGCGGTCGTAGATCTCGCCGGTCAGCATATCCTCATAGGAAACGGCAACATCCGGGTTGGCGCGCTGGAAACCCTCGATCATCGGGGTGGCGAGCGGCTCATCGAGCGAGGAATAGACCACCAGCGTCTGAGCTTCCTTCTTGCCGGAGAGCGCCGGAAAGAGCATCGGCTGCGCGTGCGAGACGGCGCTGCCGAGAAGGACAAGACAAAGAGCTAGGGTGATACGCATGGGCGTGATCATGCAGCAGGCCGTTGTCCTTCACAAGCGGGCTTCATAAGCGATCCTTTGAGAACGGCGTTCACAAGTGCGAACGACTTCGCTAGAGCGCCGTGCGTCCTATTGGACGCACAAAGGACGCTCTATCTTCTTTGATCTACGCATCGTGCTTTCCGAAAATCGATTCCGATTTTCGGGCCGATGCTGTAACGTCCTGACGCGAGGGGGATTTCACGTTTGCGCATTCTGTTGGTGGAGGACAATCAGGTTCTATCGGAAGGATTGTCGGCGCTGTTGCGCGGCAGTGGCTATGCCGTGGATGTGGTGTCGGATGGCAATTCCGCGGATGCCGCGATTGCGGCAGAGAATTTCGACCTCGTCATCCTCGATCTGAACCTGCCGGAAAAGGATGGCATCGACGTGCTGCGCTCCATGCGCGCGCGCCAGGACAAGGCCGCCGTGTTGATCCTCACCGCCCGCGGCACGCCGGAGGAGAAGGTGAGGGGGCTCGATCTCGGCGCTGACGATTACATGATCAAGCCCTTCGATATTGCCGAGTTCGAGGCGCGGGTGCGCGTGCTTTTGCGCCGCAATGCGGGCCTACGCTCCTCTCTCGTCAGTTTCGGCAATGTCTCCTTCGATCTCACATCGCGCACTTTTTCCGCAGGCGGTCATCCGCTCGATCTGCCGGCGCGCGAAGTGGCGCTGCTGGAGGTGCTGTTCATGCGGGCGGGCAAGGTGGTGGCGAAGGAGGCCATCGTCCAGTCACTGACGGGCTTTGACGACGAGCTTTCCGGCAATGCCATCGAGCAATATGTCAGCCGTCTGCGAAAGCGGCTTGCGCCCCACGGGCTGACGGTGAAGACCGCGCGCGGCATCGGCTACTATCTCGAAAGGCTGGCCGAGGCTGCCGAATGAGGAAGGTCGCCTATTCGCTTCGGCGCAGGCTTCTCGGCTGGCTGCTGGTCTCGACCGCGATCATCGGCTGCGTGGCGTTGGCGGATACCTATCGCGAGGCGATCAACACCGCCAATATCGTCTCCGACCGGGTGCTCTCCGGCTCGGCGCTGGCGATCGCTGAACGCGTGGTGGTGGCGGAAAACGGCACGCTGGAAGTCGATATTCCCTATGTGGCGCTGGAAATGCTGACCTCTGCCGCACAGGATCGCGTCTTCTACCGGGTGGATGGGCCGAACGGCCAGTTTCTCACCGGCTATCAGAACCTTCCCTCGGTGAGCGGTCTGCGAGGCGACAGCCCGCGTTTTCAGGATGCGGTGTTCCGTGGAGAGCCGATCCGCGTTGCGGCCCTGCGCCGCTTTGCCTCCACCGGCATCAACTCCGTGCCTTTTACCGTCACTGTGGCGGAAACCACCATTGCCCGCAGCCGGCTTGCCCGCGCCATCATCTTGCGCTCGGCACTGCGCCTGCTCCTGATGATCCTGGGTGCCGCGGCAATCGTCTGGGTGGCGGTAACCCTGTCGCTGCGCCCGCTCTACCGCTTGAGCGAGGCGATTGGCGAGCGAAGCCCCGACGATCTGCATCCGATCCGGCAATCCGTGCCAGTGGAGGTGGAAAATCTGGTGGAAACGGTCAACTCTTTCATGGTGCGGCTGCAATCGGCGCTCGATGCGCTGCGCCATTTCACCGGCAATGCCAGCCACCAGTTGCGCACGCCGCTTGCCATCATCCGCACGCAGCTGGCACTTGCTGCCCGCGCCCAGACGCTGGAAGAGGCCAAGGCGGCAGCGAAGAAGGGCGACGCCTCCGTTGCCCATGCCGAGCATATTCTGGCGCAGCTTCTGCGCATGGCCAATATCGATGCCGCAGGGTCCGGCGAAAAACAAAGCCTCGTTGCCGTCGATCTCGTGTCGCTCGCCCAATCGGTGACGGCGGATTTCGTGCCGAGCGCGGCAGAGGCCGATATCGATCTCGGTTTCGAGGAGGTGGACGCGGCGACCGTCCAGGCTGAACCGCTGCTGCTTCGAGAACTTCTCGGCAACCTCATCAGCAATGCGATCGCCTATGCCGGACACGGCTCGGAAATCACCGTGCGGGTGCTGAAGGTCGAAGGCCGGGCCTGTCTGGAGGTTGAGGATAATGGCATCGGCATCCCAGCGGAAAAGCGCGCCATCGTGCGCCAGCGCTTCGCGCGTGGTGAGGGGAATGTGGCGCCGGGGGCTGGGCTGGGGCTAGCGATCGTCGAGGAAATCGCAACGCTTTTCAAGGCGGCGCTTGTTCTCGAAGACGGCGCGGGCGGGCGCGGGCTGAAGGCGTCGATCCGGTTCTGACCGATCAAAACGAAAGGGCAGGGCAGCGCATCGCCACCCTGCCACATCCAAAGGCTTAATCGTTCATCTTGTCGATGAGCTGCATCATGATGTCGGCGCAAGCCTTCATCGGCTCATCATCGGCGCATTTGACGTCGATCTTGGTCTCACCGCTCTCGATGCGGAAATGCGCACCCTTGGAGGGTGGCGGCGGGGGAGGCATGTGGCCACGTGGGCCGTCCGGACCTGGACCATCTGGGCCGGGGCCCCGCTCCATGGGACCGCGAGGGCCTGGAGGCGGTGGCGGAGCGTCGGGCTTTGCCATTCCGTCAGCCGGCGCTGCCGGCGGAGGCGGCGGTGGTGGCTGCTGGGCAAAGGCGGTTCCGGCCGCAAGGAAGAGCGCGGCGCCGGCGATAATCAACTTTTTCATGGGGAAGCCTCTTGGTTGGACTGCGCAAGAGAAACGGCACGGAGCGCCGTCAGTTGCTTATGGTCCAAAATTATTTTTGGCTTCCGTGGTACTTAAAGCGTGTCGCGATTTTTCAGATTCGCTCCCTACGCTTTAAGTCCTTGTTCTGTCGCATGTCGTTATCGCAAAACCGCTGCACAGTTTTGCGCGACATGCTTTAGCCAATCAGCCCATCCGCTCCGACGCATAGGAACCCGGGCTTGGCGGGAAGACCACGGTGCGGTTGCCGTTGATGAAGGTGCGGTGGTGGATGTGGGCATGGATGGCGCGGGCCAGAACCTGGCTTTCCACATCGCGGCCGAGCGAGACGTAGTCGTCTGCCGATTGGGCGTGGGTGATGCGCACCGTGTCCTGCTCGATGATCGGGCCTTCGTCGAGATCGGCGGTGACGTAATGGGCGGTGGCGCCAATCAGCTTCACGCCGCGCTCATAGGCCTGCTTGTAGGGGTTGGCGCCCTTGAAGCTTGGCAGGAAGGAGTGGTGGATGTTGATGATCTTGCCGGACATCTTGCGGCACATGTCGTCGGAGAGAACCTGCATGTAGCGCGCCAGAACCACGAGTTCGGTGCCGGTGCTTTCGATCAGGTCGTTCAGCTGGGCTTCGGCCTTCGGCTTGTTTTCCTTTGTCACCTTGATGTGGTGGAAGGGAATGTCGTGGTTGACGACGACCTTCTGGTAATCGAAGTGGTTGGAGACGACGCCGACGATATCGATCGGCAGCGCGCCGATCTTCCAGCGATAGAGCAGATCGTTGAGACAATGACCGAAACGCGACACCATCAGCAGCGTCTTGGTGCGCTCGCCATCGCTGAAAATCTCGGCTTCCATCTTGAAGCGCTCGGCAACCGGCTTGAAGCCTTCCTTGATGTCTGAAAGCGACACGCCCTCTTCGGAAATGAAGGAGACGCGCATAAAGAACTTGCCGGTTTCGAGGTCGTCGAATTGCGAGCTATCGACGATGTTGCAACCCTTGTCCGCGAGATAACCCGAAATGGCGGCGACGATGCCGCGTGTGGATTTGCAAGCTACGGTCAATACATAGGTCGTCATCTGGTCTTACCCCTCGCGATCTTCTTGGTGCCTAATAGCGCAAACGTGCCTGGGCGCAAGTCCTCCACCGCACTGCTTCCGCGCTTCAGATCAATGTGTTGAATTCATAAGGCAGAGGAAGGGCGCGGAACATGCCGGGAGCGACATCGGATGTTCAAAGCAGGAGTGCGGATAGGGCTGCCGCGATGCGATCATTCGGCAGCCCGGGCTTCATCACCGTCAGGTGCGAAAGCTGTCGCGCAATGCCTCGAAGCGGGTGACCTGAGGGGCGAGCAATTCCTTCTGCGCGTCGCGGCGCACGAAGATCTTGAACATGGCGCTGCCGCCCGCATTCATGAACCAGACTGAGAGCGAACGGCGTCCGTGGAATGTGCGATCGACAAAGGCAATGGAGACGCAAGCCTCCTTCTTGATATGCCCGCCAATCGGGCTATCGCCGTGAATGTTGAACCAGCCATGACCCTCGCTGCCTTCCGGCAGGGTGCCTGCCACTTCGAAGACGATATCCGGCGTCTGGACGATCATCAGGATTTCGCCCCAGCTGCGAAGCTCGTCCCAGATGGCGTTGAAGCTTTCGGCAGGTGCCTGAATGGCGGCACCGGGCGGCAGGATCGCCAGAATTTCGGCAGGCGTCACCGCAGCCTTGCCGGCAATGGCTTCCACGACACCGTCGGGCTTTTCGGCCAGCGCCGCTTCAGCGCGGCTGCGTCGCTCACTGGCCTCGTCTGTCACGAGGCCACTCATCGTCATGCGGCGACCGAGCGGGTTTCGCCGTTCTTGTCTTCATGGATGATGACGTCGAAGCCCTCGAAATGCGGACCGGAGAGATATTCGACCTTGCCGCGATTGTTGCCGGCATTGGCATGGGCCGCGCGGAACTGTTCGGAGCGCGTCCAGGCGGTGAAATCGTCCTTCGTCGCCCAGACGGTATGCGAGGCGTAGAGCGTGTGATCCTCAGCGCTCGGGCCTTTCAGCATGTGAAATTCAAGGTAGCCCGGCATCTCGCTCAGATGGCGCTTGCGCTCGCGCCAGATGGTCTCGAAGGCCTCTTCATAGCCCGGGACAACGCGGAAGCGGTTCATAGCGATAAACATTTGGGTCTCCATTAAGTGGTATGTGTTGCTCAGGATATTGAGCGAGTTCAAAAATGAAAAGGGCAAAATCAAAAAGATAACGCGGATACTCCACTTTATCGGATTGTGCGTATTTTAAAGATGTGTAAATAACTCAACTTATATGCGGCAGTCCTGCCGCGCCTTTCGATAGCAGGGTTATCACATGCCGGTTTCCTCCCGTTCCGCTCTCCTTGGTCTTGTTTTACCAGCGCTTGTCGCCCTTACGCCGCTTCAAGCGACGGCTTCGGACAAGGGCAATCCGGAGGCCAAACGGATTGTGGCCGTGGGTGGCACGATTACGGAAATTCTCTATGCGCTGGGTGCCGGTGACCGCGTGATTGCCCGCGATTCCACCAGCACCTATCCCATCGAGGCGACCTCGAAGCCGGATGTCGGCTATATGCGGGCGCTGTCTTCCGAGGGCGTTCTGGCACAGAAGCCGGATCTGATCCTTTCCGAAGACGGTGCCGGACCGCCGGATGTCATCGGCATTTTGAAAGCCAGCGAAGTGCCGATGGTGACGGTGGATACGCCACCCGACGCCAAGGCCATCGCAAAGAAGATCGAAGACGTTGGGGCGGCGGTCGGTCTGGAAGACAAGGCGAAGGTGCTGGCCGACAAGGTCGATGCCGATCTTGCTGCCCTTTCCAAGGATGTTGCCGCCGTCGGAGACAAGAAGAAGCGGGTGCTTTTCGTGCTGTCCATGGCGGGCGGGCGCATCATGGCGGCGGGCAAGGAGACCGAAGCGGCGGCGATCATCGAGCTTGCAGGTGGCGTCAATGCAGCACCCGAGATCACCGGCTACAAGCCGCTGACGGATGAGGCGGTGATTGCCGCAGCACCCGATGTCATTCTCACCATGCAGCGCGGCAACCATGCGGCAAAGCCAGAGGAAGTCTTTGCGCTGCCCGCCTTCCAGTCCACACCTGCCGCTGCGGCGAGGGCCCTGATCAGCATGGACGGGCTTTACTTGATCGGCTTTGGCCCGCGCACGCCAGACGCCGGTCGTGAACTTGCGTCGAAGCTTTATCCGGAGATCGTCAAGCCGTGAGCGCCGTGGCGATGAATGCAGCCGCTGGGCGGGTGCCGGGCGATCGATCCCGCAAGGGTCTGCTCACACTCGTCGCGCTTTGCGTCATTCTGTTTCTCGCCTGTCTCGTATCGCTTTCAAGCGGCCCAACCGGGGTCGGGCTTCATGAGCTTTGGCTCTACTTCACCGGCGGTGCAGCTACGATGGAGGCGCGCGATCGCGTTATCCTGGAGGCCGTGCGGCTGCCGCGGACGGGGCTCGGTTTGATGATCGGCGCGGCACTTGCCGTCTCCGGCGCCATGATGCAGGGGCTGTTTCGCAATCCGCTGGCCGATCCCGGCCTTGTCGGCGTTACCTCGGGTGCCGCGCTTTTCGCTGTTGCCGCACTGGCGCTGGGTAGCGGGCTTCTTGCGCCGCTTTCGGTTTTTCTCGGCGTGCACTTCCTGCCGGTCATGGCCTTTGCCGGAGGGCTGATCAACACCTTCCTGCTTTACCTCATCGCCACCCGAAACGGGGCCACCTCGACGACTGTTCTAATCCTTGCCGGTATCGCGGTGGCTGCCTTGAGTGGTGCGCTGACCGGCCTGATGATCTTCCTGGCGGATGACCGGGCGTTGCGTGACATCACCTTCTGGAGCCTTGGCTCGCTCGGCGGAGCCACCTCAACCAAGGTGCTGGCGACGCTGCCTTTCGTGCTGGCGATCCTTGCCAGCATCCCCTTCGTCTCCAAGGGGCTGGATGCGCTGATCCTTGGGGATGCTGCCGCCTTTCACATGGGCATTCCGGTGCAACGGTTGAAGCGCATCGTTATCGTCGTGGTAGCTGCCGCCTGCGGCGCGAGTGTCGCCGCGGCTGGCTCTATCGGCTTTGTCGGCATCGTTGTGCCGCATCTGCTGCGCCTCGTCATCGGCTCGTCGCATCGCTTCCTGTTGCCGTCCTCGGCGATTGGCGGGGCGGCACTTCTGCTGCTCGCGGACAGTTTTGCCCGTACGGTTGCCGCACCCGCTGAACTGCCGATCGGGGTGGTGATGGCGTTGATCGGGGCGCCGGTCTTCCTCTTTCTGCTGCTTGGCAGGAACGGTCTTGGGCTGAGGAGCGCGACATGATCTCGGCACGCAATCTCACCGTTACGCGCGGCGAGCGGCATCTGATCCATGACGTGTCGATCAGCCTTGCGCCCGGTACCTTCAGTGTCATCATCGGCCCCAATGGTGCGGGCAAATCGACGCTGATGAAAGTGGTGTGCGGCGAGCTGAAGCCGGACCGGGGCAGCGTGGCCTATGGCACGATCGACCTTTCGGTCTTCTCGCCCGTGCAGCTTGCCCGCCTTCGCGCCGTCCTGCCGCAAAGCACGGTGCTGGCCTTTCCCTTCACCGCGCTTGAAATCGTGCGGATGGGCGCCGTCGCACAAGGCTCTCGCACACCGGATGAACAGGCACGCCGAGCGCTCGCAAAGGTCGGCTTGGGCGGCTTCGAGGGGCGGGCCTACAACATGCTGTCCGGCGGAGAACAGCAGCGGGTGCAGTTTGCCCGCGCGCTTGCGCAGGTTCCTTATCCGGTGGAGAACGGCGAAAGCCGCGTGCTGCTTCTGGACGAGCCGACCTCCAGCCTCGACCTCGGTCACCAGATTTCCGTCTTGGAAACGGCCAGAGACTTTGTTGCGGCTGGCGGTACGGTGCTGGCTATCCTCCACGATCTCAATCTCGCGGCAGAGTTCGCCGATCAACTTATCGTCATGCACCGGGGGGCTGTGACCGCTTGCGGATCGGCGCTCGAGACCATCAATGACGAGACGATTGCACGCGTCTATGGCGTGGGGGGCGCGGTGGGGCGTCTGCCTGCCGATCATATCGCCTATGTGCTGCCGCAGGCGCGGCATCGCTAGGGCGCTGCTTCACTCCTGGGGCGGCGATGGACGCGTGACGACGAAGGTCCCGGCACCAATCATCACGAGTGCGACGATCAGCATCTGAAGAGCGGGCGGGGCCATGATGACGATGTAAATCAGGTAACTCATTGTCATCAAAGAGACTGCGGCGATCTTGGCGCGCCGCGGAATGGCGCCGTGTTCGCGCCAGTTGCGCAGGGACTTGCCGAAACGTGGGTGGTTCAGCATCCAGGCTTCCAGCCGGGGTGATGATTTGGAAAAGCACCAGAGCGCCACGAGCAGAAACGGCGTCGTCGGCAGGAGCGGCAAAAACGCACCGACCACACCGGTTGCGACCATCAGACAGCCGAGACAGAGATAAAAAATGCGCATATCTGCCGGTAACATGCGTCTGCCATCCATGACAGAGAAAAAGCACGCCGAACCCGCGCGCCGAGCCAAGGGGTTGAACTATCGGCCTTTCGGCTTTATCTGGCTGCCAAAATGCAGGGGTGCAACCGGCTGAAGCATGGTCCGCGCAAAAGTGCTGAAGCGCTCTGGCGATAGGACCATGCGACAAACCAAAAACCTAAAGCGTGAGGCGCGACTGCGAAAGATCGCGACAGGCTTTAACAGGATGAAGGAAAACACGATGGCGAAGTTGATCCACTCGATGGTCCGTGTGCTGGACGAAAAACGTTCGGTGGATTTTTACAAGCAGGCTTTTGATCTCAACGTTGCGGAGCGCTTCGAGTTCGAGACCTTTACGCTGATCTACCTCAGCAATCCCGAAGGCGATTTCGAGCTGGAATTGACGGTCAACAAGGGCCGCGAAGTGCCTTACGCGCTGGGAGATGGCTATGGCCATATTGCCGTCAGCGTCGAAGATGTGGATTCCGAGCATGTGCGCCTGACCGAACTCGGCCTTTCGGTTGGCAAGATCATCGAGGCGGATTACAAAGGCGTGCCGTTCGCCAAGTATTTCTTCATCTGCGATCCGGATGGCTACAAGATCGAAGTGCTGCAGCGGGGCAATCGCTTCAAGTAAGCAGCTTACAGAGGACGGCTCACCATGGCAGAGGCTGGCGTAAAACTCGAAGAGAGCTGGAAACAGGCGCTTTCGGGTGAATTCGACAGCCAATATATGCAGAAGCTCAAAGGCTTCCTGCTGGCCGAAAAGGAAGCCGGCAAGCAGATCTTTCCCAAGGGGCCGGAGTATTTCCGCGCGCTCGATCTGACCCCGCTCAACGAGGTCAAGGTCGTTATCCTGGGGCAGGATCCGTATCATGGTCCGGGCCAGGCCCATGGTCTTTGCTTCTCGGTGCGCCCCGGCGTGCGCATCCCGCCCTCCCTCGTCAATATCTACAAGGAACTGCAAAGCGATCTCGGTGCCCATCCGGTGAAGCACGGCTTTCTCGAAAGCTGGGCCAAGCAAGGCGTTCTGCTTCTCAACAGCGTCTTGACGGTGGAGCAGGCGCGTGCCGCCTCGCATCAGGGCCAGGGTTGGGAGAAGTTCACCGATGCCGTCATTCGCGCCGTCAACGAGCAATGCGACCACGTTGTCTTTCTGCTCTGGGGCTCCTACGCGCAGAAGAAGGCGTCCTTCGTCGATCAGCGCAAACATCTGGTGCTGAAATCGGCCCACCCATCGCCGCTCTCCGCCCATAACGGCTTCTTCGGCAACCACCATTTCTCCAAGGCCAACGCCTTCCTCGTCTCGCATGGACGAGACCCGATCGATTGGCAGTTACCGGACGAGGTATAAGGGCTGTGCTCATCAAGGGTCATGAAGAAACCCGCAGCGCTGAATGAGCACCTGCGGGTTCCGACGCGACCGTCCGAGCGGTCTCAGCCTTGAACGTCAATCACCTGACGACATTGATCTCGGCGACACCATCTACCACCACGCCATCCTTGTATGAGTTGCGGACTATAACCTTGTCACTGCCGATGAACCCCTTTTTCGAGGTGTAGTAAGCGGAGGTCCCTTGCACGTCTTTTCCGGTGCATTTTGCATAGGTCCCATGGAATCTCCCGTCTATCTTCTCGTGGACGATGTCGACGGTGCCGTGTTGAGGCGCCTGAAGAATGCGCAGTTCCGGAATGACGCGAGCGCTGCAATCTCCCTTCACGGCCACTGCCCAATCGATTTTGGTGCGCTCTCCGCTAAGGGCGTTCTTCTTATAAGTGACTTGCTTGATGCCTTCGGCATTCGTCGTCACACAGCTCGATACTGCAGTGGAAATAAGTATTGCGGCAGAAATTTTGACAAGGATTTTGTTCATGGGGGTTGTCCCAACCGAGGAATTTACACGCGAAATCTAGAATTGCCGGTAGTACAGTCAAATTAAATTTCGTTTAGAATTGCGCATGTATTTCAGTTACTTGAGATGTACCGAGGATAGGCTTGCAGTGAGCCATTTAAGTGATTTCGGTCAAGCTATTGACAACCGGCAGGCAGTTCAAAACTGTTCGCAGAAAAAGCACGATCCGTTCTGATTGTTCACTCTATGCGCCAAGGCCAATCTGCACCATCTTCAGCCCATCACACACGGGATGCGCTTCTGAGATGAAGCCCCGTTGAACCACAAGGGGTTTATCATGTTGAACCAGATCAAGGGCCTGCACCACGTCACCTCCATGGCTGCGAGTGCTTCCGGTAACAACCGTTTCTTCACCGATACGCTGGGCCTGCGCCGCGTGAAGCAGACCGTCAACTTCGATGCGCCGGATGTCTATCACCTCTATTATGGCGATGAGGTCGGTTCGCCGGGCTCTGTCATGACCTATTTTCCGTTTCCGCATATCGCCCGCGGTCGGCCGGGGACCGGGGAAGTCGGCACCACGCTGTTTTCCGTGCCGGAAGGCTCGCTCGGTTACTGGCAGGATCGTCTTTCCAAGGCCAATGTCGAAGGACTGAAGGCGGATGAAGCCTTCGGCAACAAGCGCCTGCATTTTGCCGGCCCGGATGGGGATGGCTTTGCGCTGGTCGAGATCAAGGATGACAGCCGTGCGCAGTTTACCGGCAACGGTGTGGGTCAGGATCAGGCGATCCATGGTTTCCAGGGCGCTTCGCTCAGACTGCGCGATGAGGGTGCAACGGCAGAGCTTTTGAAGTTCATGGGCTATCAGGAGATCGACCGGCAGGATGGCGTTATTCGTCTCGGCATTCCCGGCGGCAATGGTGCGGATGTCATCGATATCGAGACCATGCCGAATATTTCCGGTGCCCGTCTTGGCGCCGGCTCCGTCCACCACATCGCCTTTGCCGTCGAAAACCGCGCCAAGCAGTTGGAAGTCCGCAAGGCACTCATGGACACGGGCTATCAGGTGACACCGGTTATCGACCGCGATTACTTCTGGGCGATCTATTTCCGTACGCCGGGTGGTGTGCTGTTTGAGATTGCCACCAACGAACCCGGCTTCGACCGCGACGAAGACACCGCGCATCTGGGTGAGACGCTGCAACTGCCGGAGCAGCACAAGCATTTGCGGCCGTTCCTTGAGCAGCATCTCGAGCCGCTCGATGGTTCGGTGAAGGCTTGACCGTCAGGCGAGCGAGGCTGGCTCCAACGCCGGCCTCGTAGAGGATTTCAGGAGCATGAAATGAGCACCGACAGTTACATTCATAAGCTGCGCACCGGCACGCCCGGCCAACCGGCTTTCTTTGTCTTTCATGGCACCGGTGGCGACGAGAACCAGTTCTTCGATTTCGCCTCACGGCTCTTGCCGAATGCGAGCGTGATTTCGCCGCGCGGCGATGTCTCGGAACATGGTGCCGCGCGATTCTTCCGCCGCAAGGCCGAAGGCGTCTACGATCTCGACGATCTCGACCGGGCGACCCGCCGCATGGCCGACTTTGTCGTGGCACACCGTGATGCGCATCAGGCGGGGAAGGTGATCGGGCTCGGCTTTTCCAACGGCGCGAATATTCTCGCCAATATCCTGATCGAGTTTCCCGATCTTTTCGATGCGGCGGCCCTCATGCATCCGCTCATTCCCTTCGAACCGAAAGCTGCACCTGCGCCGAAATCGCGTCGGGTTCTGGTCACCGCCGGAGAGCGCGACCCGATTTGCCCGGTGCCGATGACCAAGGCTTTCGCCGATTATCTCAAAGCACAAGGAGGTGAGGTCACGGAAGAGTGGCACCCTGGCGGGCATGAGATTCGGTCAAATGAAATCGACGCGGTGCGGACGTTTTTGACGCCCTATATGTGAGGAATAGAGTGCGCGGCGGCCGAGCGCATTTCGGCTCAGCCGCGGCTTCTTCTCAATACCCACACTGCCGAAGCTGCGCCTCATAGCGGATCGCCATATTGGCGGAGCGGCGTGCGGCTTTCTGGATGGCCGCGTTGTTGCGCCACACACCATTGGCATAGCCGCCATGGCCGGAATAATAGGCGAGATAGAGATTATAGGGGTCGTTCAGCGCAATGCCGTTCTGGCGGTTGCTGGTGGAGTGATACCAGCCGACGAAATGGATGGCGTCGGTGAAGTCGGTGCGGCTAGCGCTCCAGCGGCCGGTCTCGCGGCGATAGCGGTCCCATGTGCCGTCCAGCGCCTGGGCATAGCCGTAGGCTGTGGATTGACGCTTCCACGGAATGAAGCCGAAGAGCTTGGTGCGGGGCGGGCGCGCATAAGGCTGGAAGCTCGATTCCGTATAGATCGTCGCCATCATCACCGGTACCGGCACGCCGAACTCGCGCTGTGCCGCCTCGGCATCCTTGCGCCAGTTGTTGAACATGCCGTTCCGTTGCTCAAAAATCGCGCAGGCATTGGTGATCTGCGACGGGGCGGTCGCACAGCCAGCCAGAACGATCAAAAGAAAAAGGGCGACAAAAACGCTACGCATCGCGGAAACCTTTCGTTCCGCTCATTAGTAAATCGTAAATCTT
Organism: Agrobacterium larrymoorei; assembly: GCF_030819275.1. Lineage (GTDB taxonomy): Bacteria > Pseudomonadota > Alphaproteobacteria > Rhizobiales > Rhizobiaceae > Agrobacterium > Agrobacterium larrymoorei_B. Next base: position 2,275,194 of record NZ_JAUTBL010000002.1, on the reverse strand, counting down.
AATGCTCGGTTTTGAGACAGGGTTAATTCAAATGCGCCCTGTTAAGAATCGGTTAACCCCTTAGATGCGGCCCATGGCGGACGCCATCTGGTAGAGCGCGAGACCGGATGCGGTGCCTGCGTTCAGGCTATCAAGCTGCGGCGATTGCGCGATGCGGGCCGAATGGAAGCGCGAGAGCACGGCAGGCGGCAGGCCTTCGCCTTCGGTGCCGATCACGAGCGCCATGCGCGGCGAGGGCGGGATTTGTCGGATTTCCGTTTTGCCCGCTGGCGACAGGCTCCAGATCTCGAAGCCTTCGTTTGCCAGTGCTTCCAGCATGGAGAGCGCGTTGCCGCCGCGATGATAGGGCACCGACAGGACCGAACCGACTGAGACGCGCAGCGCTTTGCGGTACAGTGGATCGCAGGACGTCGAGTCCAGAAACACCGCATCGGCCATGAAGGCTGCGGCATTGCGAAACATTGCACCCATATTGTCGTGATTGGAAAGGCCGCAGCCCGCGACGACCAGCGATGTTTCCGGCAGGCTGGCAATGGTCTGCGCCCTATCGCAGCTTCCCACCCGTGCGCCGAGCGCCAAGATGCCGCGATGCAGGTGAAAGCCGACGATGGTGTCCAGCACCTCGGCCTCAGCAACATAGACCGGTACGTCCGCCGGAAAATCGCAGAGGATATCCAACACACCGGCGAGCCGGTTCTTGAGGATCAGGATGCATTCGGCACGGAAATCGCCGCGTGCCTTGTGGGCTGCCGCCAGCATGCGCAGCACCACCGTGCCTTCGACGATGAACTTGCCGTGCCTGCCGGTCAGGTCGCGTTCCTTGATATCGCGGAAGGCAGCGATCCGGGGATCGTCTGCCCGCTCTATCGCAATCGGAGCCAAGCCATTGGGCAGGGCAGGCAGATCATTGCGCATCGATGGTGATGTCCGCGACGAAGCGGCGTGTCTGGACGTTGAAGACCAGCGCCTTGCGCGTGCCATTGGCGAGGCGGCCGTAGAACAGCATGTCGCCATTGGCGAAGGAGACGTTCTCGATGGTGAAGCCCTGCGGCAGGCTGGCGGTTGCCGATACCGGCTGGTCGGACGGCACCTGCATGGACTGGTTCGCTGCTGGTGTGGCGGTTTTCGACGGACCCATCGCCTTGTAGACAACCGCGCCGAAGACGGCCATAAGGCTGATAAACATCACCAAGCCCGACACGATCTGCAAACGGATCATCTTGCGGCGAACTTTTTCCATGGCCGGGTCTAGCGGCTTATCGTCCTGTTCGTCTTGCTCGATCTGCGTCATCGGGGTCCTTGGAAGTCTCGGATTGATCGGAAAATAAGAATGAACGACCCCTTTAAACAAGGCGAAGACGCAAGGAAAGTCCTGATTGCTGGCGAGGATGCCGAAGGGCGTCTCGATTCCTGGCTTGCAGCCGAAGTCGGGGGCGATCTTTCCCGCAGCCGTCTCAAGGCGCTGATCGAGCAGGGCGCCGTCTTCGTCAACGGTGCCGCCGTCACTGAGCCGAAGAAGAAGATCCGCGTCGGAGACCGCATCGAGATCACCATGCCTGAGCCGGAAGATCCCGAGCCCAAGGGCGAGGATATTCCGCTAGAGGTGGAATATGAGGATGACGACCTGATCGTGCTTCTCAAGCCCGCCGGTCTCGTGGTGCATCCGGGAGCGGGCAACTGGACGGGCACGCTGGTCAACGCGCTGATCCACCATTGCGGCGACAGTCTCTCCGGCATTGGCGGCGTCAAGCGTCCGGGCATCGTTCACCGGCTGGACAAGGAAACCAGCGGCGTGATGGTGGTTGCCAAGAATGACAATGCCCATCGGCATCTGGCAGCGCAATTTGCCGACCATGGCCGCACCGGCCCGCTGGAGCGCGCCTATAAGGCAATCGTCTGGGGACGTCCGAAGAGCCTGCGCGGCACAATCGATGCCGCCTTGGGCCGCAGCACGGACCGTACGAAGCGCGCCGTCAAGCGTGAGGATGCCGACGATGCGCGCGAAGCGATCACCCATTATGAGGTGGTGGAGCGCTATCACGAAAAGCCGGATGCAACCTCGCTTGCCTCCATGGTGGAATGCCAATTGGAAACCGGGCGCACGCACCAGATCCGCGTTCACATGGCCCATATCGGCCACCCGTTGATCGGCGATCCCGAATACGGCGCGGCCTTCCGCACCAAGGCAAACCTTCTGCCGGAACCGGCCAAGACGGTGGTCAACCACTTCCCGCGCCAGGCGCTGCACGCCTATCTGCTGGTCTTCGAACATCCCCGCACGGGCGAGGTCATGGAGTTCGAAACGGATATGCCGGACGACATGGCAGCCTTGGCGGATGCGCTGCGGGCCTGAGGCCGCAGCGCCTGCGACAATTTTGCGCTTGAGCGGCGCGATTTTTTTCGGAACGATTTCCGCCGAGATCGGTTTTTTCAACGTCCCGTGATGAGGTATTATTGGTCGATATGAGAGTGTCGCGTTTCCTTGAAACGTGACATCCGTATACATATTTAAGACATGGCTTGAAGCGGGGTCGGAAATGAACCGCGACAAGGTTCGCCTTAGGTTTGGGAACCGCGCCAGGAAAAAACATAAAGGGGGTGCTTTATGGCCCGCAATAGTTTGCCATCGATTACGGCTGGTGAAGCCGGTCTGAACCGATATCTCGACGAAATTCGCAAGTTCCCGATGCTGGAACCGCAGGAAGAATACATGCTTGGCAAACGCTATGCCGAGCATGGCGACAGAGATGCCGCCCACAAGCTCGTGACCAGCCACCTTCGCCTCGTTGCCAAGATCGCCATGGGTTACCGTGGTTACGGTCTGCCGATCGGTGAAGTCGTGTCGGAAGGCAATGTCGGCTTGATGCAGGCGGTGAAGAAGTTCGATCCGGATCGTGGCTTCCGTCTGGCGACCTATGCCATGTGGTGGATCAAGGCGTCGATCCAGGAATATATCCTGCGCTCGTGGTCCCTTGTGAAAATGGGGACCACCGCCAACCAGAAGCGTCTGTTCTTCAATCTGCGTCGTCTGAAAGGTCGTCTTCAGGCGATCGATGACGGCGATCTGAAGGCCGAGCACGTCAGGGAAATCGCGACGAAGCTGCAGGTGTCCGAGGAAGAAGTCATCTCGATGAACCGCCGCCTGTCTGGCGACGCATCGCTGAATGCGCCGATCAAGGCGTCCGAAGGCGAATCCGGCCAGTGGCAGGATTGGCTGGTAGACGACCAGGAAAGCCAGGAAGCGGTACTGATCGAGCAGGACGAGCTGGAAACCCGCCGTCGCATGCTTTCCAAGGCGCTGGGTGTCCTGAACGATCGCGAGCGCCGCATCTTCGAGGCACGCCGTCTGGCGGAAGATCCGGTGACGCTGGAAGAACTGTCAACCGAGTTCGACATCAGCCGCGAGCGCGTTCGCCAGATCGAAGTCCGCGCTTTCGAAAAGGTGCAGGACGCCGTGCAGAAGGAAGCCGAAGAGGCTGCCAAGGCCTTGCGCGTCGTCGACGCTTAATCCACACGTCTTTCTCCCACGAAAAAGCCCCGGTGAACATCTTCACCGGGGCTTTTCATTTTGGTCGATTTGTCCGAACCGCTTACTGGCCGTTGGTCGGCGATGCCGCCATCCATTCGCGCAGTGCCGTCTCGAACGCAGCCTTGCCGTCAGCGCCCTTCTGAAGGGTCAGAAGCGCGCGGCGCCCGTTGCGGTAGGAGACGGGGATGTCGATCCAGTCGCGGGTCCGCAGCAGTTCCAGATTGGTCTTGCGTGCGTCCGGGAAGTCGTTCAGCGCGATCATGTGGAAATCGTCGGTGATCTTTGCCGGAACAGCGATGAGCGCGTTGCCACGGTCCTGTTCGGTGGACTTCATGGCGATGCGCTGCACACTGTCGATCGCGCCACCTTCGAAGCCGGGCGAGACCGAGAAGACGATCTCGACCAGATGGCTTGCGGGAAGCGACGGGTCGGTATTGCGCTTGAAGGTAATGAGCGCGCTCAAGCCACGGCCGGGAATGGTGATCTGGCCCTGGACTTCTGGAGAAGGCTTGCCAGCATCATCCGTTTCGTTCTGCAACGTCCAGGAAACCTTGCCTTCGATCGCAGTCGGTACCGTCTGGCCAAGCACTTCCTCATAAAGGAACATGCGGTCGCCGGTTGCGGCAGCAGGGGCTGCGGTCTGCTGTGCGACAGGCTGGTTGCCGGCAGCAGCGGGTGCCGCGTTGGCGGTGTTCTGGGCTGAAGGCGCCTCGTTCTGCTGATAGACCGATTGGCCCTCCGCCGTCACAGGCTGGCCGTTGGCGCCAGGGCCTGGACCTTCGTCCTTCTCCGTACCATCGGCGAGAAGCCGCTGGGTGAACTTCGTGCCGGTGACAGAGCCGTCATCGGCAGGGCGTGTTGCTGCAGGCGTTCCCGTTGATGCCTGGCCCTGTGCCGGGGTCTGGCCGTTGGTTGCAGGCTGTGTGGCAGTGGCTCCGCCATTGGCAGGCGCCGACGCCGTCTGCGACGTTCCGCCGGAGGATGTATCAGTCGAGGTGCCGGTTTTGGCCGAGTTGACCAGACCACCGACCATGTCGTTCAGTGCCTCGCGGTTCGTCCACGCGGCATAACCACCGCCTGCAAGCACCACGAGAAGGCCGAGGCCAAGAACCATGCCGGCGTAATTGCGCTTCGGTTTCTTCTTCGTCGCATAGGCGGCGGCGGGAATGCCGGCGCCTGTGAAGCCGCTGTCGAGATTGCCATTGGCCGTCTTGTCGGAGCGGTCGTTTGATCCGCCATCATAGCCGATCAGCTCTTCGAGATCGTCCCAGGGGGTGCGTTCCTTGTCGTCCTTCGTGGCACTCGCCGCAAAAGGATCCTCGTCTGCGCGGGGCAGAGAAGGCGAGGTCTTCGGCGGCAGATCGAGCGCAGTGTCCTGAAAATAGGACGAGAAATCGTCGACCGGGGCCGGGGCTTTGCCAGCACCGGTGACCTGCGGCGTTCCCGACGGGTCGCGATGGGCATCATGCTCGTCGAAAGCGGCATAATGCGCGTCGTCGGATACCGGGCGGTTTTCAGGCTCTACGCTGACATTGCCATAATAATTGGACTGGCCGTCGAAGCCCGCCGTGTAGGGAAGCGGTGCGTTCTCATGCAGCACGGTTTCAGTGCTGATGGGCTCCGCCTCACGCGGCGCTTCGCGCGCATAATCGTGCTGATGGGTCTCCTCATGACGGTCATCGTCATGAGCAACCTCTTCATGGTGATAGGCGGCATGCAACTGACCATCATGCGAATGGTCTTCGACCTCAGTCTCTTCGCGCTCCCATGGGGCAGGCTCGAGATGGCTGTCCTGGCCGACCCAGTTGCGGTGCGCGTGGTCTTCATCGGCGGCGGGCTCGTGACGCGCCTCGAGGCCATGGTGCTCGTCTTGATGCTCATGAGCATAGGCCGGAGCCTCATGCTGATACGTTTCCGGTTCCTGATGCGTCTCAGCTGTTTCGTAGGATACCGGGCGCTGGTAAAGCTCAGCGTGTTCTGCTGGCTCCTCGGCGCGATAGGTTACCTCTTCGGCAGGCTCAGCCTGATAGGCAGGCTCGCGCTCTTCGTGCCGTTGACCATCGTCATGCGCGGCATAGGTCTCGTGCTGTTCAGGCTCGGGGTGATCGTCGTGATGTGCGGGTTCTGCGTCATCCCGATGCTCACCGGCGTAGCGCTGCTCCTGCGCGACGCTTTCTTCATAATAGGGCGACGACACGTCTTCGGGCGCAGGCGTCGCATAAGCGGCGGCTGCGCCTTCGTCTTCGTCCTCCAATGCGGGTAGTGCTTCGGAATACTCACCCTCGACCTCGGCAATCGCGGTGTCGAGCTTCATGATCTGCCGCTGGAGCATTTCTTCCGGCGGGCGCGGCTTCATGTTTTCAAGCTGGCGCACGACAGCGCTGCGTGCCTTGTCGTACACCTTGGCCCGGTTTTCGGGAGTATTGTTCGCCAAGCCATCCACGGCCTTGCGAATGACTGCTACAAAATCCGCCATAAGCACTTTCTCGTCGGAACCGGTAAAATGCCGGCCCGATATGGGTTATGAAGACTGATTGCCGAGAACATTAGTCCTCAAACGGGTCAGTCACAAGTATGGTGTCGTCACGCTCCGGGCTGGTGGACAGGAGTGCCACGGGCGCGCCGATCAGTTCCTCGACCTGGCGCACATATTTGATCGCCTGGGCAGGCAGGTCCGCCCACTTGCGGGCGCCGACGGTCGATTCCTTCCACCCCTCAAGGGTGATGTAGATCGGCTCGACGCGGGCCTGTGCGCCCTGGCTTGCCGGAAGGTGATCGATCTCCTGGCCGTCCAGCTTGTAGCCGACGCAGATCTTCAGTTCGTCCAGGCCGTCCAGAACGTCGAGTTTGGTCAGCGCAATGCCGGTGATGCCGTTGGTGGCGACCGACTGGCGCACCAGTGCCGCATCGAACCAGCCGCAGCGGCGCTTGCGGCCCGTGACGGTGCCGAATTCATGACCCTTCTCGCCGAGGAACTGGCCGATCTCGTCATGCAGTTCGGTCGGGAAGGGGCCTTCACCGACGCGCGTCGTATAGGCCTTGGTGATGCCGAGAATGTAGCCGAGCGAGCCCGGACCCATGCCGGAACCGGCAGCAGCTTGGCCAGCCACCGTGTTGGATGACGTCACATAGGGATAGGTGCCGTGGTCGATATCGAGAAGCGAGCCTTGCGCGCCTTCGAACAGGATGCGGGCGCCGGCGCGGCGCTTCTTGTCGAGCAGCAGCCAGACGGTTTCGCTGAAGGGAAGAATGCGATCGGCAATCGACGTCAGTTCTTCCATGATCGTTTCATGCGATACTTCGGCAGCGCCGAAACCGCGACGAAGGGCATTGTGGTGGGTCAGAATGCGATCGACCTTGGCCGACAGCGCTTCGCGGTCTTCAAGGTCCATGACGCGGATGGCGCGGCGGCCGACCTTGTCTTCATAGGCTGGACCGATGCCGCGGCGGGTGGTGCCGATCTTGGTGCCGCTGTTGGAGGCGGCGTCTTCGCGCATGCCGTCCAGTTCGCGGTGCAGAGACAGGATGAGCGTGGCATTATCGGCGATGCGCAGGTTCTCCGCCGTCACCTTGACGCCCTGGGCTTCCAGGCGGCCCATTTCCGCAATCAGTGCGTGAGGATCGACCACCACGCCGTTGCCGATAACGGCAAGCTTGCCGGGACGAACGACGCCGGACGGGAGCAGGGACAGCTTGTAGCTGACGCCATCAATGACAAGGGTATGACCGGCATTGTGCCCACCCTGATAGCGCACGACCACGTCGGCGCGCTCGGAGAGCCAGTCAACAATCTTACCCTTGCCTTCGTCGCCCCACTGCGAGCCGACCACGACTACATTCGTCATTTCTTGCTTTCCTGCTCATGGCGCCGGGGCGCCCCTAACTCAAACCCACAAATCTATACTGCGTTGTTTTGCGGAAAGCGACCCTGTTTATGCAGCGGAATTTTGCTTTTGTAGGATAATTGTGCCCATCCTATGGCTGAAAAGCGTGCAACTGCTCTTGCGAAGCCGTCAGGGCGAGTGCAGAAATCGGGCACGTCTTCGAATGAAAGTTCTGCGCCCGTGCTCTCCAGAGCCTACCTCGTCCTGACCATCGCCGCATTGTGCTGGGGCGGAAATGCCGTCGCGGGCAAGCTTGCGGTGGGTCATATCAGCCCGATGGTGCTGACGTTTCTGCGCTGGGTGGTGGCGGTGGCGATCATCGTCTCGATCTCTTTGCCGCAACTGGTCCGCGACTGGCCGGTGGTCAAAAAGCGGCTGCCCTATTTCTTAACACTTGGTACGGTTGGATACACGTGTTTCAACGCGGCCCTCTATACGGCGCTGAAATACACAACCGCCATCAATGCAGCGGTCATCCAGGCGGTGATCCCGGCGGTGATCTTCGTCTTCAACTTCGCGCTCTTCCGCACCAAGGTTCTCGCCGTTCAGATCATCGGCTTCATCCTGACCATCTTCGGTGTTGCGCTTCTCGCCTCCCGCGGCGATCTGATGTCGCTCATCCGGCTGGAGTTCAATCCAGGCGATGCGATCATGCTGCTCGCGGTGCTGGCCTATGCGATCTATACCGTGATCCTACGGTGGAAGCCGGCGGTGGACTGGCGCACGCTGATGGCCATTCCGGCGATGGCTGCCCTTCTGACCTCGATACCGCTGATGGGGTGGGAAGTCTTGAGCGATCAGGCGATCTGGCCTGAAGCAAAGGGATGGGCGATCGTTCTCTATACGGCGCTCTTCCCTTCGCTTGTGGCGCAGATCTTCTTCATCAAGGGCGTGGAGGAGATCGGTCCGAACCGCGCCGGGCTCTTCATCAACCTCATTCCGGTTTTCGGCACATTTCTATCGGTGATGATCATCGGCGAGACGCTGCATCTCTACCAGATCGTCGCGCTGTTGCTCGCGCTTGGCGGCATTGCGGTTGCCGAACGAAAAAAGCCGCCTGTCGTGTAAGCCACAGGGGCGCAACGACGGGCGGCAGTCGGTCATGAATCTCTTGGAATGGTCTAGCGCAGCTTTTCGAACTGGTCGAAGCGCTGGAAGTAGAAATCGAGCGAGGCGATCGCGGCTTTGCGTTCAATGTCCACTTGCTCGCTCTCTCTGATCGACGGGGCCGATGCGATGAGATTGTGCTCGATCATGGCAAAGCTTCTGGCGAGACCGCCGGGGCCTGCCGCATCGGCGTGGCTTGCGATGGATGCGATAACGATGCCGCACAGCGCGGCTGCGAAAAGCTTCTTCAACATGTCTAACCCCGTTTCGTGGCCGGCTTGCCCGCCGGTTTCTTTTTGCGCTTCGGTTACCGGACCGGTTTTTTTTTTGTTGTCCGGCCTCTGTTGAAGACGACATTACGAGCCAAAATTTTCGGTGCGTTTAAATCGATCGGTACAATTTTATCGGTCTTTATTTTTAATGCCGTCCATCGCATTTTTTCCGGCGAGCCTCACCAGGGAACGTCACGTCCTTCCCGGTCGAGATAGTGAAGACCGGGCTTTCCCTGCTGTGCGAGAAGCGTGGTGACGATCTGCGGTACGGTTTCTTCCATGCCGAAGGGCGCGGCGGGGCCGCCGAGTCCGGTGCGGATCCAGCCGGGCGCCATCAGCACCAGGGCGCGCGGATCGTTTGCATGGCGAGCTGCGTAGCTGCGCATATACTGGTTCAGAGCAGCCTTCGATCCGCGATAAACCTCATGACCGCCATTCGTGTTGTTGGAAATGCTGCCTTGCCCGGACGACATGACGCCGATCAGACCGGCCTGTGTCACGCAATCCTGCAGGCCTTCGACCACTCGCATGGGACTGAGCGCATTCGTGACCATCACGCGGATGAATTCATCCGTCGATACCTCCGCGATGGTCTCGTCCTGATCGGTGTTGGCCGTACCAGCGTTGACGAAGAGGATGTCGATTTCTTTTCCCGCCAGCCGATCACGCAACGAGGCGATCTCCTCCGGCCTCGTGATATCGAGTTGGGCAATTTCGACACGGCCCGGATGTGCGTTGGCAAGGTCGTGCAGCAAGGTTCGATCAGGCCCGCGCACCGTTCCGATCACATGCCAGCCGCGTCGCAAAAATTCCGCCGCCATCGCATGGCCGAGGCCGCGCGATGCGCCGACGATGAGAGTGGTTCTCGTTGTTTGGTTTACATGGTTCGAGGTCATGATCTCGCCTTTCCGTGTTTATGTCGGAAGTCATCATCCTCCTCACTCATCAGATGCGCCAGACGCACAGGATGCAAACTATTATTGCATAAGACGCTATGCATCTGTCGGGTATCGGATAGAATGTTTCGATGGACACCATCGACCTCAATCTTTTGCCGGCACTGGATGCGCTTCTGACTGAAGGCAGTGTAACGGCGGCGGCGCGACGGCTGGGCCTCAGCTCGTCCGCCATGAGCCGGACGCTTGCCCGATTGCGTGCCGCGACCGGTGATCCCCTGCTCGTGCGGGCAGGCCGGGGGCTGGTGCCAACGCCACGGGCCATTGCGCTGCGTGAGCGCGTTCATGTGCTGGCGCGTGATGTGCGCGACGTTCTCAGCCCGCAGGACGGCACCCTCGATCTCGCCACGCTGGAGCGGACCTTCACGATCCGGGCCAATGAAGGGTTCATTGCCTTGTTTTCCGCTCCCTTAGTCGCCACGGTGGTCGCGACCGCTCCCCATGCGCGCCTGTGCTTTGCGCCAAAGCCGGTTAAAGAGGCGGGGCCGCTCAGGGACGGAACGATCGACCTGGAGATCGGAGTGTTGGGCGACTTTGCGCCCGAGGTTCGCACGCATCTTCTCTTTCGCGACCGCTTCATCGGCGTTGCACGAAAGGGGCATGCATTGCTCTCCGCACCGGTGACGCCGGAGCGGTATGCCGCTGTCCGGCATGTCGTCGTGTCCCGACGCGGCCAATTCACCGGACCGGTCGATGATGCTCTTGAGACGCTTGGCCTCGCCCGCGAGATCGTTGCCCTGGTGCCGGGTTTCCCGGATGCCTTGCGGATTGCGCGGCAGTCCGATCTGGTTGCGCTGGTGACGCAATCCTGCCTGTCCGATCCACGGTTTGAAGAGGGGTTGGTAAGCTTCCCGTTACCGGTGGAAACGCCGGAGATCGCCGTCGTCGCGCTCTGGCATCCCCGCATGGAAGCCGATCCCGCGCATCGCTGGCTCCGCGAGACGGTCATTGCCCTATGCCGGTCCTACGCGCCGTCGTCGAAACCGGAGGACAATGGCCGCTAGAGCGCCGTGCCTCCTATTGAACGTACAAGGGATGCTCTATCGTCTTTATCTAGGCCTCGCGCATTCCGAAAATCGATTCCGATTTTTGGGCCGATGCTGTCGGCAAAATCTGGGAAGCCACGTCCGCCACAACAAAAGCGACAGGAAGCTCACATGATCGTCCAAGCCTGCATCAACGGAGCCCGTCCCGCCGGCTACCATCCGAATTTGCCCCTGACGGTCGATGCCATGGTCCGCGATGGTATCGCCTCGATCGAGGCGGGGGCGGCCGAACTGCACATTCATCCGCGTGACGACGCAGGCCGTGAGAGCCTCTCGGCCGTCGATCACACGATCCGCGCCATGCGCCGCGCCTGTCCTGGCACGCTGATCGGCGTTTCCACGGGCGCATGGATCGAAGCGAATCCGGCGACCACGCGGGCGCGCATCGCGGCCTGGCGTGAGCGGCCGGATTATGCATCGGTCAATCTTTCCGAACCGGATGCCCCTGCGGTGATGGCGCTTCTCGACAGCATCGGTGTCGGCATCGAAGCCGGCCTTGCGACGATCGCCGACGCGGAGCGGCTCGTCTCATTGCCGGATCGTCCGCCCCTGTTCCGGGTGCTGATCGAAATCGAAGAACAGGATATCAACCAAGCCGACGAGATCGCCGATGGCATTGCGCAGGTGCTGGCGGACGCGGGGCTGTCCCGGCCAATCCTGCTGCACGGCTTCGACGCGACCGTCTGGCATTTCGTGCGGCGCGCGCGAGAGCGACGCTGGTCGACCCGGGTCGGATTGGAAGACGGCCTGTCGGAGCCGGATGGCTCCTTGTCCAGCGGGAACGCCGATCTGGTCGCCGCGGCTGTGGCGATGTTCGCGCCGAACGGATGTGTCAGATGATCCTTCACGGCAGGTCGCGTTGGCGGGGCGAGGGGCGTTAGGGCAGCGAGATATCTTACCGAACCTGACTGGCCAGCTCCTCATTCGCCAGTCCGGTCAGCGCGCATAATTCCGCCGCGCTTGCTCCGTCGCGTGCCTGCACCGACATGCCTTGGATGATCGCGCCGATGAAGCGGGCAAGGGCTGCGGGATCGGCAGTGGGCTTCAGTTCGCCCTCGGCCTTCGCGCGTTCCAACCGCTCGCGGAGGCGGGCGATCGTCGCCTCGCGCCGGGCCGCGACCAATCGCGCAACGGGATCGTTCTCCACCGCGCAGCCAAGCACCGCAGTCGAGATCATGCAGCCGGGGGGATGCGCCGGATCGGCAAAGCCCTTCGCCTGCGCATCCAGCCACGCGCACAATGTGCCGATCACATCCGGCGCGGCAAGATCCTCCTCCGTCAGCGTTGCGAAAGCATCGCCATACCAGCCGAGCGCCTCACGGTAGAGATCTGCCTTCGAGCCGAAGGCGGCATAGAGGCTTTGCGGCGTGATCCCCATCGCTGCCGTCAGATCGACGATTGACGCCCCTTCGTAGCCTAGCCGCCAGAATGTTTCACCCGCCTTGGCCAGCACCTCGGCGCGGTCGAAGGCCGGCGGACGGCCGCGACGACGAACAGGGGCCTCACTGTTGTTCGCTTCAGTATTTTTCACATCGTTCACTCTAGAAATATCCTGGGCAGTGTTTATTATGGAGCGATCATGGTGATAATATAGGAGCATCCTCGATGAGTCATCCTGCTTCTCTCAAAACCCGGATCGACGCTGCCATCGGCCGCGCCATCACCGATAATCGTCTCGTCGGCGCGGTCGTGCTCGTCGCTGAGGACGGTGAGATCACTTGCAGCCACACAGCAGGTTTTCTGGACGGGAGGCGGGCACGCCGATGCGGGAAGATGCGATCTTCCGCTTCGCCTCGGTGTCCAAGCCGTTGGTGACGGTAGCGGCTTTGCGCCTTGCCGCGCTTGGTACGATCGCGCTCGACCAGCCCGTTACGCGCTGGCTGCCGGCGTTTCGCCCTGCACTGCCGGACGGATCACGGCCCGATATCACCCTGCATCATCTCCTGACGCATTCGTCAGGTCTCAGTTACCGCTTTCTCGAACCGGAGGGCAGCGCCTACCACCTGCTCGACGTGTCCGACGGTCTCGACCAGCCGGGCCGTGCGATGGACGATAATCTTCGCCGTCTGGCGCAGGCGCCGTTGGCTTTCGCGCCGGGCACCGCGTGGCGCTATTCGCTCGGCATCGATGTGATCGGCGCGGTGCTGGAAGCAGCCACCGGGCAGACGCTCGATGCGATCGTTCGTGACGAAGTGACCGGCCCGTTGGGCCTGGCGGATACCGGCTTTACCATTACCGATGATAGGCGGCTGGCGACACCCTATGCAGATGGCGCCGATGGCCCGGTGCGCATGGATGGCACGATCACCGTACCGTTGCCGCCGCAGGCCGGCGAGGGCGCCATCTCCTTCGCCCCGGATCGCATCTTCGACCCCGCTTCCTTCCGTTCGGGTGGCGCCGGCATGGCCGGGACGGCGCGCGATCTGCTGACCTTCCTCGAAGCCATCCGCACCTCCTTAACGGAACGAGGCGGACCGATCCTGCCACGAGACGTGGTCGCCACGATGATGCGCGATCACGTCGGCCCACAAGCGGAGACGCAAGGGCCCGGCTGGGGCTTCGGCTATGGCAGCGCAGTGCTCATCGATCCCGCTGCGACCGGTACGCCGCAGGCGGTGGGCACGCTGCAATGGGGCGGCGCGTACGGGCATAACTGGTTCATCGATCCGGTCAATCGGCTATCGGTCGTGCTGCTCACCAACACCGCTTTTGAGGGCATGGCAGGGCAAGTCGTTATCGATGTCCGGGACGCCGTCTATGGCTGAGGCTTCGTGTTTTGCCGCTACAGGCGCTCGTCCTCGCTACAGCGCAGACATCGCTCATGATCATCCGGCGCGGCGCGCCATCAGCTCGCTGGCACGGTTTGCAAGGCTTTTGCGGTCACCGGCGCTTTCGGCATTGGCGATAAGGGCCGGAATGGGAGAGCTTTCGCCCTCCTGGGCGGCGGTGAGCGCGATCATGCGTGCCGCGATCTGGCCGATCTCCTTGCGGATCGCCTCGTCATGGGTGTCGCCCTTGATGTTCAGCAGCCGCTCGGTCAGCGCCGTGCCTTGATTGCGGATGTCCTCGATCTCGCGCGTGAGCCGTTCCGGTGGTTCCGCAGTGGTTTCAGGCTGGGTAAGAGGGGCGGGGATAATGCTCACCGCATCCTTGGTGTCTTCCTTGCCGCTCACGCGTTCCTTCAGGCGGGCGATGTCCTGGGCGCGGCGCTCCAGCAGCATTTCGCTATCGGCATTGCGGGCCATTTCCTTCGCGAGCTGATCTTCGAGCCGCGCGATCTTGCGGCTTTCGCGGTTCATATGCTGGGCGGCTTCCCGCGCTTTGGCGGCGGCTTCCTCCAACTGCCGGGTGATGTCCTCACGTTCCTTGCGCCAGGAGATGGCCTTGTTCTTGGCCTGCTCCACTTCCAGGTCGCGGGCCGACAGAGCGATTTTGAGATCGTCCAGCTCGCGGGAAATCGCATTGACGCGCTTGGTGAGGTTGGAGATTTCCTGGGTGCGGGCAATCGCCGTTTCTTCGGCGTCGTTGAGCTTTGTCGTCAGCCGGGCGACGGCATCCTCGTGTCGGCGGGCCTTGGCACGCAGGTCGCCAGCCTCCAACGTCATCTGCTCCAGTTGCAGTTTCAGCTCGCGGGTTTCGGCGAGAAGCCGTCCGGCATCGCCCTGGGCGGCTTCATTCTTGAACTTCAGCGCCAGCGCCTTTTCCCGCTCGGCATCCAGTTCCTGACGGGTGCGGGCATTTTCCGCGGCATAAAGCGCACGCGCCATATCCTTTTGCGCGCGCACTTCCTGCGGGCTCATCGGCATCGTCGCACGCAGTCTCTTTTCGGTGTAGGAGACGATACGCCGGTGGATCGCCGGGGCGATCAATGAAACCAGCAGAATTGCGCAGAGAAAACCAAGGCCGAAAATAAGGGCGTACTCAATCACGCGTGGTCGTCTCCACAGGAAGCGCCAAGGGTCGAGGACCCAGATTGGCAGCTCATTTCATCGTCGCGGCGCAGACTGTCACGGCAATCTTGCGCCAGGCGGTCATCGCCTTACACGCTAAAGCGCCGTGTGTCCTATTGGACGCACAAAGGACGCTTTACCTTTTTGAAGCTACGCATCGTGCTTTCCGAAAATCGATTCCGATTTTCGGGCCGATGCTGTAGTCGCGTTAGAGGACTTTAACGCAAAAAGGAGCGGCTGACGAATCAGAAAGGATTCCATGTGGGCTGCGGGGTGAGCTTCAGATAGCCGACATTGATGCCGAGGCGCGCGCCGATGCCGGTACGGATCGGAGCAATTGTGACGTCGCTGTTCTTCAGCACTGTCATGCCAACGCCGGCGACGATGAAGGCGGAGCCGCTGACGCCGCCATAACGACGATAGAGCGCATTGACGGAGGGCAGGTTGTAGACGAGCATCATGGCGCGCGTGCCCTGGCCGCCGTAATCGAGACCGAGCGATGGGCCCTGCCAGAAGACCGGATGCTGACCGGCATTCTTCGTATAAAGCGTGCCTTCGCCATAGGTGAGGCCCGCAACGAAGGCGCCGGAGCCTTCCTGCCCGAGAATATAACCATTCGGCAGACCATATTGCTGGAATGCGCGTTCCACGACCTTCGCAAGGCCGCCCGTCGTCTCGCCGAAGAAGCCGTGACCGGCATCGACAATTTCCTGGATGGTGTATTGATCGCTGCTTTGTGCCGATGCCTGCGCAGCCGACAAAGACAGGCTCGCAAGGATCACGAAAATCTTTACCAGTCCGAGGCGTGCGATGGTGCGGAGTTCGTTAAGTCGCATCGTCAGTTCCGTCCGTCTGTTTGTTACCATTGCCGTGTTAAGACATTTGGCATTTTGAGACCATGATATTAACAATCGGTTTACCAAATATGGTGTCATTATGGCTTAGAGCGTTTCCTTGCTAAATGGAATCGGTCCAGCGGAGCACGTTTTCGACAGGACACATTTATTTAACAAGGAAAAGCTCATAGAGCGCCGGGCGTTCCTTCGGGGGCACTCAGGACGCTCTAACGCTTTTCGAGTCTAAGCATCGTGCTTTCCGACGATCGATTTTGGTTTGGGGCCGATGCTGTAGCAATTTTGACAGGGTCCGCGCTCTATCCGCGCAGGAGAAAATGTATGACGGCAAAATTCAAAATCTCGCTCTCCGGCCCGGATCTGGCGGCACTGCTGTGCAGCCGCGTGTGCCACGACGTCATTTCGCCGGTCGGCGCCATCAATAATGGTCTTGAACTTCTCGATGAAGGCGGCACCGATGCCGATGCGCTGGACCTGATCCGCACCTCGGCGCTGAATGCCTCCGTACGGCTGAAGTTTGCACGCCTTGCCTTCGGTGCCTCCGGTTCGGCCGGCGCGTCGATCGACACGGGCGAAGCCGAAAAGGCTGCCAAGGATTTTGCCGCTGCGGAAAAGAAGGTGGAAGTCACCTGGTCCGGTCCACGCGCCATCGTCGCCAAGAACCGCGTCAAGCTGCTCCTGAACCTCTTCCTCGTTGCCTATGGCGCGATCCCGCGCGGTGGCAATGCGGATATCGTGCTCGAGAACCCGGATGGCGATGCTCGCTTCGAAATCACCGTCAAGGGCCGCATGATGCGCGTGCCCGCCAAGTTCGCGGCAATCGCCGAGGGTACGGAAGAAGAGGCGATCGACGCCCATTCCGTTCAGCCTTACTACACGCTGCTTCTGGCCGAAGAAGCCGGCATGAAGATCGAATACAAAGTGCACGAAGACCGCGTGGTCTTCACGGCTTCCATGGCCGAGGCTGCCGAAGCGGCCTGATTGGATTGATGGTGGGCTGCCGTGGAGGTGGCCCATTTTTTCGTGCCGAGTAGAATAATGGTGGGCAATCGTCCCCCCGTCGCCCACGTCAGGTGCCGCTTAGACGGCGTGTCAAAACCGCTTTACCATCACCTCGTTGGCATAGGATTGGTCGCCGATCCGAAACGCGGTCTGACCGTTGCGGGTAAATCCGAGACGTTCATAGAAGATGATGGCGTCTCTATTCTCGCTATTCACCGCAAGCCACACGCCCTTGAGCCCACGCTCCGCGCAGAGCTTAAACGCTTCCACAAGAAGCCGTTTACCGATGCCTTTTCCCTTGTGCCGCGGCTGAACATAGAGCGTTGCGACTTCTGTCTGAGGGCCGTTTTCGATAGGCGCGGGGCTTTCGACCGTTACGCGCGCGAAGCCGTCAATGCCGTCGCTATTGTCGGAAACCAGGATGATCTCATTCTCATCATCGGTGAGCGCTTCGAATTTCTCCGTGGTGAAGGCCGAAAGGGCATAATCGGCAAAGAATTTCGACACACCGTTTCTCAGATACGTTCCGATCCAGACTTCGATGGAGAGTGCCGCAAGGCTAGAGGCGTCGTCTTTCAAGGCTTTGCGAATCGTCATGACACTCTCTTTTTCTGCGGAAGCGGTGTGCCGGACAAAACAAAACCCGCCGTTTGCGCGGCGGGTTTGTCATGACAACCATGCTTGGGAGGCATGTCGAGGAGATAATCAGGCGGTCTCGAGATATTCGGTGTTGCCATCCGGCTCGCGAAGCACGTAGCCGCGGCCCCAGACGGTTTCAATGTAGTTCGCGCCGCCTGCTGCGTTTGCCAGCTTCTTGCGCAGCTTGCAGATGAACACGTCGATGATTTTCAGTTCAGGCTCGTCCATACCGCCATAGAGGTGGTTGAGGAACATTTCCTTGGTGAGCGTGGTACCCTTGCGGAGCGACAGCAGCTCCAGCATCTGGTATTCCTTGCCCGTCAGATGAACGCGCTGGCCGCCGACTTCGACAGTTTTGGCATCCAGGTTGACGATCAGCTCGCCGGTGGCGATGACCGACTGGGCGTGGCCCTTCGAACGGCGCACGATGGCGTGAATGCGGGCAACCAGCTCGTCCTTGTGGAACGGTTTGGTCATGTAATCGTCGGCGCCGAAGCCGAGACCGCGCACCTTGTCTTCGATGCCGGCCATGCCCGACAGAATAAGGATCGGCGTCTTGACCTTCGAGAGACGGAGCGTTCTCAAGACCTCGTAACCGGACATATCCGGGAGGTTGAGATCGAGAAGGATAATATCGTAATCGTAGAGCTTTCCAAGATCCACGCCTTCCTCACCGAGGTCGGTCGTATAGACGTTGAAACTTTCCGACTTCAACATCAGCTCAATGCTCTGAGCCGTTGCGCTGTCGTCTTCAATAAGTAGAACCCGCATAATTATCCCCTTTGCCGCCCGCGGTTGGTAAATGAATGCCGTTTGCGCGATGCGGATCCAGACGTTGCCTGATTTGCAGGCTGCCACCAAATGGTTAACAAATTCTTCTCTCCTTTGGCAAGGTATGCAGAACTTATTAAATAATTCGGGCACTCTGCTGTTTTTGAACGTGAATCCATCATCGCCAAACATGAACCAATAGGTGAGGAAAACCCCCTAAGTGATTCAATCGACTCTTGCATTGTCGTGCCCAGTGGTTTTTTGGGCTTGGCATTTACCGACCCTTAAATGATCCGCCTTATCATTAACGATGCCCGTAAATGAAAAGTTAACAGCGCAGTTTTTTTATTAATGGCGGGTAACTTTTAAGAATCATTCCGGCACAGCCGGAGTGGCGGGTTGGTTCCTGTTTGAACCGGGGTCTCGCTATCCAGGAGTATTGAGTATGAAGTCGCGTGACAGCCTAGTTCGCCTGAAAGAATTTCAGGTCAACGAAAAACGTCGTCAGTTGCAGCAGTTGCAGTCGATGATGTCCGAATTCGAACGGATGGCCAAGGAATTGGTCCATCAGATCTCCCTCGAAGAAAGCAAGTCCGGGATTACAGATCCCAGCCATTTCGCCTATCCGACCTTTGCCAAGGCAGCACGCCAGCGTGCCGACAATCTGCAGGTTTCAATCCGGGAGTTGAAGATGCAGCAGGAAGCCGCCGAGGCCTCTCTGGAAGAAGTGCAGGCCGAGTACGATAAAGCCGCAGCACTGGAACACCGCGATACGGCGGTCCGCGCCCGCGCCTGACGCTCTTGCGTTAATGAAGGCGATTTGAACCTGACGTCATTGACGGCGGCCAGCTGATCAGGAGGCTGCTTTCAATGACGCTGTTTTTTGTCTGAAAAATTGCGATCCGCCTGGCCGATGCCGGGCGGATTTTTTTATGATGTCTTTTTGATTGCGATTGAGGCCGCATAAAAGAGAAGGGGCTGGAGGCGTATTCGTCCCGCCGAAAATAGACAGCAGCGATCGCTTGCTCCGAATTCCAAGACGGTCTGAGTTTCGCGACGAGCGACGCCTAAGAAGGGTCTTGGGGCAAGGGGGGAATCCCTTGGTGGAAGGCGGAAACCTCCCGGATGTCATCAATAGAGCGGATGACGTGAAAGGCGAGGTTCAATGTCGTCGCAACGTGGTGCTAAAAAGCAAAAACGGCGTCACACCTTCCCGTATCGACGGGATGGGATGACGCCGGATCTGGCATGGCAGGGCGCAACGAGGGCGCACATGCCGGAACGTTTAGTGGCGGTACTGCTGAATGCGCGTGGTGCGCAGGCCTGCGAGGCCGTGATCTGCAATCGACGACTGCCAGGACAGGAACTCTTCCACTGTCAGCGTATAGCGCTCACAGGCTTCTTCCAGGCTCAAAAGCCCGCCGCGCACGGCGGCAACGACTTCGGCCTTTCGGCGGATGACCCAGCGACGGGTGTCGGCTGGTGGCAGATCGGCAATCGTCAGGGGGCTGCCATCGGGACCGATGACATATTTAACTCGCGGGCGTATCATTTCGGTCATTGGACACTCTACACAAACTCAAGACCATATGCTGGGCACTTTAGGGGCGTACCTTTAAAAAATACCTAAGCGCACAGAGATAATTTGTTAATAATTTGAATGATTTCGCTGGGTTTGTTCGTGCTTTGCGGCACATTAGCCCAAAAATGGGCGCTTTGGCGCCCAGTAAAGCGTGTGAAAATTTTTGCTGGAAGGGTTTGCAAGCGGTCACGGCGGACTTTCGCGGGCCCGCACGTCCAGGCGAGGGCGTGCTTTCTCGATGCTGCGCTCTACCGCCAGCCGCTGGTGTTCGTTATGGCGGCTGATGCTATCGGTGGAACGTCCAAAGCGTGGTGCGATGTTTCAGATTCGCTCCTCACGCTTCCGTTTTTTGTTTATCGTAAAACCGCTGCACAGTTTTGCGCGACAGGCTTCAGTATGCGCGCCAAGACTTGCTTCCACGGCAATAGGCTCAGCGATTATCGCGGTGGAGCGCCCCAGGCAATGAAGTCGGGATTGGCGAGCATGTCATCATTGCTGTGGTCGATTTCGTAGCGCAGCGGCAAGCCCGCCATATCGAGCGTGATGCCGCCTGCGGCCCGCAAAACGGCGTCGCCCGCGGCGGTGTCCCACATCATGGTGCGGCTGAAGCGAGGGTAAACGTCGGCAGCACCTTCCGCCAGCATGCAGAATTTCAGCGACGAGCCGATGGAGATGCTGTCGATCAACCCGTTTTCCGTCACGAAGGCTTCAGTCCTCGGGGTGCAATGGGAGCGACTGATGACGGCAACGGGCATGGGTGGTTTGGCGCGACAGCGAATGGAGTGGTTCGACAGATGCTCGAATTCTCCGGAAATGAAGAGCTTGCGCGCCGTCTCCTTTTCGCCGGTCCATGCCACCCCGAGGGCTGGGGCATAGACGATGCCAAGCATCGGTACGCCCTTTCGGATCAATGCAATGTTGACGGTGAAATCCTGCTTGTCCGAAATGAATTCCTTGGTACCGTCCAGTGGATCGACGAGGAAAAAGTCGCCGTCGATCTTGGGCACATGGCCGGTCGTGGCGGACTCTTCGGCAATAACCGGGATATCGGGGAAGTCACGCGAGAGGGCCGATAGAATGACCTCTTCGGCGCGCTCATCCGCTTCGGTGACGGGAGAGCAGTCATTTTTGTAGGTCACATGCGGGCCGGCGGCGTGAACCGCCATGATTTCCTTGCCGGCGCTCAAAGCCGCCGCAATCAGACTTTCCAGCATTTCCATTCCTTCAGAACCCGCGAGCCCGCAGCCCTTCTGCTGCAAGGTTTCCTGCAAGCATGAGACGCGATCAGGTGAAGTTTGGTTACGCCTGATGAGGGCGCCGGTCAAATATATCTATTTGGGAATGAAAGGCGTGCGTCCGGCGATTAAATTTTCGGGCTTAACTGCCGCTTTCATAATCTTTTTGATGCCGATTGCAGCAATCGGGGCGTTAACATTAAAATTTGTGCATATTTCTCCCTTTTTGGCTTCACATTTTTACCGAACGCGCTAAGGGTTTGCGTCAAGAGGGACAATAAAGACAATGAGAGCCCTCAGTAAGCAACATAAACGAGGTACGTTCCGCATCGAGAACGCGCCCAGGGGAAAAATATGGAGTATTTTATCCAACAGCTCATCAACGGGCTGACTCTTGGATCGATCTACGGCCTTATCGCTATTGGCTACACGATGGTCTACGGTATCATCGGCATGATCAACTTCGCTCACGGCGATATTTTCATGCTGGGCGGCTTCGCCGCTCTGATCGTCTTTCTCATTCTCACATCCTTCATCGCAGGCATTCCAGTCGCCATTCTTCTGTTGGTGATGATGGTCGTTGCCATGCTGGTGACGGGGCTGTGGAACTGGGCGATCGAGCGCGTGGCCTATCGTCCGCTACGCGGCTCATTCCGCCTTGCGCCGCTGATCACGGCGATTGGCATGTCGATCGTGCTGTCGAACTTCATCCAGGTGACGCAGGGCCCGCGCAACAAGCCGATCCCGCCCATGGTCACCGATACGTACCATTTCGGCGCGATCACCATTTCGCTGAAGCAGCTTCTCATCGTGGCCATTACCTCGGTGCTGCTGTTCGCTTTCTGGTACATCGTCAACAAGACACCGCTTGGCCGTGCACAGCGCGCCACCGAGCAGGACCGCAAGATGGCGGCGCTGCTTGGCGTCGACGTTGACCGCACGATCTCGGTGACCTTCGTCATGGGCGCTGCGCTCGCCGCCGTCGCCGGTACGATGTATCTGATGTATTACGGCGTGGCCTCGTTCAATGACGGCTTCATCCCCGGCGTGAAGGCTTTCACGGCTGCGGTTCTGGGCGGTATCGGCTCGCTTCCGGGCGCTGTTCTCGGCGGTCTTTTGATCGGTCTTATCGAGTCGCTCTGGTCGGCCTATTTCTCCATCGCCTACAAGGACGTGGCCGCCTTCGGTATTCTGGCTTTCGTGCTGATATTCAAGCCGACTGGCATTCTCGGCCGTCCGGAAGTCGAGAAGGTTTAAGCACATGGCAAACATTCCTTCTGACAACACCGCCGAGCAGGACGTCATGGCAAAAGCGGTGAAGGAA
The DNA here is from genome assembly GCF_030819275.1 of Agrobacterium larrymoorei. Lineage (GTDB taxonomy): Bacteria > Pseudomonadota > Alphaproteobacteria > Rhizobiales > Rhizobiaceae > Agrobacterium > Agrobacterium larrymoorei_B. The sequence goes on along the minus strand of NZ_JAUTBL010000002.1, from coordinate 2,253,043 downwards.
GCCATTATCGCTGGCTTCGTTTCCTTCGGCATGTTCCTGCTATATGTCGGCATCGTCACCTATCAGGATATCAACAATCAGCTGGTCTGGGGTACGCGCTGGGGGCTCCTGGCGATCTTCGTCGCTGTTGCCGCCATCGGCCGTTTCGTCGTGGTCGGCGTCATCGAGCCACATCTCGACCGCCGCAAGCTGGCAAAATCCAAGGCAGGCATTCTGGAAATCTCTGAGGAAAAGAACTTTTTCCACAAGCATTTCCTGAAGATTGCTCTGGTCTTCCTGCTGCTCTATCCGATGATCGCCGTCTATTTCAGAGGCGCTCAGGGTTCGCTGATCTTCGTCGACAATTTTGGCATCCAGATCCTTATCTATGTGATGCTTGCCTGGGGTCTGAACATCGTCGTTGGTCTGGCCGGTCTGCTCGATCTCGGCTATGTCGCCTTCTATGCGGTCGGCGCTTATTCCTATGCGCTGTTGTCCAGCTATTTCGGCCTGTCCTTCTGGGTGCTTCTGCCGCTTGCCGGGATCCTTGCCGCCTTCTTGGGGTATTATCCTCGGCTTTCCGGTGCTGCGCCTGCGCGGTGACTATCTTGCCATCGTGACGCTCGCTTTCGGTGAAATCATCCGACTTGTTCTATTGAACTGGACCGATGTCACCCGAGGAACCTTCGGTATTTCCGGAATTGCCAAGGCATCGGTCTTCGGTATCTGGTCTTTCGATGTCGGTGCGCCTAACAACTTCGCCAAGGTTTTCGGCCTGCCGATGTCGTCGGGTTACTACAAGATCTTCCTCTTCTACGTGATCCTGCTTCTGTGCATGCTGACGGCCTACGTCACCATCAAGCTGCGCCGCATGCCGATCGGTCGTGCATGGGAAGCGTTGCGTGAGGACGAGATTGCCTGCCGCTCGCTCGGCATCGATACGGTCAAGACCAAGCTCACCGCCTTTGCAACGGGCGCCATGTTCGGCGGCTTTGCCGGCTCGTTCTTTGCCGCACGTCAGGGCTTCGTGTCTCCGGAAAGCTTCGTCTTCCTGGAATCGGCCGTCATCCTCGCCATCGTCGTTCTTGGTGGCATGGGCTCGCTGACCGGTATCGCGATTGCTGCCGTGGTGATGGTCGGCGGTACCGAGCTTCTGCGCGAAATGGAATTCCTGAAGAAGATCTTCGGTCCGGACTTCACGCCAGAGCTTTACCGCATGCTGCTCTTCGGTCTTGCCATGGTCATCGTCATGCTGTTCAAGCCCCGCGGCTTCGTCGGCTCGCGCGAACCCACGGCCTTCCTGAAAAAACGCAAGTCTGTCTCCGGCAGCTTCACCAAGGAAGGTCACGGCTGATGGCTTCCGGAAACACTGCGATGAACAAGAATACCATCCTGAAGGTCGAACATCTGTCGATGCGCTTCGGTGGCCTGATGGCGATCAACGACCTCTCTTTCGATGTGAAGCGCGGCGATATCACCGCGCTGATCGGTCCGAATGGCGCGGGCAAGACCACCGTGTTCAACTGCATCACCGGCTTCTACAAGCCGACGATGGGCATGATCACCATGGTGCGCAGCAATGGCGAGGAGCATCTGCTCGAGCGTCTGCCGGACTTCGAAGTGACCAAGAAGGCCAAGGTCGCCCGCACCTTCCAGAATATCCGCCTGTTTTCAGGCCTCACGGTTCTGGAAAACCTGCTGGTTGCGCAACACAACAGGCTGATGAAGGCATCCGGCTACACGATCCTCGGCCTGCTTGGTCTTCCGGCCTACACCCATGCGGCGGAAGCATCGATCGAAAAGGCCAAGTACTGGCTGGAGAAGGCCGATCTCATCGATCGTGCCGACGATCCGGCGGGCGATCTTTCCTACGGCGCCCAGCGCCGCCTGGAAATTGCCCGTGCCATGTGTACCGAGCCTGAGCTTCTCTGCCTCGACGAACCGGCCGCCGGTCTCAACCCGAAGGAGTCGCTGGCGCTCAACACCCTTCTTCGCGGCATTCGCGACGAGGGCACCTCGCTGCTTCTGATCGAACACGACATGTCGGTCGTCATGGAAATCTCCGACCACGTCATCGTGCTCGAATATGGGCAGAAGATTTCCGACGGTACGCCCGATCATGTGAAGAACGATCCCAAGGTCATCGCCGCCTATCTGGGTGTCGAGGACGATGAAGTGGAAGAAGTGATTGCAGAAGAACTCCACGGGGGAGCAGTCTGATGTCTGAAGCTCTCCTGAAAATTCAGGGTGTCGAAACCTATTACGGCAATATCCGCGCTCTCGCTGGCGTGGATGTGGAAGTGAGAAAGGGCGAGATCGTCTCGCTCATCGGCGCCAACGGTGCCGGCAAGTCGACGCTGATGATGACCATTTGCGGTGCGCCACAGGCGCGCAATGGCGAAGTCATCTTCGACGGTGAGGATATCACCCGCCTGCCGACGCATATCATTGCCCGCAAGCGCATTGCACAGTCTCCAGAGGGGCGCCGGATTTTCCCGCGCATGTCCGTGCTGGAAAATCTGCAAATGGGTGCCAATCTCGACAACCTCAAATACTTCAAGGAAGACGTCGAGAAGGTCTTCACCATGTTCCCGCGCTTGAAGGAGCGCCAGAGCCAGCGCGGCGGCACGCTTTCGGGCGGGGAGCAGCAGATGCTCTCCATCGGCCGTGCGCTGATGTCGCGTCCTAAACTCCTGCTCCTCGACGAGCCGTCTCTCGGTCTGGCTCCCTTGATCGTCAAGGGCATTTTCGAGGCGATCAAGAAGCTCAACCAGGAAGAGGGGCTGACTGTCTTTCTCGTGGAGCAGAATGCTTTTGCGGCCCTGAAGCTTTCCGACCGCGCCTATGTGATGGTCAATGGCAAGGTGACCATGAGCGGTTCCGGCAAGGAGCTTCTCGCCAATCCGGAAGTGCGGGCAGCCTATCTCGAAGGCGGCCGCCACTGACGATGGGAGGGTGCGGGGATCGCCGATCCCCGTCCTTCGACAAGGTGCAAAAGTTTTTATGATTTTGTGCCGCTGCCCATGAAAAAATGCTTGCTTTCGAAGGCGTTGGGCGCAAATCTGCTGAGAGCCTGTCAGACTGCATAGCCGGTTTGGCGGATCAAAAACAAACAATAAAGCTTGCCGGAAAACGGTTGAGCGAAAACAGAACACAGGGTCGTTCGCGTTTGGTTGGCGGCGCTGATTGGGGAAAAGATGCAGGGCCTTTTTTTCGAAACCGATAGTGGCGTTCGCTATATCTTGCGTGGCCTCGTCGTTCTTCTCGGCTTCTGGACTGCCTGGCGCACGGGCAAGTCCGTTGCCGATGGCTGGGGTCAATATCCGCAGGTGGTGATTTACTCGCTTCTGCTGGGGTGCGTTATGCGCTTTTTGCATTACGCGCTTTTTGCCGGCCCCTTGTTGAACGGCTTCTACTACCTGATCGATGTCGTGGTTCTGCTGGCCTTTGCAACGGCTGGCTTCCGCATCCGTCGGACCAGCCAGATGGTCGATAACTACTACTGGCTCTACGATCGGACATCGGCATTTTCCTATAAGAAGAAAGATTGACAGACGGGTTTTTCTGAAATCAGAATTCCCTCCTGAGAGGAACAGCCTGGACAGATAATTTGGGTGCTGGACAGGTCGAGAAAACCAACCCAATCAAAGGAACTGGGAGTAATATAATGAAGAAGTCTCTTCTTTCCGCAGTTGCGCTGACCGCCATGGTCGCGTTCAGCGGTTCGGCATGGGCTGATGTCGTCATCGGCGTCGGTGGTCCGTTGACTGGCCCGAACGCCGCTTTCGGCGCTCAGCTCCAGAAGGGCGCAGAACAGGCCGCAGCGGATATCAATGCTGCTGGCGGCATCAATGGCGAGAAGATCAAGATCGTTCTCGGCGACGACGTGTCTGACCCCAAGCAGGGTATCTCGGTCGCCAACAAGTTCGCAGCTGATGGCGTCAAGTTCGTCGTCGGCCACTTCAACTCCGGCGTTTCCATTCCGGCGTCTGAAGTCTACGCCGAAAACGGCATTCTCGAAGTCACGCCTGCCGCAACCAACCCGAAGTTCACCGAACGCGGCCTGTGGAACACCTTCCGCACCTGCGGCCGTGACGACCAGCAGGGCGGCATTGCCGGCAAGTATCTTGCCGACCACTTCAAGGACGCCAAGATCGCCATCATTCACGACAAGACGCCTTACGGTCAGGGCCTTGCCGATGAAACCAAGAAGGCTGCCAACGCCGCTGGCGTCAAGGAAGCCATCTATGAAGGCGTGAATGTCGGCGACAAGGACTTCTCCGCCCTCATCGCCAAGATGAAGGAAGCCGGCGTTTCCGTTATTTACTGGGGTGGTCTCCACACCGAAGCCGGCCTGATCATCCGTCAGGCGAAGGATCAGGGCCTCAAGGCAACGCTCGTTTCCGGTGACGGCATCGTCTCCAACGAACTGGCTTCTATTGCTGGCGACGCCGTTGAAGGCACGCTGAACACCTTCGGTCCTGACCCGACCCTGCGTCCTGACAACAAGGACCTCGTTGCGAAGTTCAAGGCTGCGGGCTTCAACCCTGAAGCTTACACGCTCTACTCCTACGCAGCCGTTCAGACGATTGCCGAAGGTGCAAAGGCTGCTGGCTCTACGGATCCGCAGGCCGTTGCTGAAGCGCTGAAGAAGGGGACGTTCAAGACCGTTCTCGGCGATATCTCCTTCGACGAAAAGGGCGACCCGAAGCTTCCCGGCTACGTCATGTACGAATGGAAGAAGGGTCCGGACGGCCAGTACAGCTACTTCCAGCAGGGCATGTAATCTGCTTTCTGGATTTGAGATTGATGAAGCCCGGCAGCGATGCCGGGCTTTTATATTTTTAAGGCTTCGTCGGGATATGACCAAGGTGCTGATGATGGTCCCTCATTGAAAGACCAACGCCAATGCATGGTCCACGCAAAAGCGTGGATCGGTTTGCGATAACGACATGCGATCAAACGAAGACCTCAAGCGCGGGGAGCAAATCTGAAAGATCGTGACACGTTTTGACCCCGCTGATTGGGGGTGAATGGCGCGTCAAGAAATCCCTGCCGAGTTCTTTCAATCACAATAAATTAGAAAAATGTGATATTCGGCGGAACTGCCTGCGATGCGCCACGTTTTCTGCGGCCTCAGTTCAGGAGTTTATCAATGAAGAAGCTTGTTGTTTCCGCAGTCCTCGCCGCCGCGTCGTTCTTCTCGGTCACCGCACCATCCTACGCCGAAACCGTCACCGTGACGACGAGCCAGCGTGTCATGCGCGAGCATGTCCGCGAAGAATATCGCCCGCGTCACTACCGTCATGCTCCGCGCGATTGCTTCGTCAAAAAGGAACGCATCCGCCGCCATGGTGAGATCATCGTCCGCAAGACCCGCGTCTGTCGTTAACGGTATTGCCTGTTCTCCCTTCCGATGGTTGTCGGAGGGGAGGACAGGTTTAGAGATGCCCTCATGAGACGGTTGCGCTTTTGGGTTTTCGGCTCTTGAGGGATGTGAGTTGGGGATGGCTACCATTCTGTCCTGCCGGACATTTCACCCTCAAGAGGGGAGATCGGCGAGGAGCGCCCACGCAGTTTGAGCTTCGACCTTGAAAACGTCCGGGATGTTGGCCTCGTCTCGGTTCACCGGGGCTTCTCTTCTTCATGTGCCTTGCGTGCACTGAAGCGCCTTTAGCACAAATTCCACCCGGTCCTCAATGTCGGTCTTCGGTAGAATGACGACGTCATATCCCAGCTCGCCGTAATCGCGGCGCAGCCGCTCGTACTCCTCTACCGCGTCTTGAAAGCCGTGGCGGCGTTCGTTGTCGGTTACGTAGATTTCGGGCCAAGGGGGTGTGAGGAAGACGATCTTGGCGTAGCGAAATTCATTGCGCAGCCGATCGTACCAGTCGTCGTCGCCCAGTTGGCGAAGCGCGGAGGCGGCGTCGATCAAGCTGCGGTCGAAGATCGAGAAGTCTGATTTTTCGCGAGCGGCTGCATAGTCCTGTTCTGCAATCGCGACCGCCTGGTGTAGGAAGGCTTTGAGGTCGACCCATGGGAGAGCCGTTCCTCCTGCTTTCAGCTGTTGTTCGACGACGCGTCGGCCCGGTTCTTCCACCGTGGCGCAACCACGTTTTGAAAGTTCTGAGAGCAGTGTGGATTTTCCGCCGCCGGAGCAGCCGGACAGTATGACGAGCTTGTCCATATATTGATCCTGGTTGGAGTGGGAAAAGGTGCGCCTGTGCCTTCCGCGACGCGAGGGCGCAGCGGGGCGTGACATGCTGGTTGAGCGCAAAGAGCTCGACGCTCAGGTTTGGTCTGTCGGGGGAGGGATTGAGAGACTAGAGCGTTTCCTTGTTAAATAGAAACGGTTCTGTTGGTTCAAACGGGATCGACTGATGGTCCGGAGGGCGCGCGCCGTAGCCAAAGCATACGGCCAAGCCGTCCGGGCAAGCAGGTGGCCCGTTTCAACCAACCCTCCCGCAGATTTGCTGGCAAATCTGCAAGAGCTTCAATCGCCCGGCGCGCTAATCGCTTCGCACGGCGAAGCGGCGCGACGGGAGGGCCGGGCATCTTTCCGCCAGGCTCAAAGGCGATCGGCTCGACCGTACCTTTGGGTATGCCCTTCGCCAATCGCCTTTGCCCTGACGAAAACCTGCTCCGGCAGAACGTTTCTATTTAACAAGGAAACGCTCTAAAGCATGTCGCGCAAAAGTGTGCAGCGGTTTGCGATATCGACGTGCGATAACAAAGAGCTAAAGCGTATGAGCGAATCTGAAAGATCGCAAGACGCTTTGGGAGCGTTTCCATTCGGCAAGGAAACGCTCTAAAGGCTTGCGCGTCTCAGCTATCGTGCAGCACATGCGCCGCCTTCACTGCGGCAGAGGCGCGGTTTTCGACGCCGAGTTTGACGTAGATCTGCTCCAGATGCTTGTTCACCGTGCGGGCTGAAAGGCCGAGAATCTCGCCGATGTCGCGGTTGGATTTGCCTTTAGCGATCCAGACCAGCACTTCCGATTCCCGCGTTGTCAGGGAGAAGCGGTCACGCAACAAGGCCTCACCGGACTTCTCGTTGGTTGTCGTCAGACGGAAGAGATATTCATCGGCGCCGACTGCGCCCAGAAACGTGAAGTGCAGCGAGGGGCGTTCCGCCTGGGTAATGACGAGCGGCGTGTCACGGGCGGTGGTCTGCGCCATCCACTCGCCGATGGTGCGGGAGACGATATCGAGGCCATCATTGCTACCGGTTGCAGCGTTGATGAGGCGCGTCGCCTGTGGCGTCGACCAGAGGATCGTGCCATCGGTGCGGACCGCCAGAAGGTGGCGGCCAGCGGCATCCAGCGCCACGCGCGCGCTTTGCGCCGAGCGGGCGTTGGAGAGGTGGACGCGAAGCCTGGCGCGCAGCTCGTCGATATTGATAGGCTTACTGAGGTAGTCCACACCACCGCATTCCAGTGCGCGCACCACGTGTTCGGTCTCGGTCAGCCCGGTCATGAAGATCACCGGCACCTGCGCGACGGCGGCATTGGCCTTCAGGCGCAGGCAGGTCTCGAAGCCGTCGAGCCCCGGCATAACGGCATCGAGAAGGACTAGGTCGGGTGTGACGCGCTCGACGATGTTGAGCGCCGCCTGGCCAGAGGTTGCGATCAGCACCGAGAAGCCGGACTGTTCCAGCGCTTCGGTCAAGAAGCCGAGCGCTTCCGGGCTGTCATCCACCAGAAGGACGATATCGCGCGGCTGCAATGACCTATTCATCCGTGCCCGTCCTCGTGTTGAAACTATGAAGATAATCGGCGTAACCGGTGAGATCGAAGGCGCGCACGAAGCGTCGAGCCTCTTCGGTAAAGGCCAGATTTTCGGGTTGTGCGGCGAGAGAATCGAGCTTCGCCTCAATGCCGCGAATATAACCGATTTCGCCGAGCGCTAGCAAATCCTGGAGATGGGCTGGTGCGGGTGCTTTTACAGCGCCGGGGTCCGGCTCTTTTGCAGACAGGTCGACTGGCGGCAAGTCTGTGTCATAGACCCATTGCAGCCCGAGATGCACGGCGAGCCGGTCACAGAGCTTGCGGATATCGACGGGCTTTACCAGCGCATCATTATGACCGTCCGTATCGGCACCGATGATGGCGGTATCGCCGATATTGGCCGAGAGCATGATGATGGGGGCGGTTTGCCCGGCATTGCGCAGCTTTTCGACCAACTGCCAGCCGTTCATGCCCGGCATGGAAATATCGATGAGGAAGGCATCCGGCTGCATCGCCTCGATCAGCGCCAGGCAATCCGGTCCGCTTTGTGCCGTCAGCACGACGAAATCGAGTGGGGAGAGGACCTCCATCATCAGATCGCGGTGATCCTCATTGTCATCAACGACAACGATGGTGCGGCGTGGCCCGGCATAGGAAACGATTTTCTTTTCCGGCGCGAGTGCCGTGCTAGGCCTGTCGACCGAGGAGAGCATCAGCCGCACCCGGAAGGTCGAGCCGACGTCCTTCTGGCTTTCGACAGAAATCTCGCCACCCAGCGTATTGGTGAGAAGCTGGGTGATGGTGAGGCCAAGGCCAAGCCCTGGCATGGGCTTGATGATTTCAGCCTCGCCACGCTGGAAGGGCTCGTAGATGCGGGCGAGATCCTTTTCCGCAATGCCGCGCCCGGTATCGGTGACGGTGAAGGTGGCGACCTGGCTGCGATAGGTGACATCGAAGCTGACGGTCCCCTCGTCGGTAAACTTGATGGCATTGGAGAGCAGATTGACGAGGATTTGCCGCAGGCGCTTTTCGTCGCTGCGCACATATTGCGGCACGCCTCTGGCGCGCTCGTGGCGGAAGAGCAGCCCCTTGGCTTGCGCCTGCGGGCGGAACATGTCGATGATCTGGTCGAGGAAATCCTGAATGTTGATTTCGTTCGACTGAACCTGCAACCTGCCTGCTTCGATCTTGGAAATATCCAATAGGCCATCGATCAGGCCTGAGAGGTGATCGGCGGAGCGGCGGATGACCTTGATGGCGGATTGGCGAGGCGCAGGAATAGTTTCATCCCGCTCGAGGATCTGGGCGTAGCCGAGTACGGCATTCAGCGGGGTGCGCAACTCGTGGCTGAGACCCACCACATAGCGGCTCTTGGCGCGGTTGGCGGCTTCTGCCGTTTCCTTGGCATATTGGAGGGCCGCGTCGGTCTTCTGGTGGGCGGCGATTTCCTTCAGCAAAAGCGTGTTCTGTCGTGAGGATTCCTCCTCCGCCACGACACGGCTGTCATGGGCGAGCACGAGGAACCAGCAGACGATTCCGGCGATGACGGCAAAGACGAAGAAGACGATTAGAATGGTGCGATTGACGACGTCTGCGGTCGCTGGCGTGCCGGTGCCAACCTGATGGGCGATCAGCCCCAGAATACCGCCGATCGCCGCAACGGCCAGCGCTGAGAAGATCGCATAACGACCGAGCCGCGAGGCGAGCTTCGCAACCAGCTGTTCCGGCAGGAAGGTCTTTGCCACCTGGGCTGTCTGGTAGTTCAGCCGGGCCTTCGGTTTGCACATATCGTGGCAGCGGCTGTCCAGCGAACAGCAGAGCGAACAGATCGGACCGGCATAGGCCGGGCACCATGCCATGTCTTCCGGCTCAAACGGATGCTCGCAGATGGAGCAGGTGATGCTTGAGAGTTCCTTCCACTTCTGGCGCGGCTTGCGTGCCAGATAGAATTTTCCCTTCGTGCCCCAGGCGATCAGCGGCGAGGCGATGAAAGCGACGACCAGGGTGATATAGGGCGCAAGCGACGCAGCGAGCGTGCCGAACAGGCCGAAATGGGCGGTAAGCGCAATCGTTGCGGAGAGCGCCATGGCACCGACGCCGACGGGATTGATATCGTAAAGATGCGCCCGCTTGAACTCGATGCCTGGAGGGGCAAGGCCGAGCGGCTTGTTGATGAAGAGATCGGCGGAGATGGTGCAGAGCCATGCCATGGCGACGATGGAAAAGATGCCGAGCGTTTCTTCCAGCAGCCGGTAGATGCCAAGCTCCATCAGCAGGAGCGCAATGGCGACATTGAAGACCAGCCAGACGACGCGGCCTGGATGGCTGTGGGTGAGGCGGGAAAAGAAGTTCGACCACGCGAGAGAGCCCGCATAGGCATTCATCACATTGATCTTGAGCTGCGAGACCACGACGAATGCGACCATCAGGACGAGAGCCGCATTCTGGTTGGGGATCATATAGCCGAAGGCGGTGAGGTACATCTGCGCCGGATCGGCGGCGCTGCCCACGGGCACGCCGGAAGAGAGCGTCAGCACAACCAGGAAGGAACCGGCGAGCAGTTTTGGAACGCCGACGAGAACCCAGCCAGCACCGGCGAGAAAAACGCCGAGCTTGTGACGAAGCTTGCTCTGGCCTTCTGCCGGCAGGAAGCGCAAGAAATCCACCTGTTCGCCGATCTGTGACATCAGCGCCAGGATGACGGCAGAGGCCGCACCGAACTCGATGAGGTCGAAGGGCGCGGTGTCTCCGGGTGGCGCCGGTGCGTGGTGGATGCCGGAGAATGCCAGCCACAGATCGAATTTCTGCCAGTCCATCAGCGCGATGAAGAGGAATGGCAGGACGTTGAGGACGATCCAGAAGGGCTGCGTCAGGATCTGAAACTTGCTGATGAGGCGCACGCCATGGGTGACGAGCGGAATGACCATGACCGCCGAGACGATGTAGCCGATCCATAGCGGAATGCCGAGCGCCAGTTCCAGCGCGCCGGACATGATCGATGCCTCTATGGCAAAGAGCATGAAAGTGAAGGCGGCGTAGATCAGCGATGTGATGGTGGAGCCGATATAGCCGAAGCTTGCGCCGCGCGTCAGAAGATCGATATCGACGCCGTGGCGGATGGCATAACGGCTGATCGGAAGGCCGACGAGCAGCATCGCAACAGCGGCAGCGACGATGGCGAAGAAGGCGTTGGTGGTGCCGTAGGAAAGCGTGATGGCGCCGCCGATGGCTTCCAGCGCCAGAAAGGAAATCGCGCCGATGGCGGTATGGGAAATGCGGCTGGAGGAGAATTGCCGGGCGCTTTTGGCGGTAAATCGCAGCGCGTAGTCTTCCAGCGTCTGGTTCGCGACCCAGCGGTTATATTCGCGTCTGACGGGGATGATGCGTTGCCGTGCGGCCATGCCAGTGTTTCACAGCCTCCACTTATATGTCTTGCGACCTTGCAGGCCGCTTTGTCCGCCAACGGCAGACGGAAAAATGGCGTCGCCCGGATCGAGCGACGCCATTTCTTTTTAGATTAGGCAGCAGCCGACTTTGCCGTCGGGACTTCTGCGATCGTCTTCAGAACGACGGAAGCGATCTGGTAAGGGCAGCCCTGGGAGTTCGGACGACGGTCTTCGAGGTAACCACGGTAGCCGTTGTTGACGAAGGAGTGCGGAACGCGGATCGACGCGCCACGGTCTGCAACGCCATAGGAGAACTTGTTCCAAGGAGCGGTTTCGTGCTTGCCGGTCAGGCGCAGATGGTTGTCCGGGCCGTAAACGTCGATGTGCTCTTTCCAGTTCTTTTCGAAGGCAGCCATGAGGGCTTCGAAATATTCCTTGCCGCCAACTTCACGCATGAACTTGGTGGAGAAGTTGCAGTGCATGCCAGAGCCGTTCCAGTCGGTGTCGCCGAGCGGCTTGCAATGGAATTCGACATCGATGCCGTACTTTTCGCAAAGACGCAGAAGCAGGTAGCGAGCGATCCAGATCTGGTCGGCGGCGCGCTTGGAGCCCTTGCCGAATACCTGGAATTCCCACTGGCCCTTGGCCACTTCGGCGTTGATGCCTTCGTGGTTGATGCCTGCTTCGAGGCAAAGGTCCAGATGCTCTTCGACGATTTCGCGAGCGATCGAGCCGACATTCTTGTAGCCGACGCCGGTGTAGTACGGGCCCTGCGGAGCGGGGTAGCCCTGCTCAGGGAAGCCGAGCGGACGGCCGTTTTCGTAGAAGAAGTATTCCTGCTCGAAACCGAACCATGCATCTTCGTCGTCGAGGATGGTTGCGCGGCTGTTGGACGAGTGCGGCGTGACGCCATCCGGCATCATGACTTCGCACATGACCAGCGCGCCGTTGGTGCGGGCAGGGTCAGGGTAGATGGCGACTGGCTTCAGAACGCAGTCGGAGCTGTGGCCTTCGGCCTGCATGGTGGAGGAGCCGTCAAAGCCCCAAAGCGGAAGCTGCTCGAGTGTCGGGAATTCGTCGAATTCCTTGATCTGCGTCTTGCCGCGCAGGTTTGCTACCGGCTTGTAACCATCCAGCCAGATGTACTCGAGTTTGAACTTAGTCATTACGAACCTCTCATGGGTTAAGATGCGAAGCCTTGATTGTTTTCGTCCGGTTACCGGTGGAAAACGCTCTCGCTTTCAAGGGCTGCCGATAGATATGCATGCCGCGTGCCAATTTGCGTGAGCTCTCGAATCGGCACTTCATTTTTTTCTGTCGAAGTTGCTGCCGAACCGGTTGGTACGGAAAATTCCACCTTTCGGCGTGATGGAGGTTTTTCCCGAAATTTTAGAATTATGAAGGCTTTATGAAGCGAAATGGGCTGATTTTCTGCCGAAACTATGAGCGAAGAGGTCGTTCTGAATGTTTTTTCAGCCAAAAGCGTGAATTTTGAGTGATTAGCTGCATAAAGACTATTCGATTAACGGACGCGCAATTGATGTGCCTAAAAAATAGTCTTTGTGGTATTTTTTTAAGCGAATGGGGTGAATTTCGGCTTTCAATCGGCTATAGTCCGGAACGAAGCACGGTGCTGAAGTGTTTGATTGAAAGAAACGAGGCCGTCATGAGAACCGAACCCAATTTTGAAAGTGCCAAGATCTACCAGTTCCCCGTTGGAGGCCGCGCAGGCTACCGAGGCTTTCGCAAGGATGCGTCGGTTCAGTCCATGCAGGAATATGCTCCGCGCGTCGACTTCGATAGCTGGTACCACCAGGAAGCGATCACCGAGGACGAGAAACCCCATAACTGAGGTTTCTCACGCTCCCGTTTATCCGTCGGCTGACCTCGCATCGGCCCTCCTGACTTCCATGTGCTGATTTCGCCACCCCACCTACGTCAAACGACGTATACGGTTTCGCCCCGCCGAGCCCGATAGTCCCCTCCAGCAGCGGAAAAATGCCGCTGAGGCCTTGCTCCAAAGGCTTAAACACGAAGAGGGGTTCTTCCGATGACTTTCAGAAAGACGCTCACGGGCGCGCTGCTTGGCGCCATTTTGTCCACCACCGCATTCCACGGCGCATTCGCCGCTGACGACACGATCAAGATCGGCGTGCTGCACTCGCTCTCCGGCACCATGGCGATTTCGGAAACGACGCTGAAGGACGCCATGCTGATGCTCATCGATGAGCAGAACAAGAAGGGCGGCGTTCTCGGCAAGAAGCTTGAAGCCGTCGTCGTCGATCCGGCCTCCGATTGGCCGCTCTTTGCCGAAAAGGCGCGCCAGCTGATCAGCCAGGACAAGGTCGCTGCCGTGTTCGGTTGCTGGACCTCGTCTTCCCGTAAGTCGGTTCTGCCGGTTTTCGAAGAGCTGAACTCCATCCTCTTCTACCCGGTCCAGTATGAAGGCGAAGAGTCCTCGCGCAACATCTTCTACACGGGTGCTGCACCGAACCAGCAGGCAATCCCCGCTGTCGATTATCTTGCCAACACCGAAGGCGTCGAGCGCTGGGTTCTGGCCGGTACGGACTATGTCTATCCGCAGACCACCAACAAGATCCTGAAGGCTTACTTGATGTCGAAGGGCGTCAAGGAAGAGGACATCATGATCAACTACACGCCATTCGGCCATTCCGACTGGCAGACGATCGTCTCCGACATCAAGAAGTTCGGCTCTGCGGGTAAGAAGACCGCCGTCGTTTCCACCATCAATGGTGACGCGAACGTTCCCTTCTACAAGGAACTGGCAAACCAGGGCGTGAAGGCCGAAGACATTCCGGTTGTTGCCTTCTCCGTCGGTGAAGAAGAGCTTGCCGGCCTCGATACCGCGCCTCTCGTCGGCCACCTTGCCGCCTGGAACTATTTCCAGTCCGTCGATACTCCGGTCAATGCGGAGTTCATCAAGGAATGGCATGCCTTCACCAAGAACGACAAGCGCGTGACCAACGACCCGATGGAAGCTGCCTATATCGGCTTCAACGCCTGGGTTAAGGCGGTAGAGGCTGCCGGCACGACGGATACCGACAAGGTTCTGGACAGCATCATCGGCGTTTCGGTGCCGAACCTGTCCGGCGGCTACGCGACCGTCATGCCGAACCACCACATCACCAAGCCGGTGCTGATCGGTGAAATCCAGGCCGACGGCCAGTTCCAGATCGTCCAGCAGACCGCGCAGGTCGTGGGCGATGAGTGGTCCGATTACCTGCCGGACTCCAAGGACCTGATCTCCGATTGGCGCAAGCCGATGTCCTGCGGCAACTTCAACGTTGCGACCGGTAAGTGCGGCGGCAAGGGCATGTGATTGGGTAATTGGTTGCGGCCCGCCGATCATGCGGGCCGCGATCTGCAGGTTTACCCCTTTGTCATCATTCGGCCCGCGGAACGATGGTGACCGAGAGTGATCCCACACCCACTGCCGTCATCCTCGGGCCTGACCCGAGGATCCACCGCCCTCCTTTGTTCTTCTCGCCGTTGACGCTCGTCGATGCCGTGATGGATCCTCGGGTCAAGCCCGAGGATGACGTCGAGAGGGGGAGGGGTCTGAGAACAGTTGTTCTCACTTCTGATTTCCGCCTGCAGTCATTTCTCCGCAGGCATCCAAGGGGGACTTGGGACCATGTTTGTTCGACTGTTGGCCGTGATCGGCCTGTTGTTCAGCCTGACGGCTTCGGCCTTTGCCCAACAGGGCGATGCAAAGCCGTTGATCGATGCGTTGGGCAAGGCCGATTTCAAGCAGGCTGAAGCGCTGATCGGGCAGATTGCTGCGACGGGCGACGCGCGTGTCGTGCCTGCACTGGAAGCGCTTGCGGCTGGCGAGCTTTATGTTCGCAAGGCCGATAGCCTGGTGTTTCTCACCAAGCCCGCCGGCGATAATCTCACCCTGATCGATCCGGTGACGGGTGAGGCGGTCGGGGAGGCGCCGAAGGCTGCGGTCACGAAGATCAAGGTCAACAATACGTTGCGCCGTGTCACCCGCGCAGCGCTTGGCGGTCTGACATTGCTGAGCCCCGATCGCGTCGTACGGCTTGCTGCGGCAGATGCCGTTTTGAAAGCGCCGAGCGCTGAAAATCTCGGGCTTCTGGAAGCCGCTCTGGCGAAAGAAACCGATGCCCAGGTTCGCGCCCGCATGGAAGAGGCGCGTGCGGTGTCGGTCCTTAGTTCCGATCGCTCCGTCGAAGACAAGCGCAGTGCCATCGACACCATCAAGACCATCGGCGGGCGGGATGCGATCAGCATTCTGATGGCTGCGTCTTCGTCTGTCGATGCCAGTCTGAAGCCGGACATCGATGCGGCGATCGCTCATATCCAGTCCTCGCTGGCGCTGTGGGATGCGGCGCAGAACATCTGGTACGGCCTGTCGCTCGGCTCGGTGCTGCTGCTTGCGGCCATCGGCCTTGCCATCACCTTCGGCGTGATGGGTATTATCAACATGGCGCATGGCGAGATGGTGATGATCGGCGCCTATGCGACCTACATCGTGCAGGATATCATTCGCAGCCACTTCCCAGGCCTGTTCGACTGGTCGCTCGCCATTGCGCTGCCCGTCGCTTTTCTGGCTACCGGCTTTGTCGGTCTCGTCATCGAGCGCGGTGTCATTCGCTTTCTCTATGGCCGTCCGCTGGAAACGCTGCTTGCCACCTGGGGCATTTCGCTAATCCTGCAACAGGGCGTTCGCTCCATCTTCGGGCCGACCAACCGAGAGGTCGGCAGCCCAAGCTGGATGTCCGGCTCCTTCAGTGTCGGCTATCTGAACTTCACCTGGAACCGCGTCTGGATCGTCTGCTTCTCGCTTTCGGTGTTCTTCGCCCTGCTTCTGCTTCTGAAGCGGTCCTCCTTCGGCCTGCAGATGCGCGCCGTGACCCAGAACCGCCGCATGGCTTCGTCCATGGGTATCCGCACGCCCTGGGTCGATGCTTTCACCTTTGCGCTGGGTTCCGGCGTTGCCGGTCTTGCCGGTGTCGCCCTCAGCCAGATCGACAATGTGTCGCCCAATCTCGGACAGAGCTACATCATCGACAGCTTCATGGTCGTGGTCTTCGGCGGTGTCGGCAATCTCTGGGGAACGCTGGTCGGGGCGCTGTCGCTCGGTGTTCTCAACAAATTCCTTGAGCCCACCGTGGGCGCTGTTCTCGGCAAGATCCTCGTGCTCGTCCTCATCATCCTGTTCATCCAGAAGCGGCCGCGTGGTCTCTTCGCACTCAAGGGAAGGGCGATCGAAGCATGATTACCGGCTTTCTCCTTCGCGCTCTCGACCGCCGCATCTCAATCGCCATCGGCTTCATTCTGGCCGTGGCGCTCATCATCCCGGCGCTGAACCTGCTCTTGCCGCCCGGCAACCCGCTGCATGTACCGACCTATATGATGTCGATGCTCGGCAAGTATCTGGCCTATGCATTGCTCGCGCTGGCGCTCGATCTTGTCTGGGGCTATTGCGGCATTCTCTCGCTCGGCCACGGCGCCTTCTTCGCGCTCGGCGGCTATGCCATGGGCATGTATCTGATGCGCCAGATCGGCTCACGCGGCGTCTATGGCGATCCGGTGCTACCGGATTTCATGGTGTTCCTGAATTGGAAAGAGCTGCCCTGGTTTTGGCACGGCTTCGACATGTTCTGGTTCGCCATGCTGATGGTGCTGGTCGTGCCCGGTCTGCTGGCTTTCATCTTCGGCTGGTTCGCTTTCCGCTCGCGCGTCAACGGTGTCTATCTGTCGATCATCACCCAGGCGATGACCTATGCGTTGCTGCTCGCCTTTTTCCGCAACGACATGGGCTTTGGCGGCAATAACGGCCTCACAGACTTCAAGGATATTCTCGGCTTTTCCGTTCAGGCGGATGGCACGCGTGCCGTGCTCTTTGCCATGACCGCACTGATGCTGGCGCTCTCATTGATGATCGCCTCTGGAATCGTCAATTCCAAGTTCGGCAAGGTGCTGGTGGGTGTGCGCGATGCCGAAAGCCGTGTTCGCTTCCTTGGCTTTCGCGTCGAAAACATCAAGCTCTTCACCTTCGTCGTCTCTGCGATGATGGCGGGCATTGCCGGTGCGCTCTTCGTGCCCCAGGTGGGCATCATCAATCCGGGCGAATTCGCGCCTGCAAACTCCATCGAGGTGGTCGTCTGGACGGCGGTTGGCGGTCGCGGCACGCTGATTGGCCCGATCATCGGCGCGCTGCTGGTCAATGGCGGCAAGAGCTATTTTACCGGCGCTTTTCCTGAGTTCTGGCTCTTTGCGCTGGGTGGCCTCTTCATCGCCGTGACGCTGTTCTTCCCCAAGGGCATCGTTGGCACCATCCAGCACACCATGGCGGGCCGTCGCGGCAAGGGTGCGACACCGAAGGACAATCCGGCAAAGCCCGGCAATGACGATGCGGTCGCGCATCAGGCAGCGGAGTGAGGCGGATATGAACACAGTTTCCGATACGAGAGCAAAAAGCCTGCTTTATCTCGACGGCGTTTCCGTTTCCTTCGACGGCTTCCGGGCGCTGAACTCTCTTTCCTTTGTGGTGGAGCCCGGCGAGTTGCGCGCCATTATCGGCCCAAATGGAGCCGGCAAGACGACGATGATGGACATCATCACCGGCAAGACCCGGCCGGACAGCGGCACGGTGCTGTTCGAAGACCAGATCGACCTGACGAAGAAGGACGAGGCGGACATCGCCCAACTCGGCATCGGCCGGAAATTCCAGAAGCCGACCGTGTTCGAAAGCCACACGGTCTGGGACAATCTGGAACTGGCGCTGAACCGCAAACGCGGCGTCTTCGCCACGCTGTTCTACCGTCTGACGGCGGAAGACAAGGCGCGCATCGAGGAAATCCTCGCAACTGTGCGCCTCGGCCACCGCCGAGATGATCTTGCGGCCAATCTCTCCCACGGCCAGAAACAGTGGCTGGAAATCGGCATGCTGCTCGCTCAAGAGCCGAAGCTTCTGCTGGTGGATGAACCGGTGGCCGGCATGACGGACGCCGAGACGGCGGAAACGGCTGTGCTGTTGAAGGAAATCGCCAAGACCCGTTCCGTGGTGGTGGTGGAACACGACATGGGCTTCATCCGCGAGCTTGGCGTCAAGGTGACCTGCCTTGCGGAAGGCTCCGTGCTGGCCGAGGGATCGATCGACTTCGTCTCGAACGATCCGAAGGTCATTGAGAATTATCTGGGGCGGTGAACATGCTAAGCGTCGAAAACATCAATCTCCATTATGGTGCGGCGCAGGCTTTGCGTGGCATTTCGCTCAATGCCGAGATGGGCAAGATCACCTGTGTGCTTGGGCGTAATGGGGTGGGCAAAAGCTCGCTGTTGCGTGCGGTCACCGGGCAGCATGCCATTAGCGGCGGCTCGATCACCTTTGGGGGCGAAAGTCTCAATGGCCTGGCGCCCTATCAGCGGGCGAAGCGCGGGGTGGGCTACGTGCCGCAGGGGCGTGAAATCTTTCCGCTGCTGACGGTGCAGGAAAATCTGGAGAGTGGTTATGCGCCTCTGCCGCGCAAGGAGCGGTTTATTCCCGACGACATCTTCAGCCTGTTTCCGGTGCTGCAAAGCATGTTGTCACGCCGGGGTGGTGATCTTTCCGGCGGGCAACAGCAGCAACTGGCGATTGGGCGGGCGCTGGTGACGCGGCCGAAGATCCTTGTTCTGGATGAGCCGACCGAAGGCATTCAGCCATCGATCATCAAGGATATCGGGCGGGCGATCAAATATTTGCGGGATTCCACCGGCATGGCGATCCTGCTGGTCGAGCAGTATCTGGATTTCTGCCGCGAGCTTGCTGACTATGTCTACATCATGGATCGTGGCGAGGTCGTGCATCAAGGTGCGGCGGAAACGCTGGATACGCCGGAAGCAAGGCGGCATCTGACAGTATAGCTGCTGCAAATATGCTCACGGTGTAATAAAAACCCCGTGATAAAGTGAAGAGCCATGCGCTGAGACATGGCTTTCATGCAGGTTTTTACGTTTCCTTCACCAAAGTCCTGTGTTATTGGCAACATGAATGCTGCATGCAAGACACACCCGAGAGGTCATCTGCACGCCGCGACCGTCGATCCCTTACATTCCGCGAATTTTCCGGCATCTTGTCGGAGAACTGTGCCAATAAAGGCGTGCCGATGAATTTGACTGTTGCTGGCCGAACATTCCGGCTTCCATCCCCTGCCAAGACATTGTTCGCAGGTTTTGCCATCCTCACAAGCATGAGCGCCGCTGCATCGGCATCGATGTGCGGTGAGGCTGTAAAGCCAGGTCGGCACGCGTTTTCGCTCATGTCACAGGGGTCAGAACGCGAGGGCGTCTATTTCGTTCCCTCCTCTTATGATGGATCGAAGCCGGTGCCGGTGGTTTTTGATTTTCATGGCAGCAACAGCAACCCGAATGGCCAGCTCGACCGCAGCGGTTGGGACAAGGTTGCCGAACGCGCAGGCGTCGTGGTCGTGGCCCTGCAGGGCAGTCTCGATGGTGAGCTACCGGGCACCCATGCCTGGAACGTGCCGGGCGTGACCACCCGCAAGGGCGGGCTGGACGAGGTCTCTTTCATCCGCGATGCGGTTTCCATGGTGAAGTCGAAGTTCTGCGTCGATGAAGAACGCTTCTATGGCTCCGGCTATTCCGGTGGTGGGCGCATGCTTTCCCAATATCTTTGCAGCGGCAGCAACGATTTTGCCGCGGCTGGCTTTGTCGCCTCGCTGCGCGCAGGCGTTCCGGTGGAAGCCGAAGGCCGTTGGCGGCCGGATATGGCAAGCTGCACACCGGCCAAGCCCCTGTCGATTATCGCTTTTGCTGGCACGAAAGATCCAGCCAACCCCTATCAGGGCGGCGGCAAGCCTTACTGGCAGTATGGCGGCGAGACGGCGCTGAAGCGGTGGGCGGAGCTCGATGGCTGCAAGGGTGCCGTGAAGAGCAAGTCTCTCGGCAACTTCACCTTCAATTCCTACGATGTCTGCAAGAGCGGTTCACGCATCCATTCTTATGTGATCGACGCCTGGGATCATGCCTGGCCGCGCGCCACGATGAAATCCGAAGTTATTGCTGCCTCTGCTGTTTTGACCCGCAAACCCGGCGGCGACGTGACACCGAAGGCGCAGCCTGCGGTCGACCGCAAGTCATCAGGTGATGAGAGTGCAAGACAGGTTGATGCCGCTGAAAGAATGTGGGATTTCTTCCAGAATACGGAAGGGCAGATGGTAGTCGACGCAACGTCGAAGACGGATTGCTCTGTGAAAGCGGTTTCCGCATCAGCGAAGCCCTCGGAGACGACGTGCAGCCAGTCCTTGAAAGCATCAGCCAACCCCGTCCGCAGCGCGCCCGTGGCCGAGGACGCATTGTAACCAAAGCCCTTGATGGACGCAGCCGCCTGGACGAATTGTTTCAGGAAGGCTGCGCCAAGATCAGGCTCCCCGAAACCTTTTCCAATGAAATGGAAGCCATTCTCATCAATTCCTCCGGCGGTTTAACCGGCGGGGACGAGGTGGAGTGGCAGGCGCATGCGAAAGCGGGAACCAGCCTCGTGGTGACGACGCAGGCCTGCGAGAAGGTCTACAAGGCCGCCGCCGGGACTGCGAACGTGTCCGTTCGCATCACGGCGGAAGAAAACACCCGTCTGCATTGGCTTCCCCAGGAAACCATCCTCTTCGACCGCGCTTCGCTGACGCGCAGGCTGGAGGCCGATCTCGATGCCTCGTCCGAGTTTATCGCCGTCGAGGCGGTGCTGCTTGGCCGTCAGGCCATGGGCGAGGCGATGGAGGAGGGGCTGTTTCGTGACCGTTGGCGTATTCGTCACGGCGGCAAGCTCGTTCATGCGGAAGAGCTTTTTCTCGATGGCCGGATTGCCGATCTGACGCAGCATTCTTCCGTTCTCGCAGGCCGGGTTGCCTTCGCCACCATCCTCTATATCGGCCCGCTGGCCGAAGCGCTATTGCCTAAAATCAGGGCGTTTGCCGGAGAAAGCGGCGGCGCCAGCGAGTGGCAGGGCAAGCTCGTGGTGCGACTGTCCGCGCCGGACGGATTCTCCCTGAGAAAAATGCTTTTTCCCATCATTTCGCTCTTGCGCAACGGCGCGCCAGTGCCGAAAGTCTGGAATCTGTGAAGCGTGTGCAGCGCCCTGAAACTGGATGAGTATCCGGCTTAAGTTGCTGCATAGGCAGGATGATTTTGAGCGTACCTTTCAAACCCTGAAGGACGCTCGGCTGGAATGGGACGACGATGAACCTTACTCCCCGGGAAAAAGACAAGCTCCTGATCTCCATGGCCGCCATGGTGGCGCGTCGGCGGCTCGAACGCGGCGTGAAACTCAATTACCCCGAGGCGATCGCGCTTATCACCGACTATGTGGTGGAAGGGGCGCGTGACGGCCGCGCCGTTGCCGAACTGATGGAAGCGGGCGCGCATGTCATCTCGCGCGATCAGGTCATGGAAGGCATCGCCGAGATGATCCATGACGTGCAGGTGGAAGCCACGTTCCCGGACGGCACTAAGCTCGTCACCGTGCATGAGCCGATTAGGTGATCTACCGGAAGGGCTTTGTCGATGAGCGCTGATGATCAACCTTCAGGTAGCAGAACGCCTCTCCAAGTGCGTGCAAGTGCCGACGTTCGTTATCAATACCTTCTAGAAGAGATGAAGGCAGCACGTACAAGAATCGATGAAGAAATTCGAACGATGAACCAGTTCGAAATTCTCAGTATGGTAGCGGTCGGTTTAATATATTGGCTCGTCTTAAGCGCTGAGAGCTTAAGGCCGCTTGCTTTAGCTTTGTCAGCCTTCTTTCCGGTCTTGATAAGTGGCTACGGCATATTTCGCTATCGAGCTCATGCTCACGTGATCAAGGTGCATGAAGCATATATTAAGATTCACATAGAGCGAAAAATATTTGGCAGGACAAGTCTAAGTGGACTTGTAAAGTACTATGACCGGAAAAAGACAGGTAATTTGAAAACTGCAAGATTCACCTTTTGGATCGTAGCGTTTTGCATTTCTTTGAGCCTATTTGTAGTGTGTTTGGTTGCGCCCGAAATGGTGCGAAAAATGGATAACCAAGTCAAATACACAACTGAAACCCATACAGTGGAAGCACGACCATGATACCAGGTGAGATCATTGCTGCCGAGGGCACGATAGAGCTCAATGCCGGCCAGCCGACCGTGACCATCGAGGTTGCCAATTCCGGTGACCGCCCGGTTCAGGTGGGCAGCCATTATCATTTCTTCGAGACCAATGCCGGGCTGATCTTCGAGCGCGACAAGGCCCGCGGCATGCGGCTGGATATTCCGGCGGGTACGGCCGTGCGTTTCGAGCCGGGGCAGAAGCGCGAAGTGACGCTGGTGCCATTGTCGGGCAAGCGCGAGGTTTATGGGTTTCGCCAGCAGGTGATGGGAAAGTTGTGATGTTGAGGCCAATCTCCTCCGGCGTCTTTGCCTCTGTTCTTCTGGCCGCGGTGCTTGCGACGAGTGGTCCAGCCTTCGCGCAGGAGAGCAAGGCAAATTGTGCCGACCCGCAGACGCAGATGGAGATGACCCAGTGCGCGGGAGAGGATTACGACAAGGCCGACAAGGAATTGAACACGCAATATCGGAAGCTGCGCGCAATTCTGGTCGAACGTGACAAGGCAGCTGACGACCACAGCAAGGGTGCCGAAGAGGCGCTTATTGCGGCCCAAAGTGCATGGATAATCTTCCGCGATGCCAATTGCGACTTCGAGGGTTTCCAGGCGCGGGCGGGCACCATGGAGCCACAGCTGGTTCTCTCCTGCCTCGCAGCGATGAGCCGGGCGCGGACCAACGACCTGCGCAAATGGACGGAAAGTTTCTGAAGACCATGAGCCGCCGGATCGTGATCGTTGGAAATGGGGAAATACCGCAGGGCGTGGCCGATTGGATCGATACTGCCGATGTCATTATTCGTTTCAATGATTGCCGCTCTCTCGGCGCAGGCGGTAGCCGGACCGACGTCGTCGCGGTTTGCAACACTGGACGGCCCGGTCGGCGGATGATCGAGGATCGCTCCTGGCGCGAAAGCCCAGGGGTCAAGGCGGCATCGGCGATCTGGTCGGTTCGCGACTCCGTCAAGTTCGGCGAGATGGAAGAGGATATCCATCGTCATTGGCCGGAGCTCGAGGATTTTTGTGTCGACTACAGTGCCGAGTTTGCCGCAATCGCCTCGGAGACCGGCAAAACCCATCTCGTCATTAGCCGCCAGGTGCATGAGTGGCTGGATGAGGAACTGAAAGGCCTGTCCCCTGAGCCTTATGTATGTCCAAGCACAGGGCTCTTCGCCATTCGCTACATGCTTGACGCTATTGGCGAAAAGGACGAACTCACCATTGCCGGTTTTTGCCATAAAGGTTGGAGCGGCCACCCCTTTTCCGTCGAAAAACAACTGGTTGATGCGCTTGTCACGCAGGGCAAGCTAAAACGACTGTCTTCCTTATCGAATTTCTCCGTCTCCGAAGGAGCCTGAACCATGTCCTACAAGATTTCCCGTGCCGCCTATGCCAGCATGTTCGGCCCGACCACCGGCGACAAGGTGCGCCTTGCGGACACGGAGCTGTTCATCGAAATCGAAAAGGATTTCACCACCTATGGAGAAGAGGTGAAGTTCGGTGGCGGCAAGGTCATTCGTGACGGCATGGGCCAGAGCCAGGCGACGCGTGCGGAGGGTGCGGTCGATACCGTCATCACCAATGCGGTGATTGTCGATCATTCGGGCATTTACAAAGCCGATGTCGGGTTGAAGGACGGGCGCATCCACGCAATCGGCAAGGCGGGCAATCCGGATACGCAGCCGGGCGTGACGATCATCGTCGGCCCTTCGACCGAAGCCATTGCAGGTGAGGGCAAGATCCTGACCGCTGGCGGTATGGACGCCCATATCCATTATATCTGCCCGCAGCAGATCGAAGAAGCGCTGATGAGCGGCGTCACCTGCATGCTGGGCGGCGGTTCGGGTCCTGCGCATGGAACGCTCGCCACCACCTGCACCGGCGCATGGCATATCGAGCGGATGATCGAAAGCTTCGATGGATTTCCGATGAATCTGGCGCTTGCCGGCAAGGGCAATGCCTCGCTGCCGAAGCCGCTGGAAGAAATGATCCTGGCGGGTGCATCCTCGCTGAAGCTGCATGAGGACTGGGGGACGACGCCGGCTGCCATCGACAACTGCCTGACAGTTGCCGACGCCTTCGACGTGCAGGTGATGATCCACACCGATACGCTGAACGAAAGCGGTTTCGTGGAAGATACGGTGGCCGCCATCAAGGGCCGCACCATCCATGCCTTCCATACGGAAGGGGCAGGCGGTGGTCACGCGCCGGATATCATCAAGGTCTGCGGCAACCCCAATGTCATTCCGTCCTCCACCAACCCGACGCGGCCCTACACGGTCAATACGCTGGCGGAACATCTGGACATGCTGATGGTCTGCCATCACCTGTCGCCCTCGATCCCTGAAGACATCGCCTTTGCCGAAAGCCGTATCCGCAAGGAAACGATTGCGGCGGAAGATATTCTGCATGACATCGGTGCCTTCTCGATCATTTCTTCCGATAGCCAGGCCATGGGCCGCGTCGGCGAAGTGGCGATCCGCACGTGGCAGACGGCGGACAAGATGAAGCGTCAGCGTGGTCGCCTGAAGGATGAGAAGGGCGAGAACGACAATTTCCGTGTGCGCCGCTACATCGCCAAATACACGATCAATCCGGCGATTGCCCATGGCGTCAGCCACGAGATCGGCTCGGTCGAAGTCGGCAAGCGTGCCGACCTCGTGCTGTGGTCCCCGGCCTTCTTCGGCGTGAAGCCGGAAATGGTACTGCTGGGCGGGTCCATCGCGGCAGCGCCCATGGGCGACCCGAATGCCTCGATCCCCACCCCGCAGCCTATGCATTACCGCCCGATGTTTGCGGCCTACGGCAAGCTACGGACCAACTCCTCCGTTACATTCGTCTCGCAGGCCTCGCTCGATGGTGGGCTTGCGCAGCGCCTCGGCGTCGCCAAGAAACTGGTGGCGGTGAAGAATGTCCGTGGCGGCATCTCGAAAGCCTCGATGATCCACAATACACTGACCCCGCATATCGAGGTGGACCCGGAAACCTACGAAGTCCGCGCCGATGGCGAGTTGCTGACCTGCGAACCGGCGACGGTTCTGCCCATGGCACAGCGCTACTTCCTGTTCTGATATCGGGCTTTTAAAACTATCCGCATAGCTGCGCGATCGCCGCCTTAGCGCCGTCTCCGCTCTGTCGGCGGATCGGCCAGGGGCGGACGCGTTTGAAGTGATGCGTTTAGCTTTTCCGGTACTGACGTCAGTTACGATAACTCATCTAGCCAAATGAAGCGGGCGCCGTCCGAAGACGACGCCCGCGTTCAATATGGCATCGGTTGCAGACCCCTGGTGAGGGTCTTTTAGTCTTCGATGATCTCGCTCTGCTTGCTGGTGTCGCGCATGAACAGGTAGACGATGAGCGACACGCCGATCATGGCGGTGACGTACCAGTAGAAGCCCTGTTCCCAACCGACGCTCTTGAAGCGCAGTGCGACGAACTCGGCGGTGCCGCCGAAGAGCGTGTTGGCGAGCGCGTAAGGCAGGGCAACACCGAGTGCGCGAATATGGGCGGGGAAAAGCTCCGCTTTGACCACGGCATTGATCGAGGTGTAGCCCGTGACAATGACAAGGGCGGCCATGACCAGCAATCCGGCGGTGAGCGGGTCCTTCGTCTGTTCCAGAGCCGAGAAGATCGGATAGGTGCAGAGGACGCCCAGCACACCGAATGTGATCATCAGAGGCTTGCGGCCGATCTTGTCGGACAATCCGCCAGCGATGGGCTGCAGCAGCATGAAGATGAAGAGCGTGACGGCGTTGATTTCGCTGGCAACCTCGCGGGAGAAACCGGAGGTGTTGACCAGGAACTTCTGCATGTAAATGGAGTAGGCATAGAAGGCCAAGGTACCGCCTGCTGTCAGCAGCATGACGAGTGCGGTCTCTTTCGGATGCTTGGTCAGCAACTGCCAGAAGCCAGACTTCGGCTTGCCTTCAGCCTTGGCGTTCTTGAAGCTTTCGGTTTCTGCAAGACCGCGACGCAGCCAGAAGACGACGATGGCGAGAGCCGCACCGACGAAGAACGGGATGCGCCAGCCCCAGGCGTTGAGGGCTTCCGTGCTCATGACGTTCTGTAGAATGATCAGGACGGCGATGGCCAGAAGCTGGCCCGAGATCAGGGTCACGTATTGGAAGGAGGAGAAGAAGCCGCGGCGTTCCTTGCCGGCCATTTCGGAGAGATAGGTGGCAGAGGCGCCGTATTCGCCGCCGACGGAGAGACCCTGCAGGAGACGGGCGATGACGAGAAGTGTGGGCGCGGCTACGCCGATCGTGTTGTAGTCGGGCGTTAGCGCAATGATGAGCGAGCCCAGGCACATGAGGGTTACCGAAAGCGCCAGACCGGACTTGCGGCCATGACGGTCGGCATAAAGGCCCATGATCCAAGCGCCGACAGGGCGCATAACGAAGCCGACGGCGAAGACGGCGGCAGAATTGAGAAGCTGTGCGGTCTGATCGCCTGCGGGAAAGAAGTGCGGCGCGAAGTAAAGCGCGAATGCGGCGTAGACGTACCAGTCGAACCATTCGACGAGGTTGCCCGTCGAACCGCCGATAATCGATTTCAGACGGTGCTTTCGGTCTGGAGACTGCGCGACGGCTCCCTGGGTGATGGTATTTCCGGTCTCGATCAACACACTCGGACCCTCCCTTGGTCAAGTTTCACAAAGACACCCGGTGCCTGTTCAGGCAGGGGCAAGATCGTGACGCGCGGCTTGAGCTTAGGGGTCTTCCCTCTAGGTAACCAGCAAGCGTTCCGCGGAAAGCGTCCTCGCTGATCAGCACATGGCCGTTGATTTCAAAGCTTTTGGGCCATCCTCCCGACGGCGCGTCCTCTCTCTTCATGCAATTTGCTGAGGGCAGGTGGTCGTGTGAAGGATTTACTGATCTACCTCTAAGCTATTGAAATTGATACTATTATCCGCTTTTTCAGAGAGTTTCACGCAAAATCTGTGCTGATTCTTGCATGGTGTTTTGATTGATTGTGCAATATCCTGCACAGATGTTTCCAAAACCCCGCCTACAGATTTTACTGCTATTGCTGCTCGTAGGAGCCACCATCACTCTTGTTTGGAGTGGAGCGTCTTTCTGGTCCCGCCGGCAAGCGGCGGAACAACTGGTGGAGGAGGCTGAATTGCTGGTGCGTCAGCACAGCCTGTTGATCGACAGCGAGCTTGCCCGTGTCCGCCTGATGCCGATCGTTCTTGGTGAATATGGTGATCTGGTCGATGTCCTCTCGACCAGGAACCCGGAGACGGCGGCGCGGCTTAGCGCGAAATTCGGTTCGCTGGTGCAGGAGACGGGAGCCTCCTATATCTATCTGATCAATCGCGCAGGCGTTGCCGTGGCCGCCTCCAATGCCGGTGATGACAGAAGTTTCGTCGGGCAGGATTTCGGTTTCCGACCCTATTTCACCGGCGCGATGCGGGACGGTGAGGCGGAGTATTATGGCGCTGGCTTGCTCACCCACCAGGCAGGCTTGTTTCTGGCGCGGCGGGTTGGTCAAAGCGATGCCGCGTCCGGTGTCGTCGTCGTGAAGTTCGAGTTCGGCGCGCTTTCTGCCATCTGGGCCGGAGATCCAGGGCGCACGCTGATCGTCGATGCCAACGGCATCGTTCTGGCGGCACCCGATCAGGACCAGATTTTGACGACGCTGACGCCCTTGCCGACCGCGGTTCGTAGCCGGATCGATGCGATCAGCCAGTATGGCGACGCAAAGTTGGAACCGGGCAACTATCGCTTTGCAGGCCCCAATCGTATCGAGACGGTTCAGGGCGCTGATATGGTTTATGACGCACTTCCGATTGCCGGAACGGATCTTCGCATCCTGCATCTTCTCGACACGCGGCCAGCACGCATCGCTGCGGACCGTCGGGCGGCGCTTGCCACGCTCGCCATCCTGCCGCTTCTGCTTCTCGCCGGTTTCGGCGTGTGGTGGCAGGCCAATCGTACGGCACGGCGCGCTGCCGAGCGACGTAACCTCGAGGCGGCAGTTGCTCAACGAACGGCACAGCTACGTGAGGAAATAGGATATCGAGCGATCGCCGACCAGCGTTATCGAGAAGCGCGCGAAGAACTGGCGCAGGCCAATCGGCTTGCCTCCGTCGGCTCCATTACCGCTGGGCTCATGCATGAGATCAATCAGCCGGTTGCCACCATTCGCACCCTTTCGGAAAATGCGCTTCACCATCTTGCGGCCAATCGCAGCGAGCGGGTTCGCGATAGTCTCGGCACGATGATTGCGATGACGGAGCGGATCGGCACGCTGACGCAGGAGATGCGCGGTTTCGCGAAGAAGGGCGAAGGGCGGATCGTTGAAGAACCTCTGGATGGCATTATCGCTGGCGCAATGTTGTTGATGGAAGACCGGATCGCCAAGGCGGGCATCCGCCTGACCCTGCCGCCAAGCGGTCAACCGCGTGTGCTTGGCAAGCGTGTGCCGCTCGAACAGGTTCTGGTCAATCTCTTGCAGAACGCCATGGACGCGCTGGAGGGACGGCCCGATCCGGAGATTGCGATCACTGTGGAGCGCGAGAACGCGTTGATCTGCCTGACGGTTGCCGATAACGGCGCCGGCATCGATCCGCAGCTCGGCAAGCAAGTTTTCGAACCCTTCGTCACCGGCAAGCCCAATGGTCTTGGGCTTGGTCTTGGCATCGCCCAGGACATCATGAAGGATCTCGGCGGTTCTCTTACCATCACGGCGTCGGCGCTTGGGGGCGCGGCGTTTATCGTGACCATGAGGGCAGCATGACGCAGAACGCAACGGAGAAGATCTTGCTCGTCGAAGACAATGTCGCCTTCCGCGCAGCATTGGCCGACAGCTTCGCCATTGCCGGCTTGGAGGTGGAGGTGCATGATGATGGCAAATCGGCGCTTGCCAGCCTTTCCACCACGCTGCCCGGTGTCGTCGTCACCGATCTGCGCATGCCGCACCTCGATGGCAACGACCTGTTCGATGCCATTCTGGCTCGTGATCGCGAACTGCCGGTCATCCTGATGACGGGGCATGGCGATATCGCCATGGCAGTCGCAGCCCTGAAACGGGGCGCCTTCGATTTCGTGGCAAAGCCCTTCATGACCGACCATCTGATCGCCTCCGTTCGGCGCGCGCTGGAAACCCGCCGTCTCGTGGTGGACAATCGCAGACTGCGCCAGGCGGCATTGGAGGCGGAACGCACATCGCCGCTGCTCGGCCAGACACCGGTGATGGTGCAGTTGCGGGATTTGATCGAGCGGGTCGCACCAACGGATGTCAATGTCCTGATCGAAGGCGAGACCGGGACTGGCAAGGAATTGATTGCCAGGCTCTTGCACCAGGGAAGCCCAAGGCGCGCGCGCCCCTTCATCCGCATCGACTGTGCGTCGATCTCCGATACGATGGTTGACGAGACACTGTTCGGCACGCGCCTGCGTCGCGGGCTGATTGCGGAGGCTCACCGGGGAACGCTGTTCCTGGATGGGGCAGAGACCATGTCTCCGCTGATGCAGGGTCGGATGCTGGGCGTGGCGGAAAGCCGGGAGATGCTCAATCCGAGTGGCGGGACGACACCCGTCGACGTGAGGATCCTCAGCACCCTCACGAGAAAACATCTCTCCGCTGATGATGAAAAGGCAGGCTTGCGCAAGGATCTGCTCTATCACCTCGAGACCGTCCGCATCGGTGTACCGCCACTGCGCCAAAGGCAGGGGGACATCGCTATTCTGTTTCATGTGTTCCTGGAGGATGCAGCGCGGCGTCACGGGCTTCCCAGTCCGCAGATTGATGCCGAGATCGAGGCCTTTCTGCTCAGCAATGAGTGGCCGGGCAATGTAAGAGAGTTGCGCAACTATGCTACCCAGGTTGCGCTTGGTCTGGCCTCGCCGCACCGCCCCGCCTCGACGCGGTTGGGTCTGGTCGAGCAGATGGACGCTTTCGAGACGAGCGTTCTGACCCAGGCACTCCAGAGCCATGGCGGAGACGCAACCGCCGTCGCGGAGGCTTTGAAGCTTCCCCGGCGAAGCCTTTACGCCCGGTTGCAACGCCTTGGCATTTTGCCATCGTCTTTCCGAAAGCCACGTGAGGAAAGCTAGAGCAGCCGAAGCGTAATCGCTTCGGCGTCGGGTAAGGCAGCGAAAACAAGAACTTGGAGCATTCCAGTGACCACGGGATCACCGGAATGCTCTAGGATTGTCGTGCTCACCTTTTATTTGAAACGATACTGTCCAAACTCTAGGCGGCGCCTCACGGTGTACGGAATCTGGGGATAACCGAAACTTAACCCAGATTGATAGCAAGCGCGGCGGCAATGCTGTCTGAGGGCATTTTTGCGAGAATTTTTCGGATCATTCCTGCGGCTTCGTCGTTCATGCCCGTGAGGAATGGCTAACTTAAGCTCATCCTTGTTTAAGTGCGTCTATAGATATTTTCAAAGTATCTAATATGAGTAAAGCTAGCTTAAACTTTTACTTGTTTTATTGTCGGTGTCGCAACCTTTTCTGCTTATCGGTTGCCTTATGGAGGTAAGAGGCTGATGGCTGACGGGTTCGCAAAGTTTATCTCTCTCGACATGAGTCTCAGCGATCCAGGCAAGGGGCAGACGCTGCAAAGTTTTGCGCTGAAAATGGTGTTTATCTCCATATCCTTGTCCATCCTTATCAGTCTGGCGGTCATTCTGCTCGGCTCCACGCTGGAGCTTCTTCCCGTTCCGCTTGCGGAGGCTGTGTCCTACAGCATCGCCATGGGCTGGATCGTCGGCGGTCTGGTGGCCGGAATTCTCTGCAAGGTTCTTGCCAAGGCAATCCGCCAGTTGCGTGAATCGCAGGCGGAGTTCGAGCGGCTGAGCCGGACCGATACGCTATCGGGGCTTGCTAATCGCCGCGCCTTCAACCAGGTGTTCGAAGATATCCAGAACAATGCGTCGCTTGCGATCTTCGATCTCGATCGCTTCAAGTCGATCAACGACAATTTCGGCCACAGTGCCGGTGATCTGGTGATAAAACGCGTTGCTCGGGCAATCGAGGATGTGTTCGGTGATTTTCACTGTGTCGCGAGGCTCGGTGGCGAAGAATTCGGCGTGATCGTTTGTGGCGGAGACCGCAAGGATCGCGTCGCGCTGATCGAAATGGCGCGCGTCCGCGTTGCCTGTCTGTCCGTCAATTTCGAGGGCAATCTCTTGCAGACCACGGTCTCCGTCGGCATTGCCGAGATCGAGCCTTCGCGCTCGAAACACGATACCTTCGCCTTGGCCGACAAGGCGCTCTATATCGCCAAGGCCGCGGGGCGCAACCGTCTTTGCCATAGTGATGACGCCTTTGCACGCATGGAGCGCAACGAGACACTCAGCATGGCTCTCCAAGTGGCTTCTTGAGGCAATCAGGCTTGGAGGTCATCGTCATTTATGAGGTGCATTCCTGCTTGCCGCTGGCTTGCAATCCCTCGTTCCATCCGGCAAGACTCGATGCTTGAAGCATTTCAGTCAGGCCGGAAACTCCATGTTACGTGTTCAATCCTATCTCCCCGCAGGCACACCAGCCGATGAGCCGAGCGGCTATGTCACCCTTGCCCATGACCAGAGACATTTGCGGCGCAAGCTCTTGCATCTTCAGAATGACGAGATGGTCATGCTGGACTTGAAGGAAGCCGTGCTGTTTGCCCATGGCGATCTGCTCGTCGTCGAAAATGGCGATCTGGTGGAAGTGCGCGCGGCCAATGAGAAGCTGTTCGAGATCACTGCAAAGAGCCCGCTGCATCTGATCGAGCTTGCCTGGCATCTCGGCAATCGCCACCTGTCGGCCCAGATCGAAGAGGGTCGCATCCTCATTCTGCGCGATCACGTCATTCGCGCCATGCTGGAGGGGCTGGGTGCAACGGTGCGGGATGTGGAAGAGCCTTTCCAACCGGCTCGTGGCGCCTATCACGCGCATGGTGGTCATTCGCATGATCACGGGCATCACCACCACCATCATGATTGACGCATGACACAGAGACGCAATGTCGACAGCCTGCTCAGACTGCTGGCCTGGATGTCGCCCGCCTTTCCGGTCGGCGCCTTTTCCTATTCCGGCGGGCTTGAGAGCGCTGTCGCTGATCGCCGGGTGACCAATGCTGCGGGCTTGAGCGACTGGATTGCCCTCTCGCTGCAGCGCGGGGCATTATGGAACGATGCGGTGATGTTGAGCGAGGCCTGGAACGGCTTTGCCGATGACGTCGTGCTAAACGAGATTGCCGAACTGTCGCGCGCTCTTGCGGGCTCGGCGGAGCGCTATCGCGAGACGGTTCTCCTGGGCGATGCCTTTGTGGATGCCGCACGCGCCTGGCCGTCTCCTGTCTTCGACAGATTGCCTGTCTCGCCGACCTATCCGGTTGCGGTCGGTGCGGTTGCCGCGGCGCATGAGATTGCGCTGGAGGATGTTCTTGCCGCCTATCTCCATTCCGGCCTGTCGCAACTGATTTCCGCTGGTATACGGCTTGGCGTCGCGGGGCAGAAGGATGGTGTGGCGATCCTGGCAAGGCTGGAGGAGGCGGTAGCGGAGGTTGCAGCACGCGCTTCCACCGCCACGCTCGATGATCTCGGATCGGCCACCATCATTGCCGATACGGCACCCATGCGCCATGAGGTGCAGGGAACGCGGCTCTTCCGCTCCTGACCATTTTCCATCTACTTTACTGTTGATGGGGCAGGCGTGAGACCGCTATGGTCGAGGAAACATATCCAGAAGGGAAGCAGGCATGAAATCGGGAAATGGGCCGCTCAGAGTTGGTATCGGCGGGCCTGTCGGTTCCGGCAAGACGGCATTGACGGAAAAGCTGTGCAAGGCGATGAGCTCGGAATTCTCCGTCGCCGTGGTCACCAATGACATCTACACCAAGGAAGATGCTGAAGCGCTGGTGCGCATGCAGGCGCTGCCATCGGAGCGCATCGTTGGCGTGGAGACCGGCGGCTGCCCGCATACCGCGATCCGCGAAGACGCGACGATCAATCTTCAGGCCATTGCCGGTTTGAACGAGCGCTTCCCCGATCTCGACGTGATCTTTATCGAATCCGGTGGCGACAATCTCGCTGCCACCTTCTCTCCGGATCTTGCGGATATCACCATCTATGTGATCTCCGTCTGCCAGGGCGAGGAAATCCCACGCAAGGGCGGGCCAGGCATCACCCGCTCCGATCTTCTGGTGATCAACAAGAAGGATCTGGCGCCTTACGTCGGCGCCGATCTGGATGTGATGGATAGCGACGCCACCCGCATGCGCAAGGACATGCCGTTCTTCTTCACCGACATGAAACGCGGCGACGGCATCGACCGCATCGTCGGCTTTTTGAAGCAGCAGGGCGGCTTGTAAAAAGGTTAGCGTGTGGGAGCTGGGTCCACCCAGCACTTCTACCGGCCTAACCCGATCAAAGCCTGTTCAGGGCCGCCGGGTCGTCGACATGGATGACACGGCCGCGCACGCTGACGCCGCGGCTTTTCAGGGTGGAGAAGGCGCGAGACAGCGCTTCCGGTGCAAGACCGAGCTTGCCGGCCAGAACGCTTTTCTGAAACGGCAAACGCAGAGAATATGCGCCATTCTCTGTCGGCGCCTGCGTCACCAGATAATGGGCCACGCGCTGAGGTGCTGTCTGCAACCGGTCATTGGCCACGCAGTCCATGACTTTCAGATTGTTCTTCGACAGCGTCTCGATCATGGCGCGGGCAACAGTGGGGTCAGCCTCAAGCATTGCCCTGATCCGTGACAGTTCGAGTCTTGCCAGCAGGCAGCATTCCGTCGTTTGGGCGCTGTAGCGGTGGTTACCCATCTCAAAGATCATGCAGTCATTGAAGGTTTCGCCGGTTGAGCAGATGCGGATATCGGCCTCACGGCCATCGCGGCTGGTGCGGAACAGGCGAACATGACCGCTCAGCACGTAGTAGAGATATTCCGCCGCACCGGCCTCGGTGAAGAGCATGTGGCGAGCGGGAAGCGTCAAAAGCGAGGCGGCGTCGATGACCGACCGCGCCGATGTCTCGCTCATGGAAGACAGAAGGTCACTGCGAATGAGAAGGGCTTCGTCCCTGTTGCTTAGTTTCTCGATCTTGCTCACGCTCATCCCCCAAGAACATAACCGTCTTCGCTTATCCCTCGTCCGGTCGATTTGGAGAGGGGCGAAGCGTCGGCCATGGATGTTGTCATGGGGCGAGGATAGCCGGTTCTACACAGGCTAAATTGATTTCGATCAAACTTTGGCGAAATTTGAGGGGTGTCGAGCTGAGCAGGGAACCCGGTGAATGCGCTTCACCGGGTTGAAGGCCATTGTTGCAAGACGTGATTTACTCCGCAGCGAGCGGCGGAAGTCTAAGCACGTTGTCGGATTTTCCGTTGCGGTTATCCTTTGGCGCGTTCTTCTCTACCGCTGCGATACGCTCTTCCATGGAGGCGATGGCCTCGCTGTTTTCCCGCGCGACTTTCGACAGTTCTTCCGACGACAGGATCGGATGCTCTTCTTCCTTCTTGCCGACGAAGCGGCCGAAGAGGTGGGACAGCAGGCGCGAGAGGTCGTCCATGATCAGGAAGAAGGCCGGGACGACGATCAGCGATAGAACCGTCGAGACGATGATGCCGCCGATCACGGCGATTGCCATCGGTGCACGGAAAGAGCCGCCTTCGCCGACACCAAGAGCCGAGGGCAGCATGCCAGCCGACATGGCGATCGAGGTCATAATGATCGGGCGGGCGCGCTTGCGACCGGCCTCCACCATGGCGTGGACGCGCTCCATCCCGTGGCGGCGCATCTCGATGGCGAAATCGACGAGCAGGATGGCGTTCTTGGTAACGATACCCATCAGCATCAGAATGCCGATGAGAACCGGCATGGAGAGCGCGTTCTGCGTGACGATCAGCGCCACGGCCACGCCGCCAATGGCAAGCGGCAGCGAGAAGAGAATGGTGAAGGGCTGGATCACATCCTTGAAGAGCAGGATAAGAACGACGAGCACCAGCAACAGGCCGAGCAGCATGGCGTTGACGAAGCCTTGCTGCATTTCACCCTGCACCTTGGCATCACCGCTTTCCGCCAGGCGAACCGATGGCGGAAGCTTTATTTCTTCGACGATCCGTTTGAACTCATTCGTTGAGGTATCGAGTGCAGTGCCGAAGGGGACGTCGGAGCCGATGGCGACAACGCGGTTGCGGTCGTTGCGCTTGATGGAGCTCGGGCCTTCCGAATAGTCGATATCAGCCACGCTGTAGAGTGGCACGGTTGCCCCGGAAGCAGTCTTGATCTTCAGCGCGCGGATGGCGGCCAGATCGCGCCGCACATCGAGCGAGGTCTGGACGCGGATCGGGATCTGCCGGTCATCCAGCGAAATCTTCGTCAGCTGCGCATCGATATCGCCGATGGTGGCAACACGTACTGTCTGCGAGATCTGCTGCGGGGTGATGCCGAGGCGGGCGATCTCATCCTTGCGCGGGCGGATCTGCAGTTCTGGCCGCGGCAGAGCGCCTTCCGAGCTGACATTGGCAAGGATTGGAGACGCGCGCAGACGCGATTCCAGAATGCCGACAGCCTGGTTCAGGTCTTCCTCATTGGAGGAGAGGAAGTTGAATGCGAGTTCGCGCTCTGCGCGGTCGTTGAGCTTGATGATGCGGACATCGGGAATGCCGTGAACGCTGGCGAAGATGTCGCGCTCCACATCCCATTGAGGTCGCGTTCTGCCATTGTCTTCGACCTTGGGAAGATGCGGACCGATCAGCGGAATGGAGCCGAGCCCGTCATTGACGAGCGTCTTCAGCAGCGAGTGATCGATCTTTTTCAGGATGACGCGCACTGTCGCACGGCGCAGTTCGAGATCGCCCTTGGGAGACGCACCGCCGAGAAT
Source organism: Agrobacterium larrymoorei (assembly GCF_030819275.1). GTDB lineage: Bacteria > Pseudomonadota > Alphaproteobacteria > Rhizobiales > Rhizobiaceae > Agrobacterium > Agrobacterium larrymoorei_B. The sequence goes on along the minus strand of NZ_JAUTBL010000002.1, from coordinate 2,217,006 downwards.
GAAGACACTTTCCACGCCATCGATGCCCTTGATCGCATTATTGATCTTGGCGGTCGTGGCGTCCGTCTCGTCCAGAGTCGCGTTCGGCGGAAGCTCGATCGACAATACCACGCGTGATGAATCATCCGGCGGCAGGAAGCTGCCGGGCACCTGGGCAAGCAGTATCAGCGAAGCGATAAGGAAACCGATTGCGCCGAGCAGGGTCAGGTAGCGTGCCCACCATTTGCTCGTGGTGGCCGTCACCATCCGCGTATAGGTCTTCATCAGGCGTCCGTCATTGTCGTGATGATCGTCGACCGCATCGTCGGCGCGCATCAGATAGGCGGCCATTAGCGGCGTGATCAGGCGCGCGACCATCAGCGAGAAGAAGACGGAGAAGGCAACCGTCAGGCCGAACTGGATGAAGTACTGGCCGGGAATGCCAGGCATGAAGGAGACCGGCACGAAGACGGCGATGATGGTGAAGCTGGTGGCGATCACCGCAAGGCCGATTTCATCGGCGGCTTCCAGCGCTGCGCGATAGGGCGTCTTGCCCATCTTGATGTGCCGCGAGATGTTTTCCACCTCCACGATCGCATCATCGACGAGAATACCGGTTGCGAGCGTCAGCGCCAGAAAGCTGACGAGGTTGAGCGAGAAGCCGAGGAGATCCATCACCCAGAAGGTGGGGATGGCCGAAAGCGGCAGCGCCACCGCGGCAATCAGCGTGGCACGCCAGTTGCGCAGGAAGAGCAGCACGACGATGACGGCAAGGATCGAGCCTTCCATCAGCGTGTGAAGGGCTGCCTCATAGTTTCCATAGGTGAAGTATACCGAGTCATCCACCATCTGGATGGCAACATCCGGATGGTTGGCACGGACCTTATCGAGGTTCTGCGCCACGGTTTCGGCAACGGTGACTTCGCTTGCGCCCTTGGCGCGGAAGACGGCGAAGGTGACGGCCGGATTGCCGTTGAAGCGCGAGAAGGACTTCGGCTCTTCGTAGGTGTCGGTGACCCTGCCGAGTTCCGAGAGCTTGACGAAGTTGCCGTTGGGTAGCGCGATGGTGGTCTTGGAAAGCTCCGCCACGCTGCGGGCGTCGCCCAGCGTGCGGATCGTCTGTTCGTTGCCGCCCACCTGGCCGCGACCGGAGCCGAGATCGATATTGGTGCCGCGCAGCTGGTTGTTCACCTCCGCTGCGGTAATGCCATAGGCATCGAGTTTCGACGGGTTGAGGGACACGCGCACTTCGCGGTCTGCGCCGCCATAGCGGTCGATCTTGCCGACGCCCGGCTGGCCCTGCAGCGCGCGCTTGATCGTGTCATCGACGAACCAGGAGAGTTCTTCCAGCGTCATGTTGGGTGAAGACACGGCAAAGGTCTGGATCGCCTGACCTTCGACGTCGATCTTGCTGACGACGGGCTCTTCGATACCGGCGGGCAGATTGGAGCGGATCTTGTCGATCGCATCCTTGGTGTCCTGCACGGCCTCTTCGGTCGGTTTTTCGATGCGGAAAAGAACGGTCGTCAGCGACTGGCCGTCGGTGACGGTGGACTGGATTTCATCGATGCCGCTGATCGAGGCGACGGCATCTTCGACTTCCTTCGTCACCTGCGCTTCGAGTTCGGAAGGCGAGGCACCGCTCTGCGTCACCGTGATGGCAACCACGGGAACGTCGATATTGGGGAAGCGGGTGATCGGAAGGTCGTAGAAGGCCTTGATGCCGAGAAACAGCAGCAGCGCGAAGGCAAGCAGCGGCGCAATCGGATTGCGGATGGACCATGCGGAGAAGTTCATGGCTGTGCCTTCGCTTTAGTTCGAGGCCGCGGCGGCTGCCGGAACCGGGTTGATTTTGTCACCGTCGCGGACGAAAGCGCCTGCCTTCTCCACGACCTTGTCGCCGAGCGACAGGCCCTGTTTGATTTCCACGAAGCCGGAATCCTGAATGCCGGTCTCGATCTTCACCTGCCTAATGACGCCGTTGTCAACTTTGCGCGAGGTTGAGCCCTCGCGCCCGGAGGTGACAGCCGACAAGGGGAGGGCGAGCGCATTGGCGGATGCAACGACGATCTCGGCATTGGCGTACATGCCAGCGCGCGCCGGGCTGCCCGCTGGAAGCACGATGTGGACCGCACCAAGGCGCGTGGTTGGATCGACCGTAGGCGAGACGATACGCACCGTGCCCTCGATCTTCTGGCCGCCACCGGCCACCGTCAGGCGCGCCTTCTGGCCGACCTCGACCTTTTGAATATCCGTCTCCGACAGGTCGGCGACGAGTTCGATCGCGCCGTCCTTGATGACGGTAAAGAGGGGATTGCCCGAACCGCTGGCAATGGCGCCGATGCGGGCGTTCTTGGCGGAAATGACGCCAGCAACAGGCGTCTTGACGCCGGTGCGGGCAAGTTTCAGATCGATATCTTCGATCTGCGCGTCCACGACCTTGATATCGGCTTCACCGACGGTGACGGTCTGCTTGGCGGCCTCAAGACGCGCCTTTGCGACATCTGCGGCGGCGGCCGTCTGTTCGACTTGGGAGACGGAGCCGGAGCCGGACTGGCCAAGGCGAGCGGCGCGATCCTTCTGGCGCACGGCGTCATCCAGATTGGCCTGGGCTTCGATCACCTGCGCCTTGCTCTGCGCAACGGCGGCTTGGGCTTTCGCCTTGTTGGCCTCCAACTGGCTCTTCTGCAAAAGCAGGCTGTCGCGGGAAAGCTCGGCGAGAACCGCACCCGCCTCGACCTTGTCGCCCACATCGACATTAAGCTTGTCGACAGCTAGGCCCTCGACCTGCGGCTGCACATAAATCTCATCCACAGGGCGAATGGTGCCGGTGGCAATGACGCGGTCCACGAGATCGCGCTTTGCCACCTCCGTCACAACGATGGCGGGCAAATTGTTGCGGCTTGCCTGCGCAGGCTCACCCTCCGCCCAGGCGACCGTTGGAAGAGCCGGGCCGAGAAGAAGAAGGGCAGTAAAGCCTGCAATCGGTGCGATGCGCTGCATATATGTGTCCGTCCCAAGTGGGTCGCGCGATAGTCATGCGCCGTTGGCGGCGCCGGTTATCTTAGGCGACAAGTCCATGCGATAGTCGTTAGACTCTTCTACGATATTAGCCTCCACCCGGTTTTAACCAACCGCGATGTCGACGATATTGCGCGCCAGCGTGTCCCGTCCCCTGACGCAAGCTCTGTAAAGCTCTGCTGGAGGGAATGTAAATGCGGTATCGTTCGTTTTCAATCCGTCTAGCAGGCGGTCCCGCTATACATTTATGAATAACAGTGGCGCGGAATGATGGATCGTTCCATGGCTGAAATCGCCGACTGCGAAGCGTTTTTCTCTTGAAAAACGTCTTCGTGAGGAAAACATGATGCTAATCATCAACTTTATTCTTTACTCTAAAACTCATCTTTAATATCGTGCGCTCCAACGACCGGCAGAGGGCCGGGGTCAATGGCAAGGTGAGGCATGGCGCGGAAAGAGAAAAAGAAGGCAGTTCGGGGCAAGCAGGATGACCGCTCTCAATCGCCAGACACGTCCGTCCAGCAACAGGCACCCGCCGGTCCGAAAAGCTTTCTTTATGTCGGCGGGCGCGATTGCCAGGTTGCGCATCTGCGCCAGATCGCCAGCAACTTCGATGCCGAGTTGATCCACCATGATGGGGGCCTGCGCGAAGCCGTGTCCCGCATCGACACGCTGCTGCCTTCCGTCGATTGCGTCTTCTGCCCCATCGACTGTATCAGCCATGACGCGTGCCTGCGCGTCAAATCCGGCTGCAAGAAGTTCGGTAAGACGTTTATCCCTTTGAGGAATGGCAGCAAGTCCAGCCTTGAACGCGCGCTGCAGACGATGAACGAGCGCGGTGCGAATTAAGGGATGATGCGGCCCCGGATGACGTCTGCGGGTACCCCCCACTATCGATAAGTCGTTGAAATCGTGGATCCTCGGGTCAAGCCCGAGGATGACGGAGGAGAGGTCTGAGGCTTATTGTGCCTACCTCAATGTGGTGAAACATAGTTTCTACAACGCGTTCTTCCGGATCACATCGCTCAGCCAGTGATAGGACGCCTTCGGAATACGCTGAAGTGTCGGATAGTCCACATAGACCAGGCCGAAGCGTTTCGAATAACCGCGGCCCCATTCGAAATTGTCCATTAGAGACCAGGCGAAATAGCCTTTGATATCGTGGCCTTCTTCCAGCGCGTCGAGGAGAACGTTCAGGTAGCCTTCGAAATAGGCGATACGATCCTTGTCGATGACCTTGCGATCCGGGCCCAGCGCGTCGGGATAGGATGCGCCGTTTTCGGTGATGTAGATGGTCGGCTTGTTGTAGCGCTCGCTGGTATCGCGGATCTGTTCGAGGAAGGCTTGCGGATCGACAACCCAGTTGACATCGGTGAGCGGGCCCATGCCGGTGGGTGGGGCGGTCTCGGCGACGCCGAAGGTGGTGTTCTTGTTGGGGCCGACGAAGACGGGATTGTAGTGGTTGAGGCCGAAGAAATCCATCTTCTGGCTGATATCGGCCATGTCGTCGCCAAGGATCAGCGGCTCCATTTCCTTGGCGATCGGCTCTGGATAGGTGCCGAGCCAGAGCGGATCGACGGTTACGCGGCGCCACAGGCAGTCGCCCAGAATGCGGGCTTCCTCGTGAGCGGCATCGTCGTAATGCGGGCGCACCGGACCGAGCGAGACGATGTTGCCGACCTCTGCCTTGGGCGCCTCTGCGCGAACCGCCTTGACCGAATAACCGTGGGCGAGGTTCAGCGTGTGAATGGCCTTCAGGCTGTCGTCATAGGACTGCTTGCCTGGCGCGTGACGGCCGACATTATAGGCGACCCAGGGAATGACGTTTGGTTCGTTGATTGGGGCAAAGCGTTTGACGCGGTCGCCAAAATGGCGGGCAATCGTCGCGGCGTAGTCGGCGAAAATCTTCGGCGTTTCGCGCGAGCGCCAGCCGCCCTTTTCTTCCACCGCCACGGGCATGTCCCAGTGGTGCAGGCAAATCCACGGTTCGATGCCTTCATGCAGCAGAAGATCGATGACGCGGTCGTAGAAATCGAGCCCGCGCTGGTTCACCTGACCGGAGCCTTGCGGAAAGATCCGCGGCCATGCGGTCGACAGGCGATAGGCGCCCACGCCGAGACCGCTCATCAGGCCGATATCTTCCGGATAGCGGTGGTAGTGGTCGCAGGCGATGTCGGCGGTCTCGCCATTCGTGGTGCGGCCCGGCGTGTGGGCATAGACATCCCAGACGCTCTGGCCGCGGCCATCCTTGTTGACGGCGCCTTCGGTCTGGAAGGCGGAGGCGGCGACACCCCAGAGAAAGTCCTTGGGAAAAGAACGCGTCATGACAGATGCTCGTTATCGATGAAGGATGCTGGGAGGGTGCCCCGCGGATCAGCGCGAGACACCCACTGGGTCACGATCCGGGAGGGATCACTTGCTGGTGCTGACATTCCAGAAGTAGGGCCATGGCGAAGGCTTGAAGTCCTTCAAGGTCTTCTTTTTCGCGCTCAGCGCGTTGAAATCGCCCACCTTGTAGACCGGCGCGTCTTCGTAGAAGACCTTCTGGATTTCGGCGAAGAGGACCTTGCGCTTTTCCGGGTCGGATTCTGCGATGAAGGGTGCGACCGCTGCGGCCTTCTCTGGTGTCGACCACCAGCCAGGATAGCTGTCGGACATCCAGCCGTTGAGAACCGGCTCCGGCGGGAACGGGCCGTGCGTGATGAAGATGTCCCATAGTTTCGGATCAGCGCGACGGGTGGTCAGTGTTGCCCAATCGAAGACGCCGAGTTCGACCTTGAAGCCCGCGGCCTTCAGATATTCGGCAGCGACCTGCGCCATCTTGTAATGGAATTCATATTGGCGGCTGGTCAGGATGCGGATCGGCTTTTCGCCGTCGTACCCGGCCTTCTTGGCCATGGCCGCTGCAGCTTCGGGATTGCCGTCGCCGTAGCGCGCGATACCTTCTTCAGTGTGCCAGATATAGGCCTTCGGATAGAGCGCGCCATCGACGGCGAAGAATTCCGGATTGCCGAATGCAGCAAGCAGCATGTCTTCGGGGTTCAAGGCTTCCTGGATGGCGTGGCGCATCTCCTTGTTCGCCAACACACCTTCCTTGGTGTTCATGACGAGAACCGGCGCACCATAGGGCTTCAATACCACTGGTTCCGATGCGGTCGACGCCTTCAGGCGATCGAAGGTTTCAGGTGCAAGCGAGTCGGCGTAATCGAACTGACCGGAAACCGCGCCCTCAAGGCGGGTATTGGCATCGGGTACGGGCACGAAGCGGATTTCATCGAGGATGGCCTTGCGGGCGCCGCCAAAGCCGTTCGGCGCTTCGGAAAGCGATTGGTAGCCATCGAAGCGGACGAGCTGGATATATTGGTCGGCCTTGCGCTCTTTCAGCATGTAGGGACCGGTACCGATGATCTTCGTCAGCGGGTCTTCGGCAAGGTTTGCCTTCGGCATGATGACGGCGGCGGAGTTGTTGAAGGCCAGAAGCGACAGCAACGGCGCATAAGGCTTGTTCAGCACGATATGGATGGCATCGTCGCCCTTGGCTGTGATGGCGCTGATATAGGGAGCGACCTGCTTTCCGCGCGATGCGATCTTGGTCCAGCGCTCCAGCGAGGCGACGACATCGGCGGATGTCATGGTGGAGCCGTCGTGAAACTTGATGCCCTTGCGCAAGGTGATGTCATAGGTCTTGCCGTCGGCGGATACGGTTGGCATCGTTGCGGCCAGAAGTGGAATGGGCGTCCACTCAGCATCGAATGTGAAAAGAGTCTCGAAAACGTGCTGGGTGATCATACCGACCACGTCGGCCGTCGAGGCCATCGGGTCGAGCGTCGGCGGCTCGCCGATGGTGGCCACGTCGATTACGCCGCTGGCAAAAGACGGAGTAGAGATGGCAGGCAATAACAGCAAGGAGGCTGCAAGCAAAGTGCGTTTAAGCATGACGTTCCCTCTTATTAATCCGTAGTAATGGAATATGAGTTCTTATTGCGTCATACTGTAGCGGGATGAGAGGCGTTGTCAAATGCGTTTGCGCGCAAATAATCGGATGGGGCAGAGTTGGCTGGATGTCATGAAGATCGACGCGAGGCGACACGTGTCTGATGGCGATCACGCGACGAAACCTTATCCTTACCGTAAGAGCCGATCGCTGCCCTGTCCTATGCGGCACCGAACAAGCCAGCGGTGAGCCGAAGCTTGTCCAGGTCTTCTTCAATCATCGATGTTGCTTCGGCACGCTTGATTGCGCTTTTTGAATGTTGAGCCGCAATGCGTTTGAACTCGTGGTGACGGAAGCCGGATAGGGTGATGAACGCCTTCTGCAATCGAATACCCACCTCGAGAATAGCGGCGCCATCTCGGGCCAGCGGAATGAAGAGATCATCGAAGAAATCTTCGAGCCTGATGGGTGCGACATGCAGCCTCGGATATTGCACATCGCTTTCATCGGAATGTTCATCCCAGACGGTCAGCACACGGATGTATCTGGATATCAGGTCGATGGCAGTGCCGGAATCGTTGATGGCCTGCGACAATGACCTGGACGCGATTTCAGCCAGAACCGCGGCACCGAAACGGGGATCCTGATCGAAGGAGCGGACATCCCCGATCGTAAACGCCGATGCTATCCGCTTTTGCACCTCTTCATCGACATCGCCAACGATCCAGGCGAGAGGGATGTTCGGGGCAACCAGCTTGCCGGCTATCGCCACCACTGCGATGTCCACGTCGAACTCTTCCGAAATTTGCCCCAGCACGCCTCCATCCACATGCTGGACGTAGCCGACCTTTGACTGGTGCACAGGCGTGTTCGGCGCGCTCAGCCTCGGATCGTTCTCCTCCAGCCGTTTTCCACCCAGGTACGGGCTTTTCATCCAAGACCGAAGGGCTTCTATGGTCGCCTTTTCGACGCGCTCCGTCGTTTCCGTAACACGCCCGAGGCGTGACAGATGATCGATCCATCGAAGCAGGGTGACGATAATGAGAATGATGACGCCGATCGTGACCACGAAAAGGATGACGCGACCCTGGTCTCCATAGGCTCCGGTTGCGAGCGCGATAATGCCGACGAGGCTGAAGAGGAACGAGCCGACGAAGGTGGCCAGGACGTTTTGTGTCGTGCTGTCTTCCATCACGAGCTTGGTGGCCCGCGGCGTGACATTGTTGGTTGCGGCCGAGTAGGCGGCGACCATCGTGCTCAATGAGAAGGTGGTGACCGTCAGCATGCTCGAAGCGATGATGCCGAGGATCTTATCGACAGCCTCGGCACCTATCTTCGCCGGAAGGTCTGCTGGAATGTAAGAGGAGAAGGCGACGGCGAGAAGTGCGGTCACCACCCCTCCAACCGAGAACAGTGTGGCTCTGAACCATATTCGCCGCACGATCTGGTTGAGCCACCACTGCCATTTCGATGTCATATAACCCCCGCCTCATTGCAAGCCGATCGTCCATAATCGCTGACGATACGGCCTCACCGATATTCTTCGCCAGAGCGATAACGGCGTCACGCCGATGGCGTTCCGTACTTCGCGCTGGCGCGTTTACGGTCACGCCGCGCTGGACGGGTGAGACGGGTTTTACTGTGGATCAGATAATTTGCCGTGTCGGCGGAAACAGTCGCTAAAGCATTGATTTTACTGCGCGGTATCAGTCTCTCGCAGATGGAAAAAGGGCGGAGGCTGCCAGCGTCAACCAGCCAAAAATCATGCCGAGACCGCCTGCGGGGGCGGCCATGGGAAAGAGGCTTTCGCCGGTGAAATGCTTGGAGACGAGATCGCCGGCAAAGAGCGCGGTTCCAAGACCCAGCAGAAGAGCCGAGGGTAGGGCGGTCTTGATGCGCGCCCAGCCGAGATGAAGACCGAGAAGCACCGGCGCATGGGCAAGACACATGGCAGAGGCGTTACCGAGCATCAAGGTTGCGCCCGTATGGGTGGCGGCGGCAGCGAGTGCGACGCCGGATGCGCCCAGCACGCCGCTGAGAAACAGTGTTCCGGCTTTCAGGATCCCCTGGTTCATGACTGAGCCTCGTCCTGATTTTGCATGTGAAAGGCCAGTTTTTCCACCGGAGCCCAAATGATCTCGCGCAACTTCGGGTTTTCGATCGTCTCGTCCATGGCGCGGCGGAAGCAGAGCAGCCACTCATCGCGTTCCTTGGCGCCGATCGGTGCGACGAAGTGGCGGCGGCGGAGCATGGGGTGGCCGTATTTTTTCACATAGACAGGTGGCCCGCCGAGATAGCCGGTCAGGTAGTCGTAGAACTTGCTTTCACTGCGGGAAAGATCGGCCGGATGGATGGCGCGGCAATTGGCGGCTTCCGGCAGCGTGTCCATCAATTGATAGAAGCGGCGCGTGAGCGCCCGCACGGTGGCGTCCCCACCGATGGCTTCATAGAGAGTGATCGTATCGTCTGCCACGCCTGAGCCGTCTCCGTTCGCTTCGCTTTTGGCGCGTCCTCGAGGAAAGTGCAAATGGAAAGGCCGGGATGCGGCAATTTGTGCTGCCGCATCCTGATGATCGTCAGATACGATCAGCCGAAATTGCGGATCAGGTCGAGGCCCTGATTCAGCAGCGCATTGGCTTCGTCTTCATTGGCGGCTTCCACATAGCAGCGCATTTCCGGGGCATTGCCGGAGGGACGGAAGTGGATGGTGTTGCCGTTGGTGAGTGTCACCCGCAGGCCGTCGATATCGCTCGTGGACTGGACCGCGCCGACTGGCTCGAGGAACGCTTCGAGATTGCTGCGCGAGGCACGCAGATGCTCCATCAGAGCCGAACTCTTCTCCTGGGCGAAATCCTGCAGGCGATCGGCGGCTGCGACAGGCAGCGAGTAGGCGGCGGCAACCTCGGAGAGAGTTTTGCCTTCGCTTGCCTTCAATTGCAGCGTCGCGAGGATCGGCAGGAAGCAGTCGCGGGTGGGAAGCGGTGCGATCTGCTTGCCATGCAGGGTAAAGGGCGTTGCCGTCAGGAAGCCGCCATTGGCCTCGAAGCCGACCACATGATCGCTGCCTTCCGACAGCGCATCGGTCATGCCGGCGATGACGAAGGGCGAGCCGACCTTGGTGCGCACCACCTTGAAGTTACCCGCCGCCTCGATGCCGGAATTAGAGGTGACGGGTGTGACGACGACGCTCGCCTTGAGGAAGTTCGAGGTGATAAGTCCGATAAGATCACCACGCAGCGGCGTGCCGGTCTCATCGGCAAGCAAAGGCCGGTCGCCATCGCCATCGGCGGACACGATCGCATCCAGGCCATGCTCCGGCGCCCAGGCTTTCAGCTTCTCCAGCGTCTCCGGAGAGACGGCTTCGGTATCGACCGGGATGAAGCTTTCCGAGCGGCCGAGTGCCACGACTTCGGCGCCGTAATGGGCCAGCACGTCGACAAAGAGATCGCGCGCCACGGTGCTGTGCTGATAGACGCCGATCTTCAGGCCTTTCAGCGCATTGTCACGCAGCAGACCGATATTGCGCTCGTAAAAGAGTTCGGTGGCCTGCGCGCCGCGGTCTTCGGCGGTGCCTTCTTCAACTGTCAGCGCGTCCTGCTTCAGGCTTGCGGCGAGATCGGCAATCGCGGTCTCGTCCTGCTTGTCGATTTCGCCATCCGGGCGGTAGAACTTGATGCCGTTGCGGTCTGCGGGAATGTGAGAGCCGGTGATCATCAGCGCCGCTGCCTTGAGAGACAGGCCATAGAGCGCGAGAGCCGGGGTCGGCAGTGCGCCGCAATCGAGCGGCTTGAGGCCGGCGGCCTTCAGCGCGCCGATGCAGCTTGCGGCAATCGCCGGGCTCGAATCGCGAAAATCCTGGCCGATGAGGATCGGGTCGCCTTGCTGCGCCAAGCCTGAGTTCAGAAGATGATGGGCGAAGGCTGTGGCATAAAGGGCGGACGCCTTGCCCTTCAGATCTTCCGACAGGCCGCGCAGACCGCTCGTTCCAAACTTCAAACTCATCTCAAAAAAGCTCCTTGTTCCAAAATCGATTTGCAACCCGAGAGGCGGGCTTACATGTTTTCTAACCCGGAACATGCGGCATTGATCCCGGTCTGTCATCAGGAAAGACGGTATTGCGTTAACGTCAAAGAGGTGTCGATCCCCTCCCAATGGCTGCATATGGTGGCTTTTGCAGGCCTTTTTGCTTACAGACTTTTTCTGGCACTGCTCCATATCGGCGTATTGCTTCCAAGGGATGACAAAGTGATGGACACTGTATCGATCGATAACCGCGGCGATTTTGGCCTTTGGGCCATTGAGCGCGCCAAGGAGATCATCGCCGTCGAGGCCTCGGCGCTGGCGATCGCCTCACGCGATGGCAAGGAAGAGGAGATCCGCGATGCGGCGAATGCGCTGGGTGCGGCCATCTCCGCAGCGCTTCTGGAGGTCTATGACGGGCTGGTGCCGGAGGAGTGATCCGCACCGCGAATGCCAGAATAGCGCAGCGCGATGAAGGCGGTGAGGCAGGCAACCGCAAAGGCATTGAGGTTGAAGAGCTTACTTAGATCTTCGGCGCTCCAGACGTGCAGCGCATCGCCGATGAGGTAGCGCGTCGTCAGAAAGCCGGCAAAGACGAAGCCCGTCAGGCCGATCTGCCAAAGCTTTTCGCCTGCCCGGAAAGACAGTGCCACCAGCATGATGCAGGCGGCGAAGAACAGCTCCGTGCCCGATCCCGTACCGAAGAGCTTGGTTTCGAACACTGTGTCGATGGTGCCGATGACCGGAAGCGCAATTCTTGCCGCGAGTGCCGAGCGCCTGGCGATAAAAGGGATGGCGAGAAAAAAGGGCATGGACAGCACGCTGAGCCATGCCGCCTCGACGCCATTGCCGATGATCCACCAGATCGTCGGCGGGTAGAAGGGTTTGTTGGCGACGATGACCCAGGCGACGGTGACGGTCGCTGCCGTCAACGCGTCCTGTGTCACGCTTTCGCCCTTGCCGGTCATTTGCCAACCGGTTTCAGCAGATAGTGGCCAACGCCCCAGACGTCGCCCTTGTCATGGCCGAACAGGCCTGCGGTGGCGAGAAAGAACAGTCTCCAGCGGCGGTGCCAGAGCGTCGCGTCCTTGCCGTAAACGCGCTGGAGGATCGGCGTGATCTTGCCCGACTCCCGGTCGAAATTGGCAAGCCAGTCCATGGCGGTGCGGCGGTAATGCGTGCCGGACCAGCGCCATTCGGCTTCCACCGCGTAAACATCCTGGAAGCGATGAGGCAGATCGTGTGCTGGCATGATGCCGCCGGTGAAGAAGTGATGCGCGATCCAATCGGCGGGGTCGTTCGGATCGAAGCGGTAGGAGCGGTTCTTGTGGGTGAAGACGTGGATGAACAGCCTGCCATCCGCCTTCAGCCAGCCATTGGTGCGCTCAAACAGGGTCTGCCAGTTGGACATGTGCTCGAACATTTCCACAGAGACGATGCGGTCATAGGTGCCGGATGGGGAAAAGTCGTTCATATCCGCCGTGATGACGGTGAGATTGGAGAGGCCCTGGCGCTCGGCCTCACCGACGATATAGGCGCGCTGCGATGAGGAATTCGAGACTGAGGTAATGCGGGCATTGGGAAACTGCCGCGCGAGATAAAGCGACAGCGAACCCCAGCCGCAGCCAAGCTCCAGAATGTCCATTCCGTCATTGATATCGGCGTGCTTGACGGTTTCAGCCAGTGCCGCGGTTTCTGCATCGGCGAGCGCGCTGGAATCGCCCAGGTAATAGCAGCAGGAATATTTTCGCTGCGGCCCAAGCACCAGCGAGAAGAACTCGGCCGGCACTTCGTAATGCTGTCGGTTGGCTTCATCGGTGTGGGTGGCGACCGGGAAATCCGCCATGTCGCGGGCAAAGGCCGCTTCCGTGCTCTCCGGCACTTTCTCCAGCCGGCGCTTGGTGCGGTTGCAGAGAAAGTCGATACCGGTCAGCGTCAGGCTGTCGGAAAGCGGTGCCTTTTCAGCTGCGTTGATGGCGAATGCCAACATGTTCATGTCATGCCTCCTCTTTGCGTGGACCGGGGAAAAATGCGTTGACGCGGCGCTGCAGCGCGCGGAATTTTTCGCCGCGCGAACGCAGCATGTGGTCTTCCAGCGGCGGAATGCCCGACGCATGGACGAGTAGCCAGTACATCAAGACAGGTGCCAGAAGCGCTGCCCAGGCGAAAGGCGAGGGGCCCGTCAACGCCAGCAGCGGCCATGAGCACCAATAGAGCCACTCGAAGAAGTAGTTGGGGTGACGGGAATAGCGCCAAAGGCCTTCTTCGCAGACTTCGGTCTTGGCTTCCGGCTTCTTGCGAAAGCGCGCCAGCTGCCGATCCGAAAGCGCTTCGCCTGCAATGGCCAAAAGACCGATGACGACGGCGATGAGATCCAGCGAGCGCGGAAAGGTGGCAGTGTTGAAGGCGGCCAGATAGATGGCAAGGACAAGGATGAACCCGGCAAGTGCCTGGATCTGCAGGAACAGGAAGAGACGTTTGGAGGCGTTATCGCCCCATTCCTCGACAAGCTTGGCGTAACGCGGATCTTCACCGCCGCCTTTTGTGCGAGAGCCGATATGGCTGCCCAGCCGGATGGACCATACGGCCACGAGCAGGAAGGCGGCAAGCCTGCGCTCCGGCGTGCCATCGGCAATGACGATGGCGACGATACCGCCAATGCCGACGGCAAAGGACCAGATCGTATCGATCCAGCCGCTGGCGCCGGTTTGGCGTTGCACAGCCCAGGCCGCCATCATGGCAAGCGACAGGCCAAGGGCAATCAGAAACAGGAAGAGGACATCCATAGGAAGGTTCTTTCCGTGATCGGCATGATAAGTCTGCCAAATCTACGGAGGATGAGGGGGCGCGGTTTCCTGGCAAAAGAAAAAAATTTCTCCGATGATTTCTTGTGATCCGAAATCATAGCCGGCGCGTTGTTGTCGTCATCACGTCGCGCAGACAGCCTATTGTTGGAGGATTTCCGCATGAAAACGGTTCTTAGACTGTCCATCCTCGCCCTTGCTTTGAGCGGCGGCAGTGCGTTTGCAGATACGATCGAAGGCCAGTGGGCGCGCGGCGATGGCAATGCCAAGGTCCAGATCGGGCCATGCGGCTCCGATATCTGCGCGGTCAATACCTGGATCAAGCCGGGCACGCCGAAGGAAAAGACCGGCGACAAGCTGGTGATGAGCATCAAGCCGACATCCAACGGCGAATATTCCGGCACTGCTTTCGACCCGCAGCGCGACTTGACCTACAAGCTGACGGTTTCTGTGAAAGGCAACAGCATGACGACCAAGGGCTGCGTTCTCGCCGGCATTATCTGCAAGGGCGTCAACTGGACGCGCATCAAGTGATCCTGACGCAACGGGTGCGAAGGCGATAAGCCGTTTGCATCCAGACTTGCTCAAAACAGCGGGAATTTTCATGAAACGGTTCGTCATCGCCTATATCGCAACCATGGTCTTTTTCCTGGCCATCGATGCGGTATGGCTCAGCACCATGGCGGACCTGCTCTATCGCCCGCTTCTGGGTGATCTTCTGGCGCCGCAGTTCCGCCTTGTGCCCGCCATTCTCTTCTATCTTATCTATTGTGCGGCCTTGACCTTCTTTGCCGTTCTTCCCGGTCTGGACCAGCGCCGTTTGGTGGTGGCGCTGCGCAACGGCGCATTCTTCGGCTTTGCCGCCTATGGCACCTATGATCTCACCAACCAGGCGACGCTGGTGACCTGGCCGACCACACTTACCATTGCCGATCTTATATGGGGATCGGTTCTTTCCGCGGCGACGGCGTTCTGTTCCTGCTGGCTGACTGGAAAGCTGAATGGGCGTTCCGCCCATTAAGGACCCGGCCATCTGCGTCTTGCGTTTCAGGATGGCCGGGTTCAAGACGCGATACTGTTTCTTTTCTCAGGACGATCATGCCCAACAGTTTTCTGCCGATGCTCGGAACGGTTCTCGCCATGAGCATGATGACGCCTGCGATTGCTGCATCGGATAGCCCGAGCAAGGGCGAGGCAAGGGTGGATGTCGGTGGCTACAAGCTGAACAGCATTCTTCTGTCCGCCGGAAAGAAGGCCGATCTGCCGCCGATTGTCTTCATCCATGGCGCCAGCACCAGCCTTTGCGATCCGCTCTATGCCTTCCGCGAGCCACTGGAAGGACGCGCGACCTTGCTCTTCGTCGACCGGCCCGGGCACGGTCTTTCCGATATCGGGCCGAAGGACAATATCCTGCCGGATGCACAGGCCGATGCAATAGCCCAAGTGATGAAGAAGCGCGGCATTCGCAAGGCGATCATCGTCGGCCATTCCTTCGGCGGCGCGATCACAGCGGCCTTCGCGCTGCGTCACAAGGACATGGTCGAAGGGCTCGTGTTTCTCTCTCCGGCGCTCTACCCATGGCCGGGCGGTATCAGCTGGTATTATGATGCGGCGCGCGCGCCCGTAACGGGACTGTTCTTCAGCACGTTGATTGCCCCGCCTGCGGGACTGTTTGCCCTGAATGGGGCGGTGAAGGGTGTCTTCGCTCCGAACCCGATGCCGTCCGATTATGTCTCGAAGACCAAGGCTTACCGTGCGCTGCGCCCTGTCGCCTTCCGTCACAACGCCCAGGAAGTGGGCGCGCTGAACGGCTGGGCAAAAGACGCCTCTCCAAATTACCGGCAGATCAAGGCAGAGACGATCATCATTGCGGGAGACAAGGACAGTGTGGTTTCCACCGAGATCCACTCCAAGCATCTTGCCCGTGACGTGCCGGGGGCCGAACTCATCGTCGTCCACAATCTCGGTCACAAATCGGATTATGTGGCGCGTGATCTTGCCGTCGCAGCGATCGAGAAAATCGCCGGAAAGCCCCGCAATCTGAAGTCGATCGCCAGGACGCTCGAAAGCAAGATTGCGAGCGATAAATAGCGAGCGCTTCCGAAGAATAACGCGGCATTCAAAGACGCGATGCAGGAGCGAGCTTGCCTTTATCCTGATCCTGAGCTATGCACCAATCCAATAATTCAAGGATTGTTGAAGTATGGACGAGCGCCAGGCGCTTTCATCTTTTGCGGCACTGGCTCAGCAAACCCGGCTCGCGATTGTGCGCGCTCTGGTCGTCGCTGGGCCGGATGGACTTGCGGCCGGTAAAATTGCCGAACGCATGGGCGTTTCTGCCACCAATGTCTCATTCCACCTCAAGGAACTGGAACGGTCCGGGCTGATCAACCAGCAACGGGTGTCACGCTCCATCATCTATCGTGCCAGTTTCGAGACGCTTGCCGAGCTTGTGACCTTCCTGATGGAAGACTGCTGCGCTGGCCATTCCGCAATTCGGGCGAACGTTGCGTCGTCCGAGGATCGTTTTAACGCTGCTGAAAGAGTGAACGTCGTTGGATAAGTCTCGCATTCCGGCCTCTGTCGTTTCAGCACTCGGCCTGACGCAGATCATCGGCTATGGCACGCTCTATTACAGCTTCAGCATCCTGGCGCCCGGCATGGCGCAGGATCTCGGGCTTTCGCTGGCGCAGGTATTCGGGGTGTTCTCCGTTTCCCTTTTTATCGGCGGGCTGTCGGCAATCTACATCGGCAGGCAGATGGACCGGCTGGGTGCGGCAACCATCATGGCGGTCGGGTCCGCGCTGGCATCGGTGATGCTCGTGCTGTGCGCCGCGGCACCTTCGGTTGCGACGTTTGCCATTGCCATCATCCTGCTCGAGGTTTCGTCCGGCATGGTGCAATATCAGGCGGCCTTCGCCACGCTGGTGGAGAGCGATGCCCATAGCGCCTCACGGAGCATCACCTATCTGACGCTGATAGGCGGCTTTGCGTCGACGATCTTCTGGCCCATCTCCAGCGTGCTTGCCAGCCATCTTTCCTGGCGTGAAATCTATCTCGTCTTTGCGGCGCTCAACCTTGTTGTCTGCATGCCGCTGCATGTCTGGATCAGGAGCCTTGGCAAGACGGCGCGCGGTTTGCCCGCTCGCGCGAAACCGACCGTCGTCGGCGCCGTTCCGCCGCATATGCGCCAGCAGACCATGCTCATCGTCTCCATCGCTTTCGCGCTTCTCGGATTTACGCTTTCCGCCATGCTGGCCCATATGGTGCCTATGCTGGGATCGATCGGGCTGGGTGCTGCCGCTGTCGTGATCGGTTCTCTCTTCGGCCCGGCCCAGGTTCTGAGCCGCCTGATCAACATGGTGTTTGGAAAGCGTCTTTCGCCGCCGGGCCTTGCCGTTTTGTCCGCGGTGCTGATCGTGTCCGGGGTGGTGATGCTGCTGCTCAGCGCAGACTGGTTGCCGGGTGCGGTGGCCTTTGCCATCTGTCTCGGGCTTGGCTCCGGCATCAACAGTATTGCGCAGGGGAGCCTGCCGCTTTATCTCGCCGGCTCGGAAGGCTATGGCGCAATGACCGGCAAACTGACCGCGGCACGGCTTGCGGTCGGCGCTTTCGCGCCATTCGCCTTTGCTGCCGCGATGGAAAATGTGGGCCTGAGCTTTGCGCTTGCGGCAAATGCAGGACTTGGCGCGCTCAGCATTGCTGCTTTCGTCATTGTCGCGCGCTCATGCCGGGCTGAGGCGGCGTAAGCGCGCCGCCGGTCAGATGGAGTTCAGAGACACCCGCTTCTCAAGTGCGGCTGCTTCTTCCTTTCGCTCGCTGTAACGGCTGGTCAGATAGGGTGAGGCATCGCGTGTCAGAAGGGTGAACTTCACCAGTTCCTCACAGACATCGACGACGCGATCATAGTAGGAAGATGGCTTCATCCGCCCCTCGGCATCGAATTCCTGAAACGCCTTGGCGACCGAAGACTGGTTGGGAATGGTGATCATCCGCATCCAGCGACCGAGAATGCGCATCTGGTTGACGGCATTGAAAGACTGGCTGCCGCCAGAAACCTCCATCACGGCGAGCGTCTTGCCCTGCGTCGGACGGACGGAGCCGACAGACAAGGGAATCCAGTCGATCTGGGATTTCATAATGCCGGTCATGGCGCCGTGGCGCTCCGGGCTGATCCAGACCTGCCCCTCCGACCACTGCGAGAGGTCGCGTAGTTCCTGCACCTTGGGATGACTGGCTGGTGCTTCATCCGGAAGCGGAAGTCCAGCAGGATCGAACAACCGCACTTCGCACCCCAAATGCTCCAGCAGGCACCGGACCTCGAAGGCGAGGAGCCTGCTATAGGATACTTCTCTCAGCGATCCATAGAGTATGAGAATGCGCGGGCCGTGCGTCGAGAATGAAGGCCGCAGGGCATGCGGCTCTATCGGATGTAGATGCTCGTCCTGCAATGCGGGAAGGGGACTAGACAAGGCGCTTACCCTCCTGATCGAGAACCTGCTCTCCATCTTCCTTGGTGAAAGCGCCCTTGTGACTATCCGGCAGTATATCGAGCACCACTTCCGACGGGCGGCACAGCCTTGTGCCAAGAGGCGTAACCACGAAAGGCCGGTTGATCAGGATCGGATATTTCACCATGGCATCCAGCAACTGCTCGTCGCTCAACGCTGGATCGTCCAGCCCGAGCTCGGCATAGGGCGTGCCTTTTTCCCGGATCGCTTCCCGGACCGTCAACCCGGCATCGGTGATCATTGCCTTCAACTCTGCGCGTGATGGCGGGGTTTGGATATACTCGACGACCGTGGGTTCGATACCGGCGTTGCGGATCATCGCCAGCGTATTGCGCGAGGTGCCGCAGGACGGATTGTGATAGATGGTGACCTGCATGATTATGCCTCCTTGGCTTGGGCGTTCTTTGAAACGGATGGGGCGCTCTCGTACCAACCCTTCGAGCGGTTCACGATCCAGACGACGGACAGCATGACGGGCACCTCGATGAGCACGCCGACGACGGTTGCGAGTGTGGCGCCCGACTGGAAGCCGAACAGGCTGATGGCTGCGGCGACAGCAAGTTCGAAGAAATTGCTCGCCCCTATAAGGGCTGAAGGTCCGGCGACGCAGTGTTGTTCGCCCGCCATGCGGTTCAGCAGGTAGGCCAGCCCGGAGTTGAGATACACCTGGATCAGGATCGGAACCGCCAGTAATCCTATAATGGCAGGCTGCGCGATGATCTGCTCTCCTTGGAAGCCGAAGAGCAGGACCAGTGTCGCCAGCAGTGCGACGAGTGAGAGAGGTTGCAGCTTCGACAGCAGCAAATCCAGAGACCGCGTCGTCCCGTCGGCTGTCAGCAGCTTTCTCAAGACCTGCGCGGTGGCAACCGGGATCAGAATGTAGAGGATGACCGAGATCGTCAGCGTGGCCCACGGCACGGTGATTGCCGACAGCCCGAGCAACAGCGCGACGATCGGGGCGAAAGCAACGATCATGATGGCGTCATTGAGGGCGACCTGAGACAAGGTGAAGTGCGGCTCGCCCTTTGTCAGGTTCGACCAGACGAAGACCATGGCCGTGCACGGTGCGGCTGCCAGAATGATCAGACCTGCAATATACGAGTCGATCTGATCGGCGGGCAACATCGGGCGGAAGAGCCAGCCGACGAACAGCCAGCCCAGCAGCGCCATCGAGAAGGGCTTTACCGCCCAGTTGATGAACAGCGTCACCCCGATGCCGCGCCAATAGCTGCCGACTTTCGCCAACGAGCCAAAGTCGATCTTTAGCAGCATGGGGATGACCATCAACCATATCAGGATGGCAACCGGAATGTTGACGTTGGCGATCTCGGCGGCGCCTATGGTCTGGAAGAGGTTCGGCGTCAGATGGCCAAAGGCAATTCCAACGATGATGCACAGAAAGACCCAGACGGTCAGGTACCGTTCGAACATGGACATCAGGCGCACTTTTCCTCGATCATGGTAGACCCTTCCATACGCTTGATCTGCTTGAGCTTCTGTTGGACGGCGAGACGGTCGGTAGATGTGATCGGCAGGCCCAAAAATGCCAAGACACTGTTCTTGAGAGACCGTGCTGCATGCGCCGAGACCCGTTGAACTTTCGCCTTGGCTTTGACAACCGCTGCCGGGTGGGTCTTGTCGGGCATGGTCACGTTCCGTGTCAGGTCTGTGACTTGCTCAGTTTCATGACCGTCGCCGAGGCCGGGCAGAGGCCCGATAACTGGCGGGTCGATAGGATTGCCTGTGGTGTGGCGTCGCGTGAAATGCGCGCAAAGCCGATGCTCTCGAAGAAATCCGCAGCACTTGTCGTCACGAGATAGACGTCCGCCGACGGATGCACCTCAGCCAGCATCAGTTCGACCAGTTTCCGTCCGAGCCCCTGCGAGCGGAAGCTTGGCAGGACGACGACCGAGCGCAGAAGAGCATTCTTCTCATCGCAGTACTCAAGGCCAGAATAGCCGACTACATGACCTTCCTCATTGGCCGCGGAAAAATATCTGCGGTCGGGCCCTTCGAGATCCTCGACCAGCAGGCCTTCCGCCTCCAGTGCCTTGCGTTGCGCTTCCAACACGGTCATCTGCCGGAGAATCAATTCGGGCATGACGTTGCGCCTTCCGGTACGCAGCAGGGCGTCAAATCGGCGATCAGCGGCGCGCAGAGCGCGGCGTTGCCGTTGCAGCAATCCTTGAGCAGGAAAAGCGTCAGCGCACGAAAACCATCGAGATCGGCGCGATAGATAATGGAGCGGCTTTGCCGGTCGCTTTTCACGATGCCTGCTCGCTGCAAGATGCCGAGATGTGCCGACATCGTGTTTTGGGGCACGTCCACCAACCGAGCCAGCTCGCCGGCCGCCACACCATCGGGCTCCGCCTTCACGAGGAGACGGAATGTTTCAAGACGCGTGGGTTGCGCAAGGGCCGATAGCGCTGTGATGGCTAGATTAGTATCCATATATCCAGAATAATGGATATTTTATCTGAGTCAACAGCTCGCGTGTTTCGGGCGTGGAGAACGCCGCGGGCTCGTGGATTGCTTCAGTTTTCAATCAGATTGGCAACCGGTGCCGAGAGCGAAAACACCAGCCCGTCTCTGTTGAAATCAATCTTGCTCGTGCCTCCCAGATAGGAGGAGAGCGCCTTGTCGATCATTCTTGATCCAAAGCCACGACGGGTCGGCTCAAACACCTCGGGGCCGCCGGTTTCTTTCCAGGTGAGATCGAGGGTAGGGCGTTCGGCGTCGTCGTTGAGTTTCCAGGTGAGGGAGACAATGCCGGTGTCGTTGGAGAGCGCGCCGTATTTGAAGGCGTTGGTGGCGAGTTCGTGGAAGGCGAGGGTGAGGGCAAGGGAGCATTTGGCCGAAAGATCGATCTCGGGGCCGTCGATGAGAACGCGGCCTGCGCTGTGCTCGGCAACGACGGCCTCGGCCAGTGTGCGCAGTTGCGTCGGGTTGTGATGGGCGTTGATGAGGATTTCGTGCCCGCGGCTGAGCGCGCCCAGGCGCGAGAGGAAGGTTGGTTTCGCAATCGCCATATCCGCATCGTCTTTCAACGTTTGCGAGGCGACGGCCTGTACGAGGGCGAGGATATTTTTAATGCGGTGCGCAAGCTCGTTGCGCAACAGGATCTGTTCATCCTCGAAAGCCTTCAAGGCGGTGATGTCTCTCGAAATGGAAAGGATGCTTTCAACGGTACCTCGCTCATCGAAAAGCGGAGAAACCTTAACGTCCCAGTAACGCGGTGTGCCCTTTGCCGTATTGGCGAAGCCGGTGAAGCGGGCTGAGCGTCCAGCACGCGCTTCATCCAGTGCGGCGACCGCATCAGCGTTACCCTGTCCCTGCCAGAAGTCCGGCCAGGGGCAGCCCTGGAACTGGGAGAAGTTGTCCACCTCCATCACCCGCTGGCCGCCTTCGCTCATGAATTGCAGGGACCCGTCAAGTCCTATGACTTTGATGCAGTCGTCCGAAGCTGCGAGGGCCGCGGTGATAAAGCGAGAGCTATTAGGGCCATCCAGCACTGGAAATTACCTTGAGTAAGATGCGGGTCTGCAAGAAATACAGGTCAATTCAATACCATAACTATTTAAGGCGCAACAGAAGAAGAAGTTCCGATCAATACTTCGTTAATGACGTTACGTGAGTTCTGTCGGTCTGGGTCTTTAGCCGTAGGGATTGAGTCGGGTCAATTTGCGGGGGTGGCGCTGAGCCAGCGCTCAATGGTCGTGCATTATGGATGGCACCCCGTGTGATCACAGACGCCTGTTCCATAGGCGATCATGAAGCATCATGCCGATAAGCATGGCGACGACAAAGAGAACGACCTGTGGCGCGCTGCCGGTGAGGGATGCCACGGAGAGGGACGCGATGGCGGGGCCTGGGCAAAAACCGCCGAGCCCCCAGCCCAGGCCGAAGAGGGCCGAGCCGATGATGAGCGGCGCATCGATCTTCTGGTTTGTCGAGAGGTGGAACCTGTCGTCCAGCACGGGGTGCTCCATGCGCTTTGCTACCCGCACACCGATAAAGGCAATGAGGACGGCGCCGCCGAGGACGAAAGCGAGGCTGGGGTCCCAATGGCCGAAGACATCCAGAAAGGCTTGGACGCGGGCAGGGTTTAGCATGCCGGAAAGTGACAGGCCAAGGCCGAAGATCAGGCCGGATGCGAGTGCTGCGGAGAATTGAAGGATCGAGCGGTTCATAATCCGACGCCTCGTAGGATTGCGACGGCTATAATGCCCGTTGCAAGAAACGTCGCGACCGCCGCCATGGAGCGGGGAGACAGCCGTGCGAGCCCCAGCACGCCGTGGCCGCTGGTGCAGCCCGAGCCCATCCGCGAGCCAAAGCCGACCAGCAACCCAGCGACGATGATGATGGGCCAGGGCGTGGTGATCTCGATCTGCGGCCAGCCACCGAAGAGAGAAAGATAGGCAATCGGCCCGAGCAGCAGGCCCAGCACGAATGCAAGGTTGGTGGAAAGCCCGACGCCTTGGGCAAGGCGTCCGACAATGCCGCTGATGCCGGCAATGCGACCGTTGAGAAGAAGCAGTGTGACGGCAGAGGCACCGATCAACAGGCCGCCGGCGAGAGAGGCGAGATAGGGGCTCATGGTGTTTCCCTCACGCAGAAGATGTCATAGAGCGCGGCAACCAGTTGGGCAGCCTTTTCCTCCGTCAGCCGATAGAAAATCTGCTTTCCCTCGCGTCTGGTATCGACAATGCCGGAGCCTCTCAGCACGGTAAGGTGCTGAGAGAGATGCGGCTGGTGCAGATCGAGCCGCCCCTCCAGATCCCCGACGGAGAATTCCCCCTCGACCAGGGTGCAGACAATCATCAGGCGCGCGGGGTGCGACAGGGTTTTCAACAGGTTAGCAACCTCTGCGGCGCGGTCTGCCATTTCGGCGGGCGAAAGCGCCAGGTCCTTCGGTAGAACGGTCATTCCCCAACCGCTCCCTGCAAGGCATCCAGGGGGAACTTGAGATAGCGTTTGCCGTTCGCTTCCGGTTCCGGCAGGCGGCCACCGCAAATATTCACCTGTAGCGCATGCAGCATGAGCTTCGGCATGGGGAGCGTCTTGTCGCGCTTGGTCCGAAGCGTAACGAAATCCTGCCTGCTGACGCCTGCAATATGCGGGTTGGAGGCTTTCTGTTCAGCCACCGTGCTTTCCCATCGCGGGGTGCGGCCATTCGGCTGGTAGTCGTGGCCGGTGAAGAGCCGTGTCTCATCCGGCAGGGCCAGAATATCCTGAATGGAATCCCAGAGGGCATCCGCATCTCCGCCGGGAAAATCGGCGCGCGCCGTTCCGCCATCCGGCATGAACAGCGTATCGTGAATGAAGGCCGCGTTGCCGATGACATAGGTGATCGAGGCGAGCGTGTGCCCGGGAGAGAAGAGAATCCGCGCATCGAGCGAGCCGATCTTGAACGTCTCGCCATGGGCAAACAAGTGGTCCCATTGCGACCCGTCGGTCGCAAGGTCCGGCCAGTTGTAGATATTCTTCCACAGCGCCTGGACGTCCACGACGCGCTCACCGATGGCGGTGCGGGCACCTGTCTTATGTTTCAGATAGTGCGCGGCGGAGAAATGATCGGCATGCGGATGCGTGTCGAGAATCCATTCGACCGTGAGACCTTGGCCACGCACATGATCGAGGATCGCATCGGCATTGATGGTGGCTGTGGCGCCGGACGTCTCGTCGAAATCCAACACCGGGTCGATGATGGCGCATTTGCCGGATTCAGGATCGGAGGACCACATATTGAATGCTGGAGGTGCGGGCGTCAAAGAAGCCTTTCACCTGCGCCCGCCGGGAGGTGTGGCGGGCAAGCCAGGTCTCTGCGGCACTCGTATCGAAGCCATGCTCGCGACCGAAGGCAACGACGTCGGTTGCCTTCATTCGCCCATCCAGAACTTCGCCGATCACGTAAAGGCTGAGCGAACGGGTGCCGCCTTTGCAATGGGCAAAAACCGGACCATCGGATTGGCGCATGGCATCCTGAAAGGCCCGCACATCCGCCTCGGTGATGGTGTTCATCGTCACCGGAATGTGGGCATAGGCCAGACCATTTTGGCCGGCTGCCTGCGCCTCAACCTTCGTGCCGGGCTGAGCCGTATCTTCACCATCCGGGCGATTGTTGATGAATGTCGTGAAGCCTTGAGCGCGAAGGGTCTCGATCTCTTCGATACTGGGTTGGGTAGAGACCGAGAGTTTGTCGGAGATTTTGGTGAGCGGCATGGCTGCCTCCATCCTCATTCATTATATATTATTTTATAATGTATAATGAGGTGCGGCACAAGAGCCCTGTCGTGTCCATCGTGTGGCTGTTCACGACAAAGACCGGTCCCACCTGCCTGAAGCTTTGGAAAGCGCGCAGAGCAACAGAGGTGCCGTAGAGCTCACCTCCATCGCTCCCGCCCATTGTCCTGAAGGCCTGCTCAGAAATCCGAGCGCCGCGTGTATAGAATGATCCGGATCATCGCCGCTTTTAGTACTTCGGAATTGATGATGGCTTTCGGTCGAACGTTTCCGTCGTGCCGTCCGGTCTGGTCAACGTCCAGGAACCACTGAGATTTTGCGAGAGCCGTCCCTCACTGTTGCCGTCTCGGGTGACGGAATATCCGCCTCCGAGATTCTGCTCGAGTTCGTAGGTGCTTCCATCTTTCTTGAAGCATCGCGAGGCGTTCATCCCGCACTCGGCGAAGGCGCTGTTTGCTGCAAGCACCATGATGGAAGATAGGATAAGTCGCTTCATGGGTTCGATCCTTTCGCTATTGGCGTTCATTTGGAAGTGACATTGATTTGAACTGTGTTGGACCGTCGCCGCAGGATCCGCCCGGGTGACGAAGCCATGCGAAATCTCATCGTATTTTTGAGCTGGCGTCGCTGCTTTCGCATCTCGCATATTCTGCCGCGTCGCTGGCAAAGTCCTTCGCCGCATCGGCGGCATCGGCTGCGTCCTCTGCATATTCCGTCAGGGCGCGCATATAGGTCGCGACGTCGTTCTTGTAGGAGCGCATGTCATAGTCCGAACAATTGGAATAAAGCACGCAAGAGGGCTGCGAAATCTTGGAGGGCGCCCTGGGAATGCGGACATCGCTGGAAGGCTCGGAACAGGCCAGTGCCAGTGTGGGAGCGATCATGAAAACCGTACAAAGAAGCGAGACGCGTCGCATGCTGGAGACCTCCGTTTGCATGGCAGGTAAATGTTGATGTCAGGGTTGAGGCGTCGCGCCGAACCGTGCGGTCTCTGTCGATCCATCGCACCGAACTCGCCGTTGTTTTGGCCGATCACCCTTTATGACTGTGGGTTAGATGTCGCGACGGACAGACGACATCAGCTTTCCGTCCTGCCATGTGCCGGTCGTCCTGAGTCGGGTCCGTCTAAGTCTGAGAGTCTTTGCTAATCTCTTCATTTCGATCCCTCCTTTGCGGGTGTCGGTTACGACCGCTTTTGGCTGACTGGCCGCGATCGGTGCGAAGGTTTGCCTTAGCCTCAGCCGCCGCTATCCTGTTTGCGGAAGACCCCACCAGAGCGGTGGATCCTTCTTCCCAGCGATCACTTTGCACATGTGGGCAAGATGATCTTCGAAAGGTGATCTGCATCGTCCAAAGCGGCTTCCGCCCTCAATCGCGGGATAGATGCCCGAAGACGAAATGGTTGCCGGTTTGGTTGCCGCATCTGTCGCATCGCAACTTCTGTTCCAACGGCTTCAACTGCTGCGATTTGCCAAACCGTCGCTCCAATTCCCACCGCTCCAGCATGCTCACCTCTCCGCATCCTCCGCATTTGCCGCTGATCGAATACCATTCCGGCAGGTCGGCAAATGTTACGTCCTTGGTCTTCTGTCCCGCTATCTCATCATCCGCGCCCATCAGATCGATACCGCGACGGTGGCGCATGTCACTCCCGCTCGCCGTTTGGGATCCATCCGCGCGTGAATCCACGTCCCATGGCCGCAACGGCGACCGAAAGCTGTTGCTGCAGATGCTCGATCTCATCCAGCAGCGTTTCCACCGCCGCCTTTGCATCGCCGTCGTGGCATTGGATGACATATGCCGCAACATCCACGACCTGTTCGTTGATTTCGGCACACACGTTCCCGATCTCCTGTTTCAGAGCCATTTGCTCATTGATGTGAAAGATGATTGATCCTGCCGGTCAGTCCGGCATCAAGTCGGCAATCTCGCCATGCGAGACCAAAAGACGCGGATCGGCCATATCGCCGCTCTCTTCGTCCACGCTGACGGCATAGGCAGCAACACCAATATTACGGGACGCCATCGCGCCCGCGATTTTCTCAGCAGAGGCCGCACTAGAGGCCTGACGAATATCGCCCGGCACAATGCCGCCACGCCCCTTCTTGAACTGCACCACGATGATCTTCTCAGCCCCGGACATCTCTCGCCCTCTCATTTGTTCTATAAATGTTCTCATTTTTGAGGAGAGTCAAGACGGTGTTTTCGAAGGCGCATCTCCAGAAGGCCAAGTATCCGTCGATGATAGGATCTCCACCACTACAGACACGTCGAGCTGGACGCTATGGGATAGCCGATTTCGCAGGAGTTGAACCGTTTGGGCCTTTCACGATCCGCCTTCGGCAAACGGCAGATAGCGTGGTGCTGCAAGCAGCAATGAAGGCTTGAAGGGCACAGATGGCGGGCAGGTCAACTGGGTTTTACCAACATACTCCAATCGGCTAGGCACGAGTAACGCCATGATTGAGATTGATGAGGCAATCGCCGGTCTGGCGATCAGATTCGAAGAATGACAGCGCGGCGTTACCGCCTGCAGGATCAAAGACAGCAGGATCAGTGCCAATTTCCGACTATTTTCTGCAGGGTGATCAAGCGCTGGAAAGTCCTAGTATGGACGCTGTTTCGGCGGGAAACGGATGGTATACCTTTAAAATTAGAGTGATTATGACTACGTACATTTTATACTTCATATCTATCATGCTGGCATGCCGTGTCTTAAATCTCGAATAGAGTGCCCTTTGCGCTGTTATAGGAAATCAGGTTGACAGCTACCGAAGAGTCCGTTTCTGGCTTCACCAAGGTATCAGAAGCCGACCTCCGTTACGCGATCGACCACGGCGAGATTTGCCCATCATTCCAGCCGCTCGTCGAGTTGAAGTCCGACGCGATTGTGGGCTTCGAGGTGCTTGCGCGCTGGACAACGGATAGGCACGAGACAGTTGCGCCGTCGGTATTTATCCCGCTGGCAGAAGATTATGGGCTTATCGATCTGCTCACCGAAAATTTGGTGCGCGAGGCATGCTCTCAAGCACGAAATTGGCCAGGTGAATTTATTCTCGCGTTCAATCTGTCTCCCGGCCAGTTCCGGGATGTCGAACTAGCCAAAAAAATTCAGCAGATCGTCAGTGCGACGGGGTTCGCTTTCCAACGCGTGCATATTGAGATTACCGAAGGCTCTTTGTTGGAGAACGACCAGACGGTACAATCAAATATCTGTTCTCTGAAGGCGGCCGGGATGGGCATTGCCCTCGACGATTTCGGTACGGGTTTCGCGAGTCTTACTCAGCTTCATACCTTTCCATTTGACAAGCTGAAGATCGACATGAGTTTCGTGCGCCATATCACGTCCGATAGCGGCAGCCGGAAGATCGTCGCCTCCGTGATTGCTCTCGGTCAGAGCCTCGGCATGACAGTTGTTGCAGAGGGTGTCGAAACAGGGGAGCAGGCAGCAATGCTGCGGCGTCTCGGTTGCGATGTTGGTCAGGGCTGGCTGTTCGGTAAACCGGTTTGCGCCGCAGAAGCGGCAAATATCATCGCGCATCACCGTCAGAGGCCGCTGGTCCGAAACAAATCGACCGCGCCATCCTTCCAGCGCGTTCACCAGCTGGAGACGCTCTACAACGCCGCACCTGTTGGTCTCTGCCTCCTCGATAACGAACTGGTTCATACGAGCGTTAACGGGCGGTTCGCTGGCATGTTCGGCTTGTCGCCAGAGGAGATGATCGGCCGCACGGTTTCTTCCTTCATGCCTGCTGCCGAGGCATCGCGTGTCACAGCCGACCTTGGACGTGTCTTGGCAGGGGAGACCATTATAAAACCGGCTTACAAACCCGCAGGCTCGGAACGTAAATTTCTCGTCGTCAATCAGCGGGTTGACGATCACGATGGCAGAACGATTGGCATTTCCGTTATGTCGATTGAGCTTTCCATCCTGTCACAGGCGCAAAGTTTCCCAGTGCAGAGTGAAGACGACGCAGATTGAACAATCGATCTTAGCCATATGATTCGCGAGCTACGCGGAGGCAAAAATTACGAGGAGGGAGCGATGATCAACTGGTGCTCTGCGTCTTGAACTTGCGCGGGGCAGGGCGGGACAAAACGCGGCTCTCCTCTCGTTCGCATTGAGAGATGACAAAAAATCCAATTAAATCAACAATTTTAATGTCGCGCCGCGCCGGGTGAAGACGAGAACTATGTCTACGCTATAACCCTCTAAAGCCTTCTCATATCGATGGCGGCTAACGGTACGCGTCAGGTTGTCCATCCGCCGAGCCGCAGGCAGATGCGGCGAAGCTGCTCAACACCAGCCAGCGCTCGATCGAGGCTTTCAAGGCGGCATCGCCTGATACATAGATGTCGCCGCCTTCCAATGCGGGGCGGATCGGCGACCAGCCCATCCATATGCTGGTCAGGGTTTTCAGCCCGCTTTCGATGAACAGGTCGACGGCAAAGCCGGGATCGCTGACGCACAGGTCCGTGTCACAGCCCGGCCGCGCAATCAGCCAGTAGTGGCGTTCGGACGCCGGCTGATCGGGAAAGATGAACTGCACGACGCAGCGCCGGTCAGGAAAGTGGCTAAGGTCGATCTTGCGCCGCACGTTCCACATCAAAAGCCGGCTGTCGAGATCACGCAGGCTGACCTCGCAATCGATATTCTCGTGCGCCCATTGACCCAGGGCGTGGACGATAGGTTCCAGTTTGCGCCCCATCACCGTCGAATGATACCCGTTGGCGTCGTGATGGATCAGGCCGCTGGCCTCCATTTCCTTGAGTCGGCGCGAAAGCAGGGTCGGCGACATGCCCGGCACGCCGCGGTGAATGTCGTTGAAGCGCGTCGAGCCCGACCACATCTCGCTCAGAATCAGCAAGGTCCAGCGCGGCTGCAGCAGCTCGCACGCCTTCGCCACTGGACAAAACTGGTTGTAACCGCGATCGGCCATACCCGAACCTTCCCTTGTGCGCGGAAGATTATCATGGATCATCCGGCTAGGCTGCTACACTTCTTACAGTGGCCGCCGCACGTCTGCCGCTTCATCCTTGGCGCGCAACCACAGCCAAAGGAGATTGCCAATGCCCCTCGTCACCATCGACGTCATCAAAGACGTCTTCACCCCGGCGCAAAAAGCCGACCTGATCCGCGAAGTGACCGCCGCCATGATCCGCGTGGAAGGCGAAGCAATGCGCGGCGTCACCTGGGTCAAGATCAACGAGATCGCCTCGGGCGACTGGGCGATCGGCGGCCAGCCTCTGACGACGCAGGACGTGCAAAAGCTGGCGGCAACGTCCGCTGCCGCTTGAATGCGCGCGCCTTCCGTGGCTTGGTTGGCATGGAAGGCGCAGCATCCAAAGGTACAATCTTGTGTCCGCCGAACGGCAAGGCGGGCATGTTCCGTACCATAGCAAGCCCCCTCGGGTGCGTTCCCGCCACGCCGCCACGCATTCGTAGTGCGATCATTCCACCGAAACGTTCGAACTTTTCCGCCGCCAAACACCGCCGTGTCTGTGCTTCTCCACACACTAGGCTTTGTCGGCATTCAGTGATTCCGTTTGGGTTAAAGTTCTGATTCCAGGCTGACGCCGGAGCCAGCGTTGAGCAGACGGACACTAACGGACGAACAATGGGACCGGATCGGCAGCCGTCTTCACGGCCGGGTTGGGTTGCCTGGTCATAGGGGGGGTGCAACGGCTGCTTGTCGACGCGATCCTCTGGATGACCGACACTTAGCGTTTTTCTGTTTCAATGCTTTAGGAAATTATGGCGCACCCGGCAGGATTCGAACCTGCGACCTTTGGAATCGGAATCCAACACTCTATCCAGCTGAGCTACGGGTGCACTCTTGACGCGGCTTCGAGTCGCGTTTGGATATGCCGGGTGTCTTAAACCAGCTTTCCTATCTCTTCAATCCGTAAAATGTCGCCGGAGACAATGATATCTCCGATGAATAGGTATGGTTAAAAATCATCTATTACTTCTTGCACGCTCTGCTTGCACTCTAATTCTTGTGGGCTTGAAGTTGTACTTCGTGCGCACAAGGTTGCATGATCACCGCATGGTTAACGAAAACGTGAACGACGCGTTGAGCGATCCGGTTTGGCTTCGGCAAAATTAATGGTTTATTTACAATATATTGGTTGTAAGACCCAATATTTATGTTGTGCTAATAGTAGCGAAGGCTGGCAGTTTTCGTCGGGGAAGATTTCACCCATACGAACTCTAGGTCTCTGGATTAATTACTATTAAACATTGTTCTAATAGACGTAAACCGATAATGTCATCTCAAGAGGATGATTCACAGGAGGCCGGGATGACTTTGAGTATCGCTTTTGAGCAGGGTCGTGCAAAGGGTAAATATTCGGAGACGAATGAGCCGTCGCTTGGGCATTCCAAGCTCTCGAAGCTTGATGTCGATTACTCCATTCTTTCGGAAGCTGTACTTTACAGGCTCCGGAGGGCGCAACTCGCGGTGGTGGGGGATTTTAACGAGAGCCTTCTGCTCACCTATGGTCTTCGGCCGGCTGATTTCTCCGTATTGATCGTTGTCGCCAATAATTCCGATCTGAAGCAGAGCGATGTTGCAGAAGCGCTTGGTATCCAGCGCGCCAACTTCGTGGCGATCATCGATGGTTTGGAAGACAAGGGACTGCTTGCCCGCCGCAGATCGGCGACGGACCGCCGTGTGCATTATCTGGAGATGACGGAGGAGGGTAACATCATGCTCGACGAAATTCTTCAGATCTGGAAGGCGCATGAGGACAAGCTTGTCGGCCGCCTGGGTGGCGAGAAAGCTCGCGACCAGCTGGTGGGCCTGTTGCGCAAGATTGAAGACTGAGCGCGAGCGGCGTCTCTTTTAGTATTGTTATTGAATATCGAAAAGCGGTGCAGTTTGGCGCCGCTTTTTTGTTTGACCGTTGGGTGTGGCATCCTCTGCTGTCGCAGACTGATGCGGCTTAATGTCGTCGATGGAGTACGATTCTCGGGTGGGGAGATAGGGTGTTTCACCTGGCTCACTTTCGTGAGAGCGAGCGTCGCGCTTTCGATATTGGTGAGTATCGGCCTCTTTAAGCGCCGGCATGTCCTGCCCAAAATACTATAACTGAAGAGAGTGCGGTCGATCACAATCCGGTTGGGTAGGCCATTCTCGTGCTTCTCTTTCGCCTGCGGTCTTGCATTGTTGCGTCTCTATGGAGATATGCTCGCCAAAACGCCGAGCCACGGATGGCTGCGAGATTTCGCATGACGGGCAGAGCGCAAGGGAGAGACCATGCTTTTGATCGATACGAACCACCCGATGTATCGCCCGCTCTGGGTGCGGCTGCTGATCGTTGGCGTCTGCGCAGGCTGGGCAGTGCTGGAGTTCATCAACAACGAGCCATTCTGGATGACCGTGGTGGGTGGCATAGCGCTTTATTCGGCTTATGTGCTGCTTTTGACCTTCAAGCCGTCCGAGCCGAAGCCGGAAGAGCCGGTGACGCCGTCCGAGCAGGACTGAGTTCGTAGGCGCGATTTACGGGGTTCGTTTTTCGGTTCCGCTCATCAGCGGCAAAAGCCGGATGGCCTGGTCGATAAGAAGATTGGCGGCGGTCATGCGCAAATGGGCGTTCTCGCGACATGCGTGGGGTACGGCATCAGGGTGATTGAGCCTCGCAAAGGCGCGTCGCTTTTCACTGAGACTGTCCAGCGTGTCCTTGTTGTTGATGGCGAGTTCATCGCTGACCTCTGCCAGAGACGTCTTTTCAAGGTAGTTCGGCATCGGTGCCGGTTCGCGCTCTTCAACCTTTGGCGCCTCGTTCAGTGCTGTCGTCTCTTCCAGCAGGTCGAGATAGGCAGACAGTGGGCGATTGTCCGGTTTTGTGTCGGTTGCGCTGGAGGTGGTGATAGGACCGGGGTCGAAGATGACGCGCGGACTGAAGGACGTCTGGGTTTCCTCTTCAGGTCGCTCGTCCGCCTCGCGCTCAAGGCGCGCGACGACCGACTGGAAAACCGACTGGCCGAAAAGCATGACACTCCATTTGTCTGTGACCCATGCGAGCCGCTTCTCGCCCGTTGCTTCCTGCGCAGAGAATCACTCTAATATTGCCCGAGCCTTGAGCGTCACGCAGCCTTGCGGCTTTCCTCCAGCACCAGATCATAAAGAAGTTGCGCACTGGGTGGCAGCATTCGGTCCTTCACCGTCAAGAGGCTGAAGGGTTTGACGCTCAGTTCAAATTCGGTCGGCAGAATGCGGATGTCGCCCATCGGGGAATGCTGGCCGGAGAGAAACTCGGCCATTTCCAAAGCCAGCGGCGCGATAGCGTGGGTATTGCTGACAATGGCAAGGGTCAACACGGTCGATGGCGTGTTGATGATGTTGCGTGGCAGCGAGACCCCTTGCGCGAGGAAGGCATCCTCGATGGTGCGCCTCAGCAGCGTGCCGGGTGGCTGGAACACCCAGTCGTAATCGCAGAGATCCTCCAGCCGGGCAGGCGGTGCACTCAGCAGCGGGTGATTCTTGCCGACCAGAAGACAGGCGCGCTCGATGCCGATTTCGTGGGCGTTGAACAGTGCCGGGTCGAGATCGTCTGGAATGCGGCCAATGACGAAATCATGCCTTGCTGCCAGAAGCTCGCGCGCAAGAATATTGCTGGTTTCCACCTGCACGCTGATCTCGATGCCCGGATAGATGTCCATCGCTTTGCGAAGTGCGGGCACCACCATGCTGATGGCGGGTGCAGTGACCGAGCCGATATAGACCGAACCGCCGCTGCCGGATTTCATCTGCGCCAGCTCCCGGCTGGCTTCGCGCAGCTCCAAAAGGATCTTCTTGGCCCGCTTTGCCAGGGCTTCTCCGAACTTGGTTAACACCACACCACGCGATGCACGCTGACAGAGCGGGCTCTTCACGATGGCTTCCATCTCTGAGAGAATGCGCGAGGCCGCAGGTTGCGTCATGTTGAGGGCTGCCGCCGCCGCGCTTACCTGACCGTGTTCTTCCACCATCACAAGCATGCGTAAGTGGGTCATTTTCAGCCCGGCGCGCAACAGCGGGTTGTCTTCGGTGACGGAGGGGAACTCACTCAGATTCGTTTCATCACGTTCCATTTTCATCACCATTTGGGGCAAGAAGCTTTCAAATAAAAATTTATATCGATTTAATATACCAAAATTGATATAGGAAAAGAGAGATATTCTATTTGACAGTTATATAGATTCAGAACAGTTTGCACCACGTGCCGGGGAGGAGCGATGAAAGACGGATTATGCTCAGGGAGCCCGTTCGAGTAAGCTTGATTCTTCATCACCGCGCATGGATTTGACGGCAATCTGTAAGGATGCAGATGCCTAAATGGGTTCCAAGGGAGAGAGTTTATGAAATCCATTATTTCGTTGTTTGCTGCCTGTGCCATTGGCGCCGCAGCATTTGCGTCGCCCGTCTGGGCGCAGGACAAGGGCACGGTCGGCATCGCCATGCCAACCAAGTCCTCGGCCCGCTGGATCGACGACGGCAACAACATCGTCAAGCAGCTTCAGGACGCCGGCTACACGACGGACCTTCAGTACGCTGACGACGACATTCCGAACCAGCTTTCCCAGATCGAAAACATGGTCACGAAGGGCGTCAAGGTCCTCGTTATCGCTTCGATCGACGGCACGACTCTGTCGGACGTTCTCAAGCAGGCTGGCGAGCAGGGCATCAAGGTTATCGCCTATGACCGCCTGATCCGTAACAGCGGCGACGTCAGCTACTACGCAACCTTCGACAACTTCCAGGTTGGCGTTCTGCAGGCCACTTCGATTGTCGACAAGCTTGGCCTGAAGGACGGCAAGGGTCCGTTCAACATCGAGCTCTTCGGCGGTTCGCCGGACGACAACAACGCCTTCTTCTTCTATGACGGCGCAATGTCTGTTCTCAAGCCTTACATCGACAGCGGCAAGCTCGTCGTGAAGTCTGGCCAGATGGGCATGGACAAGGTCGGCACGCTGCGTTGGGATCCGGCAACGGCCCAGGCTCGTATGGACAACCTGCTCTCCGCTTACTACACCGACGCCAAGCTCGACGCCGTTCTGTCTCCTTACGACGGTATCTCCATCGGTATCATCTCCTCGCTCAAGGGCGTAGGGTACGGCACCAAGGACCAGCCGCTGCCGGTGGTTTCCGGTCAGGACGCTGAAGTTCCGTCCGTCAAGTCGATCCTGGCTGGCGAACAGTACTCCACCGTCTTCAAGGACACCCGCGAACTTGCCAAGGTTACCGTCAACATGGTCAACGCGCTGATGGAAGGCAAAGAGCCTGAAGTCAACGACACCAAGACCTATGAAAACGGCGTCAAGGTTGTTCCGTCCTACCTGCTGAAGCCTGTCCTCGTTACCAAGGACAATGCTGAAAAGGTTCTGGTTGGAAGCGGTTACTACAAGGCCGACCAGCTGAAGTAATTTCTTCATGATCGTGACGGGGAGCGACGTGATCGTCGCTCCCCGTTTACCTACATAAGAACGCCGGATTGTACGGCGCAGGATTGTGATATGGACAACACCATTCTCGAAATGCGCAACATCACCAAGACGTTTCCGGGCGTGAAGGCGCTTGAAAACGTGAACCTCAAGGTTCGTCAGGGTGAGATACATGCGCTCGTCGGCGAGAATGGCGCGGGAAAGTCGACCCTCATGAAGGTCCTCTCCGGCGTTTATCCCGCTGGCACATATGATGGAGAGATCCACTACGAAGGTGAGCTGCGCAATTTCCGCGCCATCAACGACAGTGAAGATATCGGCATCATCATCATTCACCAGGAGCTGGCGCTCGTGCCGCTTCTGTCGATCGCAGAAAATATTTTCCTCGGCAACGAGGTCGCGCAGAACGGCGTCATCAGCTGGCAGCAGACCTTTACGCGCACACGCGAGCTGCTGAAGAAGGTTGGCCTGAAGGAATCGCCCGAGACGCTCATCACCGATATCGGTGTCGGCAAGCAGCAGCTGGTGGAAATCGCCAAGGCGCTGTCGAAGAGCGTGAAGCTTCTGATTCTCGACGAGCCGACCGCATCGCTGAACGAAAGCGATTCCGAAGCGCTGCTCAACCTGTTGATGGAGTTCCGCACCCAAGGGCTGACCTCGATCATCATCACTCACAAGCTGAACGAAGTGCGCAAGGTGGCCGACCAGATCACCGTGCTTCGCGACGGCATGACGGTGAAGACGCTCGACTGTCACAAGGAAGAGATCAGCGAAGACGTGATCATTCGCAACATGGTGGGCCGCGATCTGGAAGACCGCTATCCGCCGCGTGACGTGCCGATCGGTGAGACCATTCTCGAGGTCAAGAACTGGAACGCCTTTCACCAGCAGCACCGCGACCGGCAGGTTCTGCACGATATCAACATCAATGTCCGCAAGGGCGAGGTCGTCGGTATTGCTGGCCTCATGGGCGCAGGCCGCACCGAATTCGCCATGAGCGTGTTTGGCAAAGCCTATGGCCATAAGATCTCCGGCGAGGTTCTGATCCACGGTAAGCCAGTGGATGTCAGCACCGTGCGCAAGGCGATCGACGCCGGTCTCGCTTACGTCACCGAAGACCGCAAGCATCTGGGTCTCGTGCTGAACGACAATATTCTGCACAACACCACGCTTGCCAATCTTGCCGGTGTATCGTCTGGTACGGTCATCGACGATATCAAGGAGATGCAGGTCGCTACGGATTTCCGCAAACGCTTGCGCATTCGTTCGTCCGGCATTTTCCAGGAAACGGTCAACCTGTCCGGCGGCAACCAGCAAAAGGTCGTGCTGTCCAAGTGGCTGTTCTCCAACCCGGACGTTCTTATTCTGGATGAACCGACGCGCGGTATCGACGTCGGTGCAAAATATGAAATTTACACCATTATCAACCAGCTTGCCGCCGACGGTAAGGGCGTTTTGATGATCTCATCGGAAATGCCTGAGCTGCTTGGCAATTGCGACCGCATCTACGTTATGAACGAAGGACGGATTGTCGCCGAATTGCCGAAGGGAGAGGCGAGCCAGGAAAGCATCATGCGCGCTATCATGCGCTCAGGGGAGAAGAACTGATGAGTTCGACCAACACATCCACCGAAGAGAACAATGTCGTCTCGGTCGGCTCGTATATCCGGTCCAATATCCGCGAATACGGCATGCTGATCGCGCTTGTCGCCATTATGCTCTTCTTCCAGTTCTACACAGGCGGCATTCTCTTCCGTCCGGTCAACCTGACCAACCTTGTGTTGCAGAACTCGTTCATCGTCATCATGGCGCTCGGCATGCTGCTCGTCATCGTGGCGGGGCATATCGACCTTTCGGTCGGCTCGATCGTTGCCTTTGTCGGCGCGATAGCCGCGATTTTGACAGTGCAATGGGGCATGAACCCGTTCCTGGCCGCGCTCATCTGCCTTGTCATCGGCGGAATCATCGGTGCAGCGCAAGGATACTGGATTGCCTATCACCGCATTCCATCCTTTATCGTGACGCTGGCGGGCATGCTGGTGTTCCGCGGCCTGACACTGTTCGTTCTGGGCGGCAAGAACATCGGTCCGTTCCCGTCTGACTTCCAGGTTATCAGCACAGGCTTCCTGCCCGATATTGGTGGCATTGCAGGCATCAACACCACCTCGCTGATCCTCACCATTCTGATTGCGGTCGTTCTCCTGGTTCTGGCCTTCCGCCGCCGTCAGGTGAATGAGAAGCACGGCATCGAGGTTGAGCCTTTCGGCTTCTTCCTGGTTCAGAACCTGCTGATCGCCGCTGCGATCCTGTTCCTCGGCTACAGCCTGTCGACCTATCGCGGCCTGCCGAACGTTCTGATCGTCATGCTGGTGCTGATCGCCATCTACAGCTTCGTCACCCGTCGCACCACGATCGGCCGTCGAATCTATGCCATGGGCGGCAACGAGAAGGCGACGAAGCTTTCGGGTATCAACACCGAACGCTTGAGCTTCCTGACCTTCGTCAACATGGGCGTTTTGGCTGGTCTTGCCGGTATGATCGTCGCAACACGTCTGAACTCGGCAACGCCGAAGGCTGGTGTGGGCTTCGAACTGGACGTGATCGCGGCCTGCTTCATCGGCGGTGCATCGGCTTCCGGCGGCGTTGGCAAGATCACCGGCGCGGTTATCGGCGCCTTCATCATGGGCGTGATGAACAATGGTATGTCGATCGTCGGCCTCGGCATCGACTTCCAGCAGATGGTCAAGGGCCTCGTGCTTCTGGCCGCCGTGTTCTTCGATGTCTACAACAAGAACAAGGGCTGACCGTCAGGTCCAGCAACAGTTTTAAACGATAGCAAGTGGCCGGTTTCCGGCCACTTCCATGAGGAGGGGGCGTTTCATGACGCCCAGGAAGGAACAATCATGCTGATTTCTCAAATCAAGGACGCCAGCGGCAAGATCATCGTTGCGGCGCGTGAAGATGGCGGGCAAGCCCGCACCGTCAACAATGCCGAGTCGGTCTATGCACTGGCGATGGAAGCTGCCAATGGCGGTAAGTCGCTCGCCGATGTGATTGCTGCCCATGGCTATGGCGACGCGGTCGATCTGGAGAAGGCCTATTCCGAAGGTCGCTTCCTGCCGCCGATCACCCATCCGGACCCCGCGCATCTGCATCTGACCGGCACGGGCCTGACGCATCTTGGCTCTGCCGCCACGCGCGACAGCATGCACAAGAAGACCAGCGAAGCCTCAGACGATACGCTGACGGACTCGATGAAGATGTTCAAGATGGGCCTGGAGAACGGCAAGCCGAAGGCTGGCGAAAAGGGCGTTCAGCCCGAATGGTTCTACAAGGGCAACGGCCATGTTTCGGCGGCACCCGGTACAGCGCTTGTTTCTCCGTCCTTCGCGCTCGATGGCGGCGAAGAGCCGGAAATGGCGGGCATCTATGTGATCTCCGACAAGGGCGAGCCCGTGCGCATCGGCTTTGCCGTTTCGAACGAGTTCTCCGACCACGTCACCGAGCGGATCAACTACCTTTACCTCGCCCATTCCAAGCTGCGCCCGGCAAGCTTCGGCCCGGAAATTCGCGTTGGCGCCCCGCCATCCGACATTCGCGGCACGTCCCGTATCCTGCGCGACGGAAAGGTGATTTTCGAAAAGCCGTTCGTGTCCGGTGAGGACAACATGTCCCACACCTTCGCAAACCTCGAATATCATCACTTCAAATACGGCCTGTTCCGCGTTCCGGGCGAAGTGCATGTGCACATGTTCGGCACGGCAACCCTGTCCTTCGCGGATGGCATCAAAACCGAAGCCGGAGATGTCTTCGAAATCGAGGCCGGCGGCTTTGGCCTGCCGCTTCGCAACCCGTTGAAGGTTGCCGAAGAAGATACGATTACGGTTCGTCAAATCTAACGGACAGGGCGGTTTCCTGTGCGGACGCCGCCAGCCGGACGTGACTGGGAGGGCTCGACGCTTAGCGTGCGAGCCTTTTTTTGTGTCGCAAGGGAAGCACCGATTGAAACGCCGTGCGTCCCTTTGGATGCACTAAAGACGCGTGTCACTCTTCAAATCTACGCATCGTGCTTTTCCAAAAATCCATTTCGATTTTCGGGGCATGCCGTAAGGCGTCTTACTTCAATTTGCCCACAGACCCACTTCCCCGATCTCGACGGAGTTGCCGGCCGGGTCGCGGACGTAAACGGAATAGGTGCCGTTGTCCCAACGGAAATAGAGGTCGATCTCTATGCCCTTGGCGACGAAGTGATCGCGCCACGCATCCACCTCTGCCTTGTTCTCAGCCCTGAAACACAAGTGCCCAGATCCTGTGGTTCCATGGCGGGGGAGCGGGTTTCCGCCTTGCGCAATCTGCGAGGTCTCTGGATTGAAGATCAGCAGCATCTGCTCGCCACATCGCAGGAAAACGAACTGGTTTTCGAACGTCTTCACAACCTCTAAACCAACGACATCCCTGTAAAAGCGCTCCGCGGCATCAAGGTCGGTGGCATAGATCACGGTTTCCAAAATGGCCTTCGGTGGCTTCATCGGGCGGCTCTCCTTTGCTGGGGTCGGCTTTGGTTGAAGGTTGGTCGGTCAAATGAACATGGGCGAACACGATTCATCGATTTGCCTTTCCGAACCAGTTCCGTTCCGTGTCCGCCCCAGACTATGCAGAGTGTGTCGCATCCTGCCTGACCTGTTTGCGGCGCGGTGCCGGCAGCGTCATCGATTCTTCCTCGGCATCCTGCGGGTTTCCCCAGAATGCCTCCAGGCTTGGCCGTTGCGCCAAAAATCGATCTTGGACTATGAACTGGACGATTTCCCGCAGCCATACACGCCTGCCCATCTTTGTGTACCAGCGCATCGAATGGCGCTGCTCCGGATCGGGATGAAACAGGAGACGTGCCAGTGCGCGCGGCCGCGCCTGGATGGCCAGTTCGATCGCCTTGACGCAGGCAAACAACACCCACGGTTTGAAGTGTGCCATTGCCAGGACCTGATGCTTATAGTCCCACTTGCGGATGTCCGACTGAATGACTTGCCTGTTCTTTGCGATACGGAAGAACGGTGTCCAGCGATGCGGCGTAACGTAAAGCGCCTGTATCTGGTCAGGATCGTAAGACAGAAGTTGGCGGAAACCACGCCACAGGTCCTTTGGACGATCCTCCTCGAAGCCAACGACCCATGTTGCCATGGACAGGATGCCGTGCTGGCGCAAAAGCTGGATCGCTTGTCGATCCGAAGACGTGCCGCCGCCTTTTCGGATTAGCGCCAATGTGGCCTCATCCGTATTTTCCATCCCGATAAGCCAGCGGATGACGCCCGCCTTCCGATAGAGATGTAAGATATCTGCATCACGCACGATGTCATCGGCACGCGTTGAGCCCACGATCAGCACGGGAACATTCTCCGCGATCATCGCTTCCAGAAATGCCTTCCATGCCTTTTTTGAGGAGGTGGGATTCTCGTCGGCAAGATTGACCAGTTCCACGCCATGGTCGCGATGGAGCCTTGCGATTTCGCGGGCGAACAGCACAGGGTCTCGGTGACGCCAGCGGGTCCAGAAGCCGCGCTGACCGCAATAGTTACACAGATGTGGGCAGCCGCGGGAAAACTGCATGACAACCGCTCTTTTCCCGCCCCAGTAGCTGTAACGGGCATGATCGATCAGTTCCCAGCCCACCCTGCAGCTATCGAGATCGGCAATGGCCTGTGCCGGGGCGGTGGCCTTCGCGCTGCCGTCCTCTTCACGAAAGGCTATGCCATTCACCGTCGAAAGAGGACGCCCCGTCTCCAGCGCGTCCATCACGCGGGTGGCCGTCAACTCCCCTTCGCCGCGGACGATCACGTCGAAGGCGGTTGTTTCGGTCAGTATCTCCCGCCAATGATAGGTCGGAAACACACCCCCGTAGATGACATGGATCGTGTCATCCTGAGCCTTGATCGCCTGCGCGATGGCAAGCGCTGTCGGATGCGCCGAGGTTGAACCTGAATGCCCGATGAGCACGGCGTCGGGGGCGTCAAGCATGACCTGCGACACGATCGCGGCAACCGACATTGGGCCGAACTCCGCATCGATGAGCGATACATCATGTCCGGCATCGATCAATGGTCCACCGATGGCGAGGAGACCGAGAGGTGGCAGGTGATCATCCGGAACCCGACTCCCGATCGCTGTATGCGGTGGGTTGACGATACAAATCTTCACGCGTGCCATTCTCCCCTGAAAGACCTCTCAATGCTGGCTGATCGAAGGATTGGCGCTTCGGCCGCAGCAAGTTGCACTATGCAGATTTTGAGGTCTCATGCGTACATGAAATCTGCGCGCTATGGCCCTGCATTTCGCTCCGGTGCTGACACCAGGAGGTTGGAGCTTGGAGCAGCAGAAGCTGCTGGCTTCCGGCATTCGTCTCCTCTGCCTGGGCGGACAAGAACCGGTCGTTGGGGGAACCGAGGTCGCTTGCAAGCGTTTCTTGAACCGTTCGGTGGCGCCGTTGACGCATCACGCCACCAGCCAATGCTCCTTTGTAACCCACATCCATTTTACACATTGCAAAAGAACAAAGGGAGTATATGGATTGCTAATGGACACTTCCGAGCACCTGCGCATCGAGCATGAAATCAGCGAGCTGGTATCTGGCGCCGATCCGTTTGCCGCGTCAATGCGGGCGACGCGGATGCCGATGGTGATTACCGATCCGCGACGCGCCGACAATCCGATCATCTTCGTGAATGATGCCTTTTCCAGGCTGACGGGCTATAGCCGCGAGGAAACGCTTGGAAAGAATTGCCGCTTTCTGCAAGGCCCGGGAACGAATGCCGATGATGTCGCCCGTCTCAAGCGGGCCATTGCGGAGCGCAACTCCATCGAACTGGATCTTCTCAACTACAAGCGGGATGGATCGATCTTCTGGAACAGGCTGCTGGTCTCGCCGGTCTTCGATGGCGATGAGTTGATGTATTTCTTCGCCTCGCAACATGACGTCACAAGAGAGCGTGCGATCAAGGCGATCGAGAATCAGGAAGACTACCAGCTCGAGCTGGAACG
Organism: Agrobacterium larrymoorei; assembly: GCF_030819275.1. GTDB lineage: Bacteria > Pseudomonadota > Alphaproteobacteria > Rhizobiales > Rhizobiaceae > Agrobacterium > Agrobacterium larrymoorei_B. The sequence goes on along the minus strand of NZ_JAUTBL010000002.1, from coordinate 2,175,033 downwards.
CCGTATTGCCGATCTGATTGCCAGTGAAGAGCGCCTGAACTTTACGCTCAAGGCAGGCGGATTGGGAACGTGGACGCTGGACGTTCCGACGCAGAAGCTGTCTTGTTCTGCTTTGTGCAAGGAAAATTTCGGGCGCAGCCCCACGGATAAGTTCGATTACGACGAGCTCAAATCTTCCGTCCATCCAGACGACTTCGACCGTTGGCAGGAGGCGGTGCTGGCGGCTCTTTCATCCGACGGCAATCTTCAGGTCGAATACCGCGTCAACCGGCCGGATGGGACCTTGAGCTGGGTGGAGGTTCGCGCAGAAACGAAGTTCGACGCTGCTGGTCAGCCGGTGCTGATGAACGGGATTTCGATGGATATCACCGAGCGCAAGGCGATCGAGACGGAGAAAGCCGTGATTGCCCAGGAGATGGGGCACCGGATCAAGAACATGATGGCGACCGTTCAGTCGATCGTCAATCAGTCGATGCGCGGCGATATTGACGTCACGACCATGCGCAACAACATTACCAACCGTCTCGATGCGCTTGGGCGCTCTCACGATGTGCTGCGGGGCAGGGACTTCCTGTCGGCCAATATCAGGGCTGTCATTGAGCGCGCCATTGAGCCTTTCGATGCGGGCAAGCGTTTCGTCGTCTCCGGCCCCGACTTTCTCCTCTCTCATCAGGGCGCCAATACGCTGGCGCTATCCGTGCATGAGCTTGCGACGAACGCAGCCAAATATGGTGCGTTATCGGCGAGCGGTGGTGAGGTGCGTATCGAGTGGCGGATCGAAGGCGACGACTTTCACTTCAGCTGGGCGGAAAGCGGTGGACCGCTCGTCGTGGCACCCAAGAAATCAGGCTTCGGCACCCGTCTGATCAGGATGCTGGGTCTTGGCCTAAACGGCAAGGCCTCGATCGACTATCACGAGACCGGCGTCGTCTTTACCGCATCGACCAGCCTCGCATCTTTGTCCCAGAGCGGCTGACGTCGGTTGCGGAGGTTGCCGTGCTGTCCTAAGTCCGGCATTCGAAAACGCCGATGGGTTCTTGCCCAGTACCTCGGTTCAATTGCGGGTTTTTGAAAGCCAATCGCCTTCGCGGCGCTCATCTTCGGACGCACAGTCTTCAGGCAACTCTGCCTCGTCAAGTTGCTGGAGCAAATGGGAAAAAAGCTCGTCCGTCTGCACCGACGTTCTGGATGCTGCGCGGGACGCCTGCTTTATCGCGTCGTGGCTTAAAAACCTAGCCAAGCGGTATTCTTGTCCTGTCACGAGTCTGTCCCTGTTTTCCCCACTCCGATAACAGTCCTACGTGGATTAGGTTCCGCGGGTATCTGGCATCCATCATGAAAAACAGGGACGCGCCCAATAAAGGGTCTCTTATGGTTTCAAAGCCGTTACATGCAGCCAGTCGGTTGGCTTGTTGTCGTAGCCGCCGCCCTCGGCTTCGTCGATGGTGACGGACGTCCAAGGGAGCCGCTGGTAGACGCCCAAAAGCCAATCCGAAGACGGGTAATTGTAGAAGCGGTCCATGTCGTCGCGGCCTTCGGCTTTTCCTGCTTTGTAGCTGGCATAGAAGACGCCCTTATCTCTCATGGCGGCATGGATGCGGGCGATGATCGAAGGCAGGGTCGCGCGTGGTACATGGAGAAGACAGGCGTTGGCCCAGATGCCGTCATAGGCGCTTTGCGCGTTGATGTCTTCGAACAGCAAGGTGCTGGTCGCGACGCCCAGACGTTCGGCGGCCGCGCGCGCCATCTCAGGCGTGCCGTCGGTCGGGTGAACATCGAAGCCGCGTGCGAGCATGGCTTCGCTATCCTGGCCCGCCCCGCAGCCGAGTTCAAGAATGCGGCCGCCCGGCGGAAGCGCGGCAAGAAAGGCCTCAAGGCGAGGAGATGCCTCTTGGCCTCGTGTCGTGTAGGCGGCCACTTCTCGGGCGTAGAAATCGATCGTCTCGTCATCGCGGGCGGTCATGGATGTCCTCTTTGCGTAGGCGCACGTCATTAAGACGAAAACCGCTTAGCAGTTTTGGGTGATCGTCTCCACTTCCGTTATTGGGCTAAAATGTGCCGAGGCTCGATGCAAGGAAGCTCGGTTGTAACCCTGGAAAACCACAAATGTCTTGGAGCTTGACGCCATCGGAGCATCCCAACCATGATTGGGGAAGCCGCTGACCGTCTGGTGTCTGCGCAATGAAAGAGTGGATGATGACAAGTGATGTGAGCCTTGCCTCCTATCCGGGTCTGGATGATCGTATCGTGATTATACGGGCGGGTGATGAGGTCGACGCTGTGTTCGTCGGCACCGAGCGTTTCAATGTGCTGGTCGATACTCTGGGGACGCCGAGCCTGTGTCGGCGTGCATTGGATCTGCTTGCCGATCGAATGCGGGATCGACCCCTGATCGTTGTGAACTCGCACATGGACTGGGACCATTTCTGGGGAAATAGTGCCGTCAGCGGGGCGCCGATCGTCGCGTATCAATCTGCCATCGAGCGTTTGCGCGATCCCGCGGCTCTTCAGACACTGGAGCAGAAGAGAAAAACCGAGCACCGCTTTAACGAAGTGGAGCTCGTTTCACCCACATTGACCTTCAGTGGCGGCAGTATGACGCTGCATGGCGGCGATCTCAGTCTGCACCTTCTGCACACGCCCGGACACACGCCAGACCATCTCGCCGTCTGGATACCGGAACTTGAAACGTGCCTTGCGGTGGACGCGGTCGAGCATCCCATTCCGGAAGTCTGGAGCAGCGCGCCTGAAGATCTGCGCAGCCTCCGTTCCTCATTGAACCTCATCCGCAGCCTGAAGCCGAAACAACTTGTTCTGGCGCATGGTCAGACGAGTGATCCCGCCGTCCTGGACCGCAACATCGCCTATTTTGAGACCATTCAGAAAGCGGTGGGTCTCCTTCCTGTCTCGTCCTTGCCAAGTGAGGGATTGCATGAATATGACGGGATGCGGCTCGACGAGTTTGTTGATCTTCCTTCGGACATTTCTTCCGAGGCGCAGGAATTTTACAGACGCTGTCACCGCTCCAATCTTGAAGCAGCTGTCGCCACGCATATTGCAGCGACAGCCTTCAGCTAAGACCTGGTGACGTTATCCGCAGCTGAGTTCTTTGAGGTTCCATCGGGGAAAGGTCACCCGCAGTGCAAGTCCTTAAAGCGTGTCGCGATCTTTCAGATTCGCTCATACGCTTTAGGTCTTTGTTATCGCATGTCGTTATCGCAAAACCGCTGCACAGTTTTGCGCGATATGCTTCAGCTCTGCGACTGACTTTGGCTCTGGGATTCGTGCACGGTGACGGAGACGCTCAGGCTTTCGCCGGAAACGCCGACGCGCATGCCTGACACCGGCGCACAGTCGCGGTAGGATAGGCCCGTGGCGATGCGGACATAGCGCTCATCCGGGCATATCTTGTTGGCTGCGTCGAAGCCGACCCAGCCGAGACCGGGAAGATGCGCTTCACCCCAGGCGTGGGTTGCCACCTGTTCTTCGACGCCTTCCATCATCAGATAGCCGGAGACGTAGCGGGCAGGATGGCCGAGCAGGCGGGAGGCGGCAATGAAGATATGGGCATGGTCCTGGCAGACACCCTTGCCCGCTTCCAGCGCCTGTTCAGCCGTTGTTTCAGTGCCGGTGCTGCCGGTCTGATATTCGACCTCCAGGTGGATCAAGGCCATCAGTTCGTGAAGGCGTTCCAGTTCGGTGCTGCCTGAACTCTGTCGGGCCATCTCGCGTATCAGCTTGCCGGGCTTGGTCAGCGGCGTATCGCGCATGAAAAGCCAGAGCGGCGCGTTGCCGATATGCGCGCCGAAAACGCCTGCCTTGTCCTTCGTTTCCACTTCACCGCTTGCGGTAACCTTGACGGCGCGGCTGGGACCTTCGCTCTCCACAAGCTCGACACGATTGCCGAAATGATCGTCATAGCTCACTTCGACGGTCGCGCCATCGACGGTGACGTCCCAGTTCAGCACGGTCTGCATCGGGCCGCTGATCGGCGTCAGGCGCAGGCGCTGAAGGGAATATGGCACCGGCTCTTCGTAAAGATATTCGGTCGTGTGATTGATCTTCAGACGCATTCGCCCCGTATCCCCGTCTTGTACCGCTTACTGATAGAAGCGGTAACCTTCCGTGATTTCCTGACCCAACTGACCGTTCCTGTTGATGAAGGCTTCCAGGAACTCGTGCAGGCCCCGATCCATCACGCGGTCGATGGTGGTTTCCTTCAATGTCGATAAGATGGCGTCCGACGTTTCGTGCGCCTTGTGCCGTTCACCATAATCCTTGGCGAGATAGCCGAGGTTGCTGACGATCTTCTCATAGCAATAGGCGAGCGACCGCGGCATGCGGGCGTTGAGAATGAGGAAGTCGGCAATGTTGGCTGGCTTATATTCCGCATCATAAACCCAGCCATAGGAGCGGTGGGCCGAGACGGAACGCAGGATCGATTCCCATTGTGCATTGTCCAGAGACGAGCCGACCTGTGCTGCCGCCGGCAGAAGCACGTAATATTTGACATCGAGAATGCGCGCTGTGTTGTCCGCCCGCTCGATGAAAGTGCCGATGCGCGAGAAATTGTAGAGATCGTTGCGCAGCATCGAACCGTGGAAGGCGCCGCGCACCAGACCCGCCCGATGCTTGATGACATCGATGACATGCGGCATTTCCGCCGGTTTCAGGCGGCGTCCGAGCAGGCTCTTCAACTCGATCCAGAACTCGTTGGTCGCTTCCCAGGTCTCGCGCGTCAGTGCGGTGCGCACCATGCGGGCGTTGTTGCGGCCGGAGTCGATGCAGGACATCACGCTCGACGGGTTGCTCTTGTCGCGCAGGAGATAGTCGATCGCATCTGCGGACGTGACCTTTTCGTTGTCTTTGAGAAAGGCTTCGCGAACGCCTGCACTTTGCAGCACGCCGTCCCAATCTTCATCCGCGCTGCCGCTCCGCGTCAGCGAGACACGCAGGCCCGCATCGACGAGGCGCGCAATATTTTCGGCGCGCTCGATATAGCGGAACATCCAGTAGAGCCCGTTTGCAGTTCTTCCCAGCATGGCTCAGTCCTCCAGTACCCAGGTGTCTTTGGTGCCGCCACCCTGGCTGGAATTGACGACGAGCGAACCCTGCTTGAGGGCCACGCGGGTCAAGCCGCCTGGAATGATTTTGACCTTGTCGGACACCAGCACATAGGGACGAAGATCGACATGGCGCGGCGCGATGCCGTTCTTCACCATGATCGGGACGGTGGAGAGAGAGAGCGTCGGCTGGGCGATATAATTGTTCGGTCGCGCCCGCAGCTTATCGGCAAACAAAGCGCGCTCCTTCTTGCTGGCGGTCGGGCCAACCAGCATGCCATAACCGCCGGAGCCGTGTACTTCCTTGACGACGAGATCGGCCAGATTGTCGAGGACGTATTTCAGGCTATCCGGCTCCGAACAGCGCCAGGTCGGCACGTTTTCCAGAAGCGGTTTGCGGCCCGTGTAGAACTCGACGATTTCCGGCATATAGGAGTAGATCGCCTTGTCATCGGAAATGCCGGTGCCCGGTGCATTGGCAATGGTGATGTTGCCAGCGCGATAGACGTCCATGATCCCGGGAATGCCGAGTGCCGAATCCGGACGGAAGGTGAGGGGATCGAGGAAGTCGTCATCGACGCGGCGGTAGAGCACGTCGATGGCCTCATATCCCTGCGTCGTGCGCATCTTCACCTTGCCGTCCATGACGCGCAGGTCGGAGCCTTCCACCAGCTCCACGCCCATCATATCGGCCAGGAAGGAATGCTCATAATAGGCGGAGTTGTGGATGCCGGGCGTCAACACGGCAACGCGCGGCTTGCCCTTGCAGCCTGGGGGTGCAAGGGAAGCCAGCGACTGGCGCAATTGATAGGGGTAGTCCTCGACGCGTTGCACCCGGTTCTCATGGAAGAGCTCGGGGAACATCTGCATCATGGTTTCGCGGTTTTCCAGCATATAGCTGACGCCCGACGGCGTTCTGGCATTGTCTTCCAGCACGTAGAACTGGTCTTCGCCGGTGCGCACGATATCGGTGCCGACGATGTGGGTATAGACGCCTCCCGGTGGGCGGAAGCCGATCATCTGCGGCAGGAAGGCTTCGTTCTTCTCGATCAGCTCGCGGGGAATGCGCCCTGCCTTGATGATTTCCTGCTTGTGGTAGATGTCGTCCAGAAAGGCGTTGAGGGCGATAACGCGCTGTTCGATGCCCTGGGCGAGCTTGCGCCATTCCTTGCCGGAAATGATGCGCGGAATGATGTCGAAGGGGATGAGCTTTTCGGCGCTGTCTGCGTGGCCGTAGACGGCAAAGGTGATGCCGGTTCTGCGGAAGATGTTTTCCGCGTCCTTGGATTTCTGGATCAGGTGCGACCTGTCCTGTCGGCTATACCAGTCGTTGTAGTTTGCGTATGGGCTTCGCGGCGTTGAGTCCGCATTTATCATTTCATCAAATGCCAACTTTCAGATCCCCTTTTTGTACATTTGAATACAAGGTTGGAAGCAATGCAAGCCGGATGAGCGGTTGACGATCCAGATTTTTTGGCTGGTCGCCGTTCCGCAAAGCGACTGAAAATAAAGCAATCTTTCCCTCTCAGCATCAAAATGCGGCAGCGCATGGAAAGTTCATTCCGTGTTGACGGAATTGCAGAGGTTTTTACGCCTGATGTGAAAGCTTTGTGCCTATAAATTGAGCGAATTTTTATTGTGCGCCCGTCCACTAAAAGTTGGTGCCGGAGAATAAGATGCGGCGCGACCGCGATGGAATAGGAAGGAGCCGGGCAGACGGAGCTGGTGGCTACGCCGCCTTAACCTTTGGCTGCTGATATTAGATATTTATTAACTATAAAAACATACCTCTTGTTAAATCGAAAGATTCGTCAAGGCAGGGGGTAATATGTCGATTTCGCGTCGTGGTGTCCTATTCGGGTTGCCGCTTTTCCTGGCAGGCTGCGCAAGTATCAATCCGGCTGGTCAGCGGCAGAACTATGCGGCTTTGCCGAATGAGCAGTTCCCGATGGCAGCCATGCCGCTTGAAAAGATCAAGCCGGAGCTGCGCCGCCAGGAAGTGGCCTATGAAACCACTTATCCGGCCGGTACCGTGATCGTCGACACACCTGCGCGCCGCCTCTATTTCGTTCTCGGCAATGGCCGCGCCGTCCGCTACGGCGTGGGTGTCGGTCGCCAGGGCTTAGCGCTGAAGGGCAATGCCTATGTGGGCCGCAAGGCCGAATGGCCAAGCTGGACGCCGACGCCGAACATGATCCGTCGCGAGCCGGAGCGGAACCTGAAATATGCCGGCGGCATGCCGGGTGGTATCAACAACCCGCTTGGCGCGCGTGCGCTTTACCTTTATCGCAATGGCAATGACACGATGTTCCGCCTGCATGGTACCAACCAGCCGCAGTCGATCGGACACGCCATGTCGAGCGGTTGTATCCGTATGCTCAACCACGATATCATCGACCTCTACGAGCGCGTTCCGGTCGGTGCTCGCGTGGTGGTGCTGCAAGCCTGAAGCATCTCATAAACGCCCCGATCGGGCTTTAAGAGCGGCTTCGTTCAACAGGAAGCCGCCCCCGAATCCGATCGGTGCGGCGCTTTCAACCTGATACGAAGGTATGCGCATGTGCCGTTTTCTGGCCTATTCCGGTTCACCCGTCTGGCTCGACACTCTGCTGATCGAGCCGGAAAGTTCATTGATCAGCCAGTCGCTTGCCGCCAGGGAAGCCAAGACTGTGGTGAATGGCGACGGTTGCGGGATTGGCTGGTATGGCGAGCGGCCGGAGCCGGGCATTTATCGCGGCATTCTGCCTGCATGGTCGGACAAGAACCTCACTTCGCTCTGTCATCAGATCCGCGCTGGCATGTTTCTGGCGCATGTGCGCTCCGCCACCACCGGCGGCGTATCCATGTCCAATTGCCATCCCTTCGGGTTTGGCCGGCACCTCTTCATGCATAACGGCCAGATCGGCGGCTACGAGAAGGTGAAGCGCGCTATCGAGGCGCATATTTCCGACGATGTCTATTGTTCGCGCGCCGGCAATGGCGACAGCGAGGCGATGTTTCTGATCGCTGCCGGGCTCGGCCTCGATAAGGACCCGGTCGACGCGCTCTCCCGCACCATCGAGATCTGCATGGATGTGGTGCTGGATGCAGGGGTGGATCAACCCATCCGTTTCAGCGCCATCCACGCGGATGGTGATACGTTGCACGCTTTCCGCTGGTCGAGCGACGCCCGCCCACCAACGCTCTATTGGCGCAACATGGGAGAAGGCATCGCGATCGCGTCCGAACCCTTCGGCACGGGTGGCGAGATGTGGGAAATCATCCCCGCCAATACGGTAGCGACCGTCGTCAAGGGCAAGATCGAGTTCAAGCCTTTCACCCCGTTCTATCGGGATGCGGTTTTGATGACCGCCTGAGTGCGGTCCGGCCTTTAGTCCGATCCTAAAATATGTGGACAAATTTCTGGCGCCAATGGATGCTGACGGTTGAATTCTGCAAGACGAGGCGACAAAAGGATCGCTTTTTCAACTCAACGGAGAGTTGCGCCGCGGGTTGGCGGCGTCCGTTGTTTCTGGTGTCGGAAATGTGATTATCGAGCGCTCGATTTCAAGCCTATCGACGAAGCGCCACCTTGAGCAAACGCGATGACCGTATTTCCATCGCGCGCGCTCCAACCCATTGTTTTAAAGCATTTCTAGACACGAAGCTTAAGCACCGCCGCTGGAAATGCGCCAATCAGGAACGCTTGAATGTCCGTATTTGAAAAACTTTCCCGCTATCAGCCCTACGCCCTTGCGGCGCTGCGCATCATCGCCGCACTTCTCTTCATCGAACACGGCACCCAGAAGCTGTTCGGTTTTCCTCCGGCGCAGATGGAAGGCTCGCTCCCACCGCTTCTTCTCGCAGCCGCGTTGCTTGAACTTATCGGCGGCATTCTCATTCTCATCGGCCTCTTCACCCGCCCGGTCGCCTTCATTCTCTCAGGCCAGATGGCGTTCGCTTACTTCCTGGCCCATGCGCCGAAGAGCTTCTTCCCCGCCATCAATGGCGGTGATGCTGCGATCCTCTTCTGCTTCTTCTTCCTGTTCCTAGTGACCGCAGGTCCGGGCGCATTTGCAGTCGACAAGCGTTAAGGCGACCTTCTTCGCCGTCATCCTTGGCCCTCGGGTCAAGGATCCGTAAGTCGTTGAAAATGTGGATCCTCGGCTCAAGGCCGGGGCTGACGCCGGGTTGGGTCTCGCCCTTCTCGGCAACCCGCATCGAGGCGCCTCACAGGGCGCCTTCTTTCGCTAGAACTCTCGGTTCGGCGCCTAAATCGTGTCGCGATCTTTAAGGTTCGCTCCTGACGCTCTAGGTCTTTTTTCTGGCGCATATTCTCATCGCAAGACCGCAGCACAGTTTTGCTTGGACCCTGCTTTAGAGCGTTTCCTTGTTAAATAGAAACAGTTCTGTTGGTTCAAACGGGATCGACTGATTGTCCGGAGGGCGCGTGCCGTAGCCAAAGCATACGGCCAAGCCGTCCGGGCAAGCAGGTGGCCCGTTTCAACCAACCCTCCCGCAGATTTGCTGGCAAATCTGCAAGAGCTTCAATCGCCCGGCGCGCTAATCGCTTCGCACGGCGAAGCGGCGCGACGGGAGGGCCGGGCATCTTTCCGCCAGGCTCAAAGGCGATCGGCTCGACCGTACCTTTGGGTATGCCCTTCGCCAATCGCCTTTGCCCTGACGAAAACCTGCTCCGGCAGAACGTTTCTATTTAACAAGGAAACGCTCTAAAGCGCTTCCAGTGCGCCCTTCGGCAGCCACTGGCTGATCTTGGCGCGCAGCAGTTCCGGGCTGATCGGTTTTGACACGTAGTCGTCCATGCCCGACGCGAGGCATAATTCGCTGTCCAGATCCAAAGCGTGCGCCGTGACGCCAATGATCGGCACGCGGCCGAGGCGGCCGTCTTCGTCGTCTTCCATCTGGCGGATGGATTGCGCTGCCTGGTAGCCGCTCATGACCGGCATCGACACGTCCATTAAAATGAGCGACGGGTTCTCGTTGCGCCAGGCTTCCACCGCCTTCTTGCCGTTGCCGACGATGCGGAAATCGAGCCCCGTTTGTTGCAGGATCTGGCTGAAGACGATCTGGTTCACATCATTGTCTTCTGCCACCAGCACATCGATGTTGGAGCCGCCTTTGCGGGGCGGTGGCTGCAGGGCAGGCTGCAATAGCTGGTCATCCGCGACAACCGCAGTGACCGGGGGAGGCGTTATGTCCTCCAGAGCAGGGGTGGGTAGCAACGCTTCCAGCGTCTCGCGAAGTTTTCGCCTGCGCAGAGGCTTGGCTATGTAAGCTTGAGCGGGCCCGCAGGCCTCAGCTTTTGCAAGCGAAGCCAGCAGGATGACGGGTATATCTTGCATGCGGGGATGGCGGCGCAGGTAGCCGACCACGTCATCGGCACGCATATCGACCATGTCCTCATTGAGAAGGATGGCTGCGGGGCGCAGACCCAACGCGACCGCTTCCTCCAGAATTGCAAGCCCCGTCGTGCCGTCTTCGGCGGCATAGGCGTCCAGCCTCCAATCGCTGAGGTGTCTTGTCAGAATATCGCGGCTGATCGCGTTGCCATCGATCACCAATATGCTCGCGTCGGAAGGCCAGGGAGGTGTGACGGGCTGCGCCGATATCACGGAAACCGGCAGCGTCACTTTGAAGACAGATCCCTTGTTCTCTTCGCTTTCCGCTTCGATCCATCCGTCGAATAAAGAGACGATCCTGAGCGTTTCGGCGAGTCCGGACGGGGCGGGTGCATAACCCTCGTTTTGATCGAGGATAGAAGCGAGCTGCTCCGGTGACATTCCAATGCCGGTATCTTCAACGGCCAACCGAAGTAAGACACCATTTGCGGTGTTCTCGGCAACAAGCCTGATAATGATATGGCCTTTAGGAGTGAAGCGGATGGCATTGCTGACAAGGTGGGTAACGATCTGCCGGAAGCGCGCCGCATCCGCTTCGACCGTGATCTCTGCGGAAGCATCGATGTCGGTAAAGAGCGTCAGCCCCTTTTCTTCGGCATGGAATGCCAAGAGCGTTGCGATGTCCTCCACCAGGTTTGCAGGATCGAAGAGGCTCGTCTGCAAGGAGTCTGACGTCTCCGTCGATGCGTTCAGCGCCTCGTCGAGGCTTCGCAACAAGGCGTTGCCGGATTGCACGATGGTATCCGCATAGGTCTTTTGCCGGGCGTCAAGGTCGGTTCTGGCAAGCGCGTCTGCCATGCGGAGAATGCCGTTAAGCGGCGTTCTGATCTCGGAAAGGCGTTCCGCCTCGTTCTGACGATAAAGGTTTTGTCTTACGTCGGAGGTTGTTCTCATTCCGACACGATCGTCTTGAGGCGCTGCGTCAAAATCAGGCATCTTCTCGAAGACTTCGTAGAGAAAGATCTGCCCCGTTTCGTCGATGAAGCGTTCGCAGCGCAGCGTCTGCGCTTCGGCCAAGATGCCCCGGCAGGTGGCAACCTCGTCGGTGGCGAAGACGAGGCAGCGGCGTTCCTTGTCCTCCCGCTCCACATCGTCTGCCGTATTGAACATGAAGCGGCTCGATTGCCCGGTGAAGTCCTCCGGGCGTTTTCCGGCAAAACGGGCATAAGCATCGTTGACGCAGACATAGCGCAACTCGCTGTCCTTGACGCAAGCCGGCAGGTGCAGGGATAAAATTCCCTGGCAGGCCTTTTCCAACAAGCTGCCGTCAGTACTCAAGCCATGCTCCGAACCATCAATGGAATCAAATATCTTTAATCTCAGGGCAAGCTAGGAGAGCTGGCCTTGAAAAACCATGGGCGGCCAAGGCTTTTCACGCTTTTTTAACCATAAGCATCAGATTGGGAGCGTCTTGCCCGTGAAAGATTTGCTTGACTTTTTCCTGCAAAACGACCACATGCCTGTCAAGCTTTCACCTTCCACAGCCGCGTGAGCTGTAGCGTCCACTTCAAAATCATACGCACGCATGAAGGAAAAGCGCATTTGATGCAGAATACGGCGATCATTCGCCGGTGCTGAGCGCAGAAAGTCATTTCAACCACCAAGTTCCCAATTCACGCGGGGTTCTTGACGCCAAGACAACCGGACAGCATGGGCTGAACCGGCTGAAGCGTTTTGGCGCCCCGAAAGGTATTCTATTGACCAGTTTTAACGAACTCGGCCTCTCCGAAAAGCTCGTCGCCTCCGTGACCGCTCTCGGCTACACGACACCTACACCCATTCAGGCGAAGGCTATTCCGCTTCTCATGGAAGGCCGCGATGTTATCGGTCTTGCACAGACCGGCACCGGCAAGACCGCCGCATTCGGCCTGCCGATGATCGAAATGCTGATGAAGCATGCCGAACGTCCAGCCAACCGCACGACCCGCTCTCTGATCCTTGCGCCGACGCGCGAGCTGGTCAACCAGATCGGCGAGAACCTGCGCGCCTTCGTCAAGAAGACGCCGCTGCGCATCAACCAGGTTGTCGGCGGTGCGTCGATCAATAAGCAGCAGCTGCAGCTGGAAAAGGGCACCGACATTCTGGTCGCCACCCCTGGCCGCCTGCTCGACCTGATTGCCCGTAACGCGATTTCGCTTTCCAAGGTCACGCATCTCGTTCTCGACGAAGCCGACCAGATGCTGGATCTCGGCTTCATTCACGACCTGCGCAAGATTTCCAAGATGGTGCCTGCAAAGCGCCAGACGCTTCTGTTTTCGGCCACCATGCCTAAGGCGATTGCCGATCTCGCCGGTAGCTACCTGACCGATCCGGTCAAGGTGGAAGTGACACCTCCGGGCAAGGCTGCCGACAAGGTTGAGCAGTATGTTCATTTCGTTGGCGGCAAGAACGACAAGACGGACCTTCTGAAGAAGTCGCTTGCCGAAAACCCGGATGGCCGCGCCATCGTTTTCCTTCGCACCAAGCATGGCGCCGAGAAGCTTTACAAGCATCTCGAGCATGTCGGTTACAAGGTTGCCTCGATCCATGGCAACAAGAGCCAGGGCCAGCGCGAGCGTGCGCTTAAGGGCTTCAAGGATGGCGAAGTCAAGGTGCTGGTGGCGACAGACGTTGCTGCACGCGGTATCGACATTCCAGCCGTGACGCACGTCTTCAACTATGATCTGCCGGAAGTGGCGGATGCTTATGTGCACCGTATCGGCCGTACCGCCCGTGCGGGCCGCGATGGTATCGCGATTGCGTTCTGCGCGCCGGATGAAACCCGCCTGCTGCACGACATTGAAAAGCTGATGAAGATCGAGATTCCCGTCCTTTCCGGCGAGCGTCCCGAAGGTCTTGCCAGCCCGACCCGTGGCAGCGGCAACCGTGGCGGCCGAGGAAACGGCGCCGGTAATGGTGGCCGTCGCCAGGGTGGCGAGCGTGGCGAACGTGCGCATGGCGACCGTCCGGCCCGTGGTCATCGTGAAGGTGGGCATCGTGAAGGTGGACGCCGCAATGGCGATTTCCGCGGTCAGCGCGCTGGCGAGTTCGCCCCTGTCGAACGCGACAACGATCTGGAAGTCACGTCCGACTTCAAGCGCACCAAGGTCGAAGGTGCCGAAGGCGCCAAGGCCGCTGGTCCCCGCAAGCATCGTGGCGGCCAGGGCCGTCCGGCCCGCAAGGCCGGTTCTTTTGCCGCTGCCGGTCAGGGTCGTCCTGCTGGCAATGCCGGTCGCGGTCGCAAGCGCGGCTGATACCGCTTTGTAAAACTGGAAACGCCCGGACGATGATCCGGGCGTTTTTGTTTTGAGTATCTTGCCGAAGTGATGGCGAGGCTACTCGGCCTATCTGATATTACCCTGCTTGGTGCCGCAGAGCATTTCGCGCTTGCCGGCAAAGCCCTTGCGGCGCTCCACCGCGAAGCCCACGGCCTGTAGGTTGCGGCGGACAAAGCCTGCGGCGGCATAGGTCGCAAATGTTCCGCGCTCTCGTGTCTTCTCGTAGATCGCGCTCATGATCTCTACCGACCACATGTCCGGATTGCGCGATGGCGCAAAGCCATCCAGGAACCAGGCATCGAAGGTGAGCGCACTCGTCTCGATGCCGTGCAGCGCCTCGCCGCAGACGACGGTCAGCTTTGTCTGCTCATCCAGTTGCAACGCAATAATGCCCTGCGGCTCTTCCGGCCAAAGGGCGACGAGGGCCTGACGTTCCGTGTCGACTTCCGGCCAGCGCGACAGCGCCCGGTCGATCTCTTGCGCCCGCATGGGGTAAAGCTCGAAGGAGACGAAATGCAATGTCTTGCCGGGGCGACGGGCGAGCTTCCACTGACGCCATGTTTCGGTGAGATTAAGCGCAGTGCCGAAGCCGAGTTCGCCGATAACGAAGGTTTCTTCGAGGTGATCGGCCCAGCGGTCCGGCAGGCCGTTGCCGTTCAGGAAGACATGGCCGCATTCCAGCCGGCCATCGGTCTGGCAATAAAAATGGTCGCCAAAGGCCAGCGAATAGGGCATATCGCCCTCTCGCCAATCCAGTATATGATCGCCGGTGCCGTCCGGTTTTGCGTCTTCGGGATGTGTCATGGTCCAAGCCGATAGTCTTCCCGATCAAAGAGGTCAATCACCTTTGCCATCCGGTACCTCGCTGCTGATTATCGGCGGCGGCATCATGGGGCTGTGGGCGGCGCTGAAAGCGGAGCGTCTGGGGATCGATACGGTGCTGGTCGATGCCGGTCGTTTGGGAAGCGGGGCCAGTGGCGGGCTGCTCGGCGCGTTGATGCCGCATATGCCGGATCGCTGGAACGACAAGAAGCAGTTTCAATTCGATGCGCTTCTGACACTGGAAGACGAGATTGCGCGGTTGGAAGCCGAGACTGGCCTGTCTGCCGGTTACCGGCGCTGTGGACGCATCATCCCGCTGCCGAAGCCACATCTGCGCAGCATTGCGGAACGCCACAGCCTGGAGGCTGCGACCAATTGGGACCAGCAGGGCCAGCGCTTCCATTGGCATGTGCTGCATGCGCCGCCGGTGGAGCAATGGGTTAGTGCCTCTGCCGGGGAAGCGGGCTTTGTCCACGACACTTTTGCAGCCAAGGTATCGCCAAGGGCGCTGGTTGCCGCGCTCGTTGCGCGGCTGAAGGCTGCGCAGCATGTGCGTCTCGTTGAAGGCTGCAAGGTCGTCTCGCTCGATCAGCAGCGTGTCGCGCATTTCTCGGACGGGGAGCGACTGTCTTTCGGTCATGCCATTGTCTCTGCGGGCTACAGTTCCTTTCCACTTTTGACGCAAGCCTTCGGCCTTTCCGCCGAGCCCGCGCTAGGGCAAGCCGTCAAGGGTCAGGCGGCTCTCTTGAAAGCCAGGATCGATCCGGCCATGCCGGTGGTGTTCCTCAACGGGCTTTACATCGTGCCGCACGAGGACGCGACGGTTGCGATCGGCAGCACCAGCGAGGATGTCTTTGCTGATCCATTCAGCACCGACGAGAAGCTGGATGCTCTGTTGAGTGCGGCGAGAGAGATTGTGCCGGAGCTTTCACGAGCTGAGGTTATCGAATGCTGGGCCGGTCTTCGTCCGAAAGCAATTGGTCGTGATCCGATGGTGGGGGTGCATCCGGAACGACCGGAGTTCGTGGCGCTGACCGGGGGCTTCAAAGTGAGCTTCGGTCTTGCGCATCGTCTTGCCGATGCAGCGCTTTGCGCCGTTCAGGGCAAGGATATGGATGTGCCTTCGAGCTTCCGCAGCGAGGCTCATCTTGCGCTCGTTCACGGAAATCTTTGATTCGTCTCTGATTTGCGTCGTCAATCTGTCACGCAAATCACCTATCTGCTGTCGCCATGCACAGACAGACGTAAATCCCAGTTCAGCGGGGCGAGGTGACGACGCATGCGGTACGCCATTCATTACACGCCTTCCCCGAACGACCCGATGACTTTTGCCGCGGCATCCTGGCTTGGGCGCGACGTCTATTCCGGCCACAGCATCGAGCCGCCGCCGCAGGCTGGGCTCGGGATGCAGGAGCTTTCCTACTTTACAGCGCTTCCGCGCCGCTATGGTTTCCACGGCGCGATCAAGGCGCCGTTTCGTCTGGCCGAAGGCATGACCGAAGCGGGACTTCTTCGTGACCTGATGCGGTTTGCAGGCACGCACCAGCCCTTTACATTGCCGCCGCTCGAAATCGCCAAGCTCGGCAACAGCTATGGGCTCGTCCCGTCCTGGCCGTCGGAGATGCTGAATTTCCTCGCCGCAAGCGTGGTGCAGGATTTCGACCGCTACCGCGCGCCACTGTCGGATGCCGATATCGACCGGGCCGACCCGCATCGGCTTTCCGCCGCACAGCTGACCAATCTGCACCGCTGGGGACACGCTTACGTCATGGATGAGTTTCGTTTTCAAATGACGCTGACCGGCGCCATCGTGCCGGCAGATTGCGCTCGCCTGGAGCGGGCTTTGCGCAGCGTGTTCGACGCTCTTCTGGAGCGCCCGCTGGAGTTCGCCAATCTGGCGCTCTTCGTCGAAGAAGAACCGGGCGCGCCATTCAGGGTGCATTCGCTGCATCCCATGGGGCGTGTCTCGGCCCGCAAGATCGCCTGAGTGTCTGCCGCGCTCTAAGTTTCAGGCACCCGCAAAAGCAGCGAGCGCTTTTGGTGAAATTGCGCTGAAACGCTCTCGACTTTCCGGTCTGCGATGCTACCGTTCACGAAATTTCGTGAAGGTGATTTGATGATTTCCGCAGACTATCCCCGCAATCTCATTGGTTATGGCCGCAACGCTCCCGATCCGAAATGGCCGGGAGATGCACGCATTGCCGTGCAATTCGTCATCAATTACGAAGAGGGCGGGGAAAGCTGCATTCTCGACAATGACAAGGCCTCGGAATCGCTGCTGTCGGAAATCGTTGGCGCGCAGCCTTGGGCCGGGCAGCGCAACCTCAATATGGAATCGATCTACGAGTACGGCTCGCGCGCTGGCTTCTGGCGTCTGTGGCGCATGTTCACCTCGCTCGGCGTGACCACCACCGTTTATGGCGTCACCTCCGCCATGGCGCGCAACCCGGAGGCGGTTGCCGCGATGAAGGAAGCCGGATGGGAGATCGCCAGCCACGGCTATCGCTGGCTGGAATACAAGGATTTCTCCGAAGAGGAAGAGCGCAAGCATATTCTCGAAGCGGTGCGGCTGCACACCGAGCTCACCGGCGAACGCCCCTATGGCATGTATCAAGGAAAGCCGTCCGACCACACGCTGAAGCTGGTGATGGAGGAGGGGGGCTTCCTCTACTCCTCGGATTCCTATGCGGACGATCTGCCCTATTGGGTGAAGGGTGCAAAGAACGATCCTTTCCTCATCATCCCCTATACGCTTGAAACCAACGACATGCGCTTTGCCACACCGCAGGGCTTCAATTCCGGCGATCAGTTCTACACCTATCTGAAGGATGCCTTTGATGTCCTCTATCAGGAGGGCGCGGAAGGCTCCGCCAAGATGATGAGTGTCGGCCTGCATTGCCGTCTGGTGGGACGTCCGGGACGCGCGGCAGCGCTTCGCCGCTTTATCGAATATGTGCTGGGTCACGAGAAGGTCTGGATACCGCAGCGCATCGAGATCGCGCGTCACTGGCATGAGCATCACAAGCCGGAGGCGCTTTGATGCTGGGGCGCGACGATTTCATCAACCGCTTCGGCGGCGTCTTCGAGCATTCGCCCTTCATCGCCGAACGTGCTTATGATGCAGGTCTGGTGGTGGAGCCGCTGACGGCGCGGAGCGTCCACGAGGCGTTGTGCGTGCCGTTTCGTGCCGCCTCTTATGAGGAGCGTCTCGGCGTCTTGCGGGCGCATCCGGATCTCGCCGGTAAGCTCGCCATTGCCGGCGGGCTGACCGAGGACAGCAAAAAAGAGCAGGCGGGTGCCGGGCTCGATCGCCTGACGCCGGAGGAGCATGCGCGCTTCACCGAACTTAATACCGCTTACGTCGAAAAGAACGGCTTTCCTTTCATCATTGCGGTCAAGGGGCTGAACAAAGACGATATTCTGCGCGCCTTCGAAGAGCGCATCCATAACGATGCCGAAGAGGAATTTGCGACGGCAACCACACAGGTGGAGAAGATCGCTTACTTGCGCCTTTCCGCGCTGTTGCCTGAGGCTGCTGCCTGATGCGGCGGCTTTCCTTGCGACCTTTCGCGCCCTATATTCTCTGCAAATAAAGGATCTAGGCAATGAGACCGTCGGAAGTGCTGGAGCAGAATCGAGAGGCGATCCGCGAAGCGACCAAGCGCTTCAATGCGGCGAACCCGCGTGTTTTCGGTTCGGTTGCTCGAGGAGAAGACCGATCGGATAGCGATCGATATTCTGGTCGATGCCTTGCCAGGGACGACGCTCTTCGATCTTGGAGGGTTGCTGGAGGAGTTGTCGGAGATCATGAAGGGGACTGATATCCATCTTCTCACGGCGGGCGACCTTCCTGAGCGTATTCGCTTTCAGGTCGTAGATGAAGCAAGGCCGATATGAGATCGGACAGCCTGCTTGCGTATATCGAGAATATCGAGACGATCGCATCGAGAGCTCAGAGCTTCGTGCAGGATATGGACGAGGCGTTGTTCGTCGCCGACAAGCGGACCCAGATGGCGGTGATGCTGTGCTTGGTTCTCATCGGCGAAACAGTGATCAAGATTGACGCTGAAGCACCGGAGTTCTCGCAAGAGCATCCCAATGTGCCTTGGGCGCAGATGATGGATATGCGAAACCTCATCCTGCTCGACCATGTCCATGTTGAACTGCCTGCCATCTGGCGGGCAGTCAGTGAAACCATCCCTGAGCTGCACGAGAGTCTTGCCACCATCCGAAACTGGCGAGCACAAGGTGAATAAGCATTGAGTGAATTTCTGGAAATCCGCCCTCTGGAGCGCGACGCCTTTCGTCCCTTCGGCGATGTCATTGAAGCCGATCCGTCGACGATGCGCCTCATCAATGGCGGCAATACCGAGCGTTATCATGCTTTGGGAGAGGCCGATGTCACGGGAGAGGGCGCGCGCGTCGTGATCAATCTCTTTCGCGGCAAGCCCCGACACTTTCCCCATGCCGTCGATATGATGGAGCGACATCCGCTCGGCAGCCAAAGCTTTTCGCCGCTCTCTGACAGGCCCTTTCTTGTGGTCGTCGCACTGGATGAGGGTGGCAAGCCCGGCCGGCCCTGCGCCTTTCTGGCGGCTCCCGGCCAAGGCGTGAACTATCATCGCAATGTCTGGCACCATCCGCTGATGACGATCGGCGAGACCAGCGATTTCCTGGTGGTGGACCGCGATGGTCCAGGCGTCAATCTGGAAGAATATTTTTACGAGCAACCCTTTTTCATAGCGGAGCCACGCCCATGACCGGCCTCACGACCCATGTTCTCGATGCTGCCCATGGCACGCCTGCGCAAGGGCTGAAAATCGATCTCTACCTGCTGGATGGCGACGTCCGTCAAAAGCTGAAAAGCGTCGAGACCAATAGCGATGGCCGGGTGGATGGCGGGCCGCTGCTGGTCGGCGAAGACTTTCGCGCGGGGCAGTATGAGCTGGTCTTCCATGCCGGGGACTATCTGCGCCAGAAGGGCCTTGTACTCCCCCGAACCGGCCTTCCTCGATATCATCCCCATTCGCTTCGGCATCGCCGATGAGGCGGGGCATTACCACGTGCCGCTGCTGCTTTCGCCCTTCAGCTACTCCACCTATCGCGGGAGCTGATCGTCATGATCTTTGCTGCGATTGCCGACGTCCACGGAAACTATGCAGCACTTGAAGCGGTGCTGGCCGATATTGAAAAGCTTGGCATCACCGATATCGTCAATCTCGGCGATTGTTTCAGCGGCCCGCTGGAGGCGGGAAAGACCGCGAGATTGCTGATCGATCGAGGCATTCCGACGGTGCGCGGCAATCATGACCGCGCCTTGATCGAGGAGCAGCCCGACGAGATGGGCTCGTGGGAAAAGACGATCTACCCGCAGCTTTCTCCAGCGGATCTCGAATGGCTGAAAGCGCTGCCATTCGACATGGTGTTCAAGGGCGTGGCCTATTGCTGCCATGGTTCACCGGCTGGCGATCTGGATTATTGGCTCGAACGCATCCTGCCGGAAGGTGTGCTGCATCTGCGTGCCCGCGCCGAGATCGAAGAGCTCGCCCGCAGCATCGATCAGCCGATCATGCTTTGCGGCCACACCCATCTTGCCCGTACCGTGCAGCTCTCCGATGGTCGTCTGATCGTCAATCCCGGCAGCGTCGGTTGTCCCGGCTGGAAGGATGACGAGCCGGTCTATCATCAGGTCGATGTCGGCCACGGGCTGGCGGCCTATGCGGTTCTCGAAGACACCGCGCATGGCTGGCAGGTGACGCATCGCAATATCCGCTATGACGCAGCCCCCATGGCAGCATTGGCTCGCGAGAATGGCATGGACCGCGTCGGCAATGCGATCGAAAGCGGCTGGCTGGACTGATCGGACGTTCCGTCGTTTGTTTCAGCCGTTACTGGTCATCACCACGCAGGAATAGGAGCGTGCCTTCAGGTCCTTGCAGGCCGAAAGCGCCTCTGCCTGGGTGTCGAAGCCGGTGAAGCGGGCGCGGTAGAGCGTAGCACCGCCGGTTTGGACTGCTTCGGTATAGGGCGCCACACCCGCATGGCCGGAGGATAGCGACGCCTTGGCGGATTTCAGCATGGAGAGGGCGGCAGCTTCCGAATCGGTAGCGGCAATCTGCACTTCCCAGCGGCTTCTGCCGGGAGGAACGGCGGATGGGGCGGCGACGGATGTTTGCATCATATCGGCCATCATGCCATCTGCCGCCGCAATTTGATTTGCGATTGGGTCATGGCGTTCGGCGAACATGGGCAGAGGCACGACGGAGGGTGGCGTATCGAAGGTACGGCTGGTGCTGGCGCTTGCCACCAGTTGCTCGGTGTCGCGCGTGCGCGATGCTTTCGGCAGGGTGCGATCCAGCAGGGCGACGACCTGATTGTCACGGCGCTGGGCGCTCTGTCCACCCAAGACGACGGCGACGACGCTGCGGCCATTGTGATTGACGGCGCTGACGATATTGAAGCCTGAGGCGTTGGTGTAGCCGGTCTTGATGCCGTCGACGCCCTTGTAGCGCGTCAGCAGGCGGTTATGGCCGCGGATGGTCTTGCCACGAAAGGTGAAGGAGGTGGAGCTGAACATCTTGTATTCGCGGGGAAAATCCCGCTGCAGCGCGAGGCCGAGCTTTGCCATGTCGCGCGCGGTGGTGACTTGCGATTTGTTCGGCAGACCGGACGCATTGCGAAAGACGGTCTTTGTCATGCCAAGCTGGCGAGCCTTGCGCGTCATCATGTCGGCAAAACGCGCTTCGGAGCCGCCGAGATAATCGCCCATGCCTTCAGCCAGATCATTGGCGGACTTGACGATCATGCCATAGACGGCTTCGCGTACGGTGAAGGTCGTGCCGGCGCGGACATAGAGCTTGGAGGGGATGGTCGCCGCACCATTCTTCGACATGGTGATGCGCTGATCCCAGGTGATGCGGCCCTTATGCAGCGCCTCGAAGGTCAGGTAGAGGGTCATCATCTTGGTCAGCGATGCGGGATATTTCAGCTGATCGGCATTTTGCGAATCCAGAACCTTTCCAGAGTTCGCGTCGATGACGATATGCGCATAGCGTGCCTGCGCCGGTGCTGCCCCGAAAGTGAGGATCGCGCAGAAAAACGCCAAAGCGAAGAGCCACGCTTCAGCCGTTCCCCGTCTGATCTTACCCGACATGAAATTCCCCTTGTGCGTCCCTGTGCTGCCCGTTGCCCATAAAGTAGCGAAGCTTTCGGGCAACAAAACCGTTCAAAGTTTAGAGACTGCCTTCATGCTTAATTAAGGATGAAAATCGACCCCCACTGGTGGCGGGTCAGATTTGGGGCTTGGCGGAGATGATTGGCTGCCGTTGCACTGCTTCGGAGCGCACAATAAAGCACGGTGTTGAAGCGCAAGACTGATCGTAAATGCTGCTATAGACGCGCCTTTAGCGGGGTTCTGGACGCAATCGGCAAGTCGCAAGCTTGTCTGTGGCAAAAGCCTGCACGGGCCAATCAACCCTTGGGCAGATCGCTTCTGAGTGTATATGGGAGCAGGCCGCCCTCACATCATTGTGAGAGCCGCATTAGCGTGGGGTGGGCCGGCTATCCTGCAATCAGGCGTTCTGAACGAGGATGCTGCGATCGATATCGGTGATCAGGCGCTTGCCGCAAAGCGCCATGGTGATGTCCATTTCCTTGCGGATGATCTCAAGCGCGGTGGTCACGCCGAGCTTTCCGTTGGCGCCGAGACCGTAGAGGAAAGGGCGACCGATATAGGTGCCCTTGGCGCCGAGCGCGACGGCTTTCAGCACGTCCTGACCGGAACGGATGCCCCCATCCATATGCACTTCGATCCGGTCGCCGACGGCATCGACAATCTTCGGCAGCATGGCGATGGAGGAGAGGGCACCGTCCAATTGGCGACCGCCATGGTTGGAAACGATGATGGCATCCGCCCCCGTGTCCGCCGCAGCGCGGGCATCTTCCTCATCGAGAATGCCCTTGAGGATCAGCTTGCCGCCCCAGCGTTCCTTGATCCACTCGACATCCTTCCAGGAGAGGCGCGGGTCGAACTGCTCCGCCGTCCAGGAGGAGAGGGAGGAGAGATCGGAAACGTTCTTGGCGTGGCCGACAATGTTGCCGAAGCTGCGACGCTTGGTCTGCAGCATGTCGAGGCACCATTTCGGCCGCGTTGCCATCTGCCAGATATGCTTCGGCGTGAATTTCGGCGGGGCCGAAAGGCCGTTGCGCAGATCCTTGTGGCGCTGGCCGAGGATTTGCAGATCGAGCGTCAGCACCAGCGCCGAGCACTTTGCGGCCTTGGCGCGGTCGATCAGATTGTTGATGAAGTCGCGGTCCTTCATCACGTATAGCTGGAACCAGAAGGGCCGCGAGGTGACGGAGGCGACATCCTCGATCGAGCAGATGCTCATGGTCGAGAGCGTGAAAGGGACGCCGAACTCTTCGGCGGCTTTCGCCGCCAGCATCTCACCATCGGCATGCTGCATGCCGGTGAGGCCCGTTGGAGAAAGCGCGACGGGCATCGACACCTTCTCGCCAATCATTTCCGTTTCCAGCGAACGATTGGTCATGTCCACCAGCACGCGCTGGCGCAGCTTTATCTTCTGAAAATCATCCTCATTGGCGCGATATGTGCTCTCGGTCCATGCGCCGCTATCGGCATAGTCGAAGAACATTTTCGGCACGCG
Organism: Agrobacterium larrymoorei; assembly: GCF_030819275.1. Lineage (GTDB taxonomy): Bacteria > Pseudomonadota > Alphaproteobacteria > Rhizobiales > Rhizobiaceae > Agrobacterium > Agrobacterium larrymoorei_B. The sequence continues at coordinate 2,151,826 of NZ_JAUTBL010000002.1, read as the reverse complement.
GCGTTGCGCCTGCTTCTTCAGGTCCGCGATGGTCAGGATTTTGCTCATGGATAAAACCTTCAAATCTGAATGCTGACTGCATACCATGAAATACTAAGGTGCAATATCGAAATGTGGCGACGATCATCTGTGCCGTGCGACAAAACGAAGCTCACGCGTGCGCTCAGTCGCTAGCGTCGTTTTTAACTGATCGCCGGTGAGTTGTAATAGCTCGCCTTAAAATCGCCTTCTACGTGCCATTTTCTGCCATCGGCAATAAACCCACTATTTCCACGAGAATTTTGACGCATTTTGCGTGGCGTATTTTGGAGGATTAGCATGATTACCGTATTCTTCTGGGCACCGGAAGCCTCTAGGGGAAATGTTGGACACATCAGCATGAAGATCGGCGTCGGACAATCCAAGGGCCTAGAAACCTATGTCAGTTGGTGGCCGAACACGCGCGCTGAAGGCGCCTTTCTCAAGGATCCCGTCGGTCCTTACACCTATGAGCAAGACATCGGACCTAACGGAGAGGGAAAACCGCCGACCGCCAGTGTCAGTATTTCCGGTCTCAACGAAGCGGCGATGAAACGTGCCTGGGCCAATATGCTCGCCAAGAAGCCGGGCTATTTTCTTCTGAGAAAAAATTGCGCCTGGGCGGTCAAGAGCCTGCTGGACGTGGGTACCGGCTACGATCTGGCTGCGATGATGACCGACTTCGGTAACATGCGTGTAGCCGGTGGGGTGTGGACCCCTCGCGCGGTTTTTGAATATTCCAGGCTGTTGAAACGTCGCTACGACGGCAGGGCCAAGATCGCATCAGGTCCCGGCAGCGGCGCTGTCGATCCGTATTCCCTGCGCCTCAGCTGAGGCGGTATTGGCTCCAAAGCAACAGGACAAGCGGGTAATATCGCCACCCGTTATCCCTTCGTCTTGGCGGAGTGCTCCCAAAATTCGTCGCGTGCGGGGATGCTCACACGTCGGGCGCGGTTTTGACGATGTCGATAAAGGCGCGCAGCGGTGGCGGAACCGATCGATGGCCGGGATAATAAAGCGCCATTCTCTCAGGCGAATGCATCCAGGATGTCAGCACCGGTTTTAACTGGCCGGAGGCGATGGCGGGTTCGGCAATCCAGCTGACGACATAGGCAATCCCCAGATCACTGGCGGCAGCCTCTACCATCAGATCCTCGTCATCCAGCACCACGGTTCCGCCCGTATCCACGGTGAGTTCCTGACCAGAGCGCTCGAACTCCCATTTGTAAAGCCTACCACTTGGAAGGCGGTGGCCGATGCAGCGATGTTGAGCGAGATCGTGTGGCGTCAGCGGTTCTCCGGTTCTCTCGAGATAGGCGGGTGAGGCCACGCAGAGAAAGTGCACAGGCCTGCCGAAGGGGACGGCGATCATGTCCTTCGGGATAGCCTCCATCGATCGAACACCGGCATCGAAGCCGGCGGAAACGATGTCGATGAGACGGCCTTCGGCTACGAGATCGACCTCCACATTCGGATACCGCTCCGTCATCAGCGGCAGGATTTCCCGCACGAGATAGGCGATGGTGACACGTGGCGCGTTGATCCTGACACGCCCCGCCACGTTGCCGCGAAAGGCAGCAGTTGCATCGAGCGCCTCATCCAACGAATTCATTACATTGTGCAGCCGGTTGAGCAGCGACAGGCCTGCTTCCGTGGGCGAAACGCTACGCGTCGTTCGGTTCAGAAGCCGGACGCCAAGACGCTCTTCGAGCGCACGCACCGTGTGGCTCAATGTGGACGGCGCCGTTCCAAGCTCGTCTGCCGCACGCCGAAAGCTGCGATGGGTGGCAACAGCCATGAAGGCGGTAAGTTCGGTTAGGGATGGACGCATGATTGATGGGAATTTTGCATGGGCACATCCCAACTTCAATGTCTAATCGCATCTATGTGTCGTTGCTATCTCTCCAACAGCCGAGGCGAAGGATCTCGGCGCTGTCAACAAGGAGAAGCAAATGGCAAAGTCCGAAGCAATTTTCCCGGCCCGCCGTCAGGCCCTTTACGAAATGCACCGCTATTCCGCCGCCATCCGATCAGGCGACCTTCTGTTCATCTCCGGACAGGTGGGCGCGCGTGAGGATGGATCGCCCGAGCCTGAATTCGGAAAACAGGTTGAGCTTGCTTTCAAAAACCTACAGGCGATGTTGCAAGCGGCCGGCGGCACACTCGATGACATTATTGACGTGACGACGTTTCACACCGACCCGGAACAGCAATTCGAGGCGGTGCTCGCGGTCAAGGACAGGATGTTTCCGCAGGCACCCTATCCGAACTGGACTGCCGTCGGCGTAAATTGGCTTGCCGGTTTCGACTTCGAGATCAAGGTGATCGCGCGTCTTCCTTGAGCATAGCGCGGCGGATCAATGGCCCAATTGGGCCTCAATTGCAGTCTTGTCGATCACGGACCAGACAGAGACGATCCGCAGATCGTGGAACGCGTAGAAGACGTTTTCGGCGAATGAAATGCGGCGTCCGTTGATCTGAAGTCCAAGGAACATGGATTTTGGGGAGCAGTCGAATTCCAATCTTGCCGCGATGTAAGGCGGGTCGCAGGCCAGGATCCCGATTTTGAAGGAAAGATCCGGGATCGTCTCGAAGTCGTTGATCAACATCCTCCTATAACCATCGAGGCCGAAACGACGGCCGTTATGCGTGACATTGGAGGCAACGAATGTCCCGAGATCGTCCCATCTTTGATCGTTCAGGCAGGCAATATAGGCGCGATACTGATTGGCAAGTGGTGTCATTCGAATCTGTCCGTACTGACATGCGAGGATCCTTCATTGAAGTGGCTTCGCTGCACGAGTTCCTTTTGGTGTAAATTAGGGATTTCTTACGCATTGAATAGACTCCGTGTTTTACGCGCTAGGCGTCACCTCGCTCGATAGAGAGTCGGTCAAGAAAAACGACGGTGGCAAAAGCAGAACAGGCGGCTCAAGGCCGCCTGTTCGCATCTGTTTCGCGGGAGACGTTTGTCTTAAAACTCTTCCCAGCTGGCGGAAGCAGCGGTTGTTACCACGGCAGCAGCGCCGCCGCCAAACGCGCTGGCGATCTTGCGGCCAAGGGCATGTGCAGGGGAGGCGGCAGGCCTGGAGGCGCTGGTGGCGGCTTTGGGGGTGCTTGTCACCGGTGCTGCTGCATTGCGGCTCCATCCATCTGTTTCGCCGATATTGAAGCGGGACAACAGTTGATTGAGCGATACGGCTTCCTTGGCAAGGCTATGGCTAGCGGCGGTGGACTGTTCCACCATCGCCGCATTCTGCTGCGTTCCCTGATCCATCGAGTTGACGGCCGTGTTGATCTCCTGGAGACCGGTCGACTGTTCGCGCGAGGATTCGACAATCGCATTGACGTGACGGTTGATCTCCTGAACTTCACCGACGATGACCTCAAGCGCGCGACCGGTTTCGTCAACGAGATCGACGCCTGAGCGGACATGCGTGCCCGAGTTGGTGATAAGCTCCTTGATCTCCTTTGCAGCCTTTGCAGAACGCTGCGCCAACTCACGCACCTCCTGGGCCACGACGGCGAAGCCCTTGCCGGCCTCGCCAGCGCGTGCTGCCTCGACGCCTGCATTCAGGGCCAGTAGGTTCGTCTGGAATGCGATCTCGTCGATCACGGTAATGATGTTGGTGATCTCTCCCGACGAGCGTTCGATCTCCTGCATGGCGGTGACGGCCTTGCGGACGACATCGCCGGATCTTTCCGCACCGTGACGCGCCTTGTTTACCAGCTTGCCGACTTCTTCCGCACGTCTGCTGGAATCCTTGACCGTCGTGGTGATTTCCTCCAAGGCGGCGGCCGTTTCTTCAACGGATGCTGCCTGTTGCTCGGTGCGCTTGGAGAGGTCGTCCGCCGCAGAGCGGATTTCATTGGCGCTGGCATCGATGCCAAGGGCGTTCTGTCCCACGGCACGCAACGTCTCGTTCAGATTGCCGACAGAGCTGTTGAAGTTGGTGCGCAGCGTATCGAGATGCGACACGAACGGCGTGTCGATCCGGTAGGCGACGTCGCCTGCTGCCAGCTTGTTCAGCGCGGTTGCCAGTTGATCAACGGCAAATTGAATATCTGCTGCGTCTCTCGCCTTCTGTGCCTCACGCTCGGCTCGCTCCTTTTCCGTCAGGTTGAGATTGGCGGCTGCCTCGTTTTCGATGCGCTGCTTGTCGAGCGCGTTTTCCCTGAAGACAGAGACGGCTTTTGCCATTTGACCGACTTCGTCGCGGCGATCCTGGCCCTCCACGGCAGCCTGTGTTTCGCCATCAGCCAGCGAAATCATGCGCTCGCGCAGGTTCGCAATCGGTGCGGTAATGCCTTTGGCGGCGACGACGAGCGATGCGATGATGCCGATGGCGAAAGCCAGTCCGGAAAGGGTGAGAGACCAGAAAATGGTGGCGTCCGTCTGAGCACTGAGAGCGTCGCTCTTGGTCGCGACCTCATTCATTTCCGAATCCAGAAACTTCGTGGCGTCTGCCGAAAGAGGGACGAGCAACCCATCCGCCTTGCTCAATTGGGCCTGCGCCAGATCGTTCTTCCCATCTTCGCCAAGCCTGACGGCTTCATCTGTGAAGGCGAGCATCTCTCTTGCGCGATCGCTGAAGGAATTCAGCGCAGCCCGCTCCGAGGGCAGATTATCACTGGCAAGCTGAAGCCATTTGAAGAGCCGCGCCTTGTTTTCCCCGTAGAGATCAAGGGCGGTTTGCAGACGTGGATCGGGAGCATCATAGACCATGGTTTGATAAGCCGCATAGGCAACTGCGCTGAGGTTACGGTTTGCGCGCGCCATTGCGATTGCTCCGGCATTATCGTTCTTCACGAATTCGGAGTAAGACGCATCTGCGCTATTGTAACTCCAGGCCATGAACACGGTCGCGCTCAGTCCGACAGCACAAAGAGGCAGGACAAGAGCCAGTATTTTGGTGCGAATGCTGGCATTCTTCAGAAATGACATAGATATTCCGTTTCGGTCAAAAATGCCTTTACAACGCAGGGGCAGCACTTTTGGAACCGGAAACCGGTGCCACTGCAGGGATTTAGGCGGAGCGACTTTACACATGACAAAGGGCACATGCCGTCATGGCAACCATTACTTGTCTGCTGTTAGGTAAGACTATTATAGTTTAAATATAATTAAGTATTGTAACACTTGAGTAATATTGCTTTCAGCATATAAGTAATATTGAATATTGATTGCTCAAGGGGGGAGTCAAAGGTTCCCAGCAGCGTGGGCGCTCGCGCTTCGCAGAAGCACGGACCTGAAGCGCATTTGGAGGATTGCAATCCGGTTTCAGGCAGTCTTCGCTGCTGAACCCGCCACATAGGTTTCTACAACGGTCCTGTCGTCACCCATCGTCAGCATCAGGAACAGTTCTTCCGTCAACGATGTGACCACTTCCATCTTCAGCGCCATGGCGGGTGTGGATGAGGCGTTGAGGACGGTGATGTCTGCATCGGTTCCGGCATCGAGCGTGCCGATCCGATCCACCATCGACAAGGCTTCGGCGTTGCCGCGCGTCATCAGATACCAGCTTTCCAGCGGGTTCAGCCGCTCTCCGAGCAATTGCTGGATCTTGTAGGCCTCATCCATCGTGCGCAGCATGGAGTAGCTGGAGCCGCCCCCGATATCGGTCGCAACTGCAATGCGCACCGGCTTCTCACGCCGTTGCAGCTTCTTCATCGGGAAAAGACCGGAGCCGATAAACAGGTTGGAGGTCGGGCAATGGACGGCGACTGCACCCGTCTCCGACAGCACGTCTGCTTCTCGATCGGACAGATGAATGGCATGGCCGAGTAGCGTCTTCTTCCCCATCAGACCGTAACGCACATAAATGTCCGTATAGTCGATCGCTTCAGGGTATAGCTCGCACGTATACTTGATCTCGTCGAGATTTTCCGAGAGATGCGTTTGGATGAAGAGATCGGGAAACTCCTGCGCGAGTGCCTGGGCGGCTTCCATCTGCTTCGGTGTCGACGTTATGGCAAAGCGGGGGGTGATGGCCACGTGGTTGCGGCCCTTGCCATGCCAGTCGGCAATCACCTGGCGCGTCTCGTCATAGCCGAGCTCCGGCGTGTCCAGGAGCCCTTGCGGTGCGTTGCGGTCCATCATCACCTTGCCGCCGACCATCAGCATGTTGCGCTTCATGGCTTCGGCAAAGAACGCATCCGCGGAGGTCTTGTGGACCGAGCAATAGGCGACCGCAGTGGTGGTGCCGTGGCGGATCAGCTCATCGTAGAAATGTGTGGCGATGCGCTGAGCATGGGCGCTTTCGACGAAGCGGCATTCTTCCGGGAACGTATAGGTGTTCAGCCATTCCAACAGGTTGGCGGCATAGGAGCCGATGACCTGCATCTGCGGAAAATGCAGGTGCATGTCGATGAGGCCCGGCACGAGGAGGTGAGGGCGGTGATCCTTTTCAGCAACATCTTCCGGTGCTTGGGCGCGAATATCGGCATAGTCGCCGATCGCTGCGATCTTCCCATCCGAGACCAGCAATCCGCCATCCTCGATGTACAGATAGCTTGCGGTGTCGTCGATGGAGAGGGGTGCGCGCTTGAAGCTCAAGAGGCGTCCGCGCAGCAGCAGCATTGTCATTCCGTTTTTCCTTCGGAAACGGCGCTTTCATACCAGGCGGTCAGCACCTTGCGTTCCTGTGGCGTAATCGCCGTGATGTTGCCGGGCGGCATGGCATGAGAGCGGCCTGCCTGTAAATAGATTTCCCGCGCATGGGCCGCGATTTGTGCGTCGGTCTCGAGCTTCACCGCTTTCGGCGTGAAGGGAACGCCCTCCCAAACAGGCTCGGCGGCATGGCACATGGAACAGCGACCCTGCACCACGTCACGAGCGCTGGCGAAATGCGCGTCTGTCAGAAAGATCTGCTGGGCGGGCGATAGCTTTGCAGCAGCGGCTTCTTGCTCGCCCGTCAGCACTTTCGGCACAGTTGAGAGCCACATGATGACGATGAAGATGATGGCCGTGACGAGCCACGTCCATGTGGGTTTACCCTTGCGGGCATGGGTGGTGTTGAACCAGTGGCGGATGGTGACGCCCATGAGGAAGACGAGCGCTGCGATGACCCAGTTGAACTTGGTGGCAAAGGCCAATGGGTAATGGTTCGACAGCATGAAGAAGATGACGGGCAGCGTCAGATAGTTGTTGTGAAGCGAGCGCTGCTTGGCGATGCGGCCATATTTCGGGTCCGGCGTACGACCGGCGATCAGGTCGGCCACGACGATCTTCTGATTGGGGATGATGATGAAGAAGACGTTGGCCGACATGATGGTGGCGGTAAAAGCACCAAGATGCAGGAAGGCGGCGCGGCCGGTAAAGACCTGCGTATAGCCCCAGGCCATGGCGACCAGCGCCACATAGAGCACGACCATCAGGCCCCAGGTATTGTTGCCAAGCGGAGATTTGCAGAGGAAATCGTAAAACAGCCAGCCGACGGCAAGCGAGGCGAGCGACAGGCCGATTGCCTGCAACTGCGTTAGCTCCAGCACCGAATGATCGATGAGGAAGAGGTCGGCACCGCCATAATAGACGATACAGAGCATGGCAAAGCCGGACAGCCAGGTGGCGTAGCTTTCCCATTTGAACCAAGTGAGATGTTCCGGCATCTGCGCAGGCGCGACCAGATATTTCTGGATGTGATAGAAGCCGCCACCATGGACCTGCCACTCCTCGCCATAGGCGCCGGGTGGCATGTTCGGGCGTTTGACCAGCCCGAGATCGAGCGCGATGAAGTAGAAGGAAGAGCCGATCCAGGCAATGGCGGTGATCACGTGCAGCCAGCGGACGGCAAAGGCCATCCATTCCCACGCAATGGCGTATTCGTACATTCTATTCCCCTGTCTTTGTATCGCACAATGCGAAAAATCGCTGTGCGATGGAAGAGGCAATGCGGTGTTTTACGCAGGAATGTCGCGCCGTTTAAGCAAGTCGTCCCGTCCCTCAAACGGCGTCTGCGAATTCCGACAGGATCCAATCCCTGAAGATTTTGATCTTCGGCACATTGCGACGGCTTTCCGGATAGACCAGCCAGTAATCATGCCCGTCATTGCACACGAGGTCGAAGGGCTGAATCAGTCGTCCCGCGGCGATGTCCTCGGTAAAATGGGCGGGGTTGACGATGGCGACGCCATGCCCTGCCATGGCGGATGCGGCTTCGAGATACTGAAAGCCAAAGCTGCTGCCGGTGCGGCTATCGAGGTCTGTTTCCGGCACGCCGGCTTCGCGGAACCAATGCTTCCACCACCGGTCCTGCGGGCTGATGATGGTGAGCTTCAACAGATCGGCGGGTTCTTTCAGGCCGCCGATCTTCTCAGCCAAGAGCGGGCTGAGCAGAGGGGCAAAATCCAGGCGCATGATGCGGTGGCCGATCAGGCCCGGCCATTCTCCCTTGCCCCAGCGAATGCCTAGGTCGATGTTTTCGCGCAGGAGATCGACGATCTCGTTGCTGAGAGCGAGGTGAACGGCTGTCTTTGGATTGGCCTCCTGAAAACTGCCGAGCCGCCGTGCGAGCCATTGCTGAGCAAAGGTCGGCGTGGCGGAGATCGTCAGCACGTCGGAGACGCTTTTGCGAGTATCGGCAACGGCTGTTTCCAGCATGGTCAGAGCTTCGGAGGTCTGCCGCGCCAGCTTCTCCGCCGCCGAAGTGAGCGTGACCTGCCGCGGGCGGCGCACGAAGAGCGTGGCGCCCACATAGTCCTCCAAGAGCTTGATCTGGTAGCTCACGGCTGTCTGCGTCATGCCAAGCTCGTCGCCCGCCTTGGTGAAGCTCAAATGCCGTGCCGCACTTTCGAACACGCGCAGCGCGTTTAATGGGACGTTTCTCGACATCTTCATGGATAAGCTCTCTTCATCTATACCCTCTGACGTTTCATTGGCTATCAGCGATAAAATCAAGCAAATTCTCCTCACAGCATCAAAACATCTGAGGAGACACAGCAATGGGTGCCATGGCGTTAAACGCCTGGCTGCGCATATTCGCGTGGCTATGGAACACAGATTGGTTCGGCGAAGGATATAAGCCGTCGGACACGCTTCACGATGACGAGTTGAGCGACCATCTGAAGCGGGATCTCGGCTTCATCGAGGGGCGGAACCGGATTGGGCCGGAGCCCGTGCAGCAAAGCGATGAATTGCGTGAAGCACTTCGGACGTCACCAAGGCCGCTATGATGATCATCCAAAGCGTGTCGCGACCTTTCAGATTCGCTCAGACGCTTTAGGCCCTTGCTTTATCGCATGTCGTTATCGCAAAACCGCTCAACACTTTTCATTGGGCCATGCGTTAGCTCGATGCTCACGCAGCCTCTTCGTCAGAGGTCACGGAGAGGCGCAGGCCAAGCGCCTTCATCACACCTATGAGGGTGGAAAGTTTGGGATCGCCCTTCTCGCTCAGCGACTTATAGAGGGCTTCGCGGGTAATCCCCGCTTCTTTGGCGATCTGGCTCATTCCCTTGGCTCTGGCGATATTGCCTAGAGCGACCGCGATGATTTTTGGATCGCCATCTTCAAACGAGGCCTCAAGGTAAGCAATGATCGCTTCGTCGCTATTCAGATAATCAACGGGATCCCAAGTACTGATTTCCGTCATATCTCAAATGTCCTTAGCCATGATCAAGGCGCGTTCGATATCCCGCCGTTGAGAGCCCTTATCGCCGCCGCTAAGAAGAAGAACAATCTCATTCCCCTTTCGCGTGAAGTAGACCCGATAACCAGGGCCGTAGTCGATACGCAATTCACCGATACCATCGAAGAACTTCACGTCACCCAATAGACCAAGAGAAAGGCGATCGATCCGCACCTGGATCCGTGCTTGTGCTCTCTCGTCTCTTAGAGATGTGAACCAGTCCGAAAACGTATCTGTTTTAAGGATTTTGATCATAATGCTGGAAGACTAGGGTGTCAAGAATTGTAATCTTTAGATTACAATTCTGTTTTTGATGTGGTTCTGAAAGCTGAATATCGCTGGATCGCCTCCAGCACTTCGGACGTCACCAAGGCCGCTATGATCGCGGGGCGCTTGTCTTTGACCAGCGTTCCGCCGATGGGCAGCACCAGCTTGTCAAGCGCGCCGACATGCCCCTCGCGGGCGAACCAGCTGGCGAAGGTGGCGCGCTTGGTCTTCGATCCGATCATGCCGACATAGGCGAGGTCGTCCCTTGCTAAAGCTTCCTTGGCGATCAGGAAATCCAGCGCGTGATCATGGGTGACGATGATTGCCGCGCCGCCTGCGGGGATGTCCTTCACCATCGCTTCCGGCATGGCTGTCAGATGCGTCGAAACTTCGCTGGGAAGACCCACCAATTCCTCGCGGCGGGTCTCGATAACCGAGATGGACATTGGCAGAAGCGACAGGCTGTTTGCCAGCGCCTTGCCGACATGGCCGGCGCCGAAGATGAAGACGGCGGGTTGCTGATCCTCCGCGTCTTGCATTCGTTTGGTCAGCGCATCCGCGACCGCGTCAGTCACCCTGGTAAAGCGCAACAATGTGCGCCCACCGCAGCATTGGCCGATTTCCGGGCCGAGCGGAATGTCCAGAACGTCGATCTCCGTCTTGCCATCCAGCATGGCGCGGGCATGATCGATCGCCATATATTCGAACTGTCCGCCGCCGATCGTCTCCCAGATGCGGGTGGGCGATACGAGCATGAAGGTGCCAGCCTCGCGTGGGGACGAGCCCTTGACTGCTTCGATCTCCACGAGGATGGCGGGTGCCTCAACCAGGAAGGCCGTCAGTGTTTGGGACACGGCTCTCGCCTCACACCTTCTTCAACCGCTCCACCGCCATCAGCACGCGCTCCGGCGTTGCCGGGGCGTCGAGACGTGGGCAGACCTTGTAATCGGCAACCGAGGCAACCGCCATGGAGAGCGCTTCCAGCACCGAATTGGCGAGCATGAATGGCGGTTCGCCGACGGCCTTGGAGCGGCCGATCGTGGGCTCGGCGTTTTCGGACCATTCCGCCAGCTTGACGTTGAAGATCTTCGGGCGGTCGGAGGCGAGCGGGATCTTGTAGGTGGAGGGGGCGTGGGTGCGCAGCCGTCCCTTGCCATCCCACCAGAGCTCTTCCGTCGTCAGCCAGCCCATGCCCTGGACGAAGCCGCCTTCGATCTGGCCGATATCGATGGCCGGGTTCAGCGACTTGCCGACGTCGTGGAGAATATCGGTGCGCTCCATCATATATTCGCCGGTCAGCGTATCGATGGTGACTTCGGAACAGGATGCGCCATAGGCATAGTAATAGAAGGGCGTGCCGCGTCCGGCGGCGCGGTCCCAATGGATTTTGGGCGTCTTGTAGAAGCCTGCGGCAGACAGTTGGACGCGGGCGAAATAGGCCTGACGGACAAGATCATTGAAGGCGATTTCTTCTGCGCCGATGCGAATGCGGTTTGGCAGGAAGGCGATATCCTGTTCCGTGACATTCCACTTCTCAGCGGCGAATTTGATCAGCCGTTCCTTGATCTGTCGGGCTGCATCCAGCGCTGCCATGCCGTTGAGATCGGTACCGGAGGAGGCGGCAGTCGCCGAAGTATTCGGCACCTTGCCCGTCGTGGTGGCGGTGATCTTCACCCGGCTGATATCGACCTGGAACGTATCGGCAATGACCTGCGCGACCTTGGTGTAAAGGCCCTGGCCCATTTCCGTGCCGCCATGGTTCAGGTGGATGGAGCCGTCATTATAGACATGCACCAGGGCACCCGCCTGGTTGAAGGCGGTCATGGTGAAGGATATGCCGAACTTCACCGGTGTCAGTGCGATGCCCTTGCGCAAGACCGGGCTGGTGCGATTGAACGCGACGATCGCCTCACGGCGCGCGCGGTAATCGCTGGAGGTCTCCAGTTCCTCCACCACGCGGGCAATGATGTTGTCTTCCACTTCCTGATGATAGGGCGTGGTGGTGCGGCCGGAGCCGGTCTCGCCATAGAAGTTCAGCTTGCGGATATCGAGCGGGTCCTTGCCGACCGCATAGGCGATTTCCTCGATGAAGCGCTCGGCACCCAGCATGCCCTGCGGGCCGCCGAAGCCACGGAAGGCGGTGTTGGACACCGTGTGGGTTTTCAGCGGCTTGGAGGCAAGCTTGACGTGCGGATAGAAGTAGCTCGAATCCGCATGAAACAGCGCGCGGTCGGTGACGGGGCCGGAGAGATCGGACGAGAAGCCGCAACGGGCGGCGTAAGTCGCATCCACGGCGTGAATGCGACCCTCCTCATCGAAGCCCAGTTCGTAATCGACGCGGAAATCGTGACGCTTGCCGGTGGCGACCATGTCTTCGTCGCGGTCCGGACGGATTTTCACGGCACGCTTCAGCTTCTTGGCTGCGATGGCGCAAAGTGCTGCAAACTGATTGCCCTGCGTTTCCTTGCCGCCGAAGCCGCCGCCCATGCGGCGCACCTGTACGGTAACGGCATTGGAGGGCACCTGCAGAATGTGGCTGACGATGTGCTGAATTTCGCTGGGGTGCTGCGTGGAACTCCACACCGTCACTTCGTCATCCTCGCCGGGCACCGCCATGGCGATATGGCCTTCGAGATAGAAGTGTTCCTGTCCGCCGATGCGCATCGTGCCGGTCAGGCGACGCGGCGCGACATCCATCTCGACTTCCGCATCACCTCGTTGCAACACCATGCCGGGGGTGACGAGCGGTTCGCCATTTTCGAGCGAGGCGTCGATATCGGTAAAGTGCGGCAGATCCTTGTAGGTGACCTTGGCCTTGCGCGCCGCATGGCGGGCAATATCGCGGGTCTCGGCGAAGACGGCGAAGATCGGCTGGCCGTGGAACTGCACCAGTGTTTCCGCAAGCAAGGGCTCGTCATGGCGCCCACCGGAGGAGACATCGTTTTCGCCCGGCACGTCCTTGCCGGTCATCACCCAGACGACGCCGGGGGTGGCTTCGACCTCGGAGAGGTCCATGGACAGGATCTCGGCGTGCGCGCGGTCCGAGAGACCGAGCGCGCCATGGATCAGTCCTGCCGGTTCTGGAATGTCGTCGATATATTCGGCACTTCCAGTGACATGCTTATGCGCTGAATCATGGCGAAGCGATCCGTGCATCTTGCCATCGACGTCGTTCTTGGCGCGTTCGAATGTGGTGGTGTCCATGTGTCAGACCTCCTCAAGCGCGAAGCGCTTGATTTCCTGCGGCGTGCCCGATGTCTCCAGGAAGAAACGGGTCAGCAGGTTCTTTGCCGTTAGTTGCCGATACTGTGCGGTGGCGCGCCAGTCGGTCAGCGGCTGGAAATCCGCGTCGATCGTGTCACGCGCGGCATCGATGGTGTCTTGCGTCCAGGGCTTGCCCTTGAGTGCCTCTTCCAGAGCTTTCGCCCGCTTCGGCGTGCCGGCCATGCCGCCAAAGGCGATGCGGATATCCTGCACCATGCCATCCTCGCCAAGGGTCAGATGATAGGCGGCACAGAGTGCCGAGATATCCTCGTCACGCCGCTTGGAAATCTTGTAGATGGCGAAATGGCTGTCGGTCGCGGGGAGCGGCACGTCGATCTTCTCGACGAATTCGCCGGGAAGCCGGTCCTGCTTGCCATATTCGATGAAGAAGGTTTCGAGCGGAATCGAGCGACTGCCGGAGGTGGAGCGCAGCGTGAGCGTCGCACCGAGCGCGATGAGCAGCGGCGGCGTATCGCCGATCGGCGAGCCATTGGCGATGTTGCCGCCAATCGTTCCCATGTTGCGCACCTGCTGGCCGCCGAGGCGATCGATCAGCCGTCCGAAAGCCGGGATGTGATCTGCAAGTGTGTTGAAGGCCTGTGCATAGGTCACGCCAGCGCCGATCGACATCGTACCGTCGGCAATGGAGATCGATTGCAGTTCGCTGAGGTGATTGATGAAGATGACGGTCTTGAGCTCGCGCATCTGCTTGGTGACCCAGAGGCCCACATCGGTCGAACCGGCCACGATGGTTGCCTTCGGTTCTGCGGCATAGGCAGTCGCAAGCTCGGTGAGGTTGCCCGGAATGATGGTGCGATGGCCGTCCTTGGTGACGGTGATCGTGTCATTCTGCTGAATGCCCCAGAGGTGCGACATGATGGTGGCGCGGTCGCTTTCGATCGGGTCGAAAAGCGTGCTCGGCCGGGCAGCGGTCACGCTTTCGGCGGCCTTGACGATGGGCTCATAGCCGGTGCACCGACAGAGATTGCCTTGCAGCGCCTTTTCGATGTCTGCGCGGGAGGGCTTGTCGCTGGACAGCCAGAGGCCGTAAAGCGACATGACGAAGCCCGGCGTGCAGAAGCCGCATTGCGACCCATGGAAATCGACCATGGCCTGCTGAACCGGGTGAAGCGTGCCATCCTTGCTGGCCAGATGCTCGACCGTGACGATATGGGTGCCATGCAGCGAGCCGAGGAAACGGATGCAGGCATTGACGCTTTCGTAACGCAACGATCCTTCCAAGAGGCGACCGACAAGCACGGTGCAGGCGCCGCAATCGCCTTCGGCGCAGCCTTCCTTTGTCCCTGTCAGTCGTTTGCGCAGCCTTAGATAATCGAGCAGTGTTTCCGTCGGCGCGAAGTCCGACAAAGTGATCGTCTCATTATTCAGGATGAAGCTGATTGCGTCTTTCATGCACTGCCTTCGTCTTTGTTCCGGTTTCGGGTTTGGCCCGAATGAATTGTGGTGTTCGATCTACTGCGCGGTCCAGCCGCCGTCGATGGAAATATGCGTGCCGGTGATCTGCTTGGCCGCATCGCTCGCCAGAAACAGCGCCGTTGCCGCCACATCTTCTGCGGCCACGAACTCTTTCGTCGCCTGCAGGCGCAAGAGCACGTCGTTCTTGACTGCCTCTTCACTGATGCCGCGGGCCTTGGCCGTATCCGGTATCTGCTTTTCCACCAGCGGTGTCAGCACATAGCCTGGGCAGATGGCATTCACGGTGATGCCGGTTTCGGCCAGTTCCAGTGCCGCGGATTTCGTCAGGCCCATGATACCATGTTTTGCCGCCACATAGGCAGATTTAAACGGAGAGGCGACAAGTCCGTGGGCCGACGCAATGTTGATGATGCGGCCTTTGCCGGCTGTTTTCATCAACGGGATGGCGGCGCGCATGGTGTGGAAGGCGCTTGTCAGATTGATGGCGATGATGCGGTCCCACTCTTCCGGCGGAAATTCGTCTACCGGTGCCACATGTTGCACACCTGCGTTGTTGACCAGCACATCCACCGAGCCGAGCTTTTCATGCGTGGTCTTGACGAGATCGAAAATCTCCTCCGGCTTCGTCATGTCGGCAGGGTGATAAAGCACGCGCGTGCCGCTCTCAGCCTCCATCAAAAGCCTGTTGCTTTCGATGTCGTCGGGATCGCCAAAGCCGTTCAGCATGACGTTGCAGCCATTATTGGCAAAGGCTTGCGCGATGCCCAAGCCAATTCCGCTGGTCGAGCCGGTGACGATGACTGTCCTTAGCATGCGTTCCCCTTTTTTCGACGTCGATGCAAGACTTTACAGCACGTTATGCTCAAACCGGGGGAACTGGCAATTGGATTCGAAACGGACGCCGCTTGTGGCTTGACTTTGTCTGTTGAGCATATTGTGGTGCGCGCGATTGATTTCAGGGAGGAATGAATGGGCGGCTACGTTATCGCCATCGATCAGGGCACTACGTCCACGCGCGCGATCATCTTCGACGGGGCGATGAAGGTGGTTGGAACGGGGCAGAAGGAATTTCGCCAGATCTTCCCGAATTCCGGATGGGTGGAGCACGATCCCGAGGAAATCTGGGAGACGGTGGTCTGGTCGATCAAGCACGCTCTGGAGAAGGCCAATCTCAAGGGTTCCGACATTGCCGCCATCGGCATCACCAACCAGCGCGAAACGACGCTGCTATGGGATCGCCAAACCGGAAAGCCGCTGCACAATGCCATCGTCTGGCAGGACCGCCGCACGACCAGGCTTTGCGACAAGCTGAAGAAGGCCGGGCACGAGAAGATCTTTGCCAAGCGCACCGGTCTGCTGCTCGATCCCTATTTCTCCGGCACCAAGCTGTCCTGGCTGCTCTCCAATGTGAAGGGTGCACGCAAGCGCGCGGAGAAAGGCGAGCTTTGCTTCGGCACGGTCGATACCTTTCTCATCTGGCGGCTGACCGGCGGCAAGTCCTTCGTGACCGATGCCACCAATGCCGCACGCACCCTGATGTTCAACATCGAGAAGAATGTCTGGGACAAGGAACTGCTCGACATTCTCGACGTGCCGAAATCCGTGCTGCCGGAGGTGCTCGATTGCGCAGCGGATTTCGGTATTGCCGATGGGGACCTGTTCGGCGCGGAAATACCGATCCTCGGTGTCGCCGGAGACCAGCACGCTGCCGTCATCGGCCAGGCCTGCTTCTCCCCCGGCATGCTGAAATCAACCTATGGCACGGGCTGCTTTGCGCTCTTGAATACGGGCGAGGACATCGTTCGCTCCAAGAACCGGCTGCTGACGACGATTGCCTATCGTCTGGATGGCAAGTCCTATTACGCGCTGGAAGGCTCGATCTTCGTTGCCGGTGCTGCGGTTCAATGGCTGCGCGACGGGCTGAAGATGATCGGCTCCGCACCGGAAACCGGAGCGCTGGCTGACAAGGCAGACGATGCACAGGAGGTCTATCTGGTGCCGGCCTTCGTCGGTCTCGGCGCACCCTGGTGGGATGCCGAAGCTCGTGGTGCCATGTTCGGCCTGACGCGTGGGACCGGCCCTGCGGAATTTGCCCGTGCGGCCCTTGAGGCCGTCTGCTATCAGACCGGTGATTTGCTGGATGCCATGCACAAGGACTGGAAGAACGACGATTGCGATATCGTCCTTCGCGTGGATGGCGGCATGGTCGCCTCCGACTGGACGATGCAGCGTCTCTCAGACCTGATCGATGCGCCTGTCGACCGTCCGGTGATCCTCGAAACCACCGCACTCGGTGCCGCATGGCTGGCGGGCAGCCGGGCAGGGGTGTGGCCGGACATGAAGGCCTTTGCCGAAACCTGGGCCCGCGACCGCCGCTTCGAGCCGAAGATGGATGGCGAGGTTCGGGCGCGGAAGTTGAAGGGTTGGAAGAATGCGGTGCGCCGGACGCTCAGCAACGTTTGAGCGCACGACGCATCTGATTTCCTGGCCGCATGATACCAACTCAAGCGTGGACCTACAGGTAGAACAGCCCTGTAATCAAGGGTAAAAACCTCTCAGGTGTCATCCTCGCCCTTGAGGCGAGGATCCATAAGCCATTGACGCTATTGGAAAACGTGGATCCTCGGCTCAAGGCCGAGGATGACGTTAAAAAGAGGTTCAACCTCACCGCAACGTCGTGCGGAAGGGGCGTCCCTACCTGATATGACAGATCACACGGACGATGATCATTGCGTTGTGTACCAAGCTACCTATCGAGAAATTCGAAGCGTCCGGTTCAGATTTTGAATTTGCGCCGGTGCCTTTCGCTCTCTATCTCAGAAGTTCAATTGAGCGAGGAGCGTGCGCATGGAACTTGGCCTTTACACCTTTGCCGATGTCAATCCGAACCCGGCTGATG
The DNA here is from genome assembly GCF_030819275.1 of Agrobacterium larrymoorei. GTDB lineage: Bacteria > Pseudomonadota > Alphaproteobacteria > Rhizobiales > Rhizobiaceae > Agrobacterium > Agrobacterium larrymoorei_B. The sequence continues at coordinate 2,134,316 of NZ_JAUTBL010000002.1, read as the reverse complement.
GTCGTGGCCCGGAAGGTGCGCGTCGCCTGAAGAACCTTTTGGAAGAGATCGAGCTTGCCGATCAGGTTGGGCTCGATGTCTTCGGGCTGGGTGAGCATCACCGTCCGGATTATGTGGTGTCTTCTCCTTCGACGGTGCTTGCCGCTGCGGCGGTCAAAACGAAGACCATTCGCCTTTCCAGCGCCGTTTCTGTGCTGAGCTCCGATGATCCGATCCGCGTCTTCCAGCAATTCGCCACCGTCGATCTGCTCTCCAATGGCCGGGCGGAAATCATGGCAGGGCGCGGCTCCTTCATCGAGTCCTATCCGCTCTTTGGTTACAATCTCGAGGACTATGACGATCTCTTTGCCGAAAAGCTTGATCTGCTTCTGGCCGTGAGAGACCAGGAAATCGTCACCTGGTCCGGTGAGAAGCGTGCGCCGATCAATGGGCGCGGTGTCTATCCGCGTCCGTTGCAGGAGGCGCTGCCCGTCTGGATCGCCGTTGGCGGCACGCCGCAATCGGTGGCGCGGGCCGGGGCCATGGGCCTGCCTGTGGCACTTGCCATCATCGGCGGCGAGTACAGGCGCTTCGCGCCGCTCTTCGATCTCTACCGGGAAGCCGCGCGCCGTGCGGGCCAGCCGGTCGAAAAACAGAAGACCAGCATCAACGTCCACGGCTTCATCGCAGACACCACGGAAAAGGCGGCGGACCAGTTCTACGGGCCGCAGGCCGAGGTGATGAACCGCATTGGCCGCGAGCGCGGCTGGCGCCCGACCAACCGGGCGCATTACGATATGGCGCGAAGTGCGGAGGGCAATCTTTTCCTCGGCGAACCGGAACTGGTGGCGGAAAAGATCATCAAGGCGCATGGCGTTTTCAAGAATGATCGCTTCCTGTTGCAGATGGCGATCGGTCTGATGCCGCATGAGCAGATCATGCGCGGTATCGAGCTTTACGGCACGAAAGTCGCCCCAATCGTCAGAAAAGAATTGACTGGCAGTGCCGATAGGGCGAAAGCCACGGCATGATCGGGCGCCTTTTGGCGCCCTTTGCCGAAGACATTGCGCAGGATATGGACGCAGCATGGTTATCTCGACGGAAGAAGAGCTCGAAAAGCTGAAGGATGTTGGCCGGATTTGCGCCCTTGCGATGCAGACCATGGCCGACGCTCTTGAGCCAGGGATCACCACCGCCGAACTCGACGCCATCGGTCGCAATATCCTGGAAGGCAATGGCGCGCAGTCGGCGCCCGAGTTCTGCTATCAGTTTCCGGGTGCCACCTGCATCAGCGTCAACGAAGAAGTGGCCCACGGCATTCCGGGACCGCGCATCATCAAGGCGGGTGATCTCGTCAATATCGATGTGTCGGCGGTGAAGGATGGCTTCTTCGGCGACACCGGCTCTTCCTACGCCGTGCCGCCGGTGAAGAAGGAGATCGAGCGCCTCTGCCGCGATGGCAAGCGCGCCATGTGGACCGGTTTGCAGCAGGTGAAGGCTGGCAGGCCGCTCGCCGATATCGGCAATTCCATAGGCGCTTTTGCCAAGAAGAACCGTTACACGCTGATCACCAATCTCGCCAGCCACGGCATTGGCCGTTCGCTGCATGAAGAGCCGAAAGAACTCGCCACCTGGCCGGACAAGGATGAGACCCGCATTATGACCGACGGCCTGGTCTTCACCGTCGAGCCGTTTCTTTCCACGGGTGCCTATTGGGCCGAAGATGGTGACGACGATCCGTGGACGCTCTTCAGCGATCCCAGCGCGCCCACCGTACAGTTCGAGCACACCGTGGTTGCCACCAAGAACGGACCGCTGATCCTGACGCTTGCCGAGTAAGGTGGTCGCTCTTGCACGGTTGCGCTGTAATGCGGCTGTAATGTTAAAGCCGCATTCGCCGGTTTTGGCTTACATCTTCGTAACTTAGCGTTTGCTGCATTGCGTCGGCGAAGTGTCTGGCCTAATTTCTCCCCAAATCTGCTTCGCCAATAATGGCTGATCTCAAGCTCGCGAGAGTTCGAACGTGTTTCATTCCTTCTTTCCCAAACCCAAGTTGTTTTTTACCTCTGCCATTGTTTGGTCCTTGCTCATGATAGGCCTCTGGTATGCGGGCGGTCGAAACTGGGGTGCGGCACTCGGCATGCCTCCAGCAACACCAGGAGAGGCACCGATCACGGGGGTGTCGATTTTCTGGTCTCCGCCATTCCTTTGGTTTTACATCTATTACACCGCCGCCGTGCTTGTGTTTGCGGGCTTCTGGTTCATTTACAGCCCGCATCGTTGGCAGATGTGGTCGGTTCTCGGCTCCGCCCTCATCGTCTTTGCGACCTATTTTTCCGTGCAGGTCAGCGTTGCGATGAATGCGTGGTACGGCCCGTATTACGACCTGATCCAGCAAGCACTCGCCAAGACGGCGCCAGTGACGGCCGAACAGCTTTATCTCGGCCTTGTGGGCGTTTCAGGCATTCTGTTTTTTGCAATCACCGTCGGCGTGCTCAATCTCTTCTTCGTCAGCCACTACATCTTCCGTTGGCGCACGGCGATGAATGATTTCTACATGGCGAACTGGGACAGGCTCCGCCACATCGAAGGCGCCTCGCAGCGTGTTCAGGAAGACACGATGCGGTTTTCCTCGACCGTCGAAGGGTTGGGTGTCGGTTTCGTCAGGGCCATCATGACCCTGATCGCGTTCCTCCCCGTCCTCTTCACCTTCTCCGAAACCATCAACGAGTTGCCGATTATCGGTTACGTCCCTCATGCTCTGGTGTGGGCGGCGATCTTGTGGTCACTTTTTGGAACGGGCTTTCTTGCACTGGTGGGTATCAAGCTACCCGGCCTCGAATTCCGCAATCAGCGCGTGGAAGCGGCTTATCGTAAAGAGCTGGTTTATGGTGAAGACCACGCAGATCGTGCTCAGCCGCCGACTGTGCAGGAGTTGTTTTCGAATGTCCGGAAGAACTATTTCCGGCTCTATTTTCATTACATGTATTTCAACGTTGCCCGCATTTTCTATCTTCAGGCTGACAACATCTACAGCTTGATCGTTCTCATTCCATCAATCGCAGCAGGCAAGGTGACACTTGGCGTGTTCACGCAGATCGGCAACGTCTTCGATCAGGTGCGCGGATCGTTCCAGTATCTCATCAACTCCTGGACGACGATCGTCGAACTGATGTCTATCTATAAACGTCTGAAAGCCTTTGAGGCTGCCATCTACGACAAGCCGCTGCCGGAAATCGATCAGCGCTATTTGAAGCGTGAGGCAGAAGAGGGTGAGTTGGCGGCGGACAAGCCGTAACCGTCGATACTGTCAAAGCTCACCGTCATCGCCGCTCAAGAGCGGAATGGCGGTGAGCGTTTAAAGCCGTTGGTGGAAACATGCGACCTTGGTGCTGTCGCTGTATAGGCAATAGCCGTCCTTACCCTTCGGACTTTTGCTTCCGCCGCGCGTCTATGATCGGCATCGCCTCTTCATAGCTGACGCAGGCCACATCGTCCTTCTTGCAGACTTCGCGCAGCAAGCGCTCATAGGCGTTCCAATAGGCGCCGCCATTCATCTTGACGAAATGGAAGCCGAGTTGGAGGGGGATGCGTTCGCCCTCATATTGCTTGTCGAAGGCGGCGCGGAAGGCCTTGTAGGCGCGCTCCTCGAATTCCGCTGACTTGGCGGGCGTTTCGATTGCCATGGAATGTCGGACGAAGAGGTTGTAATCCATGGCAATGATCGGACGGTCTCCCGGTCCTTCAGGGATCAGCGGCAGGCCGAAATGCTCGATGCCGTCCTTGCGGACCGGCCATGCCGGTCCTTTCGTGATGCTGGTCGCGTCGAAGACGAAGCCGTGCTTTTTCTGCGCGGTGGTCAGCGCATCGCTTTGCGACAGGTAGGGCGCGCGAAAGCCGTTGATCCCGCGCACGAAATCGTGCCAGCCCTGCGGCTCCTCGTCCTTCTTGCCGATGGCCGCCCAGGCATTTTCCAGCGCGCTGGTGAAACTGGTGAATTCCGCGTCCCATTGATCCGCCGTCCAGTTGCCACCATCGAAGTGGCCGCAGGTGTGGTTGGCGATTTCGTGGCCTTCCTGGTGGGCGTCCCAGATGTGGTGCAGACGCGTTGTCACCTCTTCCACCGACTGGCCGAAGCCGACATTGGAGCGGCCGAGCTTCTGGCCGGGACCCTGATAGCTCTTGGCACTGGTCTTGCGGTCCATCACAAGCGTGCAGGCGAGGAAGTAGGTGAAATGGGCGCCGACCTCCTTGGCGGTCGTGCGGCTTCTCGCCCAAAGCGCATTGTCGCCTGCGCCATCGAAGGACACCAAAACGAGTTGCTTCGGCTTTGCCGCACCCTCGGCAGCCTGCGCATAGGCTTGCGGCACGCAGGCAAGAGACAGGGTGATGACGGCAAGCGAACGCAACATGAGGGAACCACGCGGAATTTTTAAAAGCGGCCCTTTTGCTCTCGGATTAAGGCGAAGCTTTGATTTGACTGGCTTTTCCTGTGGTTTAGCCATAACTCATTGTCAAAAGATTATCTTCCCTTCCGCGCAAGGACGCCTCCATGCTTCTGCTCGTCGTCTCCCTCATCCTGTTCTTCGCCACCCATTCTCTCAGGCTTGTTGCGCCGGGGCTTCGTGCGCGCCTGATCGATAGTCTCGGTGAAAAGCCCTTCAAGGGCGTCTATTCGCTGGTCAGCATTCTTACCATCGTCTTCATTGCCTATGCCTTCAACGAGGCGCGGCAGGTGACGGGCATGCTCTACTATCCGCCTGTCTGGATGGCCCACATCGCCGTCACGCTGATGCTGTTTGCGGTGATCTGTCTTGTGGCAAGTGCCCTACCGGCCGGGCACATCGTGACGAAGACCAAGCATCCGCTGATACTGTCGGTGAAGATCTGGGCCTTCGCGCATCTGCTCGCCAATGGCGAGACCTCCTCCGTCATCCTCTTTGCCTCCTTCCTTGCCTGGGGTGTGGTGATGCGGATATTCCTCAAGCGCCGCGCCCGCGCCGGCGAAAATCTCGTTCGTCCGTTTGTTTCGGCGCGCTACGATGTGATCGCCGTTCTCCTCGGCATCGTGCTGTGGGTTGCTTTCATCTGGAAGCTGCACGAATGGTTGATCGGCGTCCAACCGATTGCGATGTAGGAAACTGACGTTTCCCCCTTACATCTCAAGGAAAATAGGCTAGAAGGCCCACCAATAAATGTGGTGGGCTTTTTTCGGTCTGCCGCAACAGGGTTGCCTTGGCATGTCCGCAGACCGATCGGCTTTTCGCCTTCCGGTGCGGGTAACGGAGAATTCGATGGCGCACGAGAATGACAGCTTCATCCGCGAAGTGAACGAGCAGATCCGCTCCGAGAAGTTGAGCAACTTCTGGGGTCGTTACGGCGCGATCGTGATTGGTGCTGCGGTGTTGATCGTTCTGGCTTCCGCTGGTGCCGGTATCTACGAATATTGGAGCAATAGCCGTGCCTCGGCCTCCGGCGACCAGTTCGCCAGCGCCTTGAAGCTCGCCTCCGAAGGCAAGAATGATGAAGCGCTCAAAGCTCTGACCGATCTGGAAAGTGCTGGCCACGGCTCGTATCCGATCCTCGCCAAGTTTCGCGCCGCAACGCTGCTCGCGCAGAAGGGCGACGCCGCTGCCGCCATCGCTGCCTTCACCGCCATCGGTAACGACACCAGCGCTCCACAAATTTTCCGTGACATGGCGAAGGTGCGTGCGGCTTTTCTTCTGGTCGACAACGGCACGTACGAGCAGGTCTCGGCACAGGCGGAAGCGCTTTCAGCCGACGGACAGCCGCTGCGCAACTCCGCGCGTGAGGCGCTTGGTCTTGCCGCGTACAAGGCCGGCAATTTCGCCCAGGCAAAGCAGTGGTTCGAACTCATCACCGGCGATTCTCAGGCGCCGCGCAATGTGGCGAACCGCGCGCAGATCATGCTCGACAATATTGCCGCATCCGGCAAGGCAGCGTAAATTCTCATTTCCTGCAGCGCATGGCTTGTCCGAGGGATGGCCGAGAGCTGTAAAGGTTTTCTGTTGAAGGCGTCGGACCGGAGCCCATTGGGTTTCCGGTCCGACGCTATAGAAGTTAGGGCACTATCATGACCTTCACCGTCGCCATCGTCGGACGTCCGAATGTCGGCAAATCCACGCTGTTCAACCGTCTGGTTGGCAAGAAGCTGGCGCTCGTGGATGACACGCCGGGTGTTACCCGCGACCGTCGTCCGGGTGACGCGAAACTCGTGGACCTGCGTTTCACCATCATCGACACCGCCGGTCTCGAACAATCCGCGCCAGAGACGCTGCAGGGGCGCATGTGGGCGCAGACGGAAGAGGCGATCGAGGAAGCCGATCTGACGCTCTTCGTCGTCGACGCCAAATATGGTCTCACACCCGCCGACGAGACGCTGGGCGAAATGCTGCGCCGTCGGGGCAAGCCTGTGGTGCTCGTTGCCAATAAATCCGAAGCGCGTGGCTCGGATGGCGGCTTCTACGATGCCTATACGCTGGGTCTTGGCGAGCCATGCCCGATTTCCGCCGAGCACGGGCAGGGCATGATCGATCTGCGCGATGCCATCGTTGCCGCCATTGGTGAAGATGTCGCCTTTCCGCCGGAAGACGGTTTCGAAGAGGCCGAAACCGACGTCGTCCTTTCCAGCGAAGAGGAAGAGGACGAAGATTACGAGCCCGCCTATGACGACACCAAGCCACTGCGCGTGGCGATCATCGGTCGCCCGAATGCCGGTAAGTCGACGCTGATCAACCGCTTTCTCGGTGAAGACCGTCTTCTGACCGGTCCGGAAGCCGGTATTACGCGCGACAGTATCTCGGTCGAGTGGGATTGGCGCGGCCGCACCATCAAGATGTTCGACACGGCTGGCATGCGTCGCAAGGCGAAGGTCACCGAGAAGCTGGAAAAGCTCTCAGTGGCGGATTCGCTGCGGTCCATCCGCTTTGCCGAGACCGTCGTCATCGTCTTCGATTCCACCATTCCTTTCGAGAAGCAGGATCTGCAGCTCGTCGATCTGGTCATCCGCGAAGGCCGTGCAGCGGTGCTGGCCTTCAACAAGTGGGATCTGGTCGAGGATGCGCAGGCGGTGCTTGCCGACCTGCGTGAAAAGACCGAGCGGCTTCTGCCGCAGGCGCGCGGCATTCGCGCCGTTCCGATTTCCGGCCAGACCGGCTACGGCCTCGACCGGCTGATGCAGAACATCATCGATACCGACAAGGTATGGAACCGTCGTATCTCCACTGCCAAGCTCAATCGCTGGCTGGATATGCAGGTCACCCAGCATCCGCCACCGGCGGTGTCGGGCCGTCGCCTGCGCCTGAAATACATGACGCAGGTGAAGGCACGGCCACCGGCCTTCATGATTTCCTGCACGCGGCCTGAGGCCATTCCAGAATCCTACACGCGCTATCTGGTCAACGGTCTGCGCAAGGATTTCGATATGCCGGGCGTGCCGATCCGGGTGCATTATCGCGGGTCGGACAATCCGTTCGAGCACAAGGCGAAGAAACGGTAGTCAGCGGTTTTCCTCGCTGAGGGCCGCCTCAAGCACTCCGTCATCCTCGGGCTTGACCCGAGGATCTACACGCATCCGGAACCAATGGATCCTCGGGTCAAGCCCGAGGATGACGGCGGAGGGAAGGCTAGCGCATCCTCCTCAATCTGCCCCTGCACTTACTTCAGGTCAAACATCATGCTGATCAAGCAGAGCGATTATCATCGCATCTATCGCGTCATCAACAGTCTGCTTCTCAACGAGAATGCCGATCCGGCGACGGCGTCGATGTATTTCAGCACGTTTGGCGCCTTCATTCTGGAGCATCATTACAAGGTGAAGGCGAAGCCGAGGGGTGGGCTTGCGGCCTATAATCTTGGCGGCACGATGCTGCTCTTTGCCGATCATCGCGAGGACGGCCATGTGACGGGCGCTGGCGAGAACTTTCACTGCTGGGTGGAAGCGGATGGTTGGGCGATCGATTTCATGGCGCCGGCTTTTCCGCAAGCGGCACATGGCCTCTCGGTTCCGGCAAAGATGTTCCAGAAGCCCATGTCGTCCATGGCTTCCTCCATCAACGAGCTGTCGCAGTCGGGCGATTTCTTCTTCAAGCATGAGGCAGAGGCGATGGCGCAGCGCTTCGCCGATTGGCGCAAGCATGGGATGATCGGCGATCTGGCCTCTATCGCCGCGGGCTGGTTTCGCAAGTCTCCCAAGCAGATGCAGAGCGAAATTTCCGTCAGCGACAGCAATGGGAAGAGCCGGACGATCCCGCTTGCAGGAAACGCGCTGAACGGCGCTTGGTGATCTAGAGCATGGTCCACGCAAAAGTGGTCAGCAGTTTTGCGATAACGGCATGCGATCAAACAAAGATCTAAAGCGTAAGGAGCGAATCTCAAAGATCGCGACACGCTCTACAGAGAATAGGACGGCCTGCGTAACCTCGCGGCAGCCGCCTGACGTCAATCAGCAGCCCGACCCCGTTCTAAAGATAACGGCAGTCGCGTCCTGACGCCTTCTGACAGCAATGGGCTCGTGCGTCCACTGAAAATGCAGGCCGCTTGCGCGTGATCCGCTCACATTGCATGCGCCGCACAGAAGCCCGGAAGGCCGCTGGTGGCGGCGGACGTCACGTTATCCAGAAACTGGCGGGATGCCTTTTCCCAGGAATAGTTGCGGGAGACGGCAAGGGCTGCCTCCGGGGAGCAATCGAGTGCGGCAAGGCAGGCCTTGCGGAGATCCACGTTCAGGGCACCCGCCTTCGGATGGCCGCCGATAATATCAAGCGGACCCGTGACCGGAAAGGCTGCGACCGGGACGCCGCTTGATAACGCTTCGAGAATGGTGTTGCCGAAGGTGTCGGTCTTGGACGGGAAGACGAAGACGTCCGCCTGCGCGTAGGCTTTCGCCAGATCCTCGCCGGTCTTCACGCCGGTAAAGAGCACATCGGGATATTTCTGCTGAAGCTCGGCGCGTGCCGGTCCATCTCCCACGACAACCTTGGAGCCCGGCAGATCGAGATCGAGAAAGTCCGGCAGGTTCTTTTCGACCGAGACACGGCCGATGGTCATGAAGATCGGACGGGGGAGGCCGAAGGGGCGCTCTTCCTTTTGCCTTGGGCGGAAGAGCTTGGCGTCGATGCCGCGGCTCCAGCGTTTGAGGTTTTTCACGCCTTTGGATTGGAGTTCCGTCTCAAGGCTCGGCGTTGCCACCATGCAGGCGCTGCCGCCATTGTGGAACCAGCGCACGAAGGCGTAGAGCCAGCTTTCCGGGATGGGGAAGCGGGCCGCCACATATTCGGGAAAACGGGTGTGGTAGCTGGTGGAGAAGCGCATGCCGTGCTTGATGCACCAGCGGCGCGCCATGAAGCCGAGCGGACCTTCGGTGGCAATATGGACGTAAGACGGCTGGCCCTTTTCGATTTCCTTTGACACCCGCCGATAGCTTGCGACCGAAAGGCGAATTTCCGGATAGGTGGGGCAGGGCACGGAATGGAAGTTCTGCGGCGTTACCATACAGACGTCCACGCCCATACGCTCCAGTTCGGCATTGGTGTTCTCGATGGAGCGTACGACGCCGTTGACCTGTGGATGCCAGGCATCCGTGACGATGGTAATTCTGGTCATGCTGTGCCGACCCTCGCGCTTGCGACTCCCGGTGATCTACCGGCCTTCGCGTGTATGCGACAGGCGTGTTACAGCATCATGTCACAGCCTTTCAAAGAACTGCTGCTGGTCACCTGCAAATGGCGATTTCTGCGCTTCCGGTGCTCACCTACGCTAGTACGCTGCGCTCCGGTTCTCGAAATGACCATTTTCGTCAGACCAACGACAATTCTTGAACAGGCTGTCAACGGCGTTTTACGTCCTGGGCAGCAGATCCGGGCTGATGAGAGCGCCGTGGTGGCCGATGACGGTGGCGGCAGCCTTGGCGGCAAAGGTGGCCGCTTCCTGTGGCGTGCTGCCGGTGACGAAGCGGGAGAGGAAGGCGCCGTTGAAGCTGTCTCCAGCGCTCGTCGTATCCACCACCTTTACGGCCTGCTCGGCGCGCGCATGGCTGCGCTCACCGCCGAAATCGAGTGTCGCGCCTTTCGCGCCATCTTTCACCACGATATTGGCAACGCCGAGCGCACGGTAGCGGGCAATGGTCGCCTCTACATCGGTGTCGCCAAAGTTACCGGCCTCGTCATCGAAGCTTGGCATGACGAGCGTGGCAGCGCGTGCGCCGTTGGTGATCGTCTCCAGCATGATGTCGCGGTTGGCCCACAGGCGCGGGCGGATATTGGGATCGAACACAACCTGCTTGTCGGACGCCTTGGCGCGGCGCAGTTCGGACAGGAAGGTCTCGACCGCGATTGGGTTGGCGAGAATGGCAAGGGTAATGCCGGAGAAATAGACGGTGTCGGCAGCCTCGATGGTCTCACGCAAATGATCGGCGTCTGCCGCTAGCTGGCGTGCGGCAGCGGTGCTGCGCCAATAGCTGAAGGTGCGCTCGCCGTCTTTCAGATTGATGAGGTAAAGGCCCGGCGTGCCGCCCTGGATACGGGAGATCTGCTGCGTGCCGATGCCGGCGCTCTCGATGAAGGATAGCATTTCCTGCGAGAGCGGATCGTCGCCAAGGGCGGTGAAATAATCGACGGACCAGTCCTGCGGAAGGCAGGCGCGTGCATACCAGGCGGTGTTCAGCGTGTCTCCGGCAAAGCCCTTGCGCAGCAGGCCGTCGCCCGCTTGCGAAAGCTCCACCATGCACTCGCCGATCGAAAGAAACCGTCCACTCACTGCACTCTCCTCCTGTCGTCTGACGCTTCGCCATTACGACGCCACGGCCCGGCTTGCAAGGGCGGCGAAAGCCGATTGAAGGGGCGATCTTATATTCAACCGGCATTCACCGTTTACGGATCAATCGGGGCTTTATATGGTTGGACAGCTTCACTTCGGAGATCCTTCATGCCGCAAGCCATGTCTACCACCGGACACAAAGTTCATGACGCAGACTGGTGGAGGGGAGCGGTCATATACCAGGTCTATCCACGCTCCTTTCAGGACACGACGGGTGATGGTTTCGGCGACCTTGCGGGCATCACGAAGCATCTACCCTATATCGACGCACTCGGTGTCGATGGCATCTGGCTGTCGCCCTTTTTCACCTCGCCGATGGCGGATATGGGGTACGATGTTTCCGATTACTGCGATGTGGATCCGATGTTCGGGACGCTTGCGGATTTCGATGCGCTGATTGCCGAGGCGCATAAGCTCGGACTGAAGGTCATTATCGATCAGGTCATCTCGCATACGTCCGATCAGCATCCGTGGTTCAAGGAAAGCCGAACCAGCCGGACCAATGCGAAGGCGGACTGGTATGTCTGGGCAAACCCGAAACTGGATGGCACGGCGCCGACCAACTGGCTCTCGGTTTTCGGCGGACCGGCCTGGGAATGGGATGGGGTGCGCAAGCAATATTACATGCACAACTTCCTCGGCTCGCAACCGGACCTCAATTTTCATAATCCGGATGTGCAGGACGCGCTTCTGGACACCGTCAGATTCTGGCTCGAGAGGGGCGTGGACGGCTTCCGTCTGGATACGGTCAACTATTACTTCCACGACAAGCTACTGCGGGACAACCCACCGCACGAGCCGGATAGCGATGAGGCCGGTCTCGATGCGCCGGACGTCAACCCTTATGGCATGCAGAGCCATCTCTATGACAAGACGCAGATCGAGAACCTTGCCTTTCTCAAGCGTTTCCGGGCTTTGCTGAATGAGTATGAGGGGCGCATGACGGTGGGCGAGGTGGGAGATGGCGCCCGCTCGCTAAAGACCGTCGCCGCCTATACGGCGGATAACGACAAGCTCAACATGTGCTATACATTCGACCTGTTGGGGCCGGATTTCACCGCCAGCCATATTCGCGGCGCAGTCGACGGTTTTCAAAAGGCGGTCACCGATGGCTGGGTCTGCTGGGCCTTTTCCAATCACGACGTCATCCGTCATCTGAGCCGCTTTGCCGAAAATGTGGACGAGCAGACCCGTGTGGCAAAGCTTGCGATCGGCGTGCTGGCGTCACTGCGCGGCTCCATTTGCCTATATCAGGGCGAAGAGCTGGCGCTGACCGAAGCCGATCTTGCCTTCGAGGATTTGCGCGACCCATACGGTATCCGCTTCTGGCCGGCGTTCAAGGGTCGCGACGGGTGCCGCACGCCGATGGTATGGGAGACTGGTAAGCCGCATGCCGGTTTCACCACTGCCGAAAAGCCGTGGCTGCCGGTTCCTTATGCGCATGCCATGCTGGCGGCGGATGGGCAGGAGCGGAAGCCGGATTCGGTTCTCAATCACTATAAGGCGATGCTGGCCTTCCGCCGCAGCCATGCGGCGCTTCGCGACGGCGACATGGCGTTTCTCGAGACCAATCAGGATTTGCTCGTCTTTACGCGGGAGAAGAATGGTGAAAGCCTGCTCTTTGCTTTCAACCTGACGCGTCAGCCAGCCGATTTCCGCCTGCCGCCGGAGCTTCGTGTGGTCGAGCATCTGGCATTGCCCGGATTCGATCCCGCTTTCGATATCGATACGGTGAAGCTGGAACCGCTGGACGCATTCTGCGCACGGATCGAGCGATCGTAATCGCTCAGATCATTGCCATGGGTCTTAGAGAAGGCCCTTCGTCATTTCGGTGTCGAGGCTGAGAATGAAGCGGCGCAGCAGTGTTCTGTCGAATTGTTCTTCGCGATCCATCATCCAGGAGAGAGCGTGTTGTGCCGACCAGCCTTTCTTGTAGGATCGGGCGGATGTCAGTGCATCGAATACATCGCAAATCGTGCTCATGCGAACCTCCGGACTGATCCGCGCGCCGGAGAGGCCCTGCGGATAGCCTTTGCCATCGATACGCTCATGGTGGGAGCGGCAGATTTCGAGCACGAGTTCCGGCATGTCCGACTGCTTTTTCAGGACCTCGTAGCCAAGCTCGGGATGCTGCTCGATCTGCACGCGCTCATCCGCGTTTAATGGCCCCTGCTTGTGCAGAATCTGTTTCGGGATCGCGAGCTTGCCGACATCGTGCAACAGTCCTGCGACACAGAGGAGCTGGACGATTGACTCGTCCATTTCCATCGAGCGAGCGAAGTGCACCATCAGCGCCGCGACGGAGAGCGAGTGGACGAAGGTGGCGGTATCCTGCGAGCGCAGGCGCGATATGCCGATGAAGAGCGAAGGATTTTCGTCCATCGTCCTGCCAATATCGTCCAACAGCGGAGCGAATGCCGCGACACTGACATCCTGACCGTCAAAAACGCCCTGGATCAGCCCCTTGGCTTCCTCAGACTGGTGGTTGATGGCGTGGGCAATTCGCAGCTTTTCCTGCCTCGTGGCATTTCGCAGCGTTTTCTGTTCGGATACGATGCTGTCGCTTGCTCCGCGCGGCTTGCCAAGCGCGGTGTTTATGAACACACCGCTGACATTGCCATTGACGATCGCGGCCAGTTGTTCGGCAGTTTTCACCAGAAAGCGGCGGCCCATTGCAGGATCGTCGCGCCACGGGCCTTCGATTGCCTCGACAAACATCCCGATCTTAAGCTGTTTCTTGTCGATGCGCTTTATAACCAAGGGCAGCTCCGCTTGTGACGATCACTACAGAAGAGCAGGACCTAGTCTAATAAAGGTAATACAGTATCACGATTGCGTAAAGTCGAAGTAGAGGCGCACTATATCTGCGTTGGTTGCTTTTTTAGCGGCCTCTAACGACACTATTTTGCATCGCCACCAATAAGCTGAAAAAGATCGACATCCACCAGGCCTTTATCGGAAATCTTCAAATGTGGAATGACGGGCAGCGGTAAAAACGCAACCTGCAGAAAGGGCTCTTCCAGCGTGGTCCCGAGCGCATAGGCGGCTTGGCGCAGGGTGTGCAAGGTGTCGCGTACGGTCTCATAGGGATCCAGGCTCATGAGGCCGGCAACGGGCAGCGCGATCTCGCCGGTGATCTTGCCGTTTTCCGCCACCACGAAGCCGCCCTTGATCTCGCCGAGGCGATTGGCGGCGAGCGCCATGTCATCCTCGTTCACACCCACCACACAGATGTTGTGGCTGTCATGCCCGACGGTGGAAGCGATGGCGCCCTTCTTCAAGCCGAAGCCCTGGACGAAGCCATTGGCGTGATTGCCATTCTTGCCGTGCCGCTCGATCACCGCCACCTTGATGATGTCGTTGTCGAGATCGACCGTCGTCTGGTTACCGTCGCTTGGCAGTTTGAAGCGGCGATGCTCGGTGATGATCTTGCCCGGCAGGACGCCGAGAACGGATGTCTTGCCTTCCGTCACCGGCACGCCGAAATGAGCGGCAAGCACCGGCCTTGCCTTGACGCTGTCGAGACCGACGGGAGCGACCGGTTTGCGGGTGGAAAAAAGCTCTGGCGTCACGCGCCTGCCGGCGGAGAAGACCATATTGGCCTTGCAGTTCTGCAGCGTGTCGATCACCACCAGATCGGCGCGCCAGCCGGGCGCGACGAGGCCGCGATCTCGCAAGCCAAAGGCTTTCGCTGCCGAAATCGATGCGGCGCGGTAGATTGCCAGCGGCTGGACGCCATTGGCGATGGCAGTGCGGATCATATAGTCTAGATGACCCTGTTCGGCGATGTCGAGCGGATTGCGGTCATCGGTGCAGAGCGCCAGATAGGGCGACAGGCGTTCGGTGATGATCGGCATCAGAGCGTGCAGGTCTTTCGATACAGATCCTTCACGGACCAGAATATGCATGCCCTTGCGGATCTTTTCGAGCGCTTCCCTGGCGCTGGTGCATTCATGCTCCGTGCGGATGCCAGAAGACAGATAGCCGTTAAGCCCCATGCCGGAGAGAAGCGGCGCGTGGCCGTCGATATGCTGGCCTTGAAACGCCTCGAGTTTCGCCATGCAGATCGGGTCTTTGTGGATCACGCCGGGAAAATTCATGAACTCGGCAAGCCCGATGACCTTTGGATGATCGCGGAAGGGCAGGAGCTTTTCAATCGGCAGATCGGCGCCAGCGGTTTCCAGATGAGTGGCGGGCACGCAGGAAGAGAGCTGCACGCGGATATCCATGATCGTCTCGAGCGAGGAATCGAGGAAGAACTGGATGCCCTCCGCGCCGAGAACATTGGCGATTTCATGCGGATCGCAGATCGCGGTGGTGACGCCATAGGGCAGGACGCAGCGGTCGAACTCATGCGGCGTGACGAGCGACGATTCGATGTGAAGATGGGTGTCGATAAAGCCCGGTACGACGATCTTGCCGGAGATGTCGATCTCCTCGACGCCGTGATAGGACTCGCAGGTGCCAACGATCGTATCGTCACAGATCGCAATGTCGGAAGCGACCAGTTCACCCGTGACAAGATCGAAGAAACGCCCGCCCTTCAGAACGATATCCGCTTTCTCCCGTCCGGTTCCCTGGTCGATCTTGCGTTCGAGTTTCGATACCACGCGTCACCTCATGTCGATTCTGTGTCTTTGGATAATTAAGCCTGGAAAGAGCGTTCCATGCAAAAAGAAAACCGGGCGCGTTGCGCGCGCCCGGTCCGATCAGTTCGTGTTTCGGTCATGGTCACCATCCTCGCGCTCGGTCAGCGGAAGAGGGCGTCGATCCTTACTCTGCCGAAACGATCTTGCCACCCTGCCACTTGTACAGCGAGAAGGCCTGCGAGGTCAGGTCGCCCGTTTCGCCGTAGGTCAGCTTGCCGATGGCTGTCGGGATCGGCTCGCCACCTTTGAGCGCCGTAGCGACCGCTTCGGAATCCTCTGCAGAGCCCGCCTTTTCAATGCCGGCTTTGAGCACTTCCACGGCGGCGTAAGCGTTCAGCGTGAAGGCTTCAGCCGGGATATTAGCAGCCTTCAACGCTTCGGCGGCGGCCTTGGAGTCTGCGCTCTTCGTTGCGTCAGCAGCATTGGTGAAGATGGTACCATCTGCCGCGGTGCCGCCGATATTGGCGAATTCGGAGTTGGAGAGTCCGTCACCGGCAATGACGGTCGCCTTCGCGCCGATGTCATGCAACTGGCGGACCAGAAGACCGGCTTCCGGGTGGTAACCGCCGAAATAGACGACATCCACGCCTTGAGACTTCAGACGCGCAGTGAGCGCGCTCAAATCCTTTTCGCCGGGCGTCAGCGCGTCATACAGGACTTCGGTCACGCCGCCGGCATTCAAAGTCTTTTTGAAGGCGTCCGCAAGGCCCTTACCGTAAGCGCCCTTGTCGTGAATGATGGCGATCTGGCGATCCTTCAACTGAGCCAGAACGAACTTCGCAGCCACTTCAGCCTGCTGGTCGTCACGACCGCAGGTGCGGAAGATGTTTGTGAGGCCGCGGTTGGTCAAGTCCGGCGCAGTTGCTGTTGGCGTGACCATGACGACGCCGTTTTCGGCAAAAACGTCGGAGGCCGGAATGGCAACGCCCGAGGTAACCGGGCCTACGACGAATTTGATGCCATCTGCAACCAGCTGGTTGGCGGCGGAAACGCCCTGCTTGGGCTCACCGGCATCATCGGCGAGCTTCAGCACGACCTTCTCGCCGAGAATGCCGCCATTCTTGTTGATGACGTCGACAGCGGTCTGCGCGCCGTTCTTCACCTGATCGCCGTAAGCGGCAACCGGACCGGTGAGAGGCGCGATGAGACCGATGACGATCTCAGCATGCGCTGCAGGTGCAAAGGCCACGGAGGCGAGAAGCGCCAGGCCGGTCAAAATCTTGGTTTTCATTCAATTTCTCCTTGGGTTGGGCGTATCGCCCGATTCGACCCGGCGTCGGCAACGCACTCGCAGAAATGAGGCGCCGTTCGTCGGGCAAAGGAGTGCCGTTTCACATTTGAATTCCGTACCCCAGTCCTCCGTTGTGACAAGGCGATGGCCATTTAGCAAGTCGCGTTTGATCTGGAACCGGTCCGTCAACGTAAAAGCATTTGTAAAAGCTATGTGATCGCCGTCCCTGGGTGGACGCATTGTTTGCTATGCGACACAGGGCGATCGAGACTGGCTTTTTCATCAGGCGGGGAGGATATTATGACGATGCGATCGTCCGATGAAGAATTTCTGTCCTACCTGCCTGTCTTCCGGCATTTCGAAGATGTCGCTGAGCCGGAGCTCTATCGTCCTCTTCCCGATGGCTGGGCGCTGGCGCTTGCCGACATTGTCGACTCCACCGATGCCATCGCGCAAGGCCGATACAAGGCGGTCAATATGGCAGGTGCCGGCGTCATCTCAGGCATTCTCAATGCCTTGGAACGCCATGATCTGCCCTTTGTCTTCGGCGGCGATGGTGCGGCTGTCGCCGTGCCGCCGCAGGCAATCGAGGCATCGCGCACCGCACTTTCGAAAGTCCGGCGGTGGGTGAGCGAGGATCTAGATCTCACGCTGCGTGCGGCACTGGTGCCGGTGACGGAGATCAGGGCGCATGGGCTGGATGTCCGCGTCGCACGCTTTCAGGCGAGCGACGACGTGTCCTATGCGATGTTCTCCGGTGGCGGCAACAATTGGGCCGACATGCAGATGAAGGGCGGGCACTATCTCATCGACGAGGCGGAAGCGGGCGACAGGCCCGATCTTTCCGGCCTGTCCTGCCGATGGAATCCCATAGAAGCGCGCTATGGTGCAGTGGTATCGATCATCGCCACCCCACGTGCGGGTGGAGACATGGCAGCCTTTCGCCGGCTCGTTGCCGATATCGTCACACTTGCGAATGAAGATGGTCGTGAAGGCCATCCCGTGCCCGTTGAAGGACCGGCGCTCGGCTTCATCCGTGAGGGGCTGGTGATGGAGGCCAAAGCACTCTCCGGCTTCGGTGATCGTGTCTCCCAGTTTCGCAAAGGCTGCTGGGTGGCGTTCCAGACCGTTCTGATCACGGTGCTCTACTGGTTGCGAAAGCCGGTCGGTCGCTTCGATCCTGTTCAATACAAGACAACCGTCGCAAGCAACACGGACTTTCGCAAGTTCGATGACGGGCTGAAGATGACGATCGATGTGGATGCGGACCGGCTTTCCCGGATCAAGGCACGGCTGGAAGGTGCGGAGCGTGACGGCGTCTGCTTTTACGGTTTGCACGAGCAGGATGCGGCTCTCATGACCTGCGTCGTCCCATCGCCGCTGTCACGTGATCATATGCATTTTGTGGATGGGGCTGCTGGCGGCTATGCGCGCGCGGCGCAGATGCTCAAAGAGCGTTCGGCGTTACCAGTCTGAAGGATGGATGTAGTGGTTGGCGCTCGAGCGAGCGTTAAATACACGCTCTAAAGCGGGTCGAAATCTTTCAAACCCGCTCTTCACGCTTCCGTTTTATCGCATGTCGTTATCGCAAAACCGCTGCACAGTTTTGCGTGGACAATGCTTTAGATCACGCGGCGGACTTGCTGTCGCTCTGCGCGCAATAGATTTCCTCAAGCGACGCCAGGATCTTCTTCACCGAGTCCGAGGTGCTGGAGTAGTAGATCGTCTGTGCATCGCGGCGCGTCTTGACGAGGCGCTGTGCACGAAGCTTGGAAAGATGCTGAGACAAGGCCGACTGGCTGAGGCCAACCTGTGTTGCCAGAACGCCGACCGGAACTTCACCTTCGACCAAGCTGCAAAGGATCATCAGCCTTTTGGGATTAGCCATGGCCGACAGAAGCCCTGCTGCAACATTAGCTTGGTCTGATAAGGTCTGCGTCGTCATTTCCAGTCTCCTAAATTCGAAGCCGCCCCTGGCTTTCTTGTCCGGCAACGAATTGCCCCATGCGTCAAGTTTTACCAACATGGTCGCGAGACTGTATATACCTAAATCTAAGGTAAAGGTCACGCTTTATTAGATGTGTCGTAATTTAGCGTCTATTTATCCGACTGTGTCATTTTTGAGTATTATTTTCTGCTAAAAATGGCAAGTAATGCAAAATAAGAAATGATTATTGTCAAATTTGGTTGAAAATAATCTTTTTTTATTCTTGGTAATTCTGACTATCGCAGTCATATTTTTACCCTGAAACTCGGTGGGTGCCAAATCTAGTAGTCTGGATGCTCCGAATCGAGGGAAAAGTAAGCAGTGCTTGCCCCGTTGAACATGCGCGCCTTTGGATATTGTGGTATTGAGATGACGCCATTCTTCGTAATGACCCATTCGTCTAGCGAATCAGTGGTATCAGCCAATTCCTCGGCTGGTTGTTTTCCAGCCGAGGTGATCCTCGAAGCGCCTGGCGATCGTTCAGATCGCTCCTTTCGCGGTCAGTTCTTTGCTTTACCGCCTGTCGCTATCGTAGAACGGTTGCACATTTTTGTACGGACCGTGCTTTAGACGTTGCGATGACGCGTCAGTCCCCGGACAATGTCTTCCGAGGTGATGGTGCCAACGACCGCACCCTGTTCGACGACACCGATCGTGCCGGGCTGTCTTGCCATGGCGTCCAAGATGTCGATCAGCGGCAGGGAAGGGCGGGCCGTGGCCACAACCGGGTTATTGCCGTGATCGGCTGCCACGCCGCGGCGCATGACATCGGCGGCTGTCAGCATGGAAATCGGATTCATGTTCTGAACGAAATCCGCAACATACTGGGTGGCAGGGTTACGCACGATCTCCTGCGGCGTGCCACACTGGATGATGCGTCCACCTTCCATCATGGCGATGCGATTGCCGATGCGGAAGGCCTCATCCAGGTCGTGGCTGACGAAGAGGATCGTTTTCTTCAGCCTGCTTTGAAATTCCAGCAACTCTTCCTGAAGTCGGCTGCGGATGAGCGGGTCGAGTGCGGAAAACGGCTCGTCCATCAGGAGGATCGGTGCGCCGGTGGCAAAAGCGCGGGCAAGACCCACACGCTGCTGCATACCGCCTGAAAGTTCGCCCACCTTCCGGTTGGCCCAGTCGGAGAGATTGACGAGTTCGAGCTGTTCGGCAACGCGCTTCTTGCGCTCGGCCTCCGACACTCCCGAGAGCTCCAGCCCGAAGCCGACATTATCGGCAACATTGCGCCATGGCAGAAGGCCGAATTGCTGGAAGACCATGGAGACGGTGCGGGAGCGCAGATCCCGCAGCGCCTTGGATGACGCTCTATAGGGATCGACATAGCCCGTATCGGTCTTGACGCTGACATTCCCGCGCACCACCGGGGCGAGACGATTGACGGCGCGTAACAGCGTCGATTTCCCCGAGCCCGACAGCCCCATGAGGACGAGGATTTCGCCCTCCTTGACCGAGAGCGACGCATTGGCCACACCAAGCACAAGGCCGGTCTCTTTGTTGATTTCGCTGCGGGTTCGCCCCGCATCGATCATGGGTAGGGCCAGGTCAGGATGATCGCCAAAGACGATATCGACGTTTCCGAAGATGATTGCGTCACTCATACCTCATCCTCCGAGCCGGGCAGGCGAAAGAGCCGATCAAGGATGATCGCCACGATGACGATGCAAAGACCTGCTTCGAAGCCCATAGCGATGTTGACCGTATTCAGCGCGCGAACCACCGGCACGCCGAGACCGTTTGCGCCGACGAGTGCGGAGATCACCACCATCGAGAGCGACAGCATGATGGTCTGCGTCAGGCCCGCCATGATCTGCGGCATGGCAAAAGGCAGTTCCACCTTGCGCAGTACCTGCGAGGGCGTGGCGCCGAAGGCGACGGCGGCTTCCACCAGCGCCGGTGGCGTGGAAATGATGCCAAGTCGCGTCAGACGGATGGGGGAGGGGACGGCGAAGATGACCGTGGCGATCAGCCCCGGCACCATTCCAAGCCCAAACAGGACGAGCGCCGGAATCAGATAAACGAAGGTGGGGATCGTCTGCATCAGGTCCAGAACCGGGCGCATGAAACTATAGACCCATCTGCGTCGCGCCGCGAGGATGCCGAGCGGGATGCCGATCAGCATACAGACGGTGCTTGCGGCAATGACGAGCGCCAGCGTTTCGGTGGTCGCTTTCCAATAGCCGAGATTGATGATGAGAAGCAGGCCGAGGGCGGTGAAGAGCGGCATTCCGATGGAGCGGCGCATCCAGGCGGAAAGTGCGGTCAGAAGCGCCACGATGACGAGAGGGTGGGGCGCCTGCAGCAGGTAGAGGATGGCGTCGATGACGCTTCCGAAAATAAAGGCTAACCAATCGAAAAAGAAAGAAAGATTTGTGGTCAGCCAGTCAATTGCCTCTTTGGCATAACGACCGACCGGTAAACGATTTTGGGGTGCACTGAGCCATTCCACGGTAAGATTTTGCCTTTCGTGAACGGGTTCATCTATTCGGCTTCCGACGCATTAAGCGGTCGGAAGCCGGGCGTAACAGGCGGGTAAACGGCCCTTACAGGCCGATATTTTTCTTGGCTGCGGCCAGCGCGTCGCCGCTGCCGTCCTTGGTCTTAACCCCTGCAAGCCATGGCTCGATGGCGCTCGGGTTTGCCTTCAGCCATGCGGTGGCTGCGGCTTCGCCTTCCATACCGTCGTTCAAGATCTTGCCCATGATCTCGTTTTCCATTGGAAGCGAGAATTGCAGGTTCTTGAGGAAGGTGCCGATATTCGGGCATTCATCCAGATAACCCTTGCGGACATTGGTGTAGATCGTTGCGCCGCCCAGGTTCGGACCGAAGACGTCATCGCCGCCCGTCAGATAGGTCAGCTTGAAATTGGAGTTCATCGGGTGCGGTTCCCAGCCGAGGAACACGATGGGCTCACCGGACTTGTCGGCGCGAGCCACCTGCGCCAGCATGCCCTGCTCGGAGGATTCCACCACATGGAAATCCTTCAAGCCGAAGGTGTCCTTCTCGACCATGCCGAGAATCAGACGGTTGCCGTCATTGCCGGGCTCGATGCCGTAAATCTTGCCGCCGAGTTCGCTGCTATGGGCGGCGATGTCCTTGAAGTCCTTGATGCCGAGTTCGGCACCCTTGGCGTTGGTGGCAAGCGTATATTTTGCACCGGTCAGGTTTTCGCGCACCGTCTCGACCGACTTGTCCTCGCGGTAAGGCTTGATATCGCCTTCCATGGTCGGCATCCAATTGCCGAGGAAGACGTCGATGTCCTTGTTCTTCAGCGATGTGTAGGTCACCGGAACGGAGAGAATCTTCACGTCGGTGTTGTAGCCGAGGCTTTTCAGAATGACGGAGGCCGTGGCGGTCGTCGCGGTGATATCGGTCCAGCCGACGTCGGAGAAGCGAACCGTTCCGCAGCTTGCCGGTTCGGCAGCATACGCGCTGGTGGAAAAGACGGCGATTGCGGAAACTGCCGCGGCAAGAGCCAGACAGCGACGTTGATGTGCAAGCATTGCGTAATCCCTTTTTTTGTTCCCTGACCATTATCAATATCCGCCAATCACAATCAACTCATGCGCATTTGCGTGGGCGACGGTGTTGTTTGCGACATTGCACGCTCTCGACTGCGACGAACGGAGCGCCATACGTCCTTTTGGATGCAGGGCACTCTGTTTCTTGAAGTTTAGGCATCGTGCTTTTCCGAAAATCAAATCCGATTTTCGGGCCGATGCTGCGGAGCGAAAGCTGTGACTTTTGTTCGGCCACCCTTCCTTCTCCCGCCCCTGCGAGGCAAAAGAGCCTGAAAACCTGTTTGGAGGGCATGATGGCCAAGCTCTATTTCAATTACTCCGCAATGAATGCCGGAAAATCCACCATGCTCTTGCAGGCGTCCTACAATTATCAGGAGCGCGGCATGCGCACGCTGATCTTCACTGCCGCCTTCGACAACCGGGCAGGGGTTGGCAAAGTGGCCTCGCGCATCGGCCTGTCGTCGGATGCGATGATCTTCGAAGACAGCACGGATATCTTTGCCGAGGTGGCCCGATTGCATGGCGAGAAGCCGGTCGCCTGTGTTTTCATCGACGAGGCGAATTTTCTCTCCGAACATCATGTCTGGCAACTCGCCACGATCGCCGACAAGCTGAACATTCCGGTGATGACCTATGGTCTGCGGACAGATTTTCAGGGCAAGCTTTTTCCCGCCTCAAAGGAGCTTCTCGCCATTGCCGACGAGCTTCGGGAGATCCGCACCATCTGCCATTGCGGCCGCAAGGCAACCATGGTGGCGCGCTTCGATGAAAGTGGCAAGGTGGTGAAGGAAGGCGCGCAGATCGATGTCGGTGGCAATGAGAAATATGTGTCCTTCTGCCGCCGCCACTGGGTTGAGGCCGTTGAATGCGCGTAAGCGCGACACGCTGCTCCGTTTGATTTTGGTCAAAGAAGACGTGCGCGTGGGGGAGTAGGAGCTGTGGCAGGCAGACCGCATCAGGCGGTTCCACTTCAGGAGTAAGCGCAATGCACAGTCACGTTCTTCGTCTTCTCACCGCCGCCGCCATTGCCGGCTTCTTCACTTTTCCGGCGACTGCCGCTGAAATCGAGATCAAGATGCTGAACAAGGGCGCGGATGGCCAGACCATGGTGTTCGAGCCCGCTGCCGTGAAAGCAGGCGTGGGCGACGTCATCAGCTTCGTTCCGGTCGACAAAGGCCATGATGCGGCTTCGATCAAGGAACTGGTGCCGGAGGGTTTCGCGGACGCCAAGGGCAAGATGAACCAGACGCTGAAGGTGACGGTCGACAGGCAGGGCGCTTATGTCTTCAAGTGCACGCCGCATTTCGGCATGGGCATGGTGGCGCTGGTGGTCGTTGGCGATCAGCCTGCCAACCTCGATGCGGTAAAGGCTGGGAAAATGCCGAAGAAGGCACGCGAACGGCTGGATGCGGAACTGGCAAAGCTCAATCTATAGGTCTGTTTTCCTTTATGCTCCCGCATTGAGACGAGGCCGCTCGTGGATATATGAAACGTGTGGCCTTATGCATGTCGCGATCTTTCAGATTCGCTCCTACGCCTTCGGGTCTTGTTTCATCGCATGTCGTTATCGCAAAACCGCTGCACAGTTTTGCGCGACATGCTTTATTGCCCAAGCGATTCGGGAGAGAGCCTGCCATGGCGAAGACGCCGTCACTTGAGAGCGAGATTGAAAAGGCAAGGGCCGCGATCGGTGACACACGCGCAGCCGAGGCCAGCCTGCTCCAACAGATCTCGACACTCTTTGGCGCAGATGACGCGGATGCCAGCCACGATAAGGAGCGCCAGGCACTCGACGCCGTGATTGTGCGCTATGATGAGGTCGAAAAGGCTCTTGCCAATCTTACGCTCTATCTCTCGGGCGACATCGAAAAGTGCTTCGAGCGTTTTGACGCCGCCAGCGAGCGGACGCGCTATGAGAATTTCTTGGCTTTCTTCTCGCGCAATAAGGCCACGAAGCGTCAGGCCGAACGGGTGAAGACGTTTGCGATCGCCGAAACATTGAAGCGGCTGCTGTTTCTTTCGGATGATGTGGCGGTACTTTTGTCGGACGAGAAAACTGCCGCTTCGAAGCTTCACGAGACATGCGAAGCGCCGCTGCGTGCGATCATGGAAAAGCGGCGCACGTCGTCAGCCGAGATAGAGGCGGGGCGTCAGCGGCTAAAGGAGATCAACGCGTTGCTCGCAACCGCACAGTGGAAGCTTGGCAGCGTCACCGACGACAAGCGCCGCGCCTCACTGGAAGCCGAGCGGGAAAGCCTGTCACTGGAGTTGGAAGAGCAAGAAAAATCCTATCAGCTCTTGAGAGCCCGCCACCAACGGCTGGAGGAGCAGATCCTGTTGCAGGAATCGCTGTCACAAAGCGCGACCCAGCGATTGTCGGCTCATGCCATGCTCTACAACATGCTGTCGCTTGCGATGGAGCGCGCCATTCAACTCTACGGCGCCGTGACCATGACGCTCGACGGGCTGATGCGGGAGATCACAGAAAATGACGCTTCGCCACGTCCCCATCTTCTCGATCTGATCAAGATCCACGCGCATAATGCCATCACCCTCGATGATATCGACAAGCGGAAGCAACCTGTCACCGAAGCCTTCGCTCGCCGCTACAGGATAGAACGGTCTCGCGTTGTGGCGATTGAAGGACGTGGACGGTAAAAAGATACCTGTGCTGCGTTGTATCCATGCCGCGCGCACCTATTTGAGAACGGAGCTTTACTCACAATTGGAGTTGGCCGTTTGGTGACAATCGAGAGAGGTAGAGATGCTTGATTCCGTTTCGGCGTTCTTCAGACGTGTTTTCAGCGCGCTTGGAAGAGGTCTGTCGGTTCTTGGCGCGGCGCTGATCTGGCCGTTCCGCGCCAGGCAAGGATCTGCCGGCGCGCGGACATGGATGATACAGGCGCCGCTTGCTGTCGGTCTCGTGCTCATCTTCGGTCTCTACGGCTACTTTATCTGGCAAACGCAGGTCTGGACGAATTTCAATCCGGATTACGTTGAAGATTACAAGCTGTCGACCCGCACCGTCGGTGCCGGCCAGGAACTGCCTGCCACGCCAGCAACCTTGCCGCAGGCGCAAACGGACGCGCAAGCGCAGGGGCAGTCCACCACCGAGGGAACTGCAACCGCGCCGGCCCCCGTTGCCGCAGCCCCGGTTGCCCGCAGTTGCCAGCCATCCGCGACCGTAGACGTCGCGGCAGGGCTGATCGATTTCAACGTCGATCAGAATGCCTGGATCTCCTCGATGCTGCTCTACAAGCTCGGCCTCTTCGGCATCGACTGGGACAGCACGCCTTTTCTGGACAACAAGGCCTCGTTCCAGCGCGGTGTGAACCAGGCTGTTCGCCGTACCGCGGTCGAACTTGTCGATACGCTTGGGCGCGTGCGCGGAACGTCCGGCATTAATAACGACCTGCAAAACGCCCGCGGCAATCTGCAATATGACGAGTATTCCTGGTATTTCGGTCTCAGCCCCTTCGGCCCCAAAACGCCGACGCCGAGCTATTACCGCTCCGCAGCGGAAAGTTTGCGCAAGTTCAATGTCAGCCTTGCTCAATGCACCTCTGTTTTCGATACGCGGGCTGACAACCTCATCCAGTTCATCGATCGCATCGCCAACGATATCGGCGGCACGTCCGCAATCCTTCGCGAGCGTTCCGAGAATTACAATGGCGGCTGGTTCGACACGCGCGCCGACGACCGGTTCTGGTTCGCCTATGGCCAGCTCTACGGCTATTACGGCATTCTCTCCGCCGCTGGCGCTGATTTCCAGCAGGTTATTCGCGAGCGCAACGTGACCAGCCTGTGGAACGACACTTTGGCCCAGACGCGGGCTGCACTTCGCATCCAGCCCTTTATCATCTCCAATGGCGATGAAAGCGGCTGGATCATGCCATCGCATCTGGCGACCATGGGCTTCTATGTGCTGAGAGTTCGCTCCAATCTCGTCGAGCTGCGCTCAGTGCTGGATCGCTGAAGCATGATCCAAGCAAAACTACGCAGCGGTTTTGCGATGCCGACATGCGACAAGCTTAAAGCGCAGGGAGCGAATCTGAAGGATTGTGACGCGCTTTAAACACGCAATCGTGGGGCGCTTGGCGGGTGATCGCGGAGCGCTTGAGACGTCTCGTAGCACTCTTCGGCGGTTTTGCGGATGCGGAACATCATCGCGCAAAGACGTGTAGCGTCATAAGCGAACCGCGAGATCGCCGACGTTTGCGGCGATGATTAGTTAATCACCTTCAGGCGGATGGCCTTGGCAACGAGCTGGGTTCGGTTGACGCAATCCAGCTTCTTGATCGCATTGTTGAGGTAAGCATTGATCGTGTGGTCGGACAGCGAAAGGATTTGCCCGATCTCGGAAGACGTCTTTCCGTGGGACGTCCAGCGAATGACTTCGATCTCGCGCTTCGTCAGCGTTTTGGGCGCCACCAGTTCCGCCTTGCGGATACGATCATAAACGTCGAAGGCATGAATGGCGACGATGCCGATTTCATTCAGCACGGTCTGATTGGGCTTTGAGCAATCTCCTTCGAAGCGCAGAACGTAGCGCCGGCCATTCAGGCCATTGATGGGGGCGATGACACCGCTGACGATGCCGTACTTCTCCATCAACTTCTTGATCGCCGCGCTGTAGGGCGGCACGGGGATATCGTCTTCGAAGCACCAATATTGCGGCAATGAAGAGTTGGCGATTTTCGCCAGGATAGGACAATCATTCAGCTTGTGATGTTGATCGACGCTGCGAATGAAGCCGACAGGTATTGTCGTCTCTAAAAGCACCGGCTGCAGCGTATCGTCACCTTGCGTCGGCACCTTCATCAAAGTGGTGTGGATGAAGCCGAATGTCTTCGCGAGGCGGGACACGGTCTGCAGCCACTCAGGACGGTTCTGCGAAGCCGCTATCTCCTGACTAAATACCGACTGCCGTTCCAGTGTCGTCATAATGATTACATTCGATAAGGTTTATATGTTAACATCAAGAAATAGACGAAAGGCAACGAATTTCCACCCATAATTTCCAATAGTCCCGACTTTGGTTAGCGTGGCGTTTTTTAATAGTTTCAATTCTTCCGTAGGCTGAGCGCATTCGCAACCTGCTGACAGGAGCGAGCTCCATATTTTCGCTCGCTTATTTCCCGCGCCCCCATTGGTCAGTGCCTTCAGACAGACGATCAGATGTCGAGATCGGTTTTGACGGCCTTCGGCTTGTTCATCAGCTTTTCCAGAAAGCCAAGCATGACGGCGGAAACAACGAAGGCGAGATGGATGATGGTGAACCACATCAGTTTGCTGTCGGCATATTGGTTGGCGTTCAGGAATATTTGCAACAAATGGATCGAGGAAATCGCGACGATTGAGGAGGCGACCTTGATCTTGAGACTGCCTGCATCCAGCTTTCCAAGGAAGGAGACCTGATCGTCCGCTTCATCGAAGCGGCTGACGAAGTTTTCATAGCCGGAGATCATCACCATGACGATCAGGCTTGCGACGAGTGCGGCGTCGATCAAGGCCAGCATGGCAAGGATCATTTCTGCGTCGGTGTAGACAAAAACGTTTTGCGCGATCTTGAGAAACTTCAGGATGAAGGAAAAGGCATAGACGCCAAGCGCTGCCACCAGGCCGAAATAAAAGACAACCAGAAGCCAGCGGCTCGAAAGAATGATTCGTTCGATAATGAGTTCAAGTGATTTCATGTTGGCGGGGCGCCCTTGGCTCGCGTTGGGGTAATATGCGTGTTGGTAAATCGGTGATTTAAGCGGAAGAAACTGATCTTCAAGTCCCTCGCACGCTACACATTCTGTTTATCACGGGCTGCTTCCCCGCGGCATAAACCTGATGTCACAGGGCGCTTGGCGTAACAATTTTGCAACAAATCGCAGATCACAAAATGATGACTATTGTAATCATGTTTATTATGTTGACTCACATAATCATGTTTTCTAATTCTCCCCTGCGGCTCAGCCGTCACATTTCAGCACATATCCGTCGAGCTGGCCTTGAGGCTGTAGCGCGTACCATCGCGCGCGCCTCTTGCTGCTCGGCATCAGGGGGTCATCATGCTTATCCGCGGTTCTCAATCCGCCTTGTTCGTCTGCACGGCGCTCGCGCTCGTGCTCAATAGCGTCAGCGCAGAGGCGCAGACCGCTTCCCCGCAGGACGGACAACAGCCCACGGTGCTGAAACGAATTACCATCAAGGGTGCGCGCGTTGCATCGGGGAACCCGGCTGCCAATGCCGCATCCGATACGCCGCTTGCCAGCGTGACGACGGCAGACGAAATCCGCAAGAAGGACATTAGCAATCTGCGCGATCTCGGCAATACGACGGAGCCGGGGGTGGATTTCACCGAGAGCAAACCAGGCAAAGTAGGCGGGCTTTTCATTCGCGGTCTCGGTGGTACACGTATCGTCACGCTGCTGGACGGTATTCCCGTCTCGTCCTTCGGTAATCTTGTGCGTGCAGGTACGTCATCGCCAACGACTGGCTTGAGCGATGGCGCAAACACGTTCGACTTTGCAGCGCTCTCGACTGTCGATGTTGTGCGCGGCGCGGATTCGAGCCGCATCGGTCCGGGTGCCATGGGCGGCGCGCTGGTGCTTAGAACGCTTGAACCGGAAGACCTTATCGATCCAGAAAAAGGCTGGGGGGGCGTAGCGAAGCTTGGCTATGACAGTTCCGATAAGAGTCTCGGCGGCTCGCTGGCGGTCGCGAAGAAAGTAGAGAACACGTCAGTCTTGTTCCAAGGTGCCTATAAGAAGGGTCACGAACGCGACAACTTCGGCAAGGACGACATTGACGGTTTCCAGCGGACTGCACCAAACCCTGCCGATTTCGATCAGCAGAATGTCATGGCGAAGGTACGTCAGGATCTGGCTGGTGGGCATCGCATCGGCCTGACTGCAGAGCGGTACGAACTCGATACCGATTTCGACCTGAAAACGATGCAGAGCCCGACGGTCATCATATCCGGCGGGCGTCCTGCTACGACCTATCTGCCCGGCCAGGGCTGGGGTGAGGAAAAGACCCACCGCGACCGCGTATCTTTCGATTATAGCTACGAGGCGGAGAGCGAAGACTCCCTGATCGATGCTGCCAATGCAACGATCTTCTGGCAGAAGCTGACGAAAGAAGCTGGATCGGATGGCCTGCGTACCAGCGATTCCGCCCGCTATATGAGACACAACAGGGTGGAGGAAAACTCCTACGGCCTGACGGGCAACGCCATCTCGCGTTTCGATGCAGGCTATCTCGACCACGAAATTCGCTTTGGCGGCACGCTGCAGTTTTTCCAGACCGAACAATATCTGGCAGGTCTGCCCGCAAGCGCCGCCGTCAACAAGCCCGATATGCCGGATGTGGATGGCAAGAAGCTTGGCATCTATCTCGATGATCGGATCGGTTTTGGTGACAGCGGTTTCGCTCTGACGCCGGGCGTACGCTTCGACTGGTACGACTACGATCCCCAGCCGACCACCGGTTTCAACGGAACGCTGACATCGAAGAGCGGCGCACGGCTCTCTCCGAAGCTCTTGGCTACCTATCAAATCACGCCAGAAACGGAGCTTTTTGCGCAATGGTCGATGACCTATCGTGCGCCGACGATTGATGAGTATTACATCTACTTCCCGAATATCGGCTATGAGGTTCGTGGCAATCCTGATCTGAAGCCAGAGACCGGGCAGGGGTTCGAAGTCGGCGCGAATTATGAGAGCGGCGATCTCTCCGGAAAGGTCACGGTCTTCCACAATCGTTACTCGAACTTCATCGAAGACTATGTTGTCTCGCAGTCACCGCTTCTCATGTCATGGCGTAATGTCGATAAGGCGCAAATTTCTGGCATCGAATTTAAGGGCCGCAAGGACTTCGCTAATGGGCTGTTCCTCAATGGCTCCGTGGCCTACGCCTATGGCAGAAACAGCACCGATGGAACCTATTTGCGGACTGTTGCGCCTTTCAAGGCGGTGGCAGGCATTGGCTATGATCAGGATATCTGGGGAGTCGAATTGTCCGGCATCTTCTCAGCACCAATGCCTAAAGATAATAATCCCAACACGTTCGATGCGCCGGGCTACGGCATCGCCAATCTGACAGGCTGGTGGGAGCCGGAACAGCTGAACGGCCTTCGCATCCAGGCCGGCGTCTACAATATTTTCGACAAAAAATACTGGAACGCCGTTGCCGTGCGCGACGTCAATCCAACAACACAATCGAGCGGCAACCAGCCGGTCGATTTCTACACTGAGGCAGGCAGATCGTTTAAGGTCTCTTTGACAAAAACGTTCTGATCCGGGGCGTGGGTGGGTAGCGTCAAGTGCCGCTTTCACCCTTTCTGCCACGAGGAAGCGCCTTCTATTCTTTGAGGCGCTTCCATACTCTCAATCTTAGAATGCCCGAGGATCGAGGCTGGTTTTAACTCGATGCTATAAGCTCTGACGATTGCCGACGACGGGATCGCAAATGGATCACGGCCAAAACGGTGCGCCATCCAGCCCCGCCGATTCCTGCAAGCCGAAGATCAGGTTCGCGTTCTGCACAGCCTGGCCAGCCGCTCCCTTCCCCAAGTTGTCGACCACGCCCATGGCGATCAACAGGCGGCGTTCGGGATCGGCGGCGTAGCTGACGAAGGACAGGTTCGATCCGGTTGCCCACTTTGTCTGTGGCGGTCTGTCTGTCACGCGCACAAATGCTCTTTCGGCATAAAAGCGCCGCGCCGCATCCAGGCATTGCTCTGTTGTGGCTTGGCTCCGGCAATAGATGGTGACGAGGATGCCGCGGGTCATCGGAATGAGGTGAGGTGTAAATACCAGCCCGCTCGCGCTGCCGCCGCTCAGTCCCTCTATGGTTTTGGCAATCTCGGGCATGTGAACATGTCGGAGTAGACCATAAGGAATCAAGTTTTCATTGCTTTCAGCGTATCCAAATTTGCTATCACCGCCTCGCCCAGCACCGGAAATACCTGTTTTGGCATCAATAATTATGTTGTCGGGTTCGATCAATCCGTTGGCCAGCAGGGGAGCCAGTGCGTTCAGCGTCGCCGCAGGAAAGCAACCGGGATTGGCAATGCGGTTTTGTCCTTTGATCCGATCTGGCCAGATGTCGGCTAAGCCGTAGGTCCAACCATCGGCATAACGGTGGTCTCCGCCTATATCCACAATCTTCACGTCGCTCGGAACACGCGCAAGGGTCTCAGCCGAACTGCCGGTGGGAAGTGATGCAAATAGCACGTCGAGTTTCGGTAGAGTGGCAGGATTCCATTTTTCGATCACCATGTCGGCCAGATGCCCAGGAACACCAGGAAAGCGTTCCACCAACCGGCTTCCAGCGCTGCCTTCACCCGCCGCATAGACCAGTTCGAAGAATGGGTGGCCTGCGATCAAGCGCAATACCTCTCCGCCGCCAAAACCACTAATGCCGACAATGCCAGCGCGAATGTTCATGATGCTGTCCTTTTAAGAGTGAATAAAACAAAACCCCCGAAGCCGAGGGCTGCGGGGGTTCAGGAAAGCGGGTCAGAGCCACTTCCGGCTGCGCGGGACTTATGCTGAGGCAGTCACCGTACCGACGGATGCCGATTGACGCGCAGCCCAAAAAGCCACCGCGTTATTGCAGCGGCGTCGGCGTCGATCGCAAAGGTTCTGGTTCCTGAACATGGCTTTGAGCAATGACGTCAGACTTGGAAAGAGTCAAGCCGATGAGGGGAGGACAATTTCTATCGACAATACAAGTACCCACCCTTCCGCTCCAGCACATCCAGATGCAGATGGTCCTGATGGGTGGCATCGCTTCCGGGTGAAAGCACGGTGCGGAAGAAGAGGCAGGCGGCGGTGGTGATGGAGCGCTGGAAGGCGCCTTCCATGGTGCCGTCCTCGCCGCGCGGTTTCATCACGAGGGGCTCGCCCTTGTCGAAGGTCATGGTGGCGATGTCCACCGCATTGCCCTTGGCGTGCTCGGACATCTTGCCGGTCGCCGCACTGTTGCGGTTGCGGCAAATATAGGTGGATGCATTGCCGAATGCCGTGACCTGCCGGTCGGGCATGGCGATCTTCGCGGTCGGGATGACCACATCCTTTGTCCAGCGTGAAAGCGCAAGCGCTGCCTCGCAGCGCATCGTTCCCTTCGGCTCAAGCTTGATGCTGGGCAGAACCGCAGAGACCTCCAGAGGTGAAGCGATGCCGCAGCCCTCTTCCTCGCCCTTGATCGGCTCGATCTCTTGAAACTCGGCGCCGAGTTCCTTCAGTTGCGACAGGCAGGCTTTGAGTTCTTCCGGGTCTTCTTCCTTCACCGGTTCGGGGGCAGGCTCTTCGGCCTTTCTCTCTTCACCAGGCTTTTCCTCGACCGCTTTTCCATCGGCATCCGGCTGTGTCTTCTCGCCCGGCTTGTTGCCATCGGCTGGTGACGGGTCTTGGGGGGGTGGCGTCTCCGGTTTGTCCTGCGGCTTTGGGACCGTGTTTTCTGCTGGCGGAGAGACCTGCTCGGGCGCTTTCTCGGCTTTTTCCGGCGAGGTCGCCTGTTCAGGCGTTTCCTGCTGCGGCTTTGCTTCTGGAACGGGAACCTGTTTTGGCGGTTCCGCTGCGGCAATCAGCAGCGATGCCGCAGCCAGAATGAAGAAACGATGAAGCATGTCGATCTGTCGCCCCCTGTTGCGCAGATGGTTGCGCGAAAGCGACAACGCGCCAATGGGCGATCCGGTTCAGAAGCCGCCCGCAAATCCGCTTGCCAAGCGCGCTTATTGCCGCTAACAATTTCGCCCATGAACACAACGTCGAAGAACATTGCGATCTGGTGGTGGGGCAGCTAAGGCGGCCTTGACCAGTCATGTTCACACGACACGTCCAAGCCGCCCGAAATTTCAGGCGGCTTTTTTGTTATTCTGCCGCCGGTCATCATCGGGTCTAAAACACGGGAATTGCAGGTAAAA
Source organism: Agrobacterium larrymoorei (assembly GCF_030819275.1). Taxonomy (GTDB): domain Bacteria; phylum Pseudomonadota; class Alphaproteobacteria; order Rhizobiales; family Rhizobiaceae; genus Agrobacterium; species Agrobacterium larrymoorei_B. The sequence continues at coordinate 2,101,180 of NZ_JAUTBL010000002.1, read as the reverse complement.
TGGTTACAATCACTCAGGATGACGGTTCGGAAATCTACGAGACGAAGGGCGGCATCAAGGTCTCGCGCAAGCGTCGCGCAGCCGATTACGCCAGCGCAATCGACAGCTATGTCGATGGTCTCGACTCCCGTCGCGGCGCGGTCTTCTCATCGAACTATGAGTATCCCGGTCGCTATACCCGTTGGGACACGGCCATTATCGATCCACCACTTGGCATTTCCTCCTTCGGTCGCAAGATGTGGATCGAAGCCTATAATGGCCGCGGCGAAGTGCTGCTGTCCTTCATTGCCGACAAGCTGAAAGCAACCCCGGATCTGACGCTCGGCGCATTGACCGCCCGCCGTCTCGATCTGACGGTCAACGAACCGGACCGTGTCTTCACCGAAGAAGAGCGTTCCAAAATTCCGACCGTCTTCACCCCGCTTCGTGCCATCGTCGATCTGTTCTATTCCAATGCGGATTCGGCCATCGGCCTTTTCGGTGCCTTCGGCTACGATCTTGCCTTCCAGTTCGATGCCATCAAGCTCTCGCTGCAGCGCCCGGAAGACCAGCGCGACATGGTGCTCTTCCTGCCGGATGAAATTCTGGTGGTGGATCACTATTCCGCCAAGGCCTGGATCGACCGCTACGACTTCGAGAAGGCTGGGCTGACGACCGAGGGCAAGTCGGAGGAGACCACGCCCGAGCCGTTCAAGACCACCGATACGATCCCGCCGCGCGGCGATCATCACCCCGGCGAGTATTCCGAACTGGTGATCAAGGCGAAGGAAAGCTTCCGCCGTGGTGATCTCTTCGAAGTGGTGCCGGGCCAAAAGTTCATGGAGCGCTGCGACAGCAATCCATCGGCGATTTCCCGTCGTCTGAAGGCGATCAACCCGTCGCCCTATTCCTTCTTCATCAATCTTGGCCATCAGGAATATCTGGTCGGCGCATCGCCGGAAATGTTCGTGCGCGTCTCCGGTCGCCGCATCGAGACCTGCCCGATTTCGGGGACGATCAAGCGTGGCGATGATCCGATTGCCGATAGCGAGCAGATCCTCAAGCTGTTGAATTCTAAGAAGGATGAGTCCGAGCTGACTATGTGCTCGGACGTGGACCGCAACGACAAGAGCCGTGTCTGCGAGCCGGGCTCCGTCAAGGTCATCGGCCGCCGCCAGATCGAGATGTATTCGCGTCTGATCCACACGGTGGACCACATTGAAGGGCGCCTGCGCGACGATATGGACGCCTTCGACGGCTTCCTGTCCCACGCCTGGGCTGTGACGGTGACCGGCGCGCCGAAACTCTGGGCTATGCGTTTCATCGAAAACCATGAAAAGAGCCCGCGCGCATGGTATGGTGGGGCCATCGGCATGGTCGGCTTTAATGGCGACATGAATACCGGGCTGACGCTGCGCACCATCCGCATCAAGGATGGGATTGCGGAAGTGCGGGCAGGGGCAACGCTGTTGAACGATTCCATTCCACAGGAAGAAGAAGCGGAAACCGAACTTAAGGCATCGGCCATGATTGCAGCCATTCGCGATGCGAAAGCGCAGAACTCCACCGTCGGCAAGCGCGATGCGGCCAAGGTCGGAACCGGCGTGAAGATCCTGCTGGTGGATCACGAAGACAGCTTCGTTCACACGCTGGCGAATTACTTCCGCCAGACGGGTGCGACGGTTTCGACCGTGCGCACCCCCGTTCCGGCAGAAATCTTCGACCGCTTCCAGCCGGATCTCGTGGTCCTTTCTCCCGGACCAGGCAATCCGAGTGATTTCGATTGCAAGGCGACGATCAAGGCTGCCCGTTCGCGCGAACTGCCGATCTTCGGCGTCTGCCTCGGGCTTCAGGCGCTCGCCGAAGCCTATGGCGGCGAGCTTCGCCAACTGGCGATCCCGATGCACGGCAAGCCCTCGCGCATCCGTGTTCTGGAGCCAGGCCTGGTGTTCTCCGGTCTCGGCAAGGAAGTGACCGTTGGTCGCTACCACTCGATCTTTGCCGATCCTGCCACGCTTCACCGCGATTTCATGATCACGGCGGAAAGCGAAGACGGCACGATCATGGGCATCGAGCACATGAAGGAGCCGGTGGCCGCAGTGCAGTTCCACCCGGAATCGATCATGACGCTCGGTGGCGATGCCGGCATGCGGATGATCGAGAACGTGGTGACGCATCTGGTGCGCAAGGCGAGAACCAAGGCGGCATGACACTCATCCATGGCGGCGCCTTTGTTCCTGGCGGGGACTTTGGGCGCCGCCATTTCTCCTGATCGCGTGAGCGTTGGTGAACATACTCAAATATATATTTATTGTGTTTGCTCTCGCCGTTACGGGCCTCGCGCTTGGTGTTGCCGTGCCAAGGCACCCCACCCACTCTGACACCGCTTCACCTGCGGACGCATCCCGTCGCATCCTGGTGCTCAGCAATCCGATCCACACCGATATCGCCGTACCGGTTGATGCGGACTTGCTGACGCGATTTGCCTTTCTGCGCGACGGCAGCCTGGAGATCGATCACCCCGGTCTTCGCTATATCGTCTTCGGCTGGGGCGGCCTGGCGTTCTACACGCAGACACCGACATGGGCCGATCTTAAACCCATGCCTGTGTTGAAGAGTTTCACCGTCGATCGGTCGGTGATGCATGTGGCGCTTGCCGGCGATATTCCGCTGTTCGATCCGAGCGTCATGGCGGTCGATCTGTCCGCCGCTGGATATGCGAGAATGCTCGATTTTATTGTTGCGAGCTTTTCGCGACCGGAGGGTAGGGAGGTTCCGCTCATCGGCCAGTCTTATGGCAGGGACGATGCGTTTTTCGAGGCGGAAGGCGCTTTTAACGTGCTGGTGGGCTGTAACACCTGGACGGCTGCGGCACTTCGGCAGGCGGGGATCGGCACAGGGTGGTGGACGCCTTTGCCTTGGCTTTTAACGAGGTCTTTGCGCTTGCATAATGATGCGGCTGTGCTCTCAGGTGGGGCGCGTCGGGTCGACGGGTTGTGGTGAGCGACGGTCGAGCCGGTTAGTACTGTTGCTACACCCCCCTCTGTCCTGCCGGACATCTCCCCCTCAAGGGGGGAGATCGAATCGCGGCGAGATTTTTGCCCGTCTCAGCGCTAGAGCATTAAGTTGGGAGCCCGCCTCCGGCCGATCTCCCCCTTGAGGGGGAGATGCCCGGCAGGGCAGAGGGGGGTGCAGCCGCATCCATAACATCCAACGCTTCGCCCCACCCCGAATTGACACAACCCCACCGCTGGGGTGACATACGCTCTCAAATCTTCGCGCGCAGAAAGCCAAGTCCATGCTCGACCTCCACCAACTTCTGATCGTCTACGCTGCCTATATCATCGCGACGGCAAGCCCCGGGCCGAGCAACATGACGATCATGGGCGTCGCCATGAGCCAAGGCAGGGCACCGGCTGTCGTCCTGGCCCTCGGAGTCATGAGCGGCTCTCTCACCTGGGCTGCCATTGCGGCCACCGGCCTTTCTGCCGTGCTGGCTTCCTTTGCCAATGCACTGTTCGTCATCAAGATCGCGGGTGGGATCTATTTGCTGTATTTGGCGTACAAGTCTGCACGCTCCGCTTTCATCAACGCGCCGCAAGCGGGGATGAATGCCGATGCGGGCGGTAAAGCGGACTATGGAAAGCTCTACCGCCGTGGCCTTTTGTTGCATCTCACCAACCCGAAGGCGGTTCTCGGATGGCTGGCCGTCATGTCTCTTGGCCTGAAACCCGGTGCCGGTCCGGCTACGCTCGCCGCAATCGTCGGAGGCTGCGCATTGCTTGGTCTGGTGGTCTTCTGCGGCTATGCCTTGCTGTTCTCCACTGCTCCTGCCATCCGGATTTATCAGAAGGCCAAGCGCTCCATCGAGACAACGCTCGCGCTCTTTTTCGGCTTTGCGGGTATCAAACTGCTGTTGAGCAAAGTTTAGCGAAATCGATTGAACGAAATCGTATTTGGAAAGCATTTCCACCTTGTCTGAAGAGGGCGTCCTGTCATGGATGGAACGCGGCAACATTTGAAGATCAACGATGCCATGAGGACCGATATCGCAAATTCGGTCTTGTGCTGGCTGGCAACCATCGATGCAGAGGGTACGCCCAATGTTACGCCCAAGGAAATCTTCTCCTCTTACGGGGATGATCGGATTATCGTCGCGGATATTGCGTCCAGTAACACGGTTCGAAATATCCGCTCCCATCCCGCGGTATGCGTTAGTTTCATTGATGTCTTTCGCCAGCGCGGCTTCAAGGTAAAGGGACAGGCCTTCATCATCGCCTCCGATCATCCCGATTATCCTGCCGTCGGCGCCGAGGTCCTGAAAATGGCGGGTGAGGATTTTCCCATCCGCAACCTGATCTCTATTCAGGTCGAAAAAGTGTCTCGCATCCTGGCTCCCAGTTATCGGCTGTTTCCTGACCGAACGGAGCAAGATCGGATGGCAAGCGCCTATCAGACCTACGGGGTCTCGCCGAAATGATCCTGTCCAAGTGACGCGGTGTCGGCAGAGAGCCTGATGCACTCTTCAGTTTCTCAAAAAGTGAATTCTAGATGCCGGGCAATATCAATACACCATCCTTCGGCAGAGCCTGCCCGATCCTTCGCATATTCGATGAAGCCAAGGCCCGCGAGTTCTATGTCGACTTCCTCGGCTTCTCAATGGATTGGGAGCATCGCTTCGGTGAGAACTTTCCGCTCTACATGCAAATCTCGCGTGCAGGCCTCGTCCTTCATCTGAGCGGACATCATGGCGATGCGACGCCTGGCTCGACTGTCTTTGTCGAAACCGTCGGCGTGCAGGCCTATCAGCGGGAACTGGCGGCGAAGGACTACACCTATATGAAGCCGGGCGTCGAGACGCTGCCTTGGGGCAAGCAGATGGAGGTGACCGATCCTTTCGGCAACCGCATTCGCTTCTGCGAGCGGCAAGAGGCGAAAAGCGCTTGACCCTCCGGCAAGATTAAATCATAGAACGGGTCAACAGCGAACCGCCCGCACGAACCCTCGTGCGGGCGGTTCGTGCGTTTTAAGGTCCATTTCTGCAATTCGTTTGCATCTGCACGGGGTTTCGTCATGAATGCTGAAGGTAACGCTCTCGTCCGAAAGCTAGCTTTCTGGGGCATCCCGTTTTCGTTTCTCGTCCTCGGACTGAAACTGTCGGCATGGTGGGTGACCGGCTCGGTTGCGCTGCTTTCCGACGGGTTGGAATCGACCGTCAATGTTGTGGCGGCCTTCATTGCTTATTTCGTCATCCGCTATGCGCAGAAGCCCGCCGATGATGACCACCAGTTCGGCCACCACAAGGCAGAATATATATCTGCCGTGGTCGAGGGCGTCCTGATCGTCGTCGCCGCTCTGTTGATCGTCAAGGAGGCCTGGGGCGGCTTGTTCGAGCCCCGCCTGCCGGAAGCACCGGTGCTGGGTCTGGCGATCAATGCCTTTGCCGGCGGGCTGAATGCCGTCTGGGCAACCCTTCTTATTCGCGTGGGGCGCAAGCACGCGTCACCTGCGCTCACGGCCGATGGTCATCACATCATGTCGGATGTCGTCACCTCGATCGGCGTTCTGATCGGCCTCGTGCTGGCGATCGTCACCGGCTACGCGATCCTCGATCCGCTGCTCGCCATTCTGGTTGCCATCAATATTCTCATCCAGGGCTCAAAGGTCATTCTACACTCGCTGAGCGGATTGATGGATAAGGCGGTGGAGCCGGAGGAGGACGAGGCAATCAAGAAGGCCATTGCAGAGCATTCCGCTGGCGTTCTCAACGTGCATGACTTGAAGACGCGCCGGGCAGGGGCTGCAGCCTTCATCGATTTCCACGTGGTCGTGCCCGCCAGCATGTCGGTGGGTGCGGCGCATGAGATTTGCGACCGCCTTGAAGATGCCATACGAGGCGTGATACCCGGCGCCACACTTGCCATCCATGTGGAGCCTGAAAGCGAACAGGCGCATGGCGTCAGGGTCAATGTTTGAGAACCAGGAGTTTAAGCCATGTCAGTCACGGATGTATCCGGCCTGTCTCAGTTGGGCGCGCAGGTCGCAGCCCCTGAAAATCCAGAAAGTGCCGTTCTGGAGCGCGTGCCGAATGGCAATGCCGGAACCGATTATGTGGTGCGTTTCACCGCGCCGGAATTCACCTCGCTCTGCCCGATGACCGGACAGCCGGATTTCGCCCATATCGTCATCGATTACATTCCCGGTGATTTTCTGGTGGAATCGAAGTCACTGAAGCTCTTCCTGCATTCCTTCCGCAACCACGGCGCTTTCCACGAGGATTGCTCGATCTATATTGCCAAGCGCCTTGTCGATCTGCTGGCACCCAAATGGCTACGCATCGGTGCCTATTGGTATCCGCGCGGTGGTATCCCGATCGATGTCTTCTGGCAGACCGGGCCAGCGCCCGAAGGCGTCTGGCTGCCGGATCAAGGCGTGGCGACCTATCGGGGTCGCGGCTGAAAGCCTATCCCAGAATCTCTGTTGGTCGTCTGCAAATGACAATTTCTGCGCTTCCGGTGCGCACGTCCTTAAGTGTGTGAGCACCGGTTCTCGAAATCACCATTTTCGGCAGACCCACGAAAACTCTTGAACGGACCGTGAAGTCTCGCGAAGGCTCACACGAAAGAGCTGTCGTCGCCTGAGTCAAAGTCCATGTCGTTGCTGCTATCGTCATAGCCCGTATCATTGTCATCGGGCGTATAATCGGCCTGCTGCACGTCGTTGCCATTGTCGGCGTTGGCCTGCTGCGGGTCGTCGCCGTAATAGTTGTTGATGACGGTTTCCTCCACCGGCGCATTACCAAGCGCGTTGCCGCCGGAGAAGGGCGAACCCCAGCCGGATGACGCCATGTGGTTGGAGAAGATGCCGCTCAGCGAATTGGCAAGCAGCATGCCACCGGCAACGCCGGCTGCGGTTCCGAGTGCACCCTGAAGGAAGCCGCCGCCACCGCCGGAGCGACCGAAGCCGGAGGCCTGCTGGCTCCATGGACCGCTCGGCTGCTGTACATCTGGACTTCTGCCCCACGGTCCAGCCGTCTGGCCGGACATGTCGTTGCGATAGACCGACTGCGGCTGTGGTGGCTGGGGTGTGGGGGCAGGAGCGGGCGCCTGCGGCTGGCTGGTGCCGAAAATGGAGCTGAGAAAGCCGCCCTGGGTTCCGCGCTGCTGGTCGCCAGCGCCGGTTTCAAGCTGGTGAATCCGCTCTTCGAGCTGCTTGATGTGGGCGGCGGCTGCCTCCAAGCCCTTCTCCTGCACAATGACAGCCTGTGCAAGATAATAGGGTGCGTGCGGCTGGTCGCGAACCGACTGATCGATCAGCGCTTCAGCTTCCGGGTCACGCGGGGTGGACGATGCGGTCCTGATTCTGTCGAACAGGCCCTTGAGCAGTTGGGTTTCTTCTGGTGACATCTCTTGCCTCCTTGGCACGTCGAGAAACGCATACCAAGGAGGTAGAGTTCAAATCGGGTTTTTCAAAGCCCCGATTTCTTACATTTCTGTAATCCGATACCTCATCCGCCGAAGGCGAGGGAGAGACCGGCAAGCGCCGTCAGGGCGCCAGCAATCCGCGCGGCAATAGAGCCGAAGCGCGAGACGCCAAGGCCGAGCGCCACACCGGCGAGATGCAGAAGGGCTGTGGCGATCATGAAGCCGATACCGAACTGTAGCGCTCCCGCGGCTCCAAGCTCGCCACCATGGGCGTGACCGTGGAAGAGGGCAAAGACGCCGACAATGGCGGCTGCCGCAACAGTCGGCAGCCTGGCAGCGACCGCGACCAGAAGGCCAAGGCCGATGACGGAAGCGAGGATCGCAGGTTCGACGAAGGGCAGGTGAACACCATAGACGGCCATGAAGAAGCCGACTGCCATGGTGCCGACAAAGGCCGCCGGGACGGCCCACAATGCGTTTCTACGACCTTCGGCGGTGGCGATCTGCGATGCCCAAAGACCAACTGCCACCATGGCAAGGATATGGTCGGCACCAAAGAGCGGGTGCGAGACGCCTGCCATGAAGGAGCCGTGCTCTTCCGGGTTGAGATGGGCGAAAGCGGGCAGGGCGGTGGCGCCAAGGCTGGCACCGGCAAGAATAAGTCTTTTGAACATCGTTCCCTCTTCGAATGTCTGGTCCGGTGCCTGTCGTCCTTGGGATGACGGCGCACCGTTCGACCATAACGATATGTCAATTCGGAAGAGCCTGTCCATGCGGCATTTACCGGTGGCCGGTAGATAGACCGCTTTTATTAAGCAGTTCCGCGCCTTGTCTTTTTCGCTCATTGTTTTACGACACAAATCACACTATGTCCGATAGGCAATGAATTATGTTGGAGACCGTCTGTATGAACGAAGAAGAAGACGACAAGAGCAAGGAACTGCCGATCGGTAAGGAAACGGAAGCGAATCTTTTCAAGTCGCGTTCGATCTTCATTTATGGCGGTATTACCCAGGAACTGGCGCAGAAAGTCTGCACGCAGCTTGTCGCCCTTGCTGCTGCGAGCGACGACGACATCCGCGTCTATGTCAATTCGCCAGGCGGCCACGTCGAGTCCGGCGACAGCATCCACGACATGATCAAGTTCATCAAGCCGAAGGTCTATATCATCGGTACGGGCTGGGTCGCATCTGCTGGCGCACTGATCTACGTCTCGGTGCCAAAGGAACGTCGTCTTTGCCTGCCCAACACCCGCTTCCTGCTGCACCAACCCTCCGGTGGCACGCGCGGCATGGCGTCCGATATCGAAATCCAGGCGCGTGAAATCATCAAGATGAACCAGCGCCTGATCAAGATCTTCTCCAAGGCCACCGGCCAGACGGAAGAAAAGATCGCCAAGGACATCGATCGCGATTACTGGCTCGGCGCAGACGATGCCGTGGCCTACGGTCTCGTCGGCAAGATCGTCGAGCACCAGTCGGAAGTCTGACAGTCTATCCGATAATCGCCGTTGGTGGACTGCAAATGGCAATTTCTGCGCTTCCGGTGCTCACGTACCTTAAGTACGCTGCGCTCCAGTTCTCGAAATCACGATTTTCGTCTCACTAACGACAATTCTTGAACAGACTGCGAGACGTTTCGACCTCAATTCAAAGCCCGTGCCGGTGAAAGCTGGCACGGGCTTTTTGCCTTGGGTCTGAAGCACGGCCATCTCCCACCGCAACCTCACGCGACGCGAGGCCTGCAAGGCAAGCGAAAGAGCAGGTCGGCACCCGGAGTGGCTGTAATGGCCTTGCACGACTCTGTGTTTTTTGGTCAGCCTCTACTCGATCCATTATCAGAGTAGACCATGTTCAAAGATTTCTCCCTTCAGGCCCTTTTCATGGGCTGCCTCACGGCTTTCGTCGGCTTTGCCAGTTCCTTTGCCGTGGTGCTGCAAGGGTTGAAGGCGGTCGGAGCGACGGATTTCGAGGCGGCGTCCGGCTTGATGGCGCTGTCGGTTTCGATGGGGCTTTGCGCCATCGTGCTGTCGGTGACGACGAGACTGCCGGTCAGCATCGCGTGGTCCACGCCCGGAGCAGCACTGCTGGCGACGACGGGCGTGATCGAGGGCGGGTTTCCGGCTGCTGTGGGCGCCTTCATCATCTGCGCGTCCTTCATCATCATCGCCGGGCTGTTCCGCCCGCTCGGCCGTGCAGTGGCGTCCATTCCAGCGCCGCTTGCCAATGCCATGCTCTCCGGCGTCATCATCGGGCTCTGCTTTGCGCCGATCAAAGCCATCGGGTTCAATCCGGCGCTCGGCTTGCCGATCATTCTGGCCTGGATCGTCGTCGGGGCCTTCAAGCGGCTGTTTGCCGTGCCAGCAGCGCTTGCCGCTTTCGTTCTGGTGATGATCTTTGGCGTTGAGATTCCCTCTGGAGCGTTTGACGCGCTGGCGCAATCTCTGGCACCGCCGATGGAATGGGTGACACCGACGTTCAGCCTGCATGCGGTCGTCTCTATCGCGCTGCCGCTCTTCATCGTTACCATGGCCTCGCAAAACATTCCCGGCATCGCAGTGCTGAAGGTCAACCATTACGATCCGCAGCCTGGGCCGCTTTTTGCAACGACCGGCTTCTTCTCGCTTCTCTCCGCGCCCTTTGGCGGCCATGCGGTCAATCTCGCTGCCATCACCGCCGCCATGTGCGCTGGCGAGGATGCCCATCCCGATCCAAAGCGCCGCTACTGGGCGGCGATCATCGGCGGTGTGGGCTACATCATCTTTGGCCTGCTTGCCGGTGTCGTGACGGCCTTCGTCGCATTGGCGCCGCCCATTCTCATTCAAGCGGTAGCGGGCCTGGCACTCGTCGGTGCCTTTTCGGGCTCAGCGGTTGCGGCCTTCAAGGAGCCGGAAACCCGGGAGGCGGCGGCGATCACATTCCTCGTTACGGCATCCGGGCTTTCCTTCGGGGGAATTTCCGGCGCATTCTGGGGACTGCTCGGCGGAGGACTGATGTTAGCGCTTCAGCGAGCGGTCATTGCTGTGCGGAAGGCTTCATGAAAACGATGAGTGTTAAAGAGTTTGACCGACGGTTTGATGACGGGGAGGATGTGAGCGACTGTATTGACTGGTCGCAAGCGAAGCGTCCCGGTGTGGAAATCGAACATGTCGAGGTCGATCTACCAAAATGGTTGCTGAAGAGGATCGATGCGGAGGCGGAGAGGCTTGGCACTACACGCCAGTCCCTGTTGGCGCAGTGGATTTCTGAGGAACTTGAAGACGATCAGGCGGCAAAATAGATCGATTGTCGTGTCGAAGATTACTTGTCAGATCAAAAACCGCTGTTTATAGAAAAACCATGACCAGTTGCACCAAGACCTTTTCCGGCATGAGCGCGCAGATTTCTGCGAAGGCTTCGCCGTGCGGTGCACTCTCGCTTCTTAGCCTCGACCTTACACGCGGTTGCCGGGTCCAGTGAGGAGCGCCCGGCGGCCGAAAGCCCGCTGGTGCCAACGCTCCTCAACTCGAAATCTCATTTCATTCTGGATTTAGGCCCGACCAAGGGCGCAGCATCCGATAGCGGCTTATGAAGCGCTTGGATGCTCAAGGAGCAAGACGATGGACGCGAAGACAAACAACATTTCCAAGGGCATGCCGGAAGCAGGCGTGAAATATCGCCCCTATCCCGCCATCAACATTCCAGACCGCACATGGCCGGGCAAGAGGATCGACAAGGCGCCGATCTGGTGTTCGGTGGATCTGCGTGACGGCAACCAGTCGCTGATCAACCCGATGGGTCATGATCGCAAGGCGCGCATGTTCAAGCTGCTGTTGGATATGGGTTTCAAGGAAATCGAAATCGGCTTTCCTTCCGCCTCGCAAACGGATTTCGACTTTGCCCGCTGGTGCGTGGAAGAGGGGAGTGTGCCGGATGACGTATCGCTGCAGGTGCTGGTGCAATGCCGCCCGGAACTGATCACCCGCACCTTCGAGGCGTTGGAGGGGGCTAAGAACCCAATCATCCATTTCTACAACTCCACCAGCGAATTGCAGCGCCGTGTGGTCTTCGGCAAGGATGTGCACGGCATTAAGCAGATTGCCGTCGATGCGGCGAAGATGATCACCGACATGGCGGCAAAGGCCGGCGGCGGTTATCGCTTCGAATATTCGCCGGAGAGCTTTACCGGCACGGAGCTGGAAGTGGCGTTGGACATCTGTAACGCCGTCATCGACGTGGTGAAGCCAACCGCAGACAACAAGCTGATCCTCAACCTGCCATCCACCGTCGAGATGGCTACGCCGAACATCTATGCCGACCAGATCGAATGGATGTGCCGCAATATCGACAATCGCGAAAATGTCATCATCTCGCTGCATCCGCATAACGACCGCGGCACTGGGATTGCTGCGACCGAACTCGGCCTGATGGCGGGTGCGGACCGTGTCGAAGGCACGCTGTTCGGCAATGGCGAGCGCACCGGCAATGTGGATGTGGTGACGCTGGCGCTGAACATGTATACCCAGGGCGTGGACCCTGAACTGGATTGCACCGATATCGAGCGCATCAAGGCCGTCTATGAATATTCCAACGAAATGGCGATCCCCGAGCGTCATCCTTACGTCGGTGAACTGGTTTACACTGCCTTCTCCGGCTCGCATCAGGATGCGATCAACAAGGGCATGAAGGCCATCAAGGTTGCCAATCACCCGGTCTGGGAAGTGCCGTATCTGCCGATCGACCCGAAGGATGTCGGCCGTTCTTACGAAGCGATCATTCGTATCAACTCGCAGTCCGGCAAGGGCGGCATCGCCTACATTCTGCAGGAAGATTACGGGCTGAACCTGCCGCGCAATCTGCAGGTGGAGTTCCGCGAGGACATTCAGCGCATCACCGATGAGGAGGGCGTGGAACTGCCCGCCAAGCGCATCTATGAGCGCTTCATGGAACGCTACGTGACACAGTCCAATGCGCGTTTGAAGTTCGTCGATCACCACACCTATCCGGCCGGCGACTTCAAGGGCGTGCGCGTCGTTGCGGCCGAGATCATGGACAAGGGCGAGGTAAAGCGGATTGAGGGTAAGGGTACCGGTCCGATCGACGGCTTCATCAATGCGCTGTCGACCTATCTCGGCATTGAGCTCTCGGTAAACGACTATTCCGAGCACTCGCTGCAGCACGGCTCCAACGCATCGGCCATCGCCTATGTCGAGATGGAGCACCCGGGAGGCAAGCTCTTCGGCGCGGGTATCAACACCAACATCGTTGCGGCTTCGCTGGAGGCGATTGTTTCGGCTGCTAACCGCGTGCTGGAAGAGCGGGCGAAGTAAAACCCGGTGGAACTGGTCAGCCCGAGTTTCGGGCTGACGATCTCTTCGTCGCGCAGACGCGCAACGGCTGGATCCCTGTGACGAGCACAGGGATGAGGGGAGAATTGGGAGCGCTCAGAGAGATCATAAACCGTGCAGGTAGTGGGAGATGTCCTGCCAATCGGGGTTCTCCGCCTCTATGAGGTTCAACTTCCATTGACGCGGCCATTTCTTGATCGTCTTTTCACGCGTAATTGCCGTCGTCAGCAGATCGTACTCTTCAAACCAGACCAGAGTTTTGACGTTGTACCTGGATGTGAAACCCGGCGTTAGCTCGTTTTGATGTTCAAAAAGCCTGTTGGGCAAGTTCTTCGTGACACCGGTGTAAAGTGTACCGTTCCGCTTAGAGGCAAGGATGTAGACATAACCTTTCATTGTCTCACTGTGCCTAGAGAAACATGAGGAAGCAAGATGCATGCGCCTGGAGGCAGTTTAACCGAGACCACGAGGGTATTTGAGTGGCAGGACGGTTTACATACCCTCCCTCATCCCTGTGCTCGTCACAGGGATCCAGCGTGATCAAGTCTTTGATCACGATAGACTCTTCTCTAAAATAGCGGTTACTCCTCCGGCGCCTGTTCCACCGGGTTGCTGAACCCAAGCGGGCGGCCGTTGTGGTAGAAGACGCGGATGTCCTCGAGCTCTATCCCGGTTGCCTTTTCGTTGAGGCTGAAGCGCTCGCAAGTCACGTCCCAGGTTCCGGGTCCGCCTGAAATATTGAAGAGGTTGTAGCCGGCGCGGGGTTTTTCGCCGCCCGGTCCCTGGCTTGCCGAGGCGATACCGACGACAGGGATATGATCCTGGCCGCGATGGGTATTCAGCCAGTAGACGGTGTTGAGGTGCGTGTGGCCGTGGAGCACGAGTTCGGCGCCACCCGTACCAAGGGCTGCGGCAAAACGGCGGATGCCGATCATGCGTTTATGGGTGGCGGCAGCACCGCGCACAGGCGGGTGATGGATCATCACCACGCGGAACAGGCCTTGCTCTCCGGCCTGCTTCAGCAGATCCGCAGTCGCACGCGCCTGGCGGCGACCGAAGTAGCCGGTGGCGGAAAAGGGCGGGGTGGCGATCGAAGTTGAGCAACCGATCAGCGCCACGGGGCCGCGCACGCGCATATAAGGGAAAATCTTGCGGTCTTCGTTCCAGCCTTCCGCATCGCCATCGCCGCGCACATAAGGGTACCAAGCCGCCATGGCCTTGTCGTGCGCGCCAGGCACATAGGCGTCGTGGTTGCCGGGAACGACGGAGACTTTCAGCGGATCGCCTACTTCTTCCAGCCAATCGGCGGCGGCGCGGATCTCGATGCCGGTTGCCAGATTGACGAGGTCACCGGTGATTGCAATGTGATCCGGCGCCTTGGTTTCCATATCGTCCACCAACCGCTCCAGCGTATCGGTGAAAAGATGCTTGCGGCGATTAAGCCGCCAGTTCACAAAGCCGGTGATCCGCTTTGACGCCAATTCGCGAAAGGTGAGCTTGGGCAGTGGGCCGAGGTGAACGTCGGAAATATGGACGAGCTTGAACATGGGGTCAGACATATCGTATCCGTATGAAGGCGTCCAATGCGAAACCTCGGCATTTCAAAGGGATAAGCGCCTCAATCGGGCAAAAGCCGATCAATTGACGGAGAGTTGAACTTTGGGTGAGAACCGCAAGCTGAGTGAAGGGTTCCGGCAGCTCTTTCGGAATATCGCCAAAAGGGTTGTTCACGGGTTCTTTTTCCTGCGGCGGGGCATGACGCTTGGTGTGAGGGCGGCCTGTTTCGACGATCAGGGCCGCATCTTCCTCGTGCGCCATACCTATGTCCCCGGCTGGCATATGCCGGGCGGCGGTGTGGAGCGACAGGAAACCGGCTTGCAGGCGCTGCACAAGGAAATCCGCGAAGAGGGCAATCTCGTCGCTACCTCTGTGCCGCAGCTCATCCATATCTATTTCAACAACCGCACCAGCGATCGCGACCATGTGCTGTTCTATCGCCTTGACGTCAGACAGCTGGCATTGAAGGTGCCGGATCGCGAGATTGCCGAGAGCGGGTTTTTCCCGCTCGATGCGCTGCCCGAAGGGACGACACCTGCCACGCGCCGTCGTCTTGCGGACCTGACTGGAAACGCTCTGCCTGACGATTACTGGTAGCCTCCCGCCAGGCGAGCGCGATCATGGGCCTTTTCCAGTTCCAATTCCGGGCCGACCGGAACGATGCCGGTGGGGTTGATCGTCTTGTGGCTGCGGTAATAATGCTCCTTGATGTGGCGCATATCGACCGTTTCCGGCACACCGGGCGTCTGGAACAGATCGCGCAAATAGCCGGTAAGGTTCGGGTAATCGTGAATACGGCGGATGTTGCATTTGAAGTGGCCGACATAGACCGGATCGAACCGCACGAGCGTGGTGAAGAGCCGCCAGTCGGCCTCGGTCTGCTCGAGCCCTAGCAGAAAGCGCTGGTTCGAAAGCCGCTCTTCGAGAATGTCGAGCGTCTCGAACACCTTGATGGCACTGTCCTGATAGGCTTCCTGCGTGGTGGCAAAGCCTGCCTTGTAGACGCCATTGTTGACGGTGTCGTAGATCAGGTCGTTGAGCGTGTCGATTTCGCTGCGCAGTGGCTCTGGATAGAAATCGCGTTCCGATCCGGTGAGCGCGTCGAAGGCGCTGTTGAACATGCGGATGATTTCCGCCGACTCATTGGAGACGATGGTGTTCTGCTGCTTGTCCCACAGGACAGGTACCGTGACGCGGCCGGAATAATGCGGATCGGCCTTGGTGTAGACCTGCCAGAGGGCAGACGATCCGAAGAGATGATCCTCCGTCGCGCCTGGTGTGCGTTCGTCCTCAGGCTTGAACTCCCATCCGTTTTCCAGCATCAGCGGGTCGACGACGGAGACCGAAATGTAGTCATCAAGCTTCTTCAGCTTGCGGAAGATCAAGGTGCGGTGCGCCCAGGGGCAAGCGAGCGAGACGTAGAGGTGATAGCGATCCTTTTCGGCCTTGAAGCCGCCCTTACCGGACGGGCCGGGCTCGCCGTCGGCGGTGATCCAGTTACGGAACTGCGAAGCGCTGCGTTTGAAGTGACCCTTGGTTTCCTTGGTATCGTACCACACATCCTGCCAAACGCCGTCGACCAGCCTGCCCATCTTCATCTCCTTAATTTTACATCGCCCATCCTATGGTGGGGGAACGGTAAAGCGAACCCTCGCATCGATGAACAATGCGTTCTTCCTTCGTGAATGCCGCGGCGCGGACTTTTGTTCTGGACCCCTAAAGAATTTCCTGATATCTGCGATTTTCATATTCTTGAGGAAATTCTCCCCTATGACCGAACCACGGACGCTCCGACGACGCTGACGCTCTTCTTGCCCTGTCAGGCAATGTCAGGCGCACCGTCACATATCGTCATGTCCGTATTCAACGTTCCGGTCTTTCCATGTCCAAGCACGAACTGGTCTATCTCACCGAGGACGCGTCCCACGACGCCGTTATCGAACTCATCAATGCAGAAGCTTTCGGCCCTGGCCGGCACACGCGCGCTGCTGCGCGTATCCGCGAGCAGGGGCCGCATGACCGCTCGCTCTCCTTCATCTGCGCCGATGATGGCGAGACCATCGCATCGGTACGGATGACGCCGGTTCGGGCGGGCGAGGTGAACGGCCATATGCTCGGGCCTCTCGCAGTCCGGCCATCGCATAAGAACAGGGGCATCGGGCGTGAACTGGTGCGGATCGCCATTGCGGCTGCCAAGCGCAAGGGCTCCGAGGCGGTCATCCTGATTGGCGATCCGCCCTATTACATGCCGCTCGGTTTCGAGAAGGTCGCCTATGGCGCGCTCGATTTTCCAGGTCCTGTCGACATGAACCGGGTGCTCGTCGTGCCCTTGGTGGATGATGTTCATGCTCGGTTGAAAGGCATGATTTGCTGGCGCGAGGACCAAGCGAGAGCGGAGGAGGAGCAAGAGGAGGTTGTGTTTAATATGCCTCTTCGTGCCGTGGGTTGATAGAATGCCCTCTCGGGTGCCTTGACAGTCGCAGTCTCGGGAACTTAGCACTTTACCCCAAGGAACGACTCTGGTCGCAAAGGGGGCGATGATGACGTCAATTACGATGAATGATGCTCTGGATCGCGCAGGCGCCGGTGCTTATCAGCGTCGGCTCATGGGTGTTTTCGGTCTGGTCTGGGCGGCGGATGCGATGCAGGTTCTGGCGGTGGGCTTCACCGCCGCCTCGATTGCCGCAACGTTCGGCTTGACGGTGCCGCAAGCCTTGCAGACCGGAACTGCCTTCTTCCTTGGCATGTTGCTCGGTGCCATCGGCTTCGGGCGCATGGCGGACCGTTATGGTCGCCGCCGGGTCTTGATCGTCACGGTCGCCTGCGATGCCGTCTTCGGTATCCTGTCGATCTTCGCACCGGATTTCACCATTCTTCTGGTTCTTCGTTTCCTGACGGGTGCTGCCGTCGGCGGCACGCTGCCGGTCGATTATGCGATGATGGCGGAATTTCTGCCCGCAAAGAACCGTGGACGCTGGCTTGTTCTGCTGGAAGGCTTCTGGGCCGTCGGAACGCTGGTCGTGGCGATTGCCGCCTGGATTGCCAGCCTGTCGGGTGTCGAAGATGCATGGCGTTATATCTTTGCCGTCACCGCGTTCCCGGCTCTGATCGGCATCGGCCTGCGTTTCCTCGTGCCGGAATCACCGCTTTATCTGTTGAAGACGGGCCGTTCGGAAGAGGCAAAGGTCGTTGTCAATTCCATACTGAAGACCAATGGCCGGGCAGCGCTGGATGAGCGAACCGGCATTGCGCAGTCTGAAGCGTCGAAAGGCCAAGGTCTGTTTTCGCCGGCACTGCGCCAACGCAGCATCATGATCCTTGCCATCTGGTTTCTGGTCTCGGTTTCCTATTACGGCGTGTTCACCTGGATGCCGGCGCGGCTTGCGGGCGAAGGCTTCGGTTTCGTGCGTGGCTATGGCTTCCTGGTTCTGGTCGCACTCGCCCAGATCCCGGGCTATGCGCTGGCAGCCTATGGCGTGGAAAAATGGGGTCGCAAGCCGACTCTGATTGGCTTCTGCCTACTCTCGGCACTTGGATGCCTGCTCTTCACGCTCGCGACGACCGGTACGATCATCGCCGCCTCCCTGCTGCTGATGAGCTTTGCGCTGCTCGGCACTTGGGGCGCGCTTTATGCTTATACGCCGGAACTTTACCCGACGGAATCGCGCGCCACCGGAATGGGCGCAGCCGGTGCCATGGCACGGCTCGGCGGATTGCTGGCGCCATCTGTGCTTGGCTATGCCATTGCACAGGGATTCGGATTTGCCGTCGGGATCTTCGCAGGCCTGCTGGTGCTTGCGGCAATTGCCGCGACGATGATCAATGCCGAAACACGGCAGGTCAGCCTGTCTTGAATCGTCCGATCTCATCGACAAGCCTGGGTGGATTGACCTGCTCAGGCTTCAGACCAGCGATTTCTTTAAATAGGTCATGGAATAATCCGGGCCGAATTCCGCGATCTGTCCGAATATTTCGTAGCCGCACCTTTGGTAGAGCGTGAGCGCGTCAGCGCTCATCGTATCGATATGCGCGCCAGTGCAGCCGCGCTTGCGGGCTTCGTCCTCTGCCATTTGAAGAAGCTTCGGGCCGAGACCTTGTCCGCGTAAAGCTTCGGGAATGAAGAGGAGGGCGGTGTAGAGCCAACCGCGGGCGGTGTGACCGGCAAGGCCGCCGATCACTTGGCCGTTTTCATCCTTTAAAGCTATGACAAGGTCTTTCCAATCGGCGGGGCCGAAGCGATGGAGATTATAGTCTTTCAAGCCTGCGAGAATGGCGGCTTTGGCGCTGTCGTCTGCGCCGTCGCTGAGTTCGATCTGATACTGCATGTTACCTGCCTTCACGCCACCACAGAGCAGAGAAGGCCAGCAGCAGCGCGGCGAGACCGGCGAAGCCTGCGAAGAGCGGCAGGGTGTTGACGCCCTTCAGCACGGTTTCATCCGTCATGCGGATCAGCATGCGGTCATTGTCTGCAACGCGGACTTCGCCACGAACGGGGAGAATATCCGGCAGGACCACACGATTGGCGACATCGACCACCCGGTGAACGCTGCCACGTGTCGCTTCAGCCAAAGGCTTCAGCGTATCGGTGGTGGAGATCATTGCCTTGAATTCCGGCGCATCGACTGCGCCGACATGGACCAGAGTGGTGAAGTCGCCATTGGAGACTTCGTAGAGACCCGTCTCGTTCATACGGCGTTCGATCTTGTAAAGACCGGGCTCCGTTTGGGTGAAGCTCATCGTCTCGGTTTTGCCCGAGGGGAATTTGACGGTCGCCTCGCCGGGATTGTCGCCGATGGTCTGGCGGGTGATCTCAAGCATGCGGCCATTGGCGCGCGCCGTCAGTGCTTCTTCCTCAAGCTCCGGCTCCTTCATCAGCCAGTGGGCGATGCGGCGATAGAGCGCCACATGCGGGCCGCCGCCTTCAAAGCCGCGTGCCCAGAGCCAGCCCTGGTCGGAAAGCAGCATGGCAACGCGGCCTTCGCCCTGGCGGTTCAGCACCAAAAGCGGATCCTGACCGGCGCCGAGCATGACAGTCTGGCCCTGGGGCTGTTCCACGCCGACCGTGCGGAACCAGCGGCCCCAATGCGGCGGCTCGTCGCCGGAGCCTTCCAGACCGCGCGTGACCGGGTGTTTCTTCCCGGCTTCGGAAAGGCGCGGGAAGAAAGCGCCCTGATTGACCTGACCGGTCGGCTGGGCCGGCAGAACCGATTCCAGCGGCGTCATTGCAATCGAATCCTGCCCGGCATGTTCAGGGCCTGCGGCAATCAGCAGCGCGCCACCCTTTTGAACATATTGAGCGATGTAATCGTAATAGAGGATCGGCAGCACGCCGCGATGCTGGTAGCGGTCGAAGATGATCAGGTCGAAATCGTTGATCTTCTCGACGAAGAGTTCGCGTGTCGGGAAAGCGATCAGTGACAATTCGTTGATCGGCGTGCCATCCTGCTTTTCCGGCGGACGCAGAATGGTGAAATGCACGAGATCGACGGAGGTGTCGGACTTCAACAGGTTGCGCCATGCGCGCTCGCCCGCATGCGGCTCGCCGGAAACAAGAAGCACGCGCAGGTTCTGGCGAATGCCCTCGATGACATGGACGGCGCGGTTGTTGGCGGTTGTGACTTCGCCCGGCAGCTCAGCGACGGAGAACTCCATCACATTGTTGCCGCCGCGCGGCACCTTGAAGGTGAAGGGAATGGGGCGTCCCGGCACGGCTTGCAGATTGCCTATCTCCTGGCCGTTCATCTTGATGGTCACATTCGCCGTGCCGCTCTGGGTGCGGCCCTCGTCGAAGACGCGCAATGTGAGTTGCTGCTCCTCATTGACGATGCCGAACCGCGGAGCGCGGACGACCTCGATGCGGCGATCGAATTCGTCGGCGCGGCCGGTAATCAGGCCATGGATCGGCGCCTTGAAGCCAAGCGTCTGTTCGACATCCGGCGTAGCGTTGGGGATGTCGTGGATCTGACCGTCGCTGAGGAAGATCGCGCCACCGACGCGCGAAGGCGAGACATCCGAGACGGAGGCCGAAAGCGCAGAGAAGAGGTTCGTCGCAGGCGAGTCGCTGTTCTCGTCATTGCGAACTTCCACAATCCGCGGCTCGATGCGGGGGAAGCGGGCAAGGCGCTCTTTGAGACTGGCCAGTGCCTGATCGGTCTGCGCGGTGCGCTGCTGCACGTCCTGGCTCTGCGAACGGTCGACGATGACCGGCACGATGGTGGAGAGCGGCTCGCGCTCCTCATTGGTCAGCAGCGGATTGGCAATGGCAAGGAGAAGTGCTGCAAGCGCCAGCCCACGCAGCCACGCGCCGCGCACGCCGCGCAGCAGACCTGCGATTGCCAGAACGAGCGCGGCTGCGGCCAGAATGGCAATGACGGTCCAGGGAAGGAAGGGGGCGAAGGAGAGCGTCATGCGTTACTGCCCCAATCTCTGGAGAATGTCGGGCACATGCACCTGATCGGCCTTATAGTTTCCGGTCAGCATATACATCATGATGTTGACGCCAGCGCGGTAGGCATATTCGCGCTGCATCTCGTCCGCTGGCACGGTCGGCAGGACAGGCGCGCCGTTGTCATCCACTGCCCAGGCACCGGCAAAGTCGTTGCCGGTGATGATGATCGGCGAAACGCCATCGCCCGAGGACGAAATGCCGGAGGTGGTTTTGGCCGCATCCTGACGCGATTCGACCCAAAGCGGACTGCCGGTGTAGCGACCGGGGAAATTCTTCAGGAGATAGAAGGAGCGCGTGAGCACGTGATCCTGCGGCACGGGCTCCAGCGGTGGAATATCAACATTGGCAAGGATTTCCTGAAGCCGCTGGCCGTTGGCGCTGGTGCCGCTGTTCAGCGACGAGAACTGGTCACGCGTATCGAAGAGCACCGTGCCTCCGGCGCGCATATAAGCATCGATGCGGGAAATGGCCGCCGTCGACGGCATGGGTGCTGTGGCGGAGATCGGCCAATAGATGATCGGATAGAAGGACAGTTCATCCTTGGAGATATCGAGCCCGACCGGCGCGCCCGGTTCGAGCGTCGTGCGCCAGGTCATGAACTCGGTCAATCCCTGCAAACCCTGCTGCGAAACCCGGTCCACATCGTCCTCGCCGGTTCTCACATAGGCAAGATGGGTGGTGTCGAGGCGGTTGAGGATTTCTTCATCGCCCGGCTTGGCGTCGTTGGCGTGCACCGGATTTGGCGCCAACAGGGCGAAGGCGGCGAATGCTGCAATCAGGATTGCGGCTGCGGAGGAGCGGGCGCGCGGCATCCTGGAAAATGCGCCGTTCATAAAGAGGATGATCAGGCTATCGGCAAAGAGCATGAGAAGGGCCGCGATGAAGAGGGCAGGGCGCAGCGATGTCGCCGCTTCCCCGACGAGACCTTCAGTGGCGATGGCGGTCCCGGCAAGCGAGGTATCGAGAGGGCGAAGCGTCGCCCCAGGTGGCAGCAGGTTCAAGGCGACGAAGCCGGTTTCCGTGCCGTAGAGGCCGGGTGGGTTGTCGAAGCTGGCGCGCGGCGCCTGGCCGGGACGCGCCTCCAGCGGTCGGGCGGAGCCAACATCCGGCGATAGCGAGCCGGTAGCGGTCAAAACGCGATAAGGCGGCAAGGCTGCAGCAGGCGCGTTTGCGGACGCCGACGAGCCGCCGACCTGCGACTGCTGAACGATCCGGCGCAGCATCTCGACGAAGTGGCCGGAGATCGGCAGATCCGACCAGCTTGCTTCGGCACTGACATGGAAGAGCACGATGCGACCGGCATCCACCGTGCGTGTCGTTACCAGC
This sequence comes from Agrobacterium larrymoorei, assembly GCF_030819275.1. Classification (GTDB taxonomy): domain Bacteria; phylum Pseudomonadota; class Alphaproteobacteria; order Rhizobiales; family Rhizobiaceae; genus Agrobacterium; species Agrobacterium larrymoorei_B. The sequence goes on along the minus strand of NZ_JAUTBL010000002.1, from coordinate 2,079,120 downwards.
GGCGTGCCATCGGCAAGGCTTGCCCAGGTGCGTTCGGCAAGATCGGGCGTCGGTTCGGCCAAAACCTGACGCTTGATGTGGACGCCTTCGGCGCGCGGCATGCCGGCAAAGGGACCAAAATTGGGGAAGTCGGCGAGCGGCTGCGGCTCGGCCCAGGACAAGGCTCCGCCGAGCGCACGTTCGCCCTGACGCAATGTCACCGGCACCAGAGGATCTTCAGCGGGTGCGGCGGCAAGGCGCGGACCGGCAAAGCGGATCAGTGTGCCGCCCCGCGAGAGCCAGCGTTCCAGCGGCGCATAGGTTTCCTGCGGCAAGCGGCCGATATCGGCCATGACGATGACGGAGGGATTGCTTTGCAGAAGTTCCGGAATGGCGAGAGCCAAATCGGGCTGCTGCTGCGGCACCAGATCGACATAGGGCTGGAGGGCGCGGCTGATGTAATAGAGCGGCTGGAGCAGCGGCTGGAAATCATTGCCGGTTTCGCCGGCGAGAAGCGCCACGCGGCGGCGGCGGAAGCCATCATCCAGCAGGTGAACCGCGCCTGCGGTGGACAGCCGGTCTATGGAGAGACGGGCGAAATCGTTGCGCAGTTCGAACGGTGCATTGAGCTTGGTCGTGGTTTCGGCTGCACCCGGGGCAAAGCTTGCGCTGTCGCTTGCGAGAATGCGGCCCTGGGCATCCTGCGCATTGATGGTGTAATTGGCCGGTCCGTTGGTGTTCAAGCGCGACAGCGAAACATTCATGGTGTCGGCACCGTTTTCCGCGCCGGTAATGGCGGCAACCTGGTGGCCATCGCCTTCAATGACGCGGAACTCGGAGGCCTGAAGGCTGGCAAGGCTGCTCAGGGCCGCGCGGTCTTCCGGCGTAGCGACGCCATCGGTGATGTAGGCAAGGGTGCCGGGCGCGGTGCCGTTCATCGCCTCGATGACGGATTCGGCGGCGCGCACGCGGTCCGGCACCAGCGGCTGTGGCTTGGCGGCGGCAAGTTTTTCCAGTGCAGCGGCCGTCGTACCGGGTTCGGCATCATGTTCGCGATCTGCAGTAAAGGTCAGAGACACAGGGCGCTCGGCGCGCTCTGCATCGCCGATCAAGGCTTCTGCGGTTCGGACGCGGCGCTCCCAATCCGGAGCGGAGGCCCAGCCATTGTCGACGATCAGCACCAGCGGGCCGCTTCCGGCCAGCGTATTGTTGCGCGGATTGATGACCGGATCGGCAAGCGCAAGGATGACGGCGGCGGCGAGCAGCATGCGGAGCAGCGTCAGCCACCAAGGGCTTTTCGATGGTGTTTCCTCGCGCTTCAGAACCGTTGCGAGAATGCGCAGCGGCGGAAAGACTTCCGCCTTCGGGCGCGGTGGCGTGAGGCGCAGGAGCCACCAGATGGCGGGAAGCGCCAGAAGGCCAAAGAGAATGTAGGGGCTGGTGAAGACGAAAGGGAGCGCGCTCATGGGCGGTCTCCGTTTCGCCCGCCGGCGGGAGAGCCGGAGAGATACATGTGCATGGCAACCAGCGCTTCGGAGGCCAGATGATCGGTGCGGTGGAAGATGAAGTTCCAGCCGAGTCGGCGCAGCGAGGAGGAGAGCGCTTCGCGGCGGGCGAAATAGGCGCGGGTGTAATCCTCGCGGATGGTTTCAGCCCGTCCGGACGTCAGCTTTTCGCCGGTTTCGGGATCGGAAAATTCCGTGCGCCCGCTATAGGGGAAGACCTCTTCCGCCGGATCGGCAATTTCCACCACGTGACCGCCAAGACCACGGCGCGCCAGCGGCGAGAGCCGCTCCATGATGGTTGTCGCATCATCGAGAAAGTCGCCGATCAGCACGATGTCGCTGGCACCGCGGATCATGCTGGTATCGGGCAGGCCGGTCGTGGCGGGCGCATGCATGATGGCATTTGCCAGCCGCTCGGCGGCGTTGCGGGCAGAGACCGGCTCCATGATGCCGGGGCAGCCGATGCGCTCACCGGAGCGGGCGAGAATCTCCGCCAGCGCCAGCATCAGGACCAGCGCGCGGCTTTCCTTGGAGACGGTTCCGAGCGTCGACTTATACATCATGGAGGGCGAGAGATCGGCCCAGAGCCAGATGGTGTGGGCGGCTTCCCATTCGCGATCGCGCACATAGGTATGATCGTCGCGGGCGGAGCGCCGCCAGTCGATGCGCGACAGGCTTTCGCCATCGGCATAGGGGCGGAACTGCCAGAAGTTCTCGCCGATGCCGCGCTTGCGGCGGCCGTGCCAGCCGGCTGTCACGGTGTTGGCGATGCGCCTGGCTTCCACCATGCAATCCGGCACCAGAGCGGCGCGCTGGCGCGCGCGGGCCAGCACGTCGCTGCCCGATGTCTGCTCTACGATCTGGCCGATGGATGCCACATGCGCTCCTGTGTTTTTTTAAGACCGTTTTTGCTTGGGCAACGGCTTAGCTCTTGGCCTGTTCTACGAGCCCGGCAATCACGTCGCGCACCGACATGCCCTCGGCGCGGGCTGCAAAGGTCAGCGCCATGCGGTGTTCCAGCACGGGTTCCGCCAGCGCATAGATGTCATCGAGCGAGGGCGCCAGGCGGCCTTCGTAAAGCGCGCGTGCACGCGCCGTCAGCATCAGAGATTGTCCGGCACGCGGGCCTGGACCCCATGCGACGTTCTTGTCTGTCAGCTTGTTGCCGTGGCCTGGGCGAGCGGAACGGACGAGCGAAAGGATCGCATCCACCACCTTGTCGCTGACCGGCATCTGGCGGATCAAACCCTGGATTTCGATCAACCGCTCGGCCTCGATCATGCGGCGTGCTTCTGCCGATGACGTCCCCGTGGTGTCGAGCAGGATCTGGCGTTCGGCGGCAAGTTCGGGATAATCCACATCCACCTGCAACAGGAAGCGGTCAAGCTGGGCTTCCGGCAGGGGATAGGTGCCTTCCTGCTCCAGCGGATTCTGGGTTGCCAGAACGTGGAAGGGTTTGGGCAGATCGTAGCGCTGACCTGCCACCGTGATGTGATATTCCTGCATGGACTGCAGAAGGGCGGACTGGGTGCGCGGGCTTGCGCGGTTGATTTCATCCGCCATCAGCAGCTGGCCGAAGATCGGGCCCTTGATGAAGCGGAAGGAGCGGCGGCCGCTCTCATCCTGATCCATGACTTCGGAGCCGAGAATATCCGAGGGCATCAGGTCCGGGGTAAACTGGATGCGGTTGGCATCGAGCCCCAGCACCGTGCCAAGCGTCGTGACGAGTTTGGTTTTCGCCAGACCCGGAACGCCGACGAGCAGAGCATGGCCGCCCGAGAGAATGGCGAGAAGCGTGTTCTGCACCACTTTTTCCTGACCGAAAATGACCTTGGAGACTTCGCCGCGAATGGCGGCGATATCGGCCAGCGCCTTTTCGGCAGCAGCGACGATCGCCTTTTCGTCGAGGGGGTCGGTGGTGTTCATCACGCCCATATGGCTCTCCTCAAAACCCCGCCGCAGCGGTGCCTAGAATCTGTCTGGTTCATTTTAAACCAGATAGATTCTCGATTTTTTGTTGCCGTTTGTCTCTTCGGGATAACCGGTTTCCACTTATCCCTGACAAACTCTGACCTTCAACCTTCCTATTGGAATACAGGAGGGATTTGGCGCTGCCTATAGCTTATTGCCACGCTAACCGCTGACAAGCATCCTTTAAATGACTATCTCGTTACCCATGTTCCTTTATTGCATAATTGGCAAAGCAGGGCTCGAATATGGCAGATGACAGGATTAATGCGGCAACGGATGCGGCAGGGCTTGCGGCATTGATTTCCCGTGCCAGCGAGCAGACGGGCGACAAGCCCCGAGGACCCGCTCCCGTCGAGAAATGGAAGCCGCCTTTCTGTGGCGATCTCGACATGGAAATCCGCGCCGACGGCACATGGTTCTATATGGGCACACCGATCGGTAGAGCCCCGCTTGTGCGTTTGTTTTCAACGGTTTTGCGCAAGGACGAGGATGGCAAGACCTATCTTGTGACCCCTGTGGAAAGGGTTGGTATTCGGGTCGCCGACGCACCTTTCATCGCCGTCGAAATGAGTGTCAGCGAAAAGGACGGGTCGCCGCTTTTGACCTTCCGAACAAATGTTGGTGATGTGGTGGAAGCCGGGCTCGAGCACCCCCTTCGCTTCACCACTGGCGGCGAGAATGATGAGCTAAAACCTTATCTCCTTGTCCGAGGCAGGTTGGAAGCGCTGGTGTCTCGGGCGGTGATGTATGATCTGGTGGAGCTCGGCGAGGTTATCGAGATTGATGGCAGGGACATGTTCTCCGTGCGCTCCGGCGGCGCGGTGTTTCCGATCATGCCTGCGGATGAGCTGGAAGCGCTTGCCCGATGAGAGCTGAACTGATGGCATTTTCCGCTGCCGACTTCCGGCGGCGGGTCCTGGAGGATGGCGAGGGTGTTGCCGAGCTGGAGGATCGCGAAGCTCGGGATATCGGCGATCATATCCTCAATCCGAGTGTACGACTTTCCGGCGATGGTATTCGGCTGAAGGATGCGGCGGTGCTGGTTCCGGTCATCGATTACGGCGACGACGCGCGGGTGATCTTTACCCAGCGGACTAAGACGTTGCGCAACCATTCCGGCCAGATCTCCTTTCCCGGTGGCGGCATCGATGCGCAGGATCGCTCGCCGGAAGAGGCGGCACTACGCGAGACGGAAGAAGAGATCGGTATGTCGCGCCGTTTCATCGAGACGGTCGGGCGCATGCCCGATTATATTTCCGGCACGGGGTTTCGCATCAAGCCGGTTCTGGCTGTGGTCAGGCCTGGATTTACACTGACGCCGAACCCGGCGGAGGTGGATGAGGTGTTCGAGGTACCATTGTCCTTTCTGATGAACCCTGCCAACCACAGCCGCGGCAGCCGGATGTTTCAGGGGAGAGAGCGGTTTTTCTATGAAATGCCCTATGGCGAGCGCTACATTTGGGGCATTACGGCGGGCATCGTGCGCAGCATTTACGAGAGGTTCTATTCATGAGCGGCATTGCCGGGCAGAGCTGGTTTTCCAAACCCGGCCTACAGCGGATTTTTTCGCTTCTGAACGTCGATGGCGGCGAGGCGCGCGTGGTGGGTGGCGCCGTGCGCAACGCGCTGATGGGACTGCCGGTCGGCGATATCGACATGGCGACCACTTTGCCGCCGCAGGATGTGGTGGAGAGGGCGAAGGATGCCGGTATCAAGGCGGTGCCGACAGGGATCGACCATGGTACGGTAACGCTGGTCGTCGATGGCGAGGGTTATGAAGTGACGACGCTTCGTCGCGATGTCACGACCGATGGACGCCACGCCGAGGTCGCTTTCGGTACGGACTGGAAAGAAGACGCCAAACGCCGTGACCTGACGATCAATGCGCTTTATGCCGATGCCTCCGGCGAGGTCATCGACCTGATCGGTGGACTTGCCGATATTGAAACGAAGACCGTTCGCTTCATCGGCGATGCGGCAACGCGAATTGCCGAAGATCATCTGCGCATCCTGCGCTTCTTCCGCTTTTTTGCCTATTACGGTTCCGGTCGCCCGGATGCGGATGGCCTGCGTGCAAGTGCGCGCGCCAAGGACAAGCTCTCGACGCTGTCTGCCGAACGGGTCTGGAGCGAAATGAAAAAGCTGCTCTCCGCCGACGACCCGTCGCGGGCGCTGCTCTGGATGCGACAGGCGGGTGTCTTGGCGCAAATCCTGCCGGAAACGGAAAAATGGGGTATCGACGCCATCCACGGCCTCGTCGCGACCGAGCAGGCGCTTGGCTGGAAGCCAGACCCGATGCTGCGGCTTGCATCCATCATTCCACCGGATGCAGAGCGGGTTGCCGCCGTTGCGAGCCGGTTGCGCATGTCCAAGAACGAGGCGGCGCGTCTCGATCAGTGGGTGAAAGCGCCAACCGTCGATCCGTCTCTCGCCGAGACCGCGCTTGATCGTCTTCTCTATCGACAGGGTGCCGAGGGGATAAAGATGCGGCTGAGACTCTCCCTTGCCTCGGCGCGGGCGGATGTGTCGGCCGGAGACGCGTCGATGCAGAAGATCGCACGGTTCTCCACGCTTCTGGCGCGGGCCGAGAAGTTCAACAAGCCTGCCTTTCCGTTGAGCGGCGCGGATGTGCTCGCAGCCGGTCTTCCCGCGGGTCCTCAGGTAGGCGAGGTTCTGGGTGAGTTGGAAGCGGCCTGGGTAGAGGGGAATTTCGCCCTTGATCGCGAGGCACTGCTTTCGCGTCTCACCACCAAACTGCAGCAAAGCTAATCATACGTGTCATCCCGGATCACGTCCGGGGTGACGATCCAAAGCGTTTCGCGATCTTTCAGATGCGCTCCTAAGCTTAAGCTTTTGATTTGACCGTATGTCGTTATCGCAAAACCGCTGCGCAGTTTGCGCGACATGCTTCATGTTAAAGCTTAGGCTTCGACGTTGTTTTCGTCGCGAATACGGGCCTTGATGTTCTCGACCATGTTTTCGCGAATGACGGTTTCGCCATGGGCCTGGCGCATATGCTCGACGCTGCGGCGCACGACCTCGGCGTCTTCATCGGCGCGGGTATGCCACGCGCAACCGGGCACCAATGTTCCACATTCGAAAAGTCTCATAACAGCCTCCCTATATGGATTGCTGGCTCAGGCTGCGTTCGCAGCCAGCCATTCCGTTCGAACGGGCGCGGGAGGGTTATGTTCCGTATTAAATCGCGCCTCGCATCGGGCGAGGCGCGTTACAACGACGTGGCGGCTTCAACCCTGTTCGGGCAGCGCCCAGCAGGCGAAGACGGATGAAGAGGCCGCTGCCGGGCCAGTCTGTTCCTCCGCCTTGTCATCATTGGCCGCGTTTTCGTTGGCCAGCTTGCGCTTTACCTGCTCGACATAGAATGACAAAGGCAGTTCGCGATCTCCCGTCTCGCGCATCTCGGCTGCCAGCCGGTCGATCAGTTCTGAGGTGGGGATGATGCGTGGCTCTTTGCCGTTTACCGTGGAAATGGGCATGCTGTTCGAAGTAATCATGACGATAGCTCCTCCAGTCCATCTAGGACTCAAAGAATATCACTGCCCTGAATTTGCGGTAGGGCCAATTTTTCAAAAATCGGCCCTTTACGCGAAAGAACATCAAAATCTTCGTGATCGTTCGAATCTTTTTAAGGCCAGCGCACCACAGGCGGAAGAGACGACAGGATCGACTCCACATTGCCACCGGTTTTCAGGCCGAAAATCGTGCCGCGATCGTGTAGCAGATTGAATTCCACATAGCGGCCGCGGCGAATCAGCTGCTCGTCGCGATCTTCCTCGGTCCATGGCTGGTTGAAGTTGCCGCGCACGATCTTCGGGTAGGCGAGGTTGAAGGCGCGCCCGACATCCTGAACGAAGGCGAAGTTGGCGTTCCAGCCGCCCTTCTCTTCATCCGGATACAGCCAGTCGAAGAATATGCCGCCAATGCCACGCGGCTCGTTGCGATGCTTGAGGAAGAAATATTCGTCGCACCATTGCTTGTAGCGCGGATAATCCGCGACCGCGTGCCGGTTGCAGGTGATCTCGAAGACGCGGTGAAAGAGTTGCGTATCCTGATCGTCCTGCGTGCGGCGACGGTTCAAGACGGGTGTGAGGTCGGCGCCGCCGCCGAACCAGTGGCTCGTCGTCACCACCATCCGTGTGTTCATATGCACCGCCGGCACATTGGGATTGACCGGATGGGCAATCAGCGAAATGCCGGAGGCCCAGAAGCGTGGATCCTCGTCAGCGCCCGGTATCTGCTTGCGGAACTCCTCGGAGAATTCGCCATGGACGGTGGAGGTGTGGACGCCGACTTTTTCGAACACCCGGCCTTCCATCATCGACATGATGCCGCCGCCGCCTTCGCCATCATCGCGCAGCCACTTCTTCTGTACGAAGCGTCCCGGTGGCTGATCGGAGAGCGGTCCCTGAAGCTCATCCTCGATCGTCTCGAAGGAGGCAACGATGGTATCGCGCAGGCTCTCGAACCAGGCCTTGGCGATCGTCTTCTTGTCCTCGATGTCGTCCGGCAGGCCCTTTGGCAAAACGGGGCGTTCCATATCCGGTCTCCTTCATGCGATTCGACTATTGCCTCACGATGTATCAGCGGTTCGGCCCGGTTACAATTTCGACTCGCCAAGCGGACGGCGGCGCACTATCTTTTGAAGACAAGAGGTATTGGCATGACGAAATTTACCGGACCGCCACCGCTCGAAGGCTTGAAACGCAGGATTGCCGCACACCGCCGCGACCGCGATGGAGGTGTCTCCAAGAACCAGAAAAGCGGCATGTTCGTGCGCCAGACCTTTTGCATGACGCGGGCGGAAGCACGCGCCAAGGCAAAGGAATGGTTCGACGAATATCCGAAGGCCGCTTACTGGACCGAAGTGGAAAGCTGGCGGCAGCTGGAAGGCGACCAGATTGAGTTCACCATGCGGCGTTTGCCCTCGGCGGACTGAGCGGCGGGCGCTGGGACGGTCCACACTCACTGCCGTCATCCTCGGGCTTGACCCGAGGATCCACAACCTCCTGAAATCTTTGGATTAAGATGGATCCTTGGGGCGAGCCCGAGGATGACGGAGATGGGGGGCGCGGATGGCAGGGCCCGTCAAGAACCTCGCCACTAAACCCTTACGCCCGCGTCTCGGCTGTACGCAGGCGGCTCTCACCCAGAATGCCGCTTTCATCCAGAATGGGATGCGCGACCGAGACGATATGGGCATTGATGCGCTTCAGGTCTCGCAGCATGTCGAGATGCAGCGAGCTGGTCTGCAGGCTCTCCATCAGCCCGTCGCGCAGACGTTCGAGGTGGCGGCCCGACGAGCGCTTTTCGAGGCGGCGGATATCGATTTTGATTTCCATCAGCCGCCGGGCAAGCGACAGGTCGCCGGTGACGAAGATGCTTTGGGCCGCGCGCAGGTTCTCAATGGTCATGTCGAAGAGGGTCTTCAACTCGTCATAGCCTTCATCAGAGAATTTGAAGCCGTTGAGGATCTTCTTGCGGATCTGTTCGCACAGGCCCTTCTCGATGATGTCGCCCATATGTTCGAGATTGATGGCGTAGTCGATGACCGTGATCGAACGGCGCGCATCGTTTTCGTCCAGTCCCTTGCGGCCAAGCTGCGAGAGGTAGATCTTCACCTCCTGCTGTAGCTGGTCCACCTTTTTTTCCAACGTGGCGATTTCGGCAAGGGGTGCCAGATCATTGTGTTTGAAGGCGTTTTCGGCGCGGATCAGCATGCGCTCGATCGTGTCGCCGATCACCAGAACCTCACGTGTGGCATTGGCCAAGGCGACAACCGGCGTATCGAGCGCATCCTTGTCGAGAAAGCGCGGGCCGTCATCGCTTTGCACATCGCTCGGCACAACCTTTGCCATCAGATCGGAGACGAAACCCGAGAGCGGCCATGCAACGATCGTCAGCAGGATGTTGAAGATCAGGTGTGCATCGACCGGCAGCATGCTTTCCGACAGCGGCAACTGTTGCAGCGCCAGCGCGCCATAGGAGGCGAGCGGCATGGCGATGGCGCAGCCGATGGCGCGGATGACCAGATTGCCGAGCGTGATGCGCCGTGCGGCGGCTGGGCCGCTCATCGTCGCGATGACCGGCGGGATTGCGCCACCAAGATTGGCCCCGAGAACGAGAACGATGATGAGCCCCGTGGACAGAATGCCAGCGGACGCGAGCGACAGGATCAGCACGACCATGGCAAGGCTGGAAGAGGAGAAGAAGGCCATACCAGCCGATAGAAGCAGCGCGACAGGCCAGGCGTCATCCAGCAGGCCGATGAAGGCTCCGAGTGCAGGGGAGGCGCGCATGGGCTCGGTCGCGTTGCTCAAGAGATGCAGCGAGAGCAGCATCAGCCCGACGCCGACCAGAGCGGTGCCGCCACCCTGGCGGGCGTTGGAGTTGCCCTTGCGCAGCACGATGCCGGACAGGATGAGAAGCGGCGACAGCCATGCGACACCGGTTGCGAAAATCCAGGCGGTGACGGCAGTGCCGACATTGGCGCCGAGGAGAACGATCTGCGCCATGCGCGGGCGGATCAGATCACGCTCGGCAAAGGAGGCGACAGTCAACGCCGTGGCGGTGGAACTCTGCAGCGCAATGGTTGCGAAAAAGCCGGAGACGAAGGAGCGGGGGCCGTTGCGGGTGCTGGTGGCGAGGATGGTTCTGAGCTTGACGCCAAAGGCACGCGTGACGCCATCCTTGACCTGCGTCAGACCGAACAGAAGCAGCGCAACCGCTCCAAGCAGATTGACGATAACGATGGTGGATTCCATGAGCGGCCACTCCTTTACGTCTTTCGGTCATTATCAAAGAATAGCCTTGCGCGAGGTTCTCCTCTGCATGCGTTCATGCGGAGCAAGAAGACATCGGGCGGGAAATCTTTCGTTGGCTAACAAATATAGGGGCGAAAAGTTCTGCGGTACAGAACTTTCTGAAACAATCTTTTCAGATTGCCCCAAAGTTTATGGCCAAAATGTTTGACGAAGAACTTCGCCGGTGATCATCGCGGCGGACATGGCTACATTGATCGAGCGCTGGCCTTCCACCATGGGAATGAGAACGCGCTCATCCGCCTTGTCATGCACGTGATCTGGCACGCCTGCGCTTTCGCGACCGAAGAGCAGGATATCGTCAGGGCGATACGCGATCTTCGTGTAGGGCAGGGCGGCCTTGGTCGAGGCCAGCACCAGGCGCCGTCCGGTGGTGGCGCGCCACGCTTCGAACCGGTCCCAGTTGACGTGGCGAGTGAGCGCGGCCGCGGCAATGTAGTCCATGCCGGCGCGCTTCAGGTTGCGATCGGAAATATCGAAGCCCGCCGGTTCGATGATGTCGACGCTGACGCCGAGACAGGCCGCAAGCCGCAGGATCGTGCCGGTATTGCCTGGAATATCCGGCTGATAAAGGGCGATCCTGATGTTCGACATGATGGCTTTCCTCTTCTCGATGAGGTTCAGGCGGTTAGCACGACCAACCTTTGGTGAATAGTCGCGGGGTATTCTCCTGTCACTTCAACGCCACAACCTGATGCTTGCGCGACACAATCTTGGATTTGCGGTCGTTTACCTCTGGTCAATGCTTATATTTTGAGCTACAAGGCGTCATCTTCAACACCAGCCATAGGAGGTTCAGATGCATCAGTACAATCGATATCACCTCCCGGCCTTTGTGGTGCCGCTTCAGGCCTAGGTGTGTCCCTGCGGGTCTCCCGCATTTTTCCGATTTAAAATTTCGTCATGTGGCTGTTACGGCCACGTTCCATGTGTTTTCCCGTTGTGGCGGTGGCGCTTTACGTCCATTGCGCGTGCTCTCTCGGGGTATTCTATTCGGAGCTTAGCCTCATGTTTGGCTGGTTTGAAAAACGACTCGATCCATTTCCTTCGTCTACGCCGTCGACACCGCCAAAGACGCTGATCGCCTTCATTTGGCATTACGTGAAGCCGGCATGGCCGTGGCTTCTTCTGCTTGGCCTGATGTCCATGGGCATCGCGATTGCCGAAGCGATGCTCTACAAATTTCTCGGAAGCATCGTCGATTGGCTCTCCACCGCAAACCGCGAGACCTTCTTTGCGGATGAGGGATGGCATCTCGTCGGCATGGGTGCGCTCGTTCTGATCGCGTTGCCATTGATGGGCGCGATCCATACCATGACCATGCACCAGACGCTGGCGGGCAATTTCGGCATGATCGCGCGCTGGCGGATGCATCGCTATCTGCTGCGCCACTCCATGACCTTCTTCGCCAACGAGTTCGCAGGCCGAGTTTCGACCAAGGTGATGCAGACGGCGCTCGCGATCCGCGAAGTGGCGTTGAAGATCATCGACGTTTTCGTCTACGCGATCAGCTTCGTCATTTCGATGCTGTTCATGGTGGCGGCTGCCGACTGGCGGCTGGTGATCCCGTTGCTCGTATGGCTCGGTATCTACCTGTGCATCCTAACCTATTTCGTGCCGAAACTCGGCCGGTTGGCGCAGGAGCAGGCGGACGCGCGCTCGATGATGACCGGCCGTATCGTCGACAGCTACACCAATATCTCGACGATCAAGCTGTTCTCGCATGCGGGACGCGAGGAGATCTATGCGCGCGAAGGCATGAATGTGTTTCTCGGAACCGTTCACCGCCAGATGCGCAAGATTTCCGGCTTCAACATACTGATCGACATCAACAATGCGGTCGTCATGTTCTCGACCGCCGGTCTCGGTCTATATTTCTGGATGCAGGGCTCGGTCACGGCCGGTTCGGTCGCGATTGCCATCAGCCTTGCCATGCGCGTCAATGGCATGTCGCAATGGATCATGTGGGAAGTCACCGCCCTGTTTGAGAACATCGGTACCGTCTATGACGGCATGTCGATGATGACCAAGCCGCACGATATCGTCGATGCTGCAAACGCACCGACGCTGACCGCGCATAAGGGTGCAATCCGGTTCGATGATATTCGTTTCCATTATGGAAAGAACAAGGGTGTCATCGATGGGCTGACGCTGGATATCAAGGCGGGTGAGAAGGTCGGTCTCGTCGGGCGCTCCGGTGCCGGCAAGACGACGCTAATGAACCTTCTGTTGCGCTTCTACGATCTGGAGGGCGGCAGGATCACTATCGACGGGCAGGACATATCGGAGGTGTCGCAGGATAGTCTTCGCAGCCTGATCGGCGTGGTGACGCAGGACACCTCGCTTTTGCACCGCTCCATTCGCGACAACATCGCCTATGGTCATCCAGGTGCAAGCGATGAGGAGATCATCGCTGCGGCCAAGCGCGCCAATGCCTGGGACTTCATCGAAACGCTGGTGGACATGCATGGCCGCCAGGGACTCGATGCGCAGGTTGGCGAGCGCGGCGTCAAGCTCTCCGGTGGTCAGCGTCAACGTATCGCGATTGCGCGTGTGTTCCTCAAGAATGCGCCGATCCTCATTCTCGATGAGGCAACCTCGGCGCTGGACTCAGAAGTCGAACAGGCCATCCAGGAGAACCTGTTCGCGCTGATGGAAGGCAAGACGGTGATTGCGATTGCGCACCGGCTCTCGACTCTGACCGAGATGGATCGTCTGATCATTCTCGACAAGGGCAAGATCGTTGAGGCTGGAACGCATTCCGAACTCGTGGCCCATGGTGGCATCTATGCCGATCTATGGCAGCGCCAGTCCGGCGGCTTCATTGCCGATGAGGAGCCGGAGATGCAAGAAGCAGGCGAATAGGGAACCTGTATAAATCGAGGCTCGTGTCGTCAGCATATCTGAATGTAAGGCCCGCGCATTGTTATGCGCGGGCCTGATTTTTTCGTCCAATTTTCATGCGTCATGCGCTTGTTCAGCATGAGAATGAAACGGCATTTCCAGTCACCGCTTACCAGCTGGCGCCGCAATCGACCGCCCGCGCGCTCGGTCGGCGGCTTGCCATCGCTTGCTCGAGAAAGGGCTCGGCGGCAGTGGCGCTTGCGCAGGACAGTTGGACCGAGTTGTAACGCCATTGCGCGACGATCGATCGTGAAGGCGGGAACATCTCCCGCGTTTTTTCATTAGAGAGTCGTCCGTCCTTTGGCCCCGTAACGCATTGATGTTTTCGGGCCGCATTACCGAAATATAATCTGCCCTCTTCTTTGCCCGTTTCAAGAATCCGCCTATACAATCAATATGATCATCACTCGTGTTTTCCACTATTTCGAAAACTGGATCGAGCCCTTCGCCCGCAAGGACGATCTGAGGCCGCCGGAAAGCACATTTCGTTTCATCTGGTACTATCTCCGGCAGGCCAAAGCGCCGTTCTTCGCCATGCTGGTGCTCGGTGGATTGACGGCGGCGATCGAAGCGGCACTCTTCTGGTTCGTCGGGCGGCTGGTCGATATCCTCTCAACCGTGAAGCCGGGCGATGGCTGGTCGGGGCTCCTGGCGAGCCACGGCTATGAACTGATCGGCATGCTGTTCCTGATCGCTGTCGTGCGCTTCGTCGTCACCATGCTGACGGCACTGGTCGATCAGCAGATCATAACGCCTGGCTTTTACAATCTTGTGCGCTGGCAGTCCTACATGCATGTGGCGCGGCAATCGCTGAGCTTTTTCCAGAACGATTTTTCCGGCCGTATCGTCACCAAGGTCTGGTCTGGCGGGCAGGCGGCGGGCGATCTCGTCACCTCGCTGATGGAAAGCGTCTGGTTCGTCGGTATCTATTCCGTATCGATGCTTTTCCTGATCGGCGGGCTGGACTGGCGGCTCGGGTTGGTGGTCGTGCTCTGGGTCGGCATCTTCTCCATGCTGGCGCGCTACTTCGTGCCGCGCATTCGTTTCCATTCGAGAGAGACCGCCGAAGCCGCCTCCATGCTGAACGGGCGCATGGTGGATGCCTACAGCAATATCCAGACACTGCGCCTCTTTGGCCGTGATGATGCCAATGACCGCTATATGCGGCAGGGCTTCGACACCTTCCAGCGCACCACCATGACCTTCACCCGCTTCATCACCGGCGTGAGGGCGTCGATGGCGCTGCTATCCGGTATCATGATCACGTCGATGGCCGCACTTTGCATCGATCTCTGGCTTTCGGGCAGGATCAGCTCGGGTGCCGTTGCCTTCACACTTGCGCTGGTGCTGCGGCTCAACTTCCTGCTCGGGCGGCTGATGACGCAGTTCAACGGCATCATGCGCAATTTCGGCACCGTGCAGAATGCTGCCGAACTGATCTCGCAGCCGATCGGCCTGGTCGATGCAGCCGATGCAACGCCGCTCAAGGTGACGACGCCGAGCATTCAGTTCGATGATGTCAGCTTCCACTACGGGCGCGGCAAAGGTGTGATCGATCACCTCAACCTCACCATCGCGCCTGGCGAAAAGGTCGGGATCGTCGGCCGTTCCGGTGCCGGCAAGTCGACACTCGTCAATCTGCTTTTGCGTTTCTATGACGTTGAGCAGGGGCGCATCCTGATCGACGGACAGGATATTGCGCATGTGACGCAAGAGTCGTTGCGCGCCCATATCGGCATGGTGACGCAGGACACCTCGCTTCTGCACCGCTCTATTCGCGACAACATCATGTTCGGCCGGACGGAGGCGAGCGAAGAGGAGTTGCTTGAAGCCGCGCGGCGGGCGCAGGCGGATGAATTCATCGCCCGCCTGGAAGATCAGCGCGGTCGAAAGGGCTTCGATGCCCATGTCGGCGAGCGTGGCGTGAAGCTTTCCGGCGGTCAGCGCCAGCGCATCGCGATTGCCCGCGTGATGCTGAAGGACGCTCCCATTCTTATTCTGGATGAGGCGACGTCAGCGCTCGACTCCGAAGTGGAAGCAGCAATCCAAAGCAATCTTGACGAACTGATGAGGGGCAAGACGGTGCTGGCGATCGCGCACCGACTGTCAACGATCGCCGCGCTCGACAGGCTGGTGGTCATGGATGCCGGGCGGATCGTCGAGCAGGGGACGCATAGTGAACTGGTGGCGAGCGGCGGCCTTTATGCCGAGCTCTGGGCGCGCCAGTCCGGCGGCTTCCTGGATGCGGAAGACGTTGAGGCGCTTCCACTCGACTGAGCGAAAAGGCGTGGCAAGCCACTGTTTTCGTTGTTGCAGGACTTATTCCGCAGCGATCATGAAATCCGCAATGAGGCCGTAATGGTTCGAGCCCAAATTGTTGGGCAAGCGCTGGACGCTGATAAGGGTCGCGGGCTTGCGGGCGAACACATGGTCGATGGCGATGCCGAACCGCCCGGCTTTGATCGGCCATGTTGCGGGTTCCCAGCTGCCTTTTTTCAACCGCGCGTTCTCCATGAAGCGACGCATATCCGGGACCACGCTAGCGGAGTTGAAATCTCCCGCCAGAATGACAGGACCCTTCAGGTTTATCAGTTCACGCGACAGGCCTGACAGTTCCTCAGCGTGGTACTCGTCGAAATAGGGCTTTGTCAGATGAACCTGCGCGAGATTGAGCGTGACGCCATCCAGGTCTATCTGCGCGAAACCTGCGCGCTCTTGACTGACAAAGCTCAGCGTGCCGATCCTGGCGTCGCGCAAGGGTCGCTTGGACAGCATCAAGAGATCGCAGGACGGTGTGCCGACACCGCAGCCGAGGCGGTAGGGATAGGTCTGCTGTAGACGCGCAAGCACGCTGCGAACAGCGCCAGCCTCCATGATGTAAACGGCGTCTGCCTCAGATGCCAGAACGGCGTCGGCGATTGATTCGGCGCTCTTCCGATTTTCTCGCAGCACATTGAACGACATCAGTCGGAAGGGTTTGGCCCCGGCTGGATACTGCCCGTCGGTTGCGAAATCATATTGCATAGAGACGGCATGCGCGCAGAGTACGAGCGACCATGCAAGAAGCGCGATGAAGAGGCGCGAGCGGAGGAGACAGAAACAAATGATGCAGGCGATGGCCGCCACTACCGCAATGTGCAGCTGGAAGCTGTTGACAAAGGCCAGAAGCCAAAAATCTTTTATATATCTGAAGCTTATCGAAAAAAGAGCTGCGACGATCGCCATCGAGGCGATGCAGCTGAGCCGTGCTTTCACGCGTAAATTCCCGTCTTCTCGCGCTCCCGGATGTCGCTTACCACGGGCCATGCTTTCACACAATGTTGCACGATGGCCAGCCGGGAGGGGGAAACGGATGAAAAAGATACCTCTCGAGGCGAAATTACGGCAGCTTTGTGTGCTTTCCTCTTGCCAAAGTCGGGCATATTTTGCGATCACAGATATCAAGCGCGATTTTGTCTTCGCGCAAGCATGACCAAGACACTGGGGATGGAGTTTGTCTTGGATCAAATCGGAGCGGGAGGACTCATGCGATTTTCAACGAAATTAGCGCAGAGGATGGTGTAGCGGTGAGCGAGCACGTAAATGACCATGACACGTCGGGTGAACCCACGCGTCGCGATTTTCTTTACCTTGTGACGGGGATGGCGGGTGCTGTTGGTGCTGCCGCTGTTGCATGGCCTTTCATCGATCAGATGCGCCCCGATGCATCCACGCTCGCACTTGCTTCCATCGAAGTTAACGTTGCCAGTGTCGAGCCCGGCATGTCGCTGACCGTCAAATGGCGCGGAAAGCCGATCTTCATTCGCAACCGCACCGAGAAGGAAATTCAGGAAGCCAATGCCGTCGAACTGGCTCAGCTGAAGGATCCCGTTGCCCGCAACGCCAACCTTGCGCCCGACGCACAAGCCACCGACATCGATCGCTCCGCCGGTCAGGGCAAGGAAAACTGGATCGTCATGATCGGCTCCTGTACCCATCTCGGCTGCGTTCCGCTCGGTCAGGCGGGCGATTTCGGCGGATGGTTCTGTCCCTGCCATGGCTCGCACTACGATACGGCGGGCCGCATTCGCAAAGGTCCGGCGCCGGAGAACCTGCATATTCCGACCTTCGCATTCACATCCGATAGCGTGATCAGAATCGGATAAGGGGACAGATGAAATGAGTGGTCATTCCAGTTACCAGCCATCGACCGGTATCGAGAGATGGGTCGACTCCCGCCTTCCGCTGCCGCGTATGATCTATGACAGCTTCGTGGCCTATCCGGTTCCGCGCAATCTGAACTACGCTTACACCTTCGGCGCCATGCTCTCCGTCATGCTGATCGTGCAGATCCTGACGGGCGTGGTGCTTGCCATGCATTATGCCGCTGAAACGACGGTTGCCTTCACCTCCGTCGAGAAGATCATGCGCGACGTCAACCATGGCTGGCTGCTGCGCTATATGCATGCCAATGGCGCGTCTTTCTTCTTCATCGCGGTCTATCTGCATATCGCCCGCGGTCTCTATTATGGTTCTTACAAGGCTCCTCGTGAAATCCTCTGGATTCTCGGCTGTGTCATCTTCCTTCTGATGATGGCGACCGGCTTCATGGGGTATGTTCTGCCCTGGGGCCAGATGTCCTTCTGGGGTGCGACCGTTATCACCGGCTTCTTCACCGCTTTCCCGCTGGTGGGTGAGTGGATCCAGCAGTTCCTGCTCGGCGGCTTCGCCGTTGATCAGCCGACGCTGAACCGCTTCTTTGCGCTGCACTACCTGCTGCCCTTCATGATTGCCGGTGTCGTGATCCTGCATATCTGGGCGCTGCATGTGACGGGCCAGACCAACCCGACAGGCGTCGAGGTCAAGAGCAAGACGGACACGGTTCCGTTCACGCCCTACGCGACGTTGAAGGATGCACTTGGTGTTTCTGTGTTCCTGATCGCCTATGCCTGGTTCGTCTTCTACATGCCGAATTTCCTCGGCCATCCCGACAACTACATCATGGCGGACTCGCTGAAGACCCCGGCTCACATCGTGCCGGAATGGTACTTCCTGCCGTTCTACGCCATGCTGCGCGCCATCACCTTCAATGTCGGCCCGATCGATTCCAAGCTCGGCGGCGTTCTGGTGATGTTCGGTGCGATCGTCGTGCTGTTCTTCCTGCCTTGGCTCGATACGTCCAAAGTTCGCTCCGCGGTCTATCGTCCCTGGTACAAGCTGTTCTTCTGGATTTTCGTTGCCAATGCCATCATGCTCGGCTGGCTCGGCTCTCGCCCGGCGGAAGGCCTTTACGTGACGATGTCGCAGTTGGGCACGCTCTACTACTTCGGCTTCTTCCTCGCCATCATGCCTCTTCTTGGCCTGTTCGAAACGCCACGGCGGATCCCGAATTCGATCACCGAGGCCGTTCTCGAAAAGAACGCCAAGGCGACAACAGACGCGCCCTGCCGGCGTGAAGATCTGAGTGCGGGAGAGAGTGATGACAATGAAGAAGCTTGTAACCGGCATCGCGCTCATGGCCGTCCTCGGCGGGTTTACCACCGCCTCGGCAGAAGAAGGCCACGATGATCTGGCGTCCAAGACCACCCATGCGATTGCAGGCGGGCACTTCCCCATCCTGAAGCCGCATGAGGAAAAGTGGTCCTTCGCCGGTCCCTTCGGCAAATATGACAAGGGTCAGCTGCAACGCGGCCTGAAGATCTACAAGGAAGTCTGTTCCGCCTGTCATTCGATGAACCTGGTTGCCTTCCGCACGCTGGAAGGCCTGGGCTACTCGGAAGACCAGGTGAAAGCTTTCGCTGCGGAATACGAAGTGCAGGACGGTCCGAATGCCGATGGTGAGATGTTCACCCGCAAGGCTGTGCCATCCGACCACTTCCCGTCGCCTTACCCGAACAAGGAAGCAGCTGCTGCCTCCAACGGCGGCGCTGCCCCTCCGGACATGTCACTGCTCGCCAAGGCGCGCGGTGTGGAACGCGGTTTCCCGCAGTTCATCATCGACATGATCCCGATCGTCGGCGGTTATCAGGAAGGCGGCCCGGATTACATCCACGCGCTGCTGACGGGATATCAGGAGCCGCCAGCCGGCATCAAGAACCCGGATGGTTCGGATTACAAGGTCCCGGAAGGCACCCACTTCAATCCCTATTTCGGCAGCGCTACATCGTTGAAGATGGCTCCGCCCATCAGCAACGATCAGGTGACCTATGATGACGGCACGCCGCAGACCCTGGAGCAATATTCCAGAGATATCTCGGCATTCCTGATGTGGGCCGCAGAGCCGCATCTGGAAGCGCGCAAGCGCACCGGCTTCATGGTGATGATATTTCTGTTCATCTTCACGGCACTGATCTACCTCACGAAGAAGTCGGTTTATTCGCGGAAAGAGCACTGATAGCTTTCGCATAATCTGCTTAAGAGCCCCGCGGTCACTCGCGGGGCTTTTTCGTGACCTGTAGGAGCGGCTCGATGACGAAAATCCGGACCGGAGGCTGTTTTTGTGGCTCTGTTCGCTTTGAAACCAAGGCCGTGCCGCGCAATGCTCACACGTGCTCCTGCGAGATCTGCCAGCGGCACTCAGGTGCGACCAGCCTCACCTTCGTGGAGTTCAACGCGGATGATGTTCTCTGGACAGGCCGCGGCGGTGCACCGTCGACCTATCGTTCCTCAGATTATTCCAGCCGCGCCTTCTGCGCCGCTTGCGGCAGCACGCTTGGCGCAATCGACGATGAGCCTGTCGTTGCGCTTGTCTGGGCAAGTTTTGACGATCGTGAGGATGAGGCGTTACGGCCTCACGCCCATTCCTTCGAAGATGTCTGTCCGGTATGGGCCAAAATGCCGAGCATGACGACCGGCGAATAAGGGCCGTGCCTTTTTCGTTGGTTCGCCGACATCAACTTGATAAGGTGCGGCAACCTTCCAATCTGTCACATCAACTGGACAAATCATGACTGCTATTGCCTCGGAACTTGCTGCCGCCATTCGCTCCATCAACGATTATCCGAAGCCCGGCATCATCTTTCGCGACATCACCACGCTCCTTGGCAATCCACGCGCCTTCCGCCGCGCGGTGGATGAACTCGTCAATCCCTATGTAGGCACCAAGGTCGACAAGATCGCTGGCATCGAGGCGCGCGGCTTCATTCTGGGCGGCGCCATGGCGCATCAGCTTTCCACCGGCTTCGTGCCGATCCGCAAGAAGGGCAAGCTGCCGCACACCACTGTACGCGTGGCTTACAGCCTCGAATACGGCGTCGACGAGATGGAGATGCACGTCGATGCCGTGCAGCCGGGTGAGAAAGTCATTCTGGTGGATGACTTGATTGCGACAGGCGGAACGGCTGAAGGTGCCGTGAAGCTCTTGCGGCAAATGGGCGCCGAGATCGTCTCAGCCTGCTTCGTCATCGACCTTCCCGATCTCGGCGGTCGCAAGAAGCTGGAAGACCTTGGCGTCGAGGTGCGGACGCTTGTGGAGTTCTCCGGGCACTGATCTTTGGGGATCGGGCGGGAGATTGCCGTCATTGTGCAAAAGTCTGTCGCGCAAGAGCTGCCGCTTTGCGCGACGCGGTCTGACGTCTACTGAAACTCCAAGACCTTGCTTTCAAACGTCACCACGAGTTCACCACGCTGGTTGACGCCTTCGTTCAGTGTCGTGTTCATCAGCAGGCCGGGGCGCGAGGCCAGCGGGCGAGCGTTGAGGAGCGTGGTGAAATAGGTGACGTCGTCTCCGGCATAGACCGGATGCAGCCACCTGAGTTCAGAAAGCCCGGGGGAGGGACCGAGCTTTGGTGGCTCGATGCCTTCGCTTGTCAATCGTTT
This sequence comes from Agrobacterium larrymoorei, assembly GCF_030819275.1. Taxonomy (GTDB): domain Bacteria; phylum Pseudomonadota; class Alphaproteobacteria; order Rhizobiales; family Rhizobiaceae; genus Agrobacterium; species Agrobacterium larrymoorei_B. The sequence continues at coordinate 2,058,125 of NZ_JAUTBL010000002.1, read as the reverse complement.
CACTTCCTTCGTCCAGTAGTTCAGGAAGCACTTCATCCAGGATGCGCTTGTCTGCCAGCCGGATGCGCAGAGACCTTCGAAGACGGAGTTCCTGGCGCCTTCTTCACTCAGGTGAAACGGCTGCGGATCGAATTTTTCGGCATAGCGGATGATCGATTCCGCCGAGAAGTGGATGGTCCCAAGTTCAAGTCTTTGGCCGGCAGGGTAGAGCTCGATGAACGTCATGGCGTCGCCTCCGCCGATGTTGCCACCATGGCGTTCAATTCAACGATGCAGACCGTCTCGCCGTGCTGATTTTGCAATTCATGACGCAGCTTGACGACGCCTCGGTCTGGTCGGGATTTCGACACGCGACGATCCATGACCTTGGATATACCGCTCAGCGTGTCGCCTGCTAAAACGGGCTTCTTCCATTCGACGAAGTCGACGCCCAGTCCCGCTTGTGGATCAGACTTGCTGATATAGCTATCCACCGTCATGCGCATCAGCATGCCGCAGGTGTGCCAGCCGGATGCGGCAAGACCACCCAGGATGCTGGCCTTGCCGGCTTCTTCTGAAAGATGCATGGGCTGTGGATCGAATTCCAGGGCGAATTCGATGATTTCTTCCGCCGTCACCGTCTTGGGTCCAAGTGGAAAGCTGCGCCCGGGCGCAAAATCTTCGAAACTATATTTCACGAGCTTACTCCTCCGTCCCGTGATGCTCTGAGCCTGTTTGGACAGTCGGACGGGTTGATCGGTCGATACTTTTCGCGTCCTCTGCGCCGAGCCTCCAAATGGACTCTGACGTAAGCTAACGCAAATATTCCCTTTACGTAAAGGTCAGAACGGTCACGGGTTGATGAAAATGGGGGATGAGTTGCTCTCAGCAACGGGCAACAGCAACGCCTCTAAGACTAGGATGCGACTAGACGTTTGAATGTTCCCTGTCGTCAAAAGTCCAAGGCTATCCTGGGATTAGGGACGGCAACGCAGCTTCGTCGCCGTCCACGTGCCGCGGGCGTTAGCCACCCGCAGCCTTGTATTCGATCAGGTATTGAAGCGGAAGTGGATGACGTCGCCGTCCTGGACCACATATTCCTTGCCTTCATCGCGGCCCTTGCCAGCTTCCTTGGCGCCGACTTCGCCCTTGTAGGCGACGTAATCGTCATAGCCGATGGTGAAAGCGCGGATGAAGCCGCGCTCGAAATCGGTGTGGATGACGCCGGCTGCCTGCGGGGCCTTGGTGCCGCGGACGATGGTCCAGGCGCGGCATTCCTTCGGGCCCACGGTGAAGTAGGTGATGAGATCGAGGAGGTGGTAACCGGCGCGGATCAGACGGTCGAGGCCGGCCTCTTCGAGACCAAGCGCCGACAGAAACTCCTTGGATTCCTCTTCCGGCAACTGTGCGACTTCGGATTCGATCGCGGCGGAAATGATGACGCATTCGGCACCTTGCGCCTTTGCCATTTCGGCAACGGCCTTGGTGTGTTCGTTGCCATCGACAGCATCGGCTTCCGCCACGTTGCAGACGTAAAGGACCGGGTGCGAGGTTAGAAGGTTGAGGCCCTTGAGGACTTCGATCTCATCGGCTGCCAGCGTCTTCAACAGAAGGCGGGCGGGCTTGCCTTCGTTGAGAAGCTTGATCACCGCTTCCATGACCGGAAGCTGTGCGAGCGAATCCTTGTCTTTCGAGATGGCACGCTTGCGCGTCTGCTCAACGCGGCGCTCCAGGCTTTCCAGATCGGCGAGCATCAGCTCGGTTTCGATGGTCTCGGCATCGCCAACCGGATTGATGCGGCCTTCGACGTGGGTAATGTCGTCATCTTCAAAGCAGCGCAGCACGTGAACGACAGCGTCCACTTCGCGGATGTTGGCCAGAAATTTGTTGCCGAGGCCTTCGCCCTTCGAGGCGCCGCGGACAAGACCGGCGATATCGACGAATGAGATACGCGTCGGGATGATTTCCTTGGAGCCGGCAATGTCGGCCAAAACGCGCATGCGGGCATCCGGCACGGCGACTTCACCGGTGTTCGGCTCGATGGTGCAGAAAGGATAGTTTGCCGCCTGTGCCGCTGCCGTTTTCGTCAGCGCGTTGAAGAGGGTAGACTTGCCGACATTCGGCAGGCCGACGATACCGCATTTGAAGCCCATGGCTTAAACCTGTCTTTAACTTTTGAATTTCTGTTTGCCAGCCTTTTGCGGAAACGCCGGAGCAAGGTCAAGCCTTGTTGCAGCAAAGGGCGAGAAATCCGCCCTTTCGCGGTTAGACTGCAGGCGGACTGAGCCCAAACCAAGCGGATATCAGTGCCCAGCCACCATAGACGATGCCGACGGAGAAGAGCACCGAGACGAAGGCCAGAACCAGTCCGCCGAGAAGTGCCAGGTCATCGCGTTGCGCCAGCGCCAAGGCGATGATCAGCACTGTAATGCCGGGTAGCGTGTTGCCGAACGGGATTGGAAGCGCAATGATCACTGACATCAGGAAAATCACGATCCCGATAAAGGCCGGTCCGGCGAAGCGCGCCAACACGTGCCCGCGCGGTTTCAGCAGCGCTTCCAGTTTCTCCAGTCGCGGTGCGGCCTTGTCTGCCGTCAATTCGATGATCGATCGAGAGACGGAAAGCCGGCCGAGAATAGCGGGCAGGACCAACCTACGCGCGCGGAACATCATCTGCAGCGAGAGGATTGCGAGTGCCGTTCCGAAGATCATGCCAGCCGGAATGCCAGGCGTCGGAATGATCGCGGGAATGGCGAAGACCAACAGGACGAAGGCAATTGCCTTGTCGCCAAGCCGGTCCAGCAGACAATCGAGCGTTACGCGGTCGGGAAGGTCATGCGGCAGATGCTTGAGTGCCGCCGCCATGCTTTGATGCGGCGCTTCCTTATCCATGGAGCGCCTTGTTCGGGAAGATCACAATCAAATGGCCGATATTGGTCATGCGCAAAGAGATGGGGAGGTCGCGCTGTGTTTCAAGGCGCCATATCCCCAATCCTGCGTGGCCTGTCGTCTGATCAGGCTAAAGCCGGTGACGACTTTTGTCGTCAGTCCTTCTTGCCGAACATCCTCTTCAGCATCTCGGCCATGGGGCCGGTCTCCGGCAGTTTTTTCGGCTGAGCGTGGTTTCGCGCCTGATGGATGTGCGATTGTGCTGCTGGCTTTGCTGCCTTGGCGGCTTTTTCAACGTCGGTCTTTGTGCCGGTGGCAAGTGCCAGCTTGTTCATAAGCTGGGAGTCTTCGCCCTTCACCAGCATGGCGGCATTGTCCGCGATCGCGTCAAGCAGCGGATCAAGCCATGTCTTGTCGGCCTTGGCAAAATCGCCAAGCACATGACCGTGCACGCGGTCCTTATCTCCCGGGTGGCCGATGCCGAGGCGCAGGCGGCGATATTCCTTGCCGCAATGGGCGTCGAGGGATTTCAGGCCATTATGGCCCCCATGTCCGCCACCGGTCTTGATGCGGGCGCGGCCGGCGGGCAGATCCAGTTCATCGTGGATGGCGATGATGTCGCCGGGCGTCAGCTTGTAGAAGCGCATCGCTTCGCCGACGGCTTCGCCCGACAGGTTCATGAAGGTGAGCGGCTTCATCAGCAGGATTTTCTCGCCAGCGATCTCCCCTTCGGAGATTTCCGCCTTGAATTTTCTCGACCACGGCGTGAAGGAGGGCAGGCGTTGCAGGGCATCGACGGCCATGAAGCCGATATTGTGGCGGTTGCCGGCATATTGATTGCCTGGGTTGCCGAGGCCAGCAATGATGATCATGGACGAAATTCCGTTTCACTCAAATCGATACACTTCACCAACGCGAAACGGGGCGGGTGTCAACTTCTTTGTGAAGACCAAATCGTTTAGTCGCTGATGACCAGACCGTATTTCTCGTAGATGCGCCTCTGGGTGCCATCGGCAATCAGATCGTCCAGCACCTTCTGCATTTTCTCGATCAAACTGTCCGGCACGCTTTTGTTGCAGGCAAGACCAAGCCTCTGCCGACTGAAGGTGATAACCTCTTCGAAGTCTTTCTGGGCAAGGTTTTTCAGCGCGCTTTCCGACATGGGCATCAGGTCGATGCGGCCTGCGGCAAGCTTTGACAGCGTGTTGTTAAAGTCGGCGCTGATGTCGATGCGCGGAAAGTTCATCGAGCGGAGCAAGCCTTCGGTATAGTCGTTACGCTGCGTTCCGACCGTGTATTGTTTGGCATCCTCCAGCGTCTTGATGTTCATGACATGGCCCCGACGCGCGACCAGAACATTGCGATCCGTGTGGATGGGAGAAACCCACTTGAAGCGCGGCTCGCGCTCGGGGGTGCGTGCGGCCGCGAAGACGCAATGCATGGGCGTCGTTTCTGCCAATGTGATGGCGCGCGCCCAGGGCATTACCGCTGCTTCATACTGCGTATCGGTACGCTCCAGTATGATCTTCAACTGATCCCAATAGACACCGCTTGGCTGCCCATCGGCATCGCGAAGATTGTAGGGTGGATAATATTCGCTCGATAAAAAAAGCTTCTCGGCGCTGGCTGAGGTTGCGCTCAGCATGCAAACCGACAGGCCGATCCATACAAGAATTGCTCGTAACACTGCTTCCCCTCCCGCAGCCTATTACTGCACAGCTTGTGGTCTCTCTCCGTTCTCAGACGGCGCCGTATAGACCTCAATCAGCGACTGGATCGCGCGTGGTCTGGAAAACAAATAGCCCTGGCCGCAATCAACTCCCATTTCTTGTAGCATTGTCTTCTGTTCTTCGGTCTCTATGCCTTCGGCGATGACGAGGCAGTTCATCTTGTGGGAGATCGCGCTGATACCCTCGACCAACATGCGGCTTCTCTTGCTGATATCGGGCGCATCATTGCTGATGGAGCGCGTGAAAGACTGGTCGATCTTGACGATATCGACGGGGAAGCGATTGAGGTAGCTCAGCGAAGAATAGCCTGTGCCGAAATCATCAAGCGCAATCCGGCATCCAAGCAGGCTGATTGCATTCAACACGGCGCGCACCTGCGGATCGTCATGCATCATCACTGCTTCGGTGATTTCCACGACGAGGCGCTGCGGAACGATACGGTAGCGGTGCAGCAGGCCGGCGATCCGGGTGGGAAGCCCCGCCTCAAATTGCTGGGCAGAGAAGTTGACGGCAACATAGGCGTCTTCGAGACCGGGAACGTTCGAGATTTCCGCAAGATTTTGGATGGAATGCTCAAGAACGCGATTGCCGAGACGCTTTATGGTGCCATTCTCTTCGGCAACGCGGATGATCGGGCCGGGCGGGAGTAATCCCTTGCGCGGATGGTTCAGCCGCATCAGGGCTTCGAAGCCGCAGGTGGTGCCCGTCCGCATGTTGAGGATAGGCTGGAAGTGCGCCTCCAACCAGTTTTCGTCAATTGCCTGCTCGATGTCCTGCTCGATCTCGGCCCGCTGACGCGCCTCGTTCATGATCGTGGCGTCGAAAATCTGCGCGCCATTCTTTCCGGCGCGCTTCTTGGTGTACATGGCAAGATCGGAATGCTGCAACAATTCAGACGCGCTGCCTGCATGTTCCGGATAGATGGCAAGACCGATGCTGGCGCTGAGACGAATGCTTTGGCGATCGACCATGAAGGGGTCATTGAACATCGCGCTGATCTTGTCGCAAAGGTTCAGGGAGCGCTCTTCAGCGTCCGATCCCGCAAGCAGTAGCGCAAACTCGTCTCCGCCAAGCCGCGAGGCCGCGTCCTGCGGATTGAGAACGTCTCTCAGCCGGGCAACGAATTGTTTGAGAACCGCATCGCCCGCCGCGTGGCCGAAATTGTCGTTGATGCCCTTGAAGCGGTCGAGATCGATAAACAGGCAGGCGAGCTTCGACTGTGCCGCATCGGCATCGAGAATCTTCTGGTCCAGCATGGCTTCGAAGCCCTGCCGGTTCAAAAGCCCGGTGAGATGGTCGGAAATGGCCTGAAGGCCGTTGCGCTGTTCGGACTGGCGAAGTTCGGTCACATCCGTCATCACGCTCAGCACATCTGCGCTGGTATCCTCGATGCCGGTCTGCAGCGTCTTTTCGGCAATCAGCACATCCATCGAACGCCCACAGGCGCAGATGAAGCGGACGGTGCATTCCGCCGCGTAGGATTCATCGAGATGGTCAGACGGACGGCTCTGATGCCGCTTCCGGAAACTCTCCCGATCGTCCGGATGGAGAAACGCTTCAAAAAAGCAGCCAAGGGCATTCTCGCGGCTATAGCCTGTCGCCTTGACCCAATAATCACTGACCGCTGCGACCCGATTTTCCGGGTCGAGCGAAAACAGCATGGCGGGCGTGCGGTTATAGATCTCGGTCGTGCGCCGATGCGCGCGCTTGATCTCGTATTCTTCCCGTTCGAGCTGCGTCTGCATCTCGTTGAAGCTCTCTGCCAGCCTTCCCATCTCGTCGCGGGAGCGCCAGTCGACATGGTGGCGAGAACCCAATCTGCGGGTCGCCTCGATGGCCGCCGTCAGCCGTAGAAGCGGGCGCATGATCATCATCCGGTTGCCGACGATGGCCGCGCCGAATACCGTCAAGATCGCCAGAATGAAGATCGATAGAAAGGAGAGCTCTATCCCGTCCAGTGACGAGAACAAGCCGACATTATGGAAGAAGATCTTGATCGTTCCGACTTTGGTCTCGCCGTCGAGGTTCTTGTAAAAGATGTCCCGGCTGAGAGAAGACATGTCGTCGCCGCGGGTACCATTCGATGTCTGGGTAACGTCAAGCTGTCCAAAGCTGTCCGTGACCCGGACCATGTAGATCGCCGGGTCGGTGATGAGCGTGCCGGTAATCTGATTTATGCTCTCGTCATCGAGATCCCAGAGGGGACGCCCAAGAGCCTGGGCATTGGCGACAATGAGAATTTCGAGCCGGTCTGCCTGGCTGGAACTCGCGGCATTATAGGCAAGGATCAGCAGAATCGTAAAAAGCGGTGCGACGATGGCCAGCAATGCGCCGGATATGATCGCCAGAAATCGCCTCTCGACCGAATGGGTCATCTGCCCTCTCTTGATCCTCACAAACTCCTGTTCATCCGGTAAAGGCCTGAGCGCCGCGGCGGCCTTTTCCAGTTGCGGTTGTAGAGTCAAAGCTTTGAGTTATCGTTTCGGAGAATGCTTAATCATTTCTTGACTACAGCATCGTGCTTTCCGAAGATTGGAACCGACTTTCGGAAAGCGCTATGGGTCGCTTCCAAGGGGAGAGCGTGCTTGATGCGTCTGAAAAGGATGCACGGCGCTCTCGTTGTTCGCCGCAAAAGCCGCAGAGCTGCACGGCTCGTTCTTGAGAGAGTTCGTGCCAAATAAAAAAAGCCCCGCATCTTTCGATACGGAGCTTCTTCAAGAAAAACGAACAGGTCTTATTCGGACTTGTTTGCGTCGTCTGCTTCTTCAGCAGCGGATGCTTCGTCTTCAACAACGTCCACAACCGGCGGAACGATCGTTGCAACGGTGAAGTCGCGATCGGTGATCGTCGGGGTAACGTTCTTCGGCAGCTTGATCTGCGAGATGTGAACGCTGTCGCCGATCTTCAGACCTTCGAGGTCGACCGTGATCGCGTCCGGAATCTGGTCCGCAGGAACGGTGGCTTCGATCGTGTGGCGAACGATGTTCAGAACGCCGCCGGTCTTGATCTCGGACTTCTCTTCATTGACGAAGTGAACCGGAATTTCGACAGTGACGCTCGAGTTGGCCGAAACGCGCAGGAAGTCCACGTGCATCGTGAAGTCACGAACCGGGTCCAGCTGGTAGTCCTTCGGCAGAACCTTGTACTTCTGGCCGTTAACGTCGATCGTTGCGATCGTCGTCATGAAGCCGCCGCCGTGGATGCGCTTGGTGATTTCGTTGGTCGAAATCGCGATAGAAATCGGGGCCTGCTTGTCACCATAGATGACAGCGGGAATCAAACCGTTGCGGCGAAGTTCACGAGAGGACCCCTTACCAACTCGTTCGCGCGCCTCGGCCTTGAGCTCATAAGTTTCTTTGCTCATGGCATTTCCTTTTCGAGGTTATATGGAGAGTTCAAACCGGCTTGGCCGGACGAGAACTGGAGCGGCGCAGGCGCCAACCCGACCGTGTTGCCTCCAAGGGTGTCTACACGGATGCGCGCGCTATAGTATAAAGCGTCCGCAAACGCAAGGCCGTGTGGGCTTTCCGTTCGATTACGGGCAATCCGCCTAATCGTAATGAGCCTGCGGCGTCGCATACGACTATTTTATGGTTGAAAGCATCGCGCAACCGGCGCACCATATCAGAAGCTTTGGGAGGAGCCTATGTCGAACGACGCCGCACACGCCAATCATGTCTATGAAAGCGCCAATCATTCCTCGGCTGCCGCAAGTTCCCCGATCGTCGCCTCCTGGCGCCGCTGCATGATGATGCATCATCTGGCGCCGGAGGAAAACCGCAAGCCGATCTTTCTGTCGGAGGCGGAATTCCGAAGGGCACGCGACGAGGCATCCGATCTTCTGGCGGAAAGCGCGGATGAAATCGACCGCATCTTTTCAACCGTTGGCAGGGCCGGTTGCTGCCTGCTGTTGACCGATGCCAAAGGCGTGGCTTTGGAACGGCGCGGTGCTGCGGGTGACGATGAAGATTTTCGCAAGGCCGGGCTGTGGTCCGGCGCGCTGTGGAGCGAGGCGAGTGTCGGCACCAATGGTATCGGCACGGCACTTGCCGATGAGCGCCCGGCGGTGGTCTACCGCGACCAGCATTTCTTCAGCTCCAACATCAATCTCTCCTGCACGACGGCGCCGATCCGCGATCACAGGGGCCAGGTGACGGGGGCGCTCGACATTTCAACCTGCCGGGAGGACATCAACGAGCTGACTTTCTCCATGGTGACGCAGACCGTTCGCGATGCCGCACAGCGTATCGAGGGCAACCTGTTCCGCCGTGCCTTTCCAGGCGCGCGCATCCTGATCGTGCCGTCTGCGCAATCAACGATGCTGTCGCTGCTGGCTGTCGATCAGGACGATATCATTCTTGGTGCGACCCGCGCGGCTAGACTTGCACTGCGTCTCGACGATGCGCGCATTGCGCAAGGCATCCCCGCATCGGATGCGCTCAAGGAAGAGCGCCATGACAAGGGGAGCGACCTGATGGAGGCTGAGCGCGCGGCTCTGAGGCGGGTTCTGGCGCGAACCAATGGCAATGTGACACAGGCGTCCGAATTGCTGGGGATCAGCCGCGCAACGCTTCACCGCAAGATGAAGAAGCTGTCCGTTCACTGAGCGTGAGGTGGTCCTTCCGATTGGCGTGGCCGTTGTCGCAGATGTGAAACACTGTGCAGTGCGGAACGGCCCGATGCCTCTTTGATTTACCCGAGTATCGGCACAACCTCTCTCCACGCGATCAAACATCGATCGTTGTTCATCAGGGAGGATGAAAGACATGAACATCCAAGTTCAGCATAAAGCGGGTGAAACTCCGTTCAAACTGAAATACGGCAACTATGTCGGTGGCAAATGGGTGGAACCGAAGTCCGGCCGCTACATGGACAATATCTCCCCCGTTACCGGGCAGAAGATTTGCGAAGTGCCGCGATCCGATGCCAACGATATCGAGGCTGCACTGGATGCGGCGCATAAGGCGCGCGCAGCCTGGGGCCGCACCAGCGTCACCGAACGCTCCAATATTCTTTTGAAGATCGCTCAGCGTATCGAGGACAATCTCGATCTCATCGCCCGGGCGGAAACCTGGGATAACGGCAAGCCGCTTCGCGAAACCACCAATGCCGATATTCCGCTGACTGTCGATCACTTCCGTTATTTCGCAGGCTGCATTCGCGCGCAGGAAGGCTCCATCGGGCAGATCGACAACGACACCGTCGCCTATCATTTCCATGAGCCGCTCGGCGTCGTCGGCCAGATCATTCCCTGGAACTTCCCGATCCTGATGGCAGCGTGGAAGCTTGCGCCGGCACTTGCCGCCGGCAACTGCGTGGTTCTGAAGCCGGCCGAACAGACGCCCGCTTCGATCCTGCTCGTCATGGAACTGATCGAAGATCTTCTGCCGCCGGGCGTCATTAATATCGTCAACGGTCTCGGCACCGAAGCCGGTAAGCCACTGGCGCAGAGCAACCGTATCGCCAAGATCGCCTTCACCGGCTCGACCTCGGTCGGCAAGGAAATCATGCGCTATGCGGCGGACAACATCACCAACATCACGCTGGAGCTCGGCGGCAAGTCGCCAAACGTCTTCTTTGCCGATGTGATGAATGAGGATGATGCCTTCCTCGACAAGGCGCTCGAAGGCTTTGCCATGTTCGCGCTGAACCAGGGCGAAGTCTGCACGTGCCCGTCCCGCGCGCTGGTGCATGAATCGATCTATGACCGCTTCATGGAAAAGGCGCTGAAGCGGGTGCAGGCGATCAGCCAGGACGATCCGCTGAATGCTTCCACCATGATCGGTGCGCAGGCGTCGCAGGAACAGTTCGACAAGATCATGAGCTACCTTGAAATCGGCAAGAAGGAAGGCGCCAAGGTGCTGACCGGCGGCGACAAGAAATCTCTCTCCGGCAATCTGAAGGACGGCTTCTACATCCAGCCCACGGTCTTTGAAGGCAACAACAAGATGCGGGTTTTCCAGGAGGAAATCTTCGGCCCTGTTGTTTCCGTCACAACCTTCAAGACGGTGGAAGAAGCGATCGAAATCGCCAATGACACGGTTTATGGCCTGGGTGCGGGTGTCTGGAGCCGCGATACGAACCTCGCTTACCGAGCAGGTCGCGGCATCGAAGCCGGTCGCGTGTGGACCAATTGCTACCACGCTTATCCGGCAGGCGCTGCTTTCGGTGGTTACAAGCAGTCGGGGATCGGTCGCGAGACGCATAAGATGATGCTCGATCATTACCAGCAGACCAAGAACCTGCTGGTCTCCTACAGCCCGAACAAACTCGGCTTCTTCTGATGCCGGTTGAAAGCGACACCACCGTCTTTTCGCTGGTGTCGCAATTCGGGATGCGCGCTGACTTGTTTGTGTAGAAGCCTTCCGAATTGACGTAATGGTGTCATTAATCAGGCGCATATCGTCGTCGTTCTTTTTGAGCGGATCGATATGCGCCTTTTCTTTTTCCATTTCTCACAAGTGATTTTCACGTCCAGTCGGTGTCAGGCATGAGCGGGATCGCGGGACAGTTTCAAGGTGCCGCGGACACCCATCCATTGGAGACGGATAGCGCCCGATGGTGGTCGATTGCGCTCTTCTCTATCCTCGGCGTAACCTTGTTCCGCATCGTCTGTCTTGCGTTCAACCATACCGATCTCTTTGTCGATGAAGCGCAATATTGGCTCTGGAGCCGGGAGATGGCGTTCGGCGCCTATTCCAAGCCGCCGCTGATCGGCTGGGTCATTCGCCTGACCACGTGGATGACGGGCGGTGAGGGGACTTTCGACATCCGTTTGGCGGCACCCATCATGCATGCGATGACAGCGGCTGCGATGTTCTATCTCGGACGGATGATCTATGATGCGCGGATCGGAGCGCTGGCGGCGATCATCTACATCACGCTGCCCGGCGTCTCGCTTTCCAGCCTGTTGATTTCCACCGATACGCCGATGCTGTTTTTCATCGTCGTGTCGCTGATCCTGTGGCGCAAGCTTGCGGCGGTGCGCGATGACGGCGGACCACTCGGCTTGATACTGGCGGCAGGGCTTGGCTTTGCGGTCGGGCTGGGCTTTCTGTCGAAATACGCCATGGCCTTTCTGTTTCCCTTCGTGCCGCTGGCGGCATTGCTGGACAGGAACTGGCGGGTCCACTGGTCGCATGCGTTCCTGGCGGGTCTCGTTGCCACGGCTGTGGTTGCGCCCAATCTGTGGTGGAACTATACGCATGATTTTGCCACCGCTCGTCACACCGTGTCCATTGCGCATTGGAATGCGGCGGGGCTGAACTTCGGCTCGGCTCTCGGCTTTTTCGGTGCGCAGGCCGGGGTTGTCGGACCCTTCGTCTTCATCGCCATGCTGATGGCCTTGCGGGACATGAGAACGCCGACAGTCCGCGCTCTCTGCGCGCTCAGCATTCCGCTTCTCCTGTTGATGACGGTGCAGGCGTTGGTCTCGCGTGCCTTCGCCAATTGGGCGGTCGGCGCCTATGCAGCAGGCCTCCTGCTTGCGACGCCATGGCTTGCGGAACGGCCGCACTGGCTGCGGGCGTCGCTTATTCTCAATACCGTGGTCGCCATTATCCTGCCGCTGCTCACCATTTTCGGTACGGAGTTGCGTCTTCCCAATGGCGAGCTCGCGTTGAAGCGCTATCTTGGCCGATCCGCTCTGGTATCGACAGCAATTGCGGATGCGAGAAGGCTGGACGCTCACGTCCTGGTCGCCTCCGACCGGTCCTTCCTGGCGGAAATGTTCTATCAGTTGAGAGACGATCATCATATTGCGCCGCTCGCGTGGAACGAGGGTGCCGAGCCTCCATCCAGTCACTATGCGCTGCTCTATCCGCTGCTGCCGGGGGAGGAGACTAACGCGCTTCTTCTATCGCGTGCCGACTCGCTCCCTGCCTGCGTCAAGGATGAGCCGGCGGAAGCCCAATGGGTGGCGGCCGCCGGTTTCATGGGACGCGCCACCGTCGGCCTCTGGAAAATTCCGGCCTCCTGTCTTGAGGGTGCGAACCATGGACCATGATATCGTCCATATGCGGCTCACCATCTGGCTGACGATCGCAACGCTGTGCGCCGTGATCGTTTTTGCGGCTTTCCCCTTCCTGGACCTGAGAATTTCCACCCTGTTCTTCAGCGGGCAGGCAGGAGACTGGGTGGGTCGCAGCCCGGACTTCATGTTCTGGAGAGATGTTCTGCGCCACGGCGGTGAGGCCTTCGCCGTCGTGACATTCCTCATCTTCCTGGGCAACGTCCTGATCGGAACCACGCAACAGACCGGCTGGCGCGTGTGGGCCTTTATCTGGGGCAACACGCTGGCCTGCGCCGGGCTGCTGGTCAATGGCATTTTGAAAACCTGGCTCGGTCGCGCGCGGCCGGATGGCGTTCTCGAATTCGGTGGCACCCAGACATTTACGCCAGCGTTTCAGCTCAGCAATCAGTGCTTCAAGAACTGTTCCTTTTCATCCGGCGAGGCAGCCCTGATTGCCAGCGTCGTATTACCGGTCTGCGTTTTGCTCTGGCCGCAACTCACGCGTAGGGGAAAGATAGTCTGCGCCTTGGTCGCTGCCTTCCTGATTATCGCAACGGCTGCCATGCGCATGGCAGCGGGACGGCATTTCCTCAGCGATACGACGATGTCGATCCTCTTTGCCGCCCTGACGACGCTTGTTCTTTATCGTCTTCTCGCAATTGGAGAGCATCGGCACGTGCTGGGCCTCCGGCCCGTTGTTTCGGACGTGTCGGCCATTCTGGAGCATTCCCGAATCTACGGTGGGCGGTGGCTGGTTATGTTGATAAGGAGAGGTCTGAAGACGGCAGTTCTTCTACAGGCATGGGCGGCGAAGGAAAAGATGAGGCTGTCACAGCGACGTTCAGACGTGGCCCTCGACTAAGGCCGCTTCAACCTTAGTTGGATTCGCGAAATTCTTGTCCTTTGCCAAGAATACGGAGAACGATGACACGCTCATCTTCGACGATAAAGGCGATGCTGGCGTTCCGCTCAAAGCCAATAATCCGCAGTCCGTCACGGACGTCATCTCTGAGCGTGCCCCGCTCCGGAAATACGGACAGACCGCTCAAGAAGTTACCGATGCGATCAAGATATCTGTCAGCGACGACGGATGAGCCTGATACCTCAATGATATAGTCATAAATGCTGACGAGATCGTTTTGCGCCTCGGGGGTGAGGCGCACCATATAACGCTTCACTCAACCGCGACCTTTGCGCTGGGCGATGCGGGATCGGACGTTTGCCAAGCCTTCCTCGAGTGTAACCGTGCGTGTGGGATCTGCTTTGTGAGCATCGTACGCCTGAGCCGCCTCATCCCGTAGCCAACGGTCCACCGCCGCGTCTCGCGCGGCGAGCGTTCTCAAACCGTCGCGGATCACTTCGCTTTCGCTCGCATACTCACCAGATGCAACCTTGGCTTTGACCATTTCCGCCATGTCCAAGGGTAGGGTTATGCTGAGGGACTGGGTTGTGCGCATAGTCATCACCTTCATTATCGCGCACGGAGATTACAACAAGATAGGATTTAATCCTACTCGTTTCCAATGTCGCAGATAGAAGGCAGAGGAACAGCTAGATCAATCGAAGAGGCCCGAGACCGACTGTTCCATCGCCGTGCGGTTGATCGCTTCGCCGAGCAGGGTGGCGGTGGTGATCACGCGGATGTTGTGCGCGGATTGGACGCCGGTGGTCGGCTGGATGCTGTCGGTGATGACGAGTTCGCGCAGCTTGGAGGATGACACGCGAGCAACGGCGCCGCCGGAGAGAACGCCGTGGGTGATGTAGGCGGTGACGCTGGTCGCGCCGTTCTTTAGCAGGGCTTCTGCGGCGTTGCAGAGCGTGCCGCCGGAATCGACGATGTCGTCGATCAGGATACAGTCTTTGCCGGACACGTCACCGATGACGTTCATGACCTCGGATTCGCCGGGACGATCGCGGCGCTTGTCGACGATGGCGAGAAGACAGTCGAGACGCTTGGCAAGCGAGCGGGCGCGCACCACGCCACCCACGTCTGGGGAAACAACCATGACGTTCTTGGTGTCGTAGTGTTCCTTCACGTCGCGGGCGAGGATCGGTGCGGCGAAGAGGTTGTCCGTCGGGATATCGAAGAAACCCTGGATCTGACCGGCGTGAAGATCGAGCGTCAGGACGCGATCGGCACCGGCTTCGGTAATGAGATTGGCGACGAGCTTGGCCGAGATCGGCGTTCTTGGACCGGCTTTACGGTCCTGGCGGGCGTAGCCGAAATAGGGGAGAACGGCAGTGATGCGCTTTGCCGAGGAACGACGCATGGCGTCGATCATGATCAGCAGTTCCATCAGGTGGTCATTGGCCGGGAAGGATGTGGACTGGACGACGAAAACATCCTCGCCGCGTACATTTTCACCGATTTCTACGAAGATTTCCTGGTCCGCAAACCGTTTTACTGTGGCATTTCCCAGGGGAACATTGAGATACTTGCAGATCGCTTCGGCCAGATGCCGGTTCGAATTGCCTGCGAAAACCTTCATGGGTGCCGCCTGTTTTCCATGCCATCGCTTGAGCCCGGGATTTTTAAGTCTGTTCCGCGGCCAGTGCGTCGTTCAACGGGAAGGAATACCCGGCCCAGAAGGGCGCCGGACATGCCATTTTGCCATGGGCGCCTTAATAGCGCTGTTGCCTGTGAATGCAATAGCCGGAACCCCGTTACCCATGATTTTCGTGAAAACTTTGTGACTCGACTGTTTTCAACTGTCTCTTCAATCGATTGGATCGGCGCAGGTGCTTTCGACCGACTGACTTATCCACGCCCGCTCTGCCGCCATGCTTGGTAATCGTCCAGCGTCTTGGCTGCGATCTTCTGCATCACGCCATCGGTGACGGCCGACCACGGGTCGCCCCCGCGTGACGCCACGGCTTCCTGCCCCTGGAGGCGATGAAGCCGAGCGCCATTGGCATCGAGAATGTCCCAGACATAGACGACCGTGACCTTGCCGCCATCTTCAAAAGCCGAAAGATAGCCCTTCAGGATGTTCGTGGCGGAGGTATCGGCGGAAGGCAGGATCGTCAGCCCCTTGGCGCGGGCCTCCGCTCCAAGTTGTCTGGAGAGCGGTGTTACGGCCTGGACCGGCGCGCCGATAATCGGCAGGAAGCGGATACTGGGGGCACCCGACGAAGCAAGTGCTGCAGTCTGCTGCTGCGGCTGAGCGGCTCGCGGTTGCTGCGGCTGGCGGCTGACCGGCTGACCGTATTGAACGCCGCTGGTCATCGCCTGGGCTTGCGCCTGCAGCGTGTTCTGCGGCGCGTAGGCTGGTACTTGCGGTGCAACGCCGGAACCGGAACGATCAGCGGCTGCCGCCATCTGGTCGAGATCGCCCTGATTGACAGGAGTCGATGCCGTCTGGTTATGCCCGACATTGACTTGCGGTGTGAGCGCATCACTGGTGTTGCATGCAGAAAGAGCCATCAAGAGCCCGGGAACTGCAAGGATCCCACCCAGCCTGCTCATGCCCTGTATCTCATCATCATCGGCTCCGTCTCCCCAGAATGGGCGCGATTAAAGTGCCGTTTGGGTTTCGAGTCAAACCGTCTTCAGGCGGTCAGCATGTCGAGGCTGTGGCGTGAGAGCGATTGCGGCGCGCCTTCTGTCGTCACATAGGTCTGACCGAGCGTCATGGCGATGCCGGCATCGCTGTCCATGATGATCATGTGAACGAAGAGGGTCATGTTGGGCAGGATTTCCTGTGTGTTTCCGGCGTAGAACATCTGGTGCTCCATCCAGGACGGCGAGAAGCGTGCGCCAAGCGAGTAGCCGCAGGCGTTGAGGCGGTGGCGGGTCAGGCCGCGCTCATCCATGATCTTGGCATGCACATCGAAGACGTCGCCGAAGGTGTTGCCGGGGCGAAGAACCTCTTCGATGGCGCGGATGTTTTCGGCGCAGGCATTGTAGAGTTCCTTGTGGCGGAACTCCGGTTCGCCGATGACGACGGTGCGCATCATCGCCGCGTGATAATGGGCGCTGGCGCCAGCCCATTCGAGCGTGATCTGGTCCTTGGCATCGAGCTTGCGGCGGCCGGCCTTGTAGCGGCACAGAAGCGCATCGGGGCCGGAGCCGATGATGAATTCGTTGGCAGGGTAATCGCCGCCTCCGGAAAAGACCGCGCCCTGCATGGCAGCCAGAATGTCGGCCTCATCTGCACCCGGCTTGATGAGCGCGATGGCTGCATCGAGCGCATCATCGGCAAGCTCACCGGCACGCTTGGCGTAGGCAATCTCGGCTGGGCTTTTCACCAGTCGAAGTGTGCTCACGAGATAGGAAGCATCGACGATCTGGCAGAAGCTTGCCAGTTGATTATCCAGCAGGCGCGCCACCCGTCCTGTCATGCCGTGGGTGTCGAACTCGATGCCGACGCGGCAACCGAGCAGGTCCATTTCGCTCATCAGGTTCTTGAGATCGAGCGTCGGATCGGCATTGAGGCGATCCACCCAGATGACGATGTTTTCGATATTGGAGGTATGGCGGGCCTGGCGCAGGTCGGCGGAACGCGTCAACAGCGCAACCGAGCCATCGGCCTTGACGATCAGCGTCTGGAAGAAGCAATAGCCGAAGGTGTCGTAGCCGGTCAGCCAGTACATGCTTTCCTGGGCGAAAAGCAGCACGGCATCCAGCTTTTCCTCTGCCATCTTCTCGATCAGGCGGGCACGACGGGCCTCGAATTCGGCGGGTTCGAAGTGAAGAGCCATCTTACGTCTCCAAAATTGCTATTGCTGAGATCTGTCGACCATAATCCGGTTCGGACAGATGCGTGGTCCTGCGGAAGGAAAAGAATCTTTTGTCATCCGGATAGGTGCAGAGGTTGAGATTTTCGGCCTGAATGCCCGCTTTGGTCAGACGGTCCATCGTCAGTTGCTTCAGGTCGAAATAGGCGTGGCCTTCGTTCTCCGAAGGTGCGAAGTATTGATCGTAGGTTGGATCCAGCTTTTTCAGATCTTCGACGCGCTCCGGTCCCACCTCGTAATTCTCCTGCGCGATGGAGGGGCCGAGTGCTGCGACGATGTTCTCTCGGCGTGCGCCAAGCGCGATCATGGTTTCGATGGTGTTCTCCAGAACGCCATGAACCGCACCCTTCCAGCCGGCATGGGCCGCGCCAACGATGCCAGCTTTGCGGTCGGCAAAAAGGATCGGTCCGCAGTCGGCACTCAACACGCCTATGACGATGCCGGGCGTTGCCGTCACCATCGCGTCCGCTTGCGGTCTGCCCCCATCATAGGTCTCGTCGATCACGACGACATTGGGGGAGTGGATCTGGTGGACGGTTGCGAGCTTTTCGGCCGAAAGACCGAACCACTGCGCCACGCGGCGGCGATTTTCCACGACCGATTGGCGTTCGTCTTCAGAGCCGAGGCCGACATTCAAGCCGCGATAGATGCCTTTCGAAACGCCGCCTTCGCGGGTGAAGAAGCCATGGCGTATGCCGTTTTCGGACGCCGCCTCAAGCAATGTGCTCTGAACGGGAAGCGGCAGCGTGTCGTCCTGCATGGGGTGTTCAATCCTTTGCGGTGTCGCCGATTTTTTCAGTGATGATTCTGAGCGAGTGTTTCCGATGGGCGCATCTCAAAAAAGATGCCGTGCGGCAGATTTGTTCTGCTTCGAATTGGCCCGATGTTGGCCCAAGCAGACTGCCCGTGTCAATCTCCTCTCAGGCGTCCGTCAGGTGTACACTCGTCAGCGGGCTCAATCCAGCGCGCGAAACGGCAGCAAATGAAGGGCAGGGCTAGAGATCGCAAGCACCTTGAAAAGCTCACCCATCTTACCAGCACCTTCGCCAGCGAGACGGTTAATGGCTTCGGCAATCGTCAGCATCTGATCGGGCGTCGCCGTTGCTGCCAAAGCCTGTCCGCGTTCCTTGAGGCCAAGGCCGTAGAGGAAATCGCCCTGGTGCAGAAGGCCGTTCACATGGATGCCGTTTGCAGTCGCGGTCTTCACGAGGCTTTCGAAATCCACATGGCTGGTCAGATCGGCCTCGCCGGGATGGGCGAGGACGGGATCATATTCATGCATTCTGAGCGCCTGCATGGTATCGCCATAGCTGGAGACCATGTGGCCGTAGTCGATGACGAGCGCGGTGCCACTGTTGACTTTAAGCCTCTCGCAAAGTGCGGCCATGACCGCTTCACGGGCCGGAGAGTATTCGAAGATCGTGCCAAGCGCCTGTCGCTCAGACTGCGGGGGCAGGAGGTCCGGATCAAGACCAGCGACGCCTGCGGTGAAAATCAGTTCGTCATCCTCATCGAGGCTGACGACCCTTTCTCTGAAGCCTTGGTGCGTCTTCACGAACTGGCGGATAGGGATGGCATCGAAGAGTTCGTTGGCGGCAATCAGCAGGAAGCCTGGCGGCACGTCGTTGAAGCTCTCGTGCCAGCTGATCTTGCCCTCATGCGCGACAAGCGTCTTCTGCTGCGTCTCGGTCAGAAGCGGACTCGTTTCAACGAGATGCACGCTCATTGCGTCGTAGAGGGGGGCGGCAATGCGCTGAATCACCCTCAACATATCCGTCATCATCGTGCCGCGACCGGGTCCGATTTCCACCAGCCTGACATTGGCGGGCAGGCCGTGGCGCTGCCAGGCATGGACCATGAAGACGCCTAGCATCTCACCGAAGAGCTGGCTGACTTCCGGTGCCGTGACGAAATCGCCGGTGCGACCGAAGGGCTGGCGTGTCTTATAGTATCCGTGCTCGGGATCTGCGAGGCAGAGCGAGAAGTAATCGGTGACGCTTAAGGGGCCGTTGAGGCGAATAAGAGACTTGATGCGACGTGCAAGGGGCGTTGGCATGTCACTTATCCGTTCTGGCGGGCGCGGGCGGCAAAGCGTGCCCGCAGGATTGCCCAGACGCCGAGCGCGAACATGGGCGCTGAGAGAACCATTCCCATGGTCAACCAGTTCCCCGCCAGATAGCCGATCTGTGCGTCGGGTTCGCGGAAGAATTCGACGAAGATGCGCGACAGGGCATATCCGGCAACGAAGGTGCCCGTCACCGTGCCGGGTGTTTTCAGCGCCTTGAAGACCCATACCAATACGGCGAGAACAATCAGCAGCACGATCCCTTCCAGCCCGGCTTCGTAAAGCTGGCTTGGATGGCGGGCGAAAGGTCCGCCGGTCGGGAAGACGACCGCCCATGGAACGTCCGTCAGCCGGCCCCACAATTCGCCGTTGATGAAGTTGGCGATGCGGCCGAAGAACAGGCCGACGGGTGCCACGGCGGCGATGATGTCGAACATGCTCCAGACGGGAATGGCGTTGCGACGGGCAAAGAGGATCATTGCGATCGTCGTACCCAGGAGGCCGCCATGGAAGGACATGCCGCCATTCCAGATCTCGAAGGCGCGCACCGGGTTCGCCATGACGGCAGGAAGATCGTAAAAGAGTACGTAACCGATGCGGCCACCCAGCACGATGCCCGCGGCTGCCCAGATGATGAAATCATCGAGATGGATCGGCGTCACGGGCGATTTGTCACCTGGCCACAGGCGGTCCGTCATGCTGAGCTTGCGCGCGTAGGACCAGCCAAGAAGAATACCGACGACATAGGCGATACCATACCAATGGATCGAGATCGGGCCGATGGAAAAGGCGATCGGATCGATGTTGGGAAACGGCATGATCGAAAGCGGGGCAAGCGGTGAAAACAAGTCGCGTATTCCATTCTCTGTTGTTGTCGAAAACGCCGGTTTTCGCACGGCAGGCAGTATTAGCATGATCTTTCCCGCCGGGCGAAAATGGCGGGTGAAAAGGGAGCGGTCAAGGCGATTCTTTGGCGCTTTCACGGCTGTCACAAGTAAGGTTACTGCCCGTCATCATCCCGTTTTCGCTTGCAACGCGGCAAGGGAGTGCCTACCTGAAATGTCAGAACCGGATAGAGTAGCATGTCTCTCCGGATGAAGACGAGGACACCGCGCCATGAGCACAACCGGAACCAACCGCATTTTCGATGAATTCGCGAAGCTGATGACCGATGCCGCAGGTGCGGCGCAGGGTGTACGCAAGGAGGTAGAACAGGCTTTCCACGCGCAGGCCGATCGCTGGCTGAACAGCCTCGATGTGGTGAAGCGAGAGGAGTTCGACGCCGTGCGTGAGATGGCCATCAAGGCGCGAGACGAGAATGACGCGCTGCGCGCCAGGATCGAAGCGCTGGAGGCAAAGCTTTCCGGAAACGCTTCCTGAGCCAAATCCGATCTTCGATTTTGGACTTCTGTCAGACAGGCCGCGCTCTCAAAAAGGGCGCGGCCTTTTCATTTTACCCGCCGCGAGCCCCCAACCTGCGCGAGTGCGGATTCGTCTCCAAAGAGCAAGCAATTTCATCAGCATTTTTTTCCCCTCTGTGGACACATCCAAAAAACGCAATCGGCAGAGTCGGTTATGACTCTCAACTGATCTGACGCGCCAAGAGATATCCACGGTTCTCCCCGGAAAATGGAATGACAGGGGGTGGCGATGGGACTCGCTCGTTATAGACTGATTTTAAATGATGATTCGAAACGAACTCGGTAAGCTCCAGACAGGTTCACTGCGTTAATCTGGCAGCGTCGGGCAATCGTCCTAAACTGATGTACCGGCATTTGTGTGTGCGTTTTTGTGCTTTCGCGTGCGAAACAAAACATTCATCTCCGGCTGAAAAGGTGCCGTATGAGCCTAATAGAATTCGAAGTTGAACGTCTCTCCAACCCGGTCGATATGATCGAGTTCGTAGCGGCTGCCAACGATTGGTCTTTCGAGCGCTCGGGTGAGGACGAAATTGCCATGACGGTGGGAGGCCGTTGGGCCGATTATCACGTCTCGTTTTCCTGGATGGAGCAGTTCGAAGCGCTGCATCTGGCCTGCGCCTTCGATATCCGCGTGCCCGATCATCGCGTCAATGAAGTGATCCGGCTGCTCTCGCATGTCAACGGCCAGACGCTGATGGGGCATTTCGACCTTTGGCGTCAGGAGGATGTCATCATCTTCCGTCAGTCACTGCTTCTGGCTGGCGGTGCCGAGCCGACGAACCAGCAGGTCGAAGTTCTGCTTTCCAGCGCGTTGGAAGCCTGTGAGCAATATTTCCAGGCCTTCCAGTTCGTCGTCTGGTCCGGGATGGAAGCCAAGGCCGCGATGGAAGCGGCTCTCTTCGAAACCGTGGGCGAGGCCTGATACGCATGCTTTCGCTTGGTTCTAACCCTATCGTACTCGTTGGTGCCGGCAATATGGGCGGCGCCATGCTTTCCGGCTGGCTGAAGAAGGGCGTTTCCGGTTCGTCGGTGATCGTCATCGATCCACGCCCTTCCGATGCCATGATCTCGACACTGGGGGAGGCGGGTGCACGCCACTGCGAGAGCGCACCGGATGGCGTAACGGCCAGCATTCTGTTTTTGGCGGTCAAACCGCAATTGATGGATGCCGTGCTGCCAGGTCTGAAAGGTCTTGTCGTGGAAGAGACAGTCATCGTTTCGATTGCTGCGGGCAAGACGCTGTCGTCTATCGAGAGCCATCTCGGTGAGGCGGCGACCGTGCGTGCCATGCCCAACACACCCGCCATGGTGGGGCGCGGCGTGACCGGTGCTTATGCCAATGAGCGCGTTTCGGCCAGCCAGCGTCAGCTGGTGGAAGAGCTTCTGAAAGTCAGCGGTCCGGTAGAATGGGTTGCGACTGAAGGTGATATCGATGCCGTCACTGCCGTGTCCGGCAGTGGCCCCGCTTATGTTTTCTATCTCGTGGAATGCATGGCAGAGGCAGGTCGCAAAGCTGGCCTGCAGGCGGACCTCGCCATGCGTCTCGCGCGAGAAACCGTCGCGGGGGCTGGTGAACTTCTTTATCAGTCCCCCGACGACGCGTCGAAACTGCGCCAGAATGTGACGTCTCCCGGCGGCACGACGGCAGCCGCACTCTCCGTGCTGATGGCCGAGGATGGCATGCAGCCCTTGTTCGACAAGGCGATTGCCGCGGCAAAGACACGGGCAGAAGAACTGGCGAACTGATCGGAGATAGGGCAGATGAGCGCTGAGATCACCTATGCGGATTTCGAGAAGGTCGATATTCGTGTCGGCACTATCATCGAGACGGAGGCTTTTCCCGAAGCGCGCAAGCCCGCTTTTAGGCTGAAGATCGATTTTGGACCCGAAATCGGCATCAAGAAATCCTCGGCGCAGATTACCGTGCACTATACGCTGGACAATCTGATCGGCCGGCAGGTGCTTGCCGTCGTCAACTTTCCGCCGCGCCAGATCGGGCCGTTCCGTTCGGAAGTTCTCACCCTCGGTTTTGCCGATGCCAATGGCGATATTGTCCTGGCCGCCGTCGAGCGCAATGTACCGAACGGCGAGAAGATGTGCTGATTACCGCCAGCACGTGAGCTTGTTTCCCGACCCGTCAGGCCGGGATTTTTACGATGACCCGGAGGCCGCCCAATGGGCTGTCATCCAGCATGACGTCGCCGCCATGGCTTCGGGCAATATCGCGCACGATCGAAAGGCCAAGCCCGGTGCCGGAGGCATTGAGGTTGCGTGCCTCATCCAGCCGGAAGAAGGGCTTGAAAACATCTTCGCGCGATTCCGGCGGAATGCCCGGACCATCATCATCGAAGACGAGGCTAATCGATCGCGGTGCGCGCCGTAACTCAATGGACAGCGTCTGCGCATAGCGCTGCGCGTTAGCGGCAAGGTTGCCGATGAGGCGCGAAAAGGCGTTAGGACGCGCGGTGAGCTGTGAGACGCCGTTCAGCTGGAAGGTCATCGTCTTGCCAACCATTTGAAAATCGCTCTGCAGTTTCTGCAGCAATGGCTCCAGTTCCAGTGTGCCAACATCCTCCTCCGCATCATCGCGAGCAAAGGCGAGATAGGCCTCCAGCATCGACTGCATGTCGTCGACATCCTTGTCCAAGCCATCAAGATCGGGGTTGTCGCCTGCCAGTGCGAGCTGAAGCTTGAAGCGGGTGAGAATGGTGCGCAGATCGTGGCTCACACCGTTCAGCATCGCGGTGCGCTGCTCCATCTGTCGCTCGATCCGCTCTCGCATGAGAATGAAGGCAAGCCCCGCGCGCCGTACTTCGTCGGCGCCCTTGGGCGAGTAGGCCGTAATCTTCTGGCCTCGACCGAAACTCTCGGCAGCCTTTGCGAGCGCCAGGATCGGACGAATCTGGCCGCGTAGGAAGAGGATCGAGATGCCGAGCAGAACGAGCGATGCGCCGACCATCCAGACGAGGAAGATGTGGGTGTTGGAGGCATAGGTCTGGTTGCGGCGCGTGAAGATGCGTAGCGTCTTATCGTTCAACTGGATACGGATTTCGACCAAGGATCCATTGCCATAGGTATCGATCCAGAAGGGCCTGCCGATTTGGGCTTTGATCTGATCGGCCAGGATGGAATCGAGGATGGAAAAGAACGGTTGCGGCCGAGCAGGCGGCAGTTCCGTCTTCGGCTCGATATAGACACTGAGATCCAGCTTCTCGCGAGCAATATTGATGACTCGCTGATAGTCGTCCTTTTCAGGATCCGTCTCGATTAGTTCGATGATCGCGGCAATATCGCGCGTAACGGCAGCAGAGAGACGCTCCGTTACCAACTGCCAGTGTCTTTCCATGAAGACAGCTGCGACGACCGCCTGCAATAGAACCATGGGCAGAATGATGATCAGCAGCGAGCGGGTATAAAGCCCGGTCGGCAACCAGTGCCGCAGCCATCGCACGAAGAAGCGCCACCCTCGTGCCGGGGCGCTGTTGCGGGCGAAACTCATGAAGTCGAGGCTTGCCATTGATCACCTGTCCATCCGGCTCTTACCCGGACGTGCCAGAAAGGGGTGGTTCAATCCACGCTGAGACGGTAGCCGATGCCACGCACCGTTTGTAAATAGACCGGGTTGGCCGGATCGTCTTCGATCTTGCGCCGAAGGCGGTTGATCTGCACGTCGATGGTCCGCTCTCCGACATCCGCATCGGCATCCACCAACTCATGTCTTGGAATGGTGTCGCCGGCGCGCAGCGCAAAGAGCATCATGATGTCCAACTCGCGGTCGGTCAGCCGGATGATCTCCGCGCCGCGTCGAAGCTCCTTCTTGTGAAGGGAGAAGTTGAACGGCCCGAAAATGATCTGGTCGATTTTCGGCGTATCCGGCGAGGTGTTGCGTCTGAGAATATTGTTGATGCGCAGCACGAGTTCACGCGGGTCGAAGGGTTTGGCGAGATAGTCGTCGGCGCCAGCCTCGAGACCGGCAATCCTCGAATCCGCTTCCG
Source organism: Agrobacterium larrymoorei (assembly GCF_030819275.1). GTDB lineage: Bacteria > Pseudomonadota > Alphaproteobacteria > Rhizobiales > Rhizobiaceae > Agrobacterium > Agrobacterium larrymoorei_B. Next base: position 2,033,298 of record NZ_JAUTBL010000002.1, on the reverse strand, counting down.
AGCGTGCCGTGAGGAGAATAACCGGTACAGTCTTGTTTTCGTTAAGGGACTTTGTCAGCGACAGGCCGTTTTCGCCCGGCATCATCACGTCTAGGATCAGGAGATCGAACTGGATGCCCTGCATCTTTCGGCGTGCTTCGGCGGCGTCCGCCGCAGCGGTGATACGGTATCCCTTGTCGCTGAGGAAGCGCTGCAGAAGATCGCGGATACGCGCGTCGTCATCGACGATGAGAAGATGGGGGGCGTCATCATCCGCCGGCTGTTTTGGTGTGGCTACGGCCATCGTCATTCCGCTCCCGTCGGTTCGGCGTCGCGCATTCTGGCGAGAAATTGAAGAACGCAGGTCCTGGCCTCCGTCGACATGCCATCCAGAGCGCGGGCAATGCGGCGCGATTGCGGATCGCTCAAGGCGAGGGCCAGTTCGCGGCCGGTCAGTGTGGGGTAAAGCCTGCGCTGGCGGCGGTCTTCGGGGCCTGCCATCTGGCGGATATAGCCATCATCGATGAGTTGTTTGAGCACGCGTGCAAGGCTCTGCTTGGTAATCTGTAGCGTGTCGAGAAGATCCGCGACCGTCATGCCGGGGTTGCGGCAGACAAAATAGACCACACGGTGGTGGGCGCGACCATAGCCGAGCTTCTCCAGAATGGCGTCCGGATCGGAAACGAAGTCCCGATAGGCGAAGAAGAAGGCCTCAATCGTGTCGAAGTCGATCTTTGCATCATCGACATGGGGCAGGGCCGGAGCCTGTTTGACGGCAGCCTTTTTCAACGATTGGGCAGGCACTGTTCTTCCTTCACATTACCGAATGTGGACCATCATTATCACGAGATTGGCCCAAATGGTGTCCAAGAGGGATGTCTCCCGATCATTTTCTGTTGCGTTCGATAATATGCCGCAGGTTGAACATCAATGCCAAAGCGGCCAACAGCAAACAAGCAAAAGAGCGCGGACTGGCCGCGCTCTTCGCTACTCATAAACGCTTGTACTCTACGCGACTTTACTCGTACACATACACAACGCGGCGCGTGCTTGGTTCGACCAGAACGCGGCGATCGTTGACGCGGACATAGCTGTACTCGTAGTCAGGAATGGTCACGAGTTCCGCGCTGGCAGGAACGGTGGTGCCGATGGCGACATCGCCCTCGACGCGCACGATCTTGCCGGGATGCTGATCGATGTAGGTGATGACCTGCTCCGGCGGGTCTACCTCACCAACCCGACCAAGGTTCGGGTCGCCAGAGTTCGGCTCTTCCTGCTGAATGCTGGCCGTCTTCTCGTAGGTGACGACTGGAACTTCGATGTCGGCGCGACGCTCGCGCAGAATGACCGGCGAACCTTCATACATGACGTTCAGATAATCGGCGTTGGCCCAACCGCGAACACCGTTAACTTCAATACGGCACCAGGCGCTGCCTTCCAGGCATCCGTCAAGAACCGCATTGCTTCCACGCGTTGCAAGACCCACTTCCGGGTAATCCTCGCCCGGGCCGGAACGTACCGAAATGTCAGATGCCGTGGTCGCAACCATAGCCGCATTTGCATATCCGGCGACCAAAGCGAAAGCGCCGCCAGCAATCATCAGTTTCAGCTTCTTATTCATATGTCTCACTCCTTTGAAGACTGGGGCAAGAACGCAGCTTTTGCTTTTCCGTTCCCGGAATCGTGAACACTATGTTTGAAAAGACGCTAGGTAAACTTCGGCAAGATACTGATTTTCCGTATTCTTTAACATTACCGACAATGCTTTCGAAGCTTTGCTTTTTTCACATTTCATTGTGTTGTCGCGCATGCGAGTCTATAGGGAGGACAGGTTTTTAAAGCAGGAGCTCATCATGGGAAAGTTGCAGGCAGGGATCATTCCGGTCACGCCATTCGAGCAGAACTGCACCATTCTTTTCGATGAAGACACGAAGGAAGGCGTGATTGTCGATCCGGGTGGGGATGTCGATGTTATCGTTCAGACCGTTACCGAGAATGGCATCACGCTGAAGGAGATCTGGCTGACCCACGGCCATCTGGATCACGCGGGTGGGGCGAAGGAATTGAAGGATCGTTTGGCCCTCGCGATCATCGGCCCGCATGAGGACGATCGTCCGCTGCTCGAGCGCATTGAAACCCAGGCGCAGAAATACGGCATCACCGGTCTGCACAACGTGCTGCCGGATCGCTGGCTCACAGATGGGGATGTGGTGTCCTTCGGCGATCACAGTTTCGAGGTCTATCATTGCCCAGGTCATGCGCCGGGTCATGTCATTTATTACAATCGCGCGCAGGCTTTTGCGCATGTCGGCGACGTGCTGTTCAACGGTTCCGTCGGTCGCACGGATCTGCCTGGCGGAAACCACGAGCAGTTGCTCGCTTCCATCCGTGATAAGGTGCTGCCGCTTGGGGACGATGTGGGCTTCATCTGCGGACACGGCCCTGGCGGGCGGTTCGGTGAAGAGCGGCGCTCTAACCCCTATCTGCAAAATCTCGGCCCAATTGGTGCAGCACCGAATGCTGCCAGCGGGACCGAGAAGAGCGCCAACTGAAGAGATTAGGGCGGCTTCGTCTCCCGCAATCAAAGCCATAAAAAAACCCGGCATTCCTGCCGGGCTTCAACTAGAAGAGAAGTCGTTATGGCTCAGCCAGCAATCTGAAGATTGACTGCCTTGGGGCCCTTGCCGCGACGATCCGGTTCCGTGTCGAAGCTCACTTTCTGGTTTTCCGAAAGACCGGACAGGCCGGAAGCCTGTACGGCAGAGATGTGAACAAAGATATCAGCGCCACCATTGTCTGGCTTGATGAAGCCGAAGCCTTTGTCGGTATTGAAGAATTTAACGGTGCCAGTCTCGGCCATGCATCAGGTCCTTTTCGCTCTGCCTGTGTTCAGCTCCAGGCAGCATTACAGTTTTGCCCGCTAGGGCGTACGGCAGGCAGTTCTTGATGTTTGAGAGATTGAACCTTCGCTGTGGAAGACTTGACGTTCTGATCAACGTTTTGTTGTTCCCACCGCTCGAAGTATTGTCTCCGATGCATCTATTCCTAGGTCTTCCCACGCTCGCAAATTGCCCGAACGGCGATAGAGTGATGTGTTTATTTAAAATTGGCAAGCAAAAGTTTTTAGGCGCCAACCGCGATCAATCGGTGGCGTTTAGCGCGTATAACGCGTGGAGCGGAATTTTTTCCCGTACGGGCATCGCTGATAAAACAAAACCATCGTTGGCGATGGGTATTTTCGGCAATTTTCGCGCAGAGTGATGAAGACTTCATCAATAGACGGCGCGTATTTAGCCTGCTTCGCTAAGTTTTTGGTGGCGTCTTTTCGTAAGCTCCGGCACCAATTCGACCAGCAGAATGGCGGAAAAAATGATGGCGCAGCCAATGTAACCGGCCGCCGGAATGATCTCTCCAAGAAAGAGTGACGCAAAAAGTGCGCCAAACAGGGCTTCAGAGGACAGAAAGATCGCTGCCTGGGGCGCCGTGGTGTAGCGCTGGCCGATGACCTGAAGAACGAAAGCGAGACCGGACGAGACGATGCCCACATAGAGGATTTCGCGGATCGAGGCTGCAATTGCCTGGGCATTGATCGGCTCGAAGGCCGCGCCGATGACCATGCTGAGAATGGCGCAGACGGAAAATTGCACGCATGAAAGGGCAAGCGGCCGCTTGCTGGCCATGACGGTACGGCCCGCAAGCGTGATCTGAACCGCCCAGAAGAAGGCACAGGTGATGCTGAGGAAATCGCCAGTCGTCAGGCTACTGAAGGCGCCGCCGGACAGCAGGAAGATGCCGATCAGCATCATCGTGGCGCCCGGCCACACAACCCAATGCGGGTAACGCCGATAGATAAGCACAGCGATGACCGGTACGAAGATGACGTAAAGAGCCGTCAGAAAACTGGAATTGGTAACGGAGGTGGTGAGCAATCCCACCTGCTGGGTGGTGGCGCCCATAAAGAGGGCCACGCCGACAAGACCGAAGGCGCGGTACTCCGCCTTGCTCGGCTTCGAACCCATTCGGCGGGTTTCCATGAGCGCGAATGGTAGGACCGCAAGGGCTGCAATGGCAAAGCGCAAGCCTACGAACCAGAACGGACCAATGGATGCCATGGCCGTGGACTGCGCGACGAAACCGCCGCCCCAGATCGCGGCAGCAAGAAGCAGTACGAGGTTTGCCTGAATGCGCGTCATTCTTCACCACTAAGGAAGCAATGTACGTGTTGCTTCATTGTCTTGTCGAAAAGGCGATCCATTCCGCTTGGAAGCCGACGGCCAAAGGCTGTCGGGAGATGAAGCGGCGTTGCGTGAAGCAGCAGATCTTGACCCTGAAGATGGCGGAGGTAACCCTCGTCTGGGAGCAAGCGCCCCAGACAGCCATTTCACCGGTGCTCTATCAGCAAGGGGATGGCTCGGCAAGGCACGGGCAGGCCAGTCATTCACGGTTGCGGCGCAGACGGCTTTCGCGAATGCTGCTGAGCGTCAGGAGCACGCCTCCGACGCCCAACGTGCCGAAGCCGAGTGCCACAAGACCGGTGACGAAGATGCGATCCGATGCTTTCGAAATCGGCGCGGTGGCTATGGCTGAGGTTGTCATGGGATCGACCGCGTCTGAAGCGTGAGAGGAGGTCGCAAGGCCCGCTGCCATGGTGAGAATAACCATGATGGCCGCAAGCGCCATCCACAGAGAAAACAGCATTCTCTGTACCTTCAGCCGATCCGCCGAATTCCGGTGATTGATAAGCATCGTGATAGTCCTCGTCTCTTTTGCCCGCGTGCTAAAAAGAGGCTTGGAAGTGGACCCCTTGGAGACCGAAATTCGTCAGTCCAGAGCATTTATTGTGGCGATAAAAAGGCACGAATTAACGAGAGGTTAAGGCCGGCAAATCTGCCGATTTTTTCGGCGTACGCTCTTTTGTGGCGTGATCGGCGGTCTCGCCCGGACATGATGTCTTCCAAGCATGGAAGCCGTTTCATGTTGACGGGGTTGATCGTCCGTTCTGCGAGAAAGTAAATGCGACTCATCTCATCTTTTCATGGGTTTTGACCTTGAAAGACTTTCGGTCTTTCGACATACCACTTGCCGCAGAGGGCGACATTCCGCCGCAACTTCTGTCGATGTCAACTTCAATAGGACCGATAAAAATGGCCTTCCTTGCCGACATTCTCTCCCGCGTAAAGCCATCCGCCACCATCGCCGTTTCGCAGAAAGCTCGCGAACTTCAGGCACAGGGTCGCGATGTGATTGGCCTTGGCGCCGGCGAGCCGGATTTCGATACGCCCGACAATATCAAGGAAGCAGCCATTGCCGCTATTAAAGCGGGCAAGACGAAATACACGCCTGTCTCCGGTATTCCCGAACTGCGCAAGGCGATTGCCGAGAAGTTCAAGCGCGAAAACGGTCTGGACTACAAGCCGGAGCAGACGATTGTCGGCACCGGTGGAAAGCAGATTCTTTTCAACGCCTTCATGGCAACTCTGAACCCGGGTGATGAGGTCGTTATTCCAGCACCTTACTGGGTGAGCTATCCGGAAATGGTGGCAATCTGCGGCGGCACGCCGGTTTTCGTCAACACCACGCTGGAAGACAATTTCAAACTGAAGCCGGAAGCGCTTGAAAAGGCGATCACGCCGAAGACCAAGTGGTTCATCTTCAACTCGCCATCCAATCCGTCTGGTGCAGCTTACAGCCACGACGAGTTGAAGGCGCTGACCGACGTTCTCGTCAAGCATCCGCATGTCTGGATCCTGACCGACGACATGTATGAGCACCTGACCTATGGCGACTTCAAGTTCGTGACGCCGGTGGAAGTGGAGCCTTCGCTCTATGACCGCACGCTGACGATGAACGGTGTTTCCAAGGCCTATGCGATGACCGGCTGGCGTATCGGCTATGCCGCTGGTCCGCTCACGCTCATCAAGGCGATGGACATGATCCAGGGCCAGCAGACCTCTGGTGCCACGTCGATTGCCCAGTGGGCAGCTGTCGAGGCGCTGAACGGCACGCAGGATTTCATTCCGGCCAACAAGAAAATCTTCGAAGGCCGCCGTGACCTCGTCGTTTCCATGCTGAACCAGGCCAAGGGCATCACTTGCCCGGTTCCGGAAGGCGCATTCTACGTCTACCCGTCCTGCGCCGGTCTGATCGGCAAGACGGCGCCGTCCGGCAAGGTGATCGAGACCGACGAAGATTTCGTCACCGAGCTTTTGGAAACGGAAGGTGTCGCGGTCGTTCACGGCTCCGCTTTCGGTCTCGGTCCAAACTTCCGCATTTCCTACGCGACGTCGGAAAAGCTGCTGGAAGAGGCCTGCAACCGCATTCAGCGTTTCTGCGCCAATTGCCGCTAAAGCTTGGTGGCATCGACCAGAGGAAGCCCGGCAGCGATGCCGGGTTTTTTATTGTGTGATGAGTTGGTCGAGATCGTCCCAGGCGTAGACGATGTTGTCGGACCGCCAGATTGGCCCCGGATCGCGAAACTCACCGATCTTGCATGCATGGAGCGCTTCATAGAATCTGCAAGCGGGCTCGTTGCCCTTGACGACGCTGAGGCCTGCGGAGCGGTAGCCCATGGCTTTGGCATGGGTTGCCAGGCCTCCAAGAAGTCGTTTGCCGATCCCTTGCCTTTGGACGCTGGCTAGGACGTAGAGGTTCTTGATCTCTGCACGGGATCCAAAAATCAGATCTGACGGTTGGCCGACCGCGCCGATTCCGACGATCTCTCGCCCGATCTCCGCCACCAGAACCAGTTGGTGCGGCTCAGCCTCAGACAATTTCTTTGTCCAGTAGCGAAGGCGATGTTCCTCATCCAAGGCTGCAAAAACGGACGGGGAGGCCAGTTCCCGCATCGTCTCACGCCAGACGTGAACATGAACATGTGCGATGGCCTCGGCATCGCTCAGCTTCGCCGGTCTGAGTTCAACCACCGCACATCCTCACAGGCCAAGAAACAGCAACATGATGAAGGTGGCGAAGAGGATCAGGTGCGTCATGCCTTCGATGGCATTGGTCTCGCCGTCATTGAGGTTGATGGCTGCGACAATGAGAGTGATGAAGACCATGACGGTCTGTACCGGCGTCATCGCCATGATGAAGGGTTGGCCGGAATAGAGCGCAATTGCTTCCATGACCGGAACGGTGAGGATGACTGTCGAGAGCGAGGCGCCCATGGCAATATTGACGACGGGCTGCATGCGGTTGCGCAAGGCGGCGCGCATTGCGGTGAGGATTTCCGGTGCTGCCGAAATAGTCGCAACGACGACAGCCATCAGGCCTTCCGGCGCGCCGCTTCCTTCCAGTCCATGGGTGAGGAAGGCGGCCATGAATTCCGCCAGAACGCCGATCAGCACAACGCCGACGAGAATGGTGCCGATGGAATAGGCCGCCGAACCGTCCTCCTCCTCATGGCCGTGCGCATCACCTTCCGGAGCAGCCTTTTTGCGGTCTGCGCGCGGATAGCTGTAGCTGAAGAAATAGCTGTGCGGACCGACCTGCATTTTCAGGAAGAGGCCGTAGAGCGCGATCATCGCAACGATGGTGAAGGCAGAGTAGAGATGCCATTTCGCTTCCGGCACGAATTCCGGCACGATCATGGAAATACCCATGGCGGTGAGGATCATCACGCCATAGGTACGGCCGGAATCGTCATTATAGGGCTGCTCGCCGTGGCGCAGGCCTCCGAGGAGGGCGGCCAGACCAAGGATGCCGTTGATGTCGATCATCACCGCCGAGTAGATCGTATCGCGGACCAGGGTAGGGGAACTCGACTCGCTCATGATGATGGCGAGGATCAGCACTTCGACCGCGACAGCAGATAGCGTCAGGATCATCGTGCCGTAGGGGTCTCCCACCTTGGCAGCGAGGATTTCCGCATGATGGGCAACTCGCATGGAGACCGCAACGATCACGGCAATCAGCGCCGCCGCGACGACGAAGGACAGCGCCTTGCTCGCTTCCAGAACACTGTGCTCTGCCAGATAGGCGACAATCGCGACTGGAACGGCCAGCAGCAGCATGCGCTCCTGCTTCAAAGTGGTGGCGACGGACATCTTCCCTCCAGGTCTCAGAGCCGTTCCGTTGAATACCGGCTCCGTTGCTGCAACTTTCGGTTTCTCACATTTCACGCCTAACTATGAACGGGCGAAAATACTTTGAGCCGATGATCTTTTCAGTGACAGGTCGAGAGGCGGGTTTGCACTCTTGGCCATTTGGTAGGATAGTGAGCGCGAGGACATGATAACGAAACCGCGATCTCAGTCCTGAAATGCCTGTTTGCGGTATTGGTTGTCAATCTTCTCCAAGCATAACAGGAGGACATGCGCATGACCAAGGTGTGTTATGAAATTGTCGAGCACGATGGCGGCTGGGCGTACCGAATGAACGGTGCCTATTCCGAAGCCTTCCCCACGCACTCCGACGCCGTCCAGGCCGCGAAGATCGCCGCTGCCGAACAGCAGGTTGGCGGCGAGGATGAGGAAATCAGCTATCAGGACGAACGTGGACGCTGGCACGAAGAGTTCAGTCAGGGCGGCGACAGGCCGGAAGCTGAGGTCGTCGATACCTATGCCCAACGACAGGCTGGCACCCCAGGTTGACTTCTCTCGGGGACTTAAAGCGTGTCGCGATCTTTCAGATTCGCTCCATACGCTTCAAGCCCTTGTTTTGTCGCATGTCGTTATCGCAAAACCGGTGACCACTTTTGTGCGGACCATGCCTTAGCGCTTGGATGATGGCGCTTCGGGATCAGTTGCTTTCAGATGTGCTTTCAGCCCATCCACCAACGCAGTGAAGACCGCACGGCAGCGTGGCGAGGTTCGAAGATTTTCGTGCATGGCAACCCAGGTGTGGAGTGCCACTTCGAATTCCGGCAGGATGTGCTTTAGCGTCTCATCGCGTTTTGCCAGTCCGATCTGGCACATGCCGATCCCCGTACCGGCGCGTACCAGCGCAAGTTGCGCCAGATTGCTATCGGCCCGCGTGGCGAAAGGAATTTGATCGGCGTCGGGGATTGCCGGATTTTCTTTCTTCATATTTTGGAGGATTGCTCTGATAAAGGGCGTCTTGCGATCAAAGCCGATGAGGCGATGCCCCTCCAGATCTTCTTTCTTCACCGGCGTTCCCATTTTCTGCAGGTAACCGCTCGTCGCGTGAAAGCCGATGCGAAAATTGCCCACATAGCGCATGACGATCGCATCCTGGACCGGCTCGGTCATGCGAATGGCGATGTCCGCCTCCCGCCGCAGCAGATCCTCGATGGTGTCGGAGAGTGAAAGCTCAATCTCGAGCTTTGGATAGGTGTCCTGCATGGCGGCGATGATGGGTGGCAGGACCTCCACTCCAATCACATCCGAGGCGCTGATGCGCACGGCACCTTCGATCTTGCCGACTTCACCGGAGGCGGCACGTACAAGCGCCGCTGCGGTGGCGGATAGATTTTCCGCATAGGGCTTCAGGGCAATCGCGGCATCGGTTGGAACAAGGCCGTGAGGCGAGCGGATGAAGAGCTGGTAGCCGATTGCTTCTTCGAGGGCTCCAATATGGCGGCCGACGGTTGGCTGCGTGATGCCAAGCTCTCTTGCCGCGGCAGACAGCGAACCGTCGCGCAGCACGCTGAGGAAGGTGCGGTAGTAATCCCAACTGATTTCGCGATCGATGATCATAATTTTTGTATGGCGGTTAAACGTGTTTCGCTAATTTTGTATAGCGGCCTTTTCCTTCATGCTCCAGTCCAAGAATGATTGCTTAAAAAGGATTGGAGTTCATCATGGTCGACGTCAAACAGGATGCGCAGCAAACAGCACTGGTTCTCGGTGCCCGTGGCGGCATAGGCGGGCACATCACCGAGGCTCTGCTCGCACGGGGCTGGAAGGTACGGGCCCTGGTGAGAGGCGAGAGGCCAGCTTCCCACCATCCGATGATGGAGTGGTGCGTCGGCGACGCGATGATGGCGGAGGACGTGCTGGGGGATGAGAAAGGCGTCTCGCTTATCGTCCATGCGGTCAACCCGCCCGGCTATCGAAACTGGGAAACGCTGGTTCTGCCGATGCTCGATAATTCCATCGCCGCTGCGGAAACCGCCGGTGCGCGCCTATTGCTGCCAGGCACAGTGTATAATTTCGGCCCCGATGCGTTTCCTTTGCTGACGGAGGACAGCCCGCAGAGACCGAGGACGCGCAAAGGGAAGATTCGTGTCGAGATGGAAAATCGGCTGCGCGCTGCCTCCATCCGCGGTGTGCCGGTGCTGATCGTTCGCGCCGGAGATTTCTTTGGACCGAAAGCGCGCAACAATTGGTTCAGCCAGGGCCTCGTACAGCCCGGAAAACCTGTGCGTAGCATCTCTAATCCAGGACGTCCTGGCATTGGTCATCAGTGGGCTTATCTTCCGGATGTCGCGGAAACGATGATGCGGTTGCTTGAGCGCGCCGATGACCTGCCGACCTTCGCCGTCTTTCAAATGGAGGGTTTCTGGGATGCAAATGGGCGCCATCTGCCCGCCGCCATCGAGCGCGTGGTCGGACGCCACGTTAAAATGAGGCGCGTTCCATGGTGGCTGTTTCGGCTCGGCTCGCCCTTCGTGCCGGTCTTCAAGGAGCTTCTGGAGATGCGTTATCTTTGGCAGACAGAAGTGCGGATGAGCAATGAGAAGCTGGTAGATTTTCTAGGCGAGGAGCCGCGGACGCCGATCGATGAGGCGGTTTTCGCGACACTCAAGGATTTGGATTGTCTTGAGCCACGTTCGGTCCGTTTAGGAGACGTGATGGCATGCGAAGAACGCCGCGCACCTATCTGAGGTGCGCGGCGTCCAAAGCGTCTCGCGATCTTTCAGATCCGCTCGTGCGCTTTAGGTCTCTGTTTTATCGCATGTCGTTGTCCCAAAACCGCTGCACACTTTTGCGCGACATGCTTTCGTTCCAAATCAGGCAAGTGCCGGATAGTCGGTATAGCCTTCAGCCCCGCCGCCGTAGAAGGTCTGCTGGTTCGGTTCGTTCAGCGGCGCGTTGTCCTTCAGGCGCTGGACGAGATCCGGATTGGCGATGAAGGCCTTGCCGAAGGCGATGGCGTCGGCCTTGCCGCTCTCTACCGCTTCGATGGCGGATGCGCGGTCATAGCCATTATTGGCAATCCAGAGTCCCTTGCCGCCGGCTTGCGTGTAGGCAGCTTTCAGGGCGGCGTAGTCGAAAGGCTTGTCGCCCTGCTTGAAATCACGCGGGCCGCCCGTTGCGCCTTCGATGACGTGGATGAAGGCAAGGCCGCGGCTCCCAAGCTCTTTCACCACGTAGTTGAAAAGCGGCTGGGGATCGGTCTCAACAATGTCATTGGCCGGTGTGACGGGAGACAGGCGGATACCGGTACGACCGGCACCGATTTCTTTCGCAACGATGTCCACCACTTCCAGCAGGAAGCGTGCGCGGTTCTCGATCGAGCCACCATAATTATCGGTGCGGTGATTGGTACCGGATTTCAGGAACTGGTCGATCAGATAACCATTGGCGGCGTGGATTTCGACGCCATCGAAGCCTGCCTCGATGGCGGCACGTGCGCCCTTGCGGAAGTCTTCCAGAATGACGGGAATTTCAGCGGTGCCAAGTTCACGGGGTTCGGACGTTTCGGCAAATGCACCGGTGCCGTCATCATTGATGATATAGGTCTTCGACTTCGCCTTAATGGCAGACGGCGCAACGGGCTGGCCGCCATGCGGCTGCAGCGATGTATGCGAGATGCGTCCGACGTGCCAGATCTGCGCGACGATCTTGCCACCGGCCTTGTGAACGCCATCGGTGACCTTCTGCCACCCTTCAATGGCTTCCTGCTTGTAAAGACCGGGCACATCCGCATAGCCCTGACCTTGCTGCGAGACAGGCGTGCCTTCGGTTACGATCAGGCCCGCGGTTGCGCGCTGCTCGTAATAGGTGGCGTTGAGATTGTTCGGGATCGCACCCGGAGACCGATTGCGGGTAAGCGGCGCCATAACGATGCGGTTTGCGAGGGCTATATCGCCAGCCTGTGCGGGTTCGAACAGTTTGGTCATGGTGCTTTCTCTTCCTGTTGATAGGGAGCGCAGCGTTTGCGCCAATGCGTCAAAGGGTTTCGTTCAGATAGGCTAGAAATTTGGCGATGTTTTCTTCGTCGCGTTCATAGAAATTCCACTGGCCGACCTTGCGCGAGCGCACGAGACCGGCCGCTTGCAGGGCTGCAAGATGCGAAGAGACGGTGGACTGCGAGAGACCGCTGATCTCGAATTGATGTGCGCATACGCCCATGCTGAACGGGTGCGCCTGGTTGAAGTGGTTCTCCGGCGCTTTCAGCCAGCTGAGAAACTTCAACCGCACCGGATGGGCGATCGCTTTCAATGCGTCTTCGGGGTTCATCTCGTTCCTGCATATCTAAACATCAGGATATTTATATCGAGAATTTTCGATATCAAGAAAGCGAGGAAAATTTATCTCAAAAAAAAGGCCGCTGGATTTCTCCGCGGCCGACAGTTTTGAAGGTAAAAACCTCCAGAGGGGAACAGCACCAAACAACTGGAAAGCGTCGGGTGCTGAATATGATATGGGGCTGAAAGACGCCGGAAACAAGGGCAATTTCCCTCAATAACGCATCCAGTTCAGAAAATTATTGCGGGTAAAAAAAGAGGGCCGCCGGATTGCTCCAGGGCCCTTGTAATTGTGAAGGTCAAAAAACCTCCAGAGGGGAACAGCTGATGCGGCGGAACTGGGAGGAAAAGCCGCCGTGTGCATCAGCTGTGTGCGATATGATGTTTTTATGGGCAGGCTTCAACTCTTTTTTGTGCAGGACAGGCATGCGCCCTGTGCATCACTCGCGCTCGCTGTCACATTTCCTTCGCAAGGCTGGCATCGAATTCAAGTGATGTTCGGCACGGCGATGCCGCCTATCTCTTTGTAGTGGTTCGTTTTTGAGCGCTTATCGAAGTATCAGAAATTCCAGTTTCGAGCCTTGGCCACGATGAAATCGCGGAAGGCTTTCAGCTTGGCGGCGTTCTTCATCTCATCCGGATAGCAAAAATAGGTATCGAAGGATGGGATGTCGGCCGGAAGCGACAGCTGGATAAGGCCTGGATCTCGTCCCACGATATAGTCGGGAAGGCAGGCAATGCCGATTCCGAGAAGGCAGGCGCGTTTGATTGAGGTCTGGCTGTTGATTTGCAGGTGGGCAAGCCGCGTGTTGTCAGATGAGCGCCCTGCATTTTCCAGCCAGTTGACGTCCAGCAGATAATTAGGCGCGGGCTCGCCAAAGGAGATGATCTTGTGGTTGTCGAGATCCTCGATCGACTGCGGCTCTCCATACCGGTTGATATAGGAGGGGGCGGCATAGACGTGCATATGCACGGTGAAGAGTTTGCGCTGAATGAGGTCGGACTGCTGCGGCTGGCGCAGACGAATGGCGCAATCCGCGTGGCGCATGTTCACGTCGAGCTCCTCATTGTCGAGGATGAGCTGGATCGACATTTCCGGATAGAGCTGGAGAAACTCCTGTACCTTGTCCGTCAGCCAGCCCTGGCCGAGGCCGACCGTGGTGGTGACGCGCAGTTTGCCGCTTGGCTTTTCGGTCGTCTCCGTCAGCTGCATCTTGACGGTTTCGAGCTTCAGCAGCACGTCATGCGCGGTTCTATAGAGCAACTCGCCCTGTTCGGTGAGGATCAGGCCGCGCGCGTGGCGGTGGAACAGCTTGACCCCGACATCCTGCTCCAGCGCGCTGACCTGGCGGCTGATGGCGGACTGGGACAGATGCAGCTTATCCGCCGCATGGGTGAAGGATCCAGCTTCGGCAGCCGCATGAAATATGCGCAGTTTGTCCCAGTCCAATGGCATAGGCATGCGGTTTGGTGCCCTTCTTTATTCGGCTGCAACAGCCAGCGGCGCTTGTGCCGCGAGATAACGTTCGGCTTCCAGAGCCGCCATGCAGCCCATTCCGGCCGCGGTGATAGCCTGACGATAGGTATCGTCGGTGACGTCGCCAGCGGCGAAAATGCCTTCGACATCCGTTGCCGTCGAATCCGGCGCGGTCCACATGTAGCCGTTCGGCTTCAGCTTCAGCTTGTCCTTGAAGAGTTCGACCGCTGGCGCGTGGCCAATCGCCACGAAGACGCCGTGGATCGGCATTTCGGTGATCTCACCGCTCTTGGTATTGCGCAGGCGCGCGCCGGTGACCGATGGCGGCATGGGTGGCTTGGCAGGTGTGCCGATGATTTCGGCAACTTCCGTGTTCCACAGGATATTCACATTCTCCTTGGTGAAGAGGCGCTCCTGCAAAATCTTTTCCGAACGGAAGCTGTCACGTCGATGCACGACGGTGACCGACTTGGCAATGTTGGCAAGGTAGAGCGCTTCTTCCACGGCGGAATTGCCGCCGCCAACCACGATCACGTCTCTGTTGCGATAGAAGAAACCATCGCAGGTGGCGCAGGCGGAAACGCCAAAGCCCTGGAAATGCTGTTCGCTTTCGATGCCGAGCCACTTCGCCTTGGCGCCAGTGGCAATGATCAGCGTGTCGGCCGTCCAGACAGCGCCGGAATCGGTCTTGACCGTGAAGGGGCGGACAGTCGTCTCGACCTCGGTCACCAGATCGTTGACGATTTCCGCACCGACATGCTGCGCCTGCTTCAGCATCTGATCCATCAGGAACGGGCCCTGGATCGGGTCGGCGTAGCCCGGATAGTTTTCCACATCCGTGGTGATCATCAACTGGCCGCCCTGTTCCATGCCCGCGATCAGCACAGGCTCTAGCATGGCGCGAGCAGCATAAATGGCGGCCGTGTAACCGGCCGGGCCGGAGCCGATGATCAAAACCTTTGCGTGACGGACGGACATGGAACGTTCCTTTCAACAGGGTGCAGGCAGCCAGACTCAGTGTGGCGCGCGGATGGATACCCTTCTTGCGCAGCATTTAAGGGTGTCCAGTGCCGATATTCAAGGGCAGCCGTGCATTACCAACAGGGCAGTTGCAAGCGAACACGTAATTTTGTGTCGCGAGCACGACGGATTATTGCGAATCCCGCCGCGTGGAGTAGAAGGAAGCACCTAACCGCTGACGAAGGAATGCATGCGTGGCCAGCGTCGAACTCGATGCCATCGATCTCAAAATCTTGCGTGAACTGCAGCGCGACGGCCGCATGACCAATGTCGAGCTCGCCGACCGCGTCGGCATCTCCGCGCCACCTTGTCTTCGCCGCGTGCGCAAGCTGGAAGAGGCCGGCATCATCGAAGGTTACCACGCGATGCTGAACGCCCCCAAGCTCGGCTTCGATCTCGTGGCCTTCTGCATGGTGGGCCTGAAGCGCCAGTCCGAAGCCAACCTCAAAGCCTTCGCCGCCGCCACCGACGGCTGGCCACTAGTGCGCCAGGCCTGGATGGTTTCCGGCGACAGCGACTTCCTGCTTCACTGCGTGGCCGCAAACCTCACGCAGTTCCAGGATTTCGTCATCGAGGTGCTGACGGCGGACGAGCATGTGGAGACTGTGCGAACGATGTTGACGATCCGGCAGGTGAAGAGGTTGGGACTGGTTGAGGTTTAAGGGGAGGCGGTCAGCCTTCCTGCTCCCAATTGGAAACGCCATCGACATAGGTCTTCGTCAACTTCCGCTCATCACGCCATTCGCGCCCGATATCGGTGATGATAAAGCGCTTTTTTGCCCCTAGCATGTAGTTCTTGTAAGGACGTACGAAGTCCTCCATGGCCGGATTAATGCCGTCATAGAACTGCTTTTCGGGATCGTAACGGTCATCCATGAGTGATGCCGCGGTTTTGGCAAAATCAGTTCTCAAGAAGGATGGCGACGTGGCGAATAGCGGGAATGGCTTGCCGACTTTGAAACGGATGCCGAGGATGGTTTTTCTGTCCCACCGGCGATGGAAATGCCCGTATCTGAAATTCCAGTGTTTGTGATAATGGTTCAAAGATAACTGGGTTACGTCTTTGTCGGAAAAGATGCCAAAGACCTCCGCCGGATTGAGTTGCTCATCGAGCAACCAGTCGTCTTCAAGATGAAACAGGATTTCGGATTGCGCCTGCTGCCAGAGGTATTTTACCGCCTTGCAGAAGCCTGGTTGCTCGGGCGTGTGGATGTGAGCATCTGGGAAGAACGAGCGAATGACCGCTACCGTCGCGGCTTCATCATCGATATCACCAAAAATCGGATCGATATTGGCGTAGAAATTGGCGATTTCAAATCGATCGAACATCGAGGCCTGAAAGCTCTTCAGCGTTCTCTCAAGGAGCTCTGGCCTGCGGCCAGCGACAAGGCAGATATCGATAGGCGGCATAGGGCAAAATCCTCGAAAAGGCTGCAGGCAATTGTTCAGGCGGGCAGAGGTTTAATGACTTCCGTATGTCGCTTCAATGACGGATTGGTCTGGAGGCACGCATGAAGCGTTTCATGTCCGACATAAAACCAACTCCTTAGCGATAGGTGGCAGGGAATATCCATTTTATCTCTGACCGCTATGTGTTAGGGGACGAAATCTTTGTTTCGGGACTGTACATGAAACAGCTTGATATCGTTGTGGTCAACTTGGCTCGCTCGCAACAGCGGCGCGACGCGATGACTGCTTTGTTGGATCCGTTGGGTCTGCCCTATAGCTTTTTCGAAGCGGTGGATGGGCGCGCAGGACCACATCCTCTCTTCGCCAGATTCGACCGACGAATGGCTGAAATGCGCCGTGGCTACACTTTGACGGGTGGCGAATTGGGTTGCTACGCCAGCCACTATCTTCTTTGGGAACGCTGTATCACTGAAGATAAGCCGCTGCTGATTTTTGAAGATGATGTGGCGCTCAATGAGAACTTCCTCACGGCATATCAGGTGGCGGCTGATCGCATCGAGAAGTATGGCGTCATACGGTTTTCTCGACACAAGAGACCACCGTGGGCGGTCGTAGAGACGCCGGCGGAAGGGCTCGACATCGTCAGGTTGAAGATCGGTCCGCACGGCACATCATGCTACGCCGTCTCGCCAAGAGCGGCCAAAAAGCTGGTGGAGACGGCGAAGGTGTGGTTCGAACCTGTGGACTGCCATCTCGACCGGTTCTGGCTGCACGGCGTCAACTGCTACAGCTTCTCTCCGTCGCCTGTGACCCATGCCGCAGACACCGCAGCGGAATCGGAAATCTGGCAAGGTAAAGAACGTGAAAAGAAGTCGCGAAGATTCAGAAACCGGCGCGCCTTCTACAGAACGTTTGACAAGATTTCTCGGTTTATCCGCAACTTAGGATATGCGGGACACTGGCGGACTGAGAAACACTGATCATCATCAGCAGGTCACTTGACCGGACAACTTCAGGATACACGTGTGATTATTACTCGTATCATTGGCGGCCTCGGCAACCAGATGTTTCAATATGCTGTTGGACGGGCGCTTTCTATCGGATCCGGTCAACCCCTGAAGCTGGATTTGACCGAAATGGAGCAGTACAAGGCACACGCATTTCAGCTCGACCAACTCAACATCATCTACGATGTCGCGGATCGCAGTGAAATTCCTTATCCGCCACGCAAGAGTGTGTTCGGGAGATTAGTCAACTCACTAAAAAACAGAGGTCGAATTCCCCAGTTGTTTGAAAAAGCGCAGCCGTTTGATTCAGACATTCTGGATTGGAGGGGACCCGCTCACCTTTCCGGTTATTGGCAGAGCGAAAAGTATTTCGCGCGGCATGCGAACATCATCCGTCAAGATTTCTCGTTGAAGCAACCCTATAGTCATCTAAGGCAGGATGTTCTTTCTAAGATTCGCGGTGTTAAGGCGCCGATATCTGTCCACGTGAGAAGAGGGGATTATGTCACTAACCAAAGGGCGAACGCAATCCACGGTACTTGCGAGCCGGATTGGTATCGGCGGGCTATGGAAATTATGATGGACAGGGCGGACAAACCTACCTTCTTCATATTCTCTGATGACCCGAATTGGGCGCGGAGTAACCTTCCTGAATATAGGGGTATGATTTTTGTAGAGCCTCAAGCAGACGGTAGAGATGCGGAAGACATGCATCTTATGGCTTCATGCCACTCCCATATCATCGCTAACAGCACTTTTAGTTGGTGGGGCGCGTGGTTAAATCCACGTGCAGATAAAAATGTTATAGCTCCTGCGCGGTGGTTTCGTTCGAGGGAACAGCTCAGCCGAGACCTAGTGCCTGTAGAGTGGTCCTCTCTTTAAGATACTCAACTAATCTTATTTTTATTTCATCCTTAACCGACAAGCTTTTTTGAAGCGCGCTAAATCAAAATTTCCGCCTATATCAGTAGTGAACCAATCTTCTAAAGGAGCGTGCCAAAACGGAAAGTAAAGAACGAGAGCCGATGGTGACAATATGGCTGCTAAATAACTAAAGGCTGATTTACTGGTTACGATAATGTCTGCGTTAGCGATTTCAGAGAAACTCTCTATAGCTGGACGATTTATATGATATCGCACGTCTTCGCCGAGTTCCTGAAACTCTTCAAAATTATCCACACCAGCCTTAATCGTAACTGGTCTCGCCAAATCATACACCCCTGGAGCTTCTGGATTTACGGTCGTATCTTTGCGCGGCGCCTCACTGTGGATATCTATGACGTGGGGTATGTCAAGTTCATCCAATATCATTTTTACAAATTTCGCGTTGCGAATGTAATAGGAGTTGGGCAGAAGACGGTCTTTATCCAAAATATGGACGTCACCCCGTCTTACATGAATCGCTATTCTCAAGGGCTTACTTCGGGTCCGCTTTTGGAATGGCGTTACCATTTTGCAAGCGCCCCAAGCATGCGGAACACGGTCCAGAATATAATGAGGGTGGGCTATCCTTACCAGTATAGGGCCACGGTTCCATTGACGATATAGTGCCCTTTCAAAGCCCATCTTAGGATTTGGTATCGTCACAGTCTTTATATTGTGGGGCAGTATTTTATCGTTTTCTATTTGGCATAGCTTATTGAAAGGCAGGGCGAATTCCTTGTCTAGGGGCTTTCCCTCTAGTATTTCTATTCCCTGGTGATCAATTTTGTGCATGGGTGTATGGTGGTAGTTAAATCCATACATACGAGTAAGAGCGTATACCCCAAATATTCGGTAAAGTTGCGCGCCAGCGCCGTCTGTATGGTAGTCATTGGCATAAGTGAGGAAGATTTCACTCGACTTACGTCGACTAAGTATATTTGACAAAAATCCCATAAGAACGCCTTATCCTCCGAAATTGTCATGGTCTAGATTTAGTGGAATGCTTCCAACGTTTGATACCCACGTCTGACGGCAGCTCTGATGTCGTCTGGGTCTGTTTTCCAGATGAATGGCTTCGGCTCGTTGTTGTGTTCCTTAATGAATCGATTGATGGTCACCTGCAGGTCAACGACGGCGGGGCCCCTTGCTTCTGCCGCGGCTGCATCAGTTTCGCAAAGAAGCCCTCTACGGCGTTGAGCCACGAGCAGGATTACTGTTCTTCACCGAGGGTGCTATTTTCAGTCCAGCCTTTAAGAGCAAAAACATCCCATTTGCTGTGTATTTTTGGTACGCATCGCTATTTAGAAATTGCTTTGCAGCTCGGATGAATGTTTTCCACTGCACTTCATCGACGCGTCTCAAAAATTCTAGGAGCTCTACGTCAGACGTGAATTTCCTGCGATCGATGAACGTGTTGCTCGGAATCATGTCCTCTATGTCTGGGGCGCCGAGATATATCGGCACACAACCAGCGTTGAAAGCATCAAATATTTTTTCTGTCAAATAGCCGCGCAGATTTTTTGCATTCTCGTAGCAAAGATTGAAACGGTAGTTCGACATCGTCGCGAGCTTGTTATCCACTGTGCCGCGCCAAGATTTGTACTCGCTGGTCCATCTCGCACCGTAATGATCAAAATCCTCTAGGCAATGCTGCTCTAAAAAGTTGATGGTCTTGATTCTGGCGGTATAGAGTTCGTCTGGATGGCTAGATGTTTTATTGGCGGAGAAATTACAAATGAGCTTTCTATCATGAAACTGCAGACTTGGCTGCACCGGCAAAGTGTCTGACTGGGGAAAAACAAACTCCTGATATCGGCCACCTAACTCGAGGAGATCCTTGCTCCAAGTGAATATGACTCGGAATTTGCTATGATTTTTTTTATCATAGGCAAATTCGTCTACGATCGGCGGCTCATAAAGGGCAACCGCAACCCTATCTGCCAACCCCGCGTTTACGCAGCGTTGGTAGAACGTTCCTTTGCCCAGAGCTTGCTGAACAACGTGTTTTATCCACTTAATAAGGCTCGTGGGTTTCAAGTCTCTGGGCATGTTTTGAAAGATAACCCACGCAGCATCCTTCAATTCGCCGTCATAATTCTCAGGGGTATATAGCTCGTAGCCGTGTTCTCTGAACCGCGCTTGAATTACGTGCCATACATCTTGCTCATCGCCTTCAACGCCAGGCTGACAAAATATACTCGCCATGTTCTCCTGTTGTGGAGCATAAATAATTGGCCGCAACGTCGTGTCCTTACTTTTATTCACGGCAAGCAGACAAGGTCGTCTCACTCAGTCAATGGCACCATGCTTGAAAAACTAACGTGTCACGGCGCCACGCCGGTTGAATGACGACCAGGCAGCTCGGTAAATCTTATTCGCAGTCGATGTGAACACCGCTCGGGCATACAACTTTGCCCCAGAACTCCCGAATTTTTCTCTCTTGAGGCGAGCAGTATAAAATTTTAGTCCCTCCAGCTCGTTTCGACTGAAGAGGCCATGCGGCCGACTTCGCCAGAGTGTCACAATGTCACTCGGCGTCCCGTTCCACTTGAACTGATCGAAACGATAGAATTTGTATCGTGGATCGTCCAGCGGCAGCAAATCGATGTCTGGACGTTGGGCAGGATTAAGCATGTCTGCTATCGGCAGATGGATGGTGGTTGCGTGAGATAGCCATGCAAATGAACTGATGGATACGGCAATTTCGCTTGACCGTCTCAAGGTCTCGAAGTCCTCAACCGCTGTCTGAGGTTTAGAGTAGATGGCGTTTGGGTAGCGCTCGCGGAGTTTCTCTGCATAGTAGCTGTCCCCCAACTGTCCAACGAAAACGGGCGATGCGTCGGTGTTTTTCAAAACGGCGTCGATGTAGGAGAACGGAATAGGATAGTAATCTTGGTGCGCCGGCGTGAGAATGTCTACACCACGAATGTGGAATACGACGTGTTCGGAACCATATCCTGTAACGTTTTCGCAGCTCGAACCGATGATAGGTCGATAAAATTCTGGCGGGGCATAGTTTGATATTCTGAAGGAGTGCCCCTTTAGAACTTCATTAGAGGCGAGCCCTTTGCGAATGATATCAACGAGGTCGTCGTGATAGATGGAGTTGCCGGTTAGGCTAAGCTCGATTGCCTTGTCAGGGTCGTTATCGAGCGGTGCAATTACTCCCCACTCAGGGATGTGACAGCCGGTGACCCATACGTCACCGGCGACACGCTCGATGTTTTTAGCAAGCATGAACTGCAACAATTGATTCGCAGTCCCACCTCTTAGCTGGATTCTCAGGCGGCACGCCATAACGTTGGTCCAATCGTCGAAGACAGCGTAAGAACTTAGTTTCCTTGCAGTGAAGACCCAAGCGCATGTTCCAGCGTTGCGAATTCACTATTCAGTGGATAGTGGTGGTTGCCGATGAAGAAGCCGGCCTCGTCAATCCGCTCGGCATTCGTGAGGTCGCCCGCGATCGAATAGTCGAACCATTTTAGCACTTCGTTTTTGGCGAAGTTGCCGGCGACGATGGGTCGGGTGTCAACGTTTGCTGCCGTCAGAGCCGAGATCAGGTGCTCTCGGCTGATATTGGCTTCTGGTTCTACAATCATGCTGAAGCCGAACCAGCTGCTTTCGCCGATTTCCTTCTGGGTTCTGAGATCAGGAAACTGCTTCATGATATCGAGAAAACGTTCGGCGTTGTTTCGTCTTTCGCGAACGATCATTGGTAGCTTGCGCAGTTGGGCAAGGCCAAGTGCGCCGCTCATCTCAAGAGGACGCAGATTGTAGCCGGGAAGAACGAAGCGGAAGGCTTCGGTGAACGGATCGTCACTCCTATCGGTAGTGATCCTGTTCTGCTTCGGCAGATTTCTTGTCCAGCCATGGGCGCGGAGGGCCAGCAGAATGTGATAGATTTCCTCGTCGTCGGTAACAACCATTCCGCCTTCCATGGTGGAAATATGGTGGCTGAAGAAGGAGCTGTAGGTTCCCATGAGGCCGAACGTGCCCGTCTGTTTTCCCTCATATGCCGCGCCCATAGATTCGCAGTTGTCTTCCAACAGAACGATATCGCGCTCGCCTATGATGGTCTTGATCTTGTTGAAGTCGTTGGGATTGCCAAGAAGGTTGACGGCCAGGATGGCGCGCGTGTTCGGCGTGATCGCCTGCTCGAGCTTTTCCAGGTCGAAGTTCAAAGTATCCTTGTCGATGTCAACAAAGCGAAGCTTTAGCCCGTATTGATAGAGCGGATAGTAGGTGGTGCTCCACGACACGGCAGGAACGATCACCTCCGCTCCCGGCAAAAGCGGTGATTCCGATTTGTATCGGAGCGCGCCGATCATCACAAGATTTGCGGAGGACCCGGAATTGACCATGACGCAGTACCGGCTGCCGACATAGTCCGCAAAGGCCTTTTCGAATTCGGCAACCTTTTGGCCCATCGTGAACATCCCGGACTGGATGACCGATTGGATTGCCTCATATTCCTCGTGGTCCCAGGCAGAATTAGCGAGCGGATAGGACATTCTGTACTTCCTTGGAAAGATAATAGTCGTAGGTCTTGCGGATGCCGTCATGCAACTTGGTGCGAGGCACCCAACCGAGTTCAGTCTGGCGGGTCACGTCCAGGAGCTTTCTCGCCATGCCGACGGGCTTGGAAAGATCATGGACGAAGCTGCCCTCGAAGCCGATGACCTCTGCGGCTGCGGCGTAGTATTCATTGATCGTATAATCGTATCCAAGGCCAATATTGGTCAGCGCGGGCAGCGCCTCGAAATGGTCGAGGGCGAAGAAGATCGCCTCTGCCAAGTCCTCGGCAAACATGAACTCTCGTCGCGCGTTACCATCTCCCCAGATATCGACTGCTTCTGCACCGCATTCTTTGGCTGAGTGAAGCTTGTGAATAACGGCGGGGATCATATGTGAGACGGCTGGGTCGAACTTGTCGAACCGACCGTAAAGGTTGCAGGGTATGACCGTCTTATACTGATACTCGCCGTCCTCACGCGTGACATATTCACAAAGTCGAGCGACAGCGCATTTGGCTATGGCGTAACCCTCGTTGGTGGGTTCCAGGGGGCCGGCCAGTACCATATCTTCTTTCAGCGGGTCCATGTGGCCACGCGGATACATGCATGAGCTACCGAGATTGATCAATCGCTTCACGCCAGCGGCCCTCGCAGCACGGACGATGTTCTCGCCCATGCTCCAGTTTTCCGTCAGAAAACGAACTGGCTCACGAATATTGGCCTGGATTCCGCCCACACGGCCAGCCGCATGGATGACAATGTTTGGCTTGAGAGCGTCTATGAACTCGATCGTCTTGGTTGCGTTTGTTAGATCAAGTTCATCGCTCGTTGGCGCGTGGATTACTGCGCCTCTTTTTTCCGCCTGCTCCAGAATGTTGCGGCCAACCATCCCACGTCCGCCGCTCAGCAAGATCTTCATGTGTTTTCCTTAACAGCCCGGAGTTCTTGCTTCACGGTGCGGCCGCCATTACCACAAGGTCGCTCTCGACCATTTCACGCACAAGCTCCCGCACGCTCGTTTCATGCTTCCACCCCAGCTTCTCATGCGCCTTCGTGGGGTCGCCGATGAGGAGATCGACTTCCGTTGGACGGAAGTAGCGGGGGTCTACTTCGACCAGAACCTTGCCAGTTGCGGTATCGATGCCCTTTTCGTTGACGCCTTCGCCTTCCCATCTCAGGGTGAAGCCGGCGTCGGCGAAGGCCCATTCGACGAAGGTCCGGACGGGGGTGGTTTCGCCGGTGGCGAGGACGTAGTCGTCTGGCTCGTCCTGTTGCATCATTAGCCACATGCCGCGCACATATTCCTTCGCGTGGCCCCAGTCGCGCTTGGCGTCGAGGTTGCCGAGGTAAAGCTTGTCCTGCCGGCCGAGCTTGATGGCGGCGGCGGCGCGGGTGATTTTGCGGGTGACGAAAGTTTCGCCGCGCAGCGGGCTTTCATGGTTGAAGAGGATGCCGTTGGAGGCGTGCAGGCCGTAGGCCTCGCGGTAGTTCACCACGATCCAGTAGGCATAGAGCTTGGCGGCGGCGTAGGGGCTGCGGGGATAGAAAGGCGTGGTTTCTCTTTGTGGTACTTCCTGCACCAGTCCGTAGAGTTCTGAGGTGGAGGCCTGGTAGAAACGGGTCTTCTTTTCGAGACCTAGAATTCGGATCGCCTCCAGCAGGCGAAGCGTGCCTATGCCGTCTGCATTGGCGGTGTATTCCGGTGTCTCGAAGGAAACCTGCACGTGGCTTTGCGCTGCGAGGTTGTAGATCTCGTCAGGCTGGGTTTCCTGCACGATGCGAATGAGGTTGGTCGCGTCCGTCATGTCGCCATAATGCAGGATGAAGCGCGGGTTTTCATCGTGCGGGTCCTGATAGATGTTTTCAATGCGGCCAGTGTTGAAGGACGAGGAGCGGCGCTTGATGCCGTGGACGGTATAGCCCTTGTCGAGCAGCAGTTGAGCCAGATAGGCACCATCCTGGCCGGTGACGCCGGTGATGAGGGCTACTTTTGCTTTTTCGGACATGGGCTTTGCTTTCATCTCTTCTTGGCGCAGACACCTTAAGTCGAAGGAGGTGCGTGTTCACGTTGCGATACCGTAAGTCGTCGGCAAAATAAACCGGGAAGTTTGTGCCGATGTCTGGGAGTATTCCTGGTCCGGGCTCGCCAGCTAGCGATGCACCTTGTGCTGTGATTGTCGAAAAGCCTATAGAGTCGCTGAGCTACGAAGGCGTTGTTGGGCCTTGAGAGTTGGAAGAGTGCGACATGAACCAGGCCATCCCCGTCTTCGTCATCAACCTTGCGCGTCGCGAGGACAGGCTGGAGCGCGTGTCGCATCATCTGGAAGAGCGTGGCATTGCGTTTACCCGCGTCGATGCGTGCGATGCGACCAAGGTCGACGAGGCTGTGCTGGATGGCGTCGTTACGCCTGCTGGTCCGCTGGGTGCGCTCGGCCTCGGCGACCGGTCCTGCACGGTGAGCCACACCTATGCCTGGGAAGCCTTTCTGCAGACCGGCGCGCGGTTCGGCTTGATTCTTGAAGACGATGTGTTTCTCTCAGGCGATGTGGCGAATGCCTTGAGGTCGGATGACTGGATTCCCCCCCATGTGGACGTGATCAAGCTGGAGAAGTTCGGCTCGGGTATCTCCAAGGTTCTTTTGGGAGATGCGGAGATCAAGGTTCCTGGCACGGAACGTGCGCTGCATCGCATGTTCTCCCGCCATGTGGGGGGCGGGGCCTACGTCCTGTCGCGCCGGGGAGCACAGGTGGCGCTGTCATACCGTGGACGTATTAGGGTGCCGGTCGATCATTTTCTCTTCAACGATACGGTGTCGCCCGTCTTCCGGCAGTTGAAGCCTTTCATCGTTCAGCCAGCGATGGCGACGCAGCGGCAGTATGAGTATAATTCCGATATCGCCAAGTTCGGCAAGGCCGCTCGTCCCACAGGCTGGCGGCTGAAACTGAGGAAGCTCCGTCGAGGGTGGAACGAGATCAGCCAGATCCACCGGCAACTTGTGGTATTTCTCAGCAAGCGCGGTGCGATCAGAGAGATTTTCTGGAAAGATTCAGCACTGTAAGTATCACTCGATCTGCTCAAGCCGTACTGCGTGATTACCTTTATTGTGCGCAAGGTACCCAAGCATGCTTTTGAGCTTTAAGTCGCGTGGACTATTGTTGCATGCGTCTATATAGCGCTTCAGCATTGGCTGGGCGCGGAGCGATAATGGATGAGTGCCGAAAGAATTCTTCATATGCATTTCGGCAAAGAGGGCGGTGCCGAGCGCTTTTTTGTTAATCTGGCGTCTGCCTTTGGCGATCGAGGCATCGAGCAGCGCTTTATCGTTCGTCCGGGCCGTATCTGGCGTGACGAGATCGCGGCCCTTGGTCCCACCATCGAAAGCGAATATCGCCGCATCTCGCCCAAGGCACTTTGGCTTCGCTGGCAGGTGAACAAGATCGTGCGCGAATGGAAGCCGGATGTGGTCATGGCGTGGATGTCGCGCTCCTCCCGCCTTGTCCCGGCGCATGGCAACAGCGTGCGGCTGACGCGGCTTGGCGATTATCC
The DNA here is from genome assembly GCF_030819275.1 of Agrobacterium larrymoorei. GTDB lineage: Bacteria > Pseudomonadota > Alphaproteobacteria > Rhizobiales > Rhizobiaceae > Agrobacterium > Agrobacterium larrymoorei_B. The sequence continues at coordinate 2,007,048 of NZ_JAUTBL010000002.1, read as the reverse complement.
CCGTCACCTGAAGAACTTCCGCAATAACGATCTTATCGTTGCCAATGCGCCCGGCATTGCGGAAGCATGTGTACAACTGGGCTGGACGAAGCCCGTCAAGGTGATCTCCAATTTCGTTCGCGAAACGACGATCAAGCCGGTGTCCCGTGCCAGCCTCGGCACACCTGAGGGTGCCTTCCTGGTCGTGGGTACAGGCCGGTTCATCCGGCGCAAAGGGTTCGATGTTCTGATCAAGGCTGTGGCGCAGATCCCCGATGCGTGGTTGTGGCTTGTCGGCGAGGGCGATAAGCGGGCCGAGATGGAGCAGATGGTTCAGGTACTGGGCATGGCAGACCGCACCCGCTTCACCGGCTGGGTCGAGGAGCCGATGGATTATGTCGCGGCAGGCTCGATCTTCGTCATGCCGTCGCGCCATGAGCCGCTCGGCAATGTGATACTGGAAGCCTGGCAGGCGGATGTGCCTGTGGTTTCCACCCGCTCCGAAGGGCCATCCTGGTTTATCCGCGATGGCGAAGATGCGCTGATGTGTGATATCGACGATGTGGATGGCACACTTGCGGCGATCAATCGTATCCGGACGGATGAGAAGCTCGCCGCAAAGCTGCGCCAGCAGGGCAGGGCGAGGCTGGACGCCGATTTCCGCAAGGACGCGGTGGTGGATGCCTATCTCGATCTGTTCAAGCAGATGAAACGGTAAGTCATTCTTGATGGTCTCTAATTTGAATAACATCTCTCCGAACGCTGATTTCTGCTGCTACATCATCAATCTGGATGGCAGCACGGAGCGCTTCTCCCAGGTGTCGGCGTCGCTCGAGAAGGCGGGTGTCACATTCGAGCGGCTATCCGCTTTTGACGGGCGCAAGCTCGCCCTCGATACGGTTGCGGATTACGATGCCGCCGCTGCCAGACGCTATATGGGGCGTGAGCTTGTTGGTGGAGAAATCGGTTGCTATTACAGCCACTTGAATGCGGCGAAGGCATTTCTTCAAACGGATAAACGTTTTTGTCTGGTCATCGAAGATGACGCCGCACCGCATGAAGCCCTGCAGGCAATCGTTACGGAAACGATCGCTTGTCTTAATGCGCATGATCCCGATTGGCGGATCGTGAATATGGGCAATGAGAAGCTGAAAATCTTCCGTCCACTGAAGACGATGCGCTTCGGAAAAAATATATTTACTCTTTGCATCGCTCACTATTTTCCGATGACGACAGGCGCCATTCTCTGGTCGAGAAAAGGCGCACAGGAGTTCGTCGATGGACACCGCGTGATCTTCGCACCGGTCGATAACTTCTTTCGTTACTGGATCACCCGCGTTGGTGGCGGCTATGCTTTCTTTCCAAGGCCTGTGTCCACCACGGATGCGGTCAGCGATATTGCCCATCCTGGAAACCTATCGAGAAGCCGTAATGCACGCAGCTTCCTCTATGGCCTGCGCAAACAGCGGCGGCTTATGGTGGATAAGCTGATTGCGACCAAGCGAAAGTACTTCTCGTGATTTCGCGCCTTTACAACGACTTTGAGGTCCAAGCTAAGGAACATATGCCCCGATGAGTGTGAGGCGGATCTTTCACCTGCAATTCGGCACGGATGGCGGCACTGAGCAGTTCTTCCTGCGTCTTACGCGCGCTTTTCATGAGCGTGGCATTGAGCAGCAGTTCGCGATCCGGCCGGGCGTGACATGGCGTTATGAACTTGAGGGCCGGGGGCAAGTGCATGAAGGCTATTATCTTCGCCGCTGGCCCAACTGGTGGCTGCGCACCCAATTGCTGAAACGCTCCATGAAGCAATGGCCCGCCGATGTGGTGATGGGGTGGCGCGCGCCGACGTCGCGGCTGATGCCGGACACAGGCAATGCGGTGCGCGTGGTACGTCTGGGTGACTATCCGCACCACGTCCGCTATTTCGGCAATACCGACGCCATTGTCGGCAATGCGCCGAATGTCATCGAACACTGCCGCTCACTTGGCTGGCAGGGCAAGACGACCATCATCTCCAACTTTCCGGGCGAGGTCGGCACCTCCATCGTCAAGCGGTCTGATTTCTCGACACCGGACGATGTTCCTCTGGTCTGCGGGCTTGGCCGCTTCGTGCCAACCAAGGGGTTCGATACCTTGCTGCGCGCGATTGCGACGACGCCTCACCTGTGGCTGTGGCTGGTGGGGGATGGTCCCGACAGAGCCGATCTGGAGCGTCTGGCACAGGAACTTAGGATAACCGATCGTGTCCGCTTCATCGGCTGGGTTTCCGATCCGGCGGCCTACATCAAGGCGGCGGATATGTTTTGCGTGCCAAGCCGGCAGGAGCCGCTTGGCAACGTGCTGCTTGAAGGCTGGAAGGCCGAAGTTGCGGTGGTCTCTACCAAGACAGAGGGACCGTCCTGGGCGGCGGCGCATAATGAAAGCGCTCTCTTCACCGAGATCGACGATGTCGAGGGTATGGCGCAGGCGCTCTTGTGTCTAGAAGGATCACCTGAGCTTCGGGCCAAACTGGTCCAGGGAGGGGGCGAGCAATTAGCGGCGCGCTTTTCCGCGGAGCGGATTGTCGATCAGTATCTGGAATTTTTCGAGGAGCTGCGCAACAGTCGGCGGTGAACGCCTTCGTGGAGTTTTTGCCTATGCCACAAAACTACGGCCAAGTACTGTGGTCGGGAACCGATACTTAAAAGTCTAAACGCGAGCGTAGATCTCGCCCAAAGACCGAGCTTCACCTTCGAGAGCGAAATTCTCCACCGTCGTCAGGCGTGCAGCCGCACTTCTGTGCTGGATCATCTCTGGATCGCTTAAGAAACCGTTGGTCGCTTCGACGATGGCATCGAGATTGTCACGGCCGATGATCGTGCCGGTTTCGCCTTCGCGCACCAGTTCGGGAAAGGCGCCGACATCTGTTGCGATGACAGGTACGCCCGTCGACATGGCTTCCAGAGGCGTTAGGCCAAACCCTTCCCAGCGTTGCGGAGCGATGAAGAGGTCAAGCGCGCGATACCATTCATTGATGTTGGTATGCTCTCCGACAAAGAGGATTCGGTCGGCAAGACCTGCGGCGCGCACCTTGTCCTTCAGACCGGCCTCGAAATCCACATGCGGACCTGTCGCGCGTCCCGCGACAATCGCCGACCACTCCGGGTAGTTAGGCAGAACGCGGATCATCGTGTCGACGAAGAGATCGGTGCCCTTCTGGTGCCGTATCCGGCCGAAGCAACCGGCATATTTGCGCTGAGGATCGAGGCCGCGCGCGACCTTGGCCTCTGCCTTGTCAGCGGGCGGGGAGAAGCGATCGGTGTCGATACCGTGCATTATCACGGTACTCGGCACCTCCAGATAGGTTGCCGTCTGGCTATTGGTGGCGATCACGCCATCCATGTTGGAAATCAGAAATTTGGTCCAGCCGGTGTGCTTGCGTTGCGAAGCGGAGGTGAAGACGATCTTCAGCTTCATGCGCAGAATGTCGCGCATGATGATGGCCGGCAGCATTTCGATATTGCGCCGCGCATGCCAGACGCGCGGTCTGTCACCCGGACCATTCTGCCACAGCCGCCACAGATCGCGAAAGCGGACATAGGGCAGGCTGTCCGGCAGGCCGGGCCCGATCACAGCGATCTTCTGCCCGAGCCGGTTCTGCACCGGCACGAGCTGAATGATCGTCGATGTCACGCCCGAGAGCCTGCGCTTGAAGTTTGGCGCAAGGACGCGGACATCTCTCAGATCGACATGGGGCAAGTCTTGACGTCTCGGTCTATGGAGAAAGAGATTACAGTCTTTTCAAGGATTGCCGGTGGTCTGGTGATTGCAATTTGCACGCGACCAACGACGGCTCTTGGATAGGCTGTCAGTTCCAGTTGACGGACAGGATCTCATAGCCGCGCGAGCCGCCAGGTGCATTGACTTCAATGCTGTCACCCACTTCCTTGCCGATCAAGGCGCGGGCAATAGGGGAGGAAATCGAAATGCGACCTTCCTTCACATCGGCTTCCTGGTCGCCAACGATCTGGTAGGTCTTTTCTTCATCGGTGTCTTCATCGATGAGCTTGACGGTGGCACCAAACTTGATCTTGGAACCGGACATCTTGGAGAGATCGATGATCTCAGCCCGGGCGGTCAGATCTTCGAGTTCGGAGATGCGGCCTTCATTGTGGCTCTGCGCTTCCTTGGCGGCGTGATACTCGGCATTTTCCGACAGGTCGCCATGGGCGCGCGCTTCGGCGATCGCCTCGATGATACGCGGGCGCTCTTCCTGCTGACGCCAGCGAAGTTCTTCCTGCAACTTGACGTAACCGCCCTGAGTCATCGGTACTTTTTCTACCATCTTTTTATTCCTTCACATTCGCACCGCGGTAGTCGCAGACACAAAAAGAAACAGGTTCCGGAGCAAAACTTCGGAACCATGTCAAAATCACAATTTCCCCGACTATATCAGAAGACCGTCGTGAAATGCCAGCAAATTAAAAAGCCCGTCAAAAACGAGTATTTTCAACGCTGTGTGCTTGTGATTTGACTTTTGTTAACGGAACATATAGAGAACATACTATGAAGAAGTCAATCAAAGAGCGGCTTGCAGTTCTCTCCGATGCAGCGAAGTATGACGCCTCCTGTGCCTCTAGCGGGACGTCGAAACGCAACTCGGCGCAAAGCGGCGGGCTGGGTTCGACTGAGGGTTCCGGCATTTGCCATGCTTACGCGCCGGATGGTCGCTGTATCTCGCTGTTGAAAATCCTTCTCACCAATTTCTGCATCTATGATTGTGCCTATTGCATCAATCGGTCTTCCAGCAATGTCGAGCGCGCGCGTTTTACCGTGGAAGAGGTGGTGTGGCTGACGCTGGAATTTTACCGGCGTAACTACATCGAGGGTCTGTTCCTCTCTTCCGGCATCATCCGCTCCTCGGATCATACGATGGAAGAGCTGGTGCGGGTGGCGAAGGAGTTGCGGGTCACCCATGGTTTCAGAGGCTACATTCATCTGAAATCCATCCCTGAAGCATCGCCGCATCTGATTGAAGAGGCGGGACTTTATGCCGATCGTCTTTCGATCAATATCGAACTGCCGACCGATAGCGGGATTGGCAAGTTCGCGCCTGAAAAGCAGCCCGGCAATATTCGCCGTTCCATGGCCGATATTCGCTTGAAGATCGAAGAGGCGGGCGAGCCAACGCTGAAGACAAAGCGGGTCAAAACCTTTGCGCCAGCCGGGCAGAGCACGCAGATGATTGTCGGTGCCGATGGTGCGGATGACGGCACCATTCTCTCGACCAGCGCGCGGCTCTACGGCAGTTATGGGTTGCGGCGCGTCTATTACTCCGCCTTCAGCCCTATTCCAGATTCCTCCAAAAATCTGCCGCTGATCAAACCGCCCTTGATGCGGGAGCATAGGCTCTATCAGGCCGACTGGCTCTATCGCTTTTATGGCTTCGAGATCGGCGAAATCACGTCGACACAGCAGAATGGAATGCTTGATCTCGATATCGATCCCAAGCTCGCCTGGGCGCTTGGCAACCGCCAGAAGTTTCCCGTCGATGTGAATACGGGCGACAGGGAGATGCTGCTGCGCGGTGCCGGGCTTTGGTGTGAAGACGGTGAACGCCATCCTGTCCTCGCGCCGCTTCCGGCGGCTGCGTCTGGAAGATCTCGCCCGCTTCGGTGTGTCGCTCAAGAAGGTGAAGGCTTTTGTCTTGGCGGATGGCTGGACGCCGGGTAAGTTGACCGAGAGGCCCGATCTTCGTGCGATGTTCACGCCGCCGCCGGAACAGCTGTCGTTGCTGTGATGTATGCGGTCGAACTGGAGGGCAGGGGCGATTTTGGCGAGTGGCGCGAGGCTGCCCGCTCGCTTCTTGGAGCGGGTGTGGCGCCGAGCGATGTGGATTGGCGACTAAAAAGCGATCGCGGCTCGCTTCTCGATTTCGAGCATCAGGCGTCTTTACCAGTGGTGGGAACGCCTGTGCGGGTGACGGTTCCGTCGGCCTTTATGTCGTTGGCCGAAGGCATCATCTGTCACAGCGATCCGGCACGGTTTTCGTTGCTATACCGTCTCCTGTGGCGTCTGCAGCAGGATCGCGCGCTGTTGCAGATCAAGGCCGATCCGGATGTTCAAGCTGCCCGGCAGATGGAGAAATCCGTCCGCCGCGACAGTCACAAGATGACCGCCTTCGTTCGCTTCAAGGAAGTGCCGGGCGACGGCCCGCAGGCGCGGCGCTGTTTTATTGCATGGTTCGAGCCCGATCATTTCATCGTCGAGCGCAAGGCGCCGTTCTTCCAGCGACGCTTCAATGACATGGACTGGCTGATTGCAACACCGAAGGGCTCTGCGCGGTGGAATGGTCAGATGCTTCAGACATCACGCGAAGCGGCGGAGCGGCCGGATATTTCCGACGAGACGGATGAGTTGTGGCGCACCTATTATGCCAATATTTTTAATCCGGCGCGGCTGAAGATAAAAGCCATGACGGCGGAAATGCCGAAGAAGTACTGGAAGAACCTGCCCGAGGCCGACCTCATTCCGGAGCTCGTCATTGGTGCGGAAGCGCGCGTGCTTGGCATGGCGGCGAAGGCCGCGACCGAACCGCAGATGTTCCACCATCGTATCCAGGCGGCGGCTGCGGCTAGGCCACAGGAAGTCCTGCCGGATGCGAATACGCTTGCCGGCGTGAAGCGGGAAGCGCAAGCGTGCCAGATGTGCCCGCTCCATTGTGCCGCGACGCAGACGGTGTTCGGCGACGGGCCGGAGAGGGCCAAGGTGATGGTCGTCGGCGAGCAGCCGGGCGATCATGAGGATCTGGCAGGGCGACCCTTCATCGGCCCGGCAGGGCGGGTATTCGATCAGGCTCTGGTGGAAACGGGAATCGAGCGGAAATCGCTCTATGTGACGAATGCGGTCAAGCATTTCAAATATGAGGCACGGGGCAAGAAGCGCATCCATCAAAGGCCGAATGCAGGCGAGGTCGAGCGCTGCCGCTGGTGGCTGACACGGGAGATTGATCTCGTTCAACCCAAGCTCATCGTCGCCATGGGGGCGACAGCGGTTTACGCTTTGACAGGGATGAAACAGACGCTTTCCAGCCTTCGCAGCCGCCCTATCGCAATGGACAATTCGCGCATCTTGTTTGCTACGGTTCACCCCTCCTATCTGCTTAGAATCCCCGACGTCGCACGACAGGCCCAGGAGCGGGCTCTTTTCGTCGAAGATTTGCGTGCCGTCCGGCGCCTGTCCGAAGTGTGACGTGAGGCTCAGCTGCGTGCGGTCTTTTCCTTGGCAGTACAGCAGCTTGCCGTCTTCGAAAATTCGCTGCTTCTAAACATTAAAAGCCGTTCATGAAGTATTTGTAATGAGACTATTTGCAGAATGGGGCGTTTAATAAGCATCAACATCCAACGGTGGTTCGGATGTTGTATGTGGAAGTAAAAAAAGGATTTGTATCATGTTTATTCGTCGTAATCTTGCTGTTATTCTTGTTGCCGGTACTATGCTCGGCGGAATTGCTTACACTGCCGAAGCTGCATCGACAACTGCAGCGCAGACGGAAACCAAGGGTGCCGTTGTTCCGAATAAGGCCATCGATAAGGATGTTGGACGTCTCTCTCAGGATGGCGCACAGGCTTTGGCCGACATTCAGGCAACACGCCTAGCAATCTTCAATGCCAAGCCGGATGAGGCGAAGACCTTCATCAATAAGGCCAAGGACGAGTTGCAGAAGGCCTCCAAGGATGAAGCCGTCTTCATGAAGGCGGAGGCGGATCTGACGAAACCAACCAAGGCACCGGCGACTGGTGACGCGACTGCGGATGCAAAGCCTGCATCGGCGACGCCCATCCAATGGTTGCCAGTCGACTCGCAGTTGACGCTTGGTGAAGACTTCAAGGCAACGCCTGAAAAAGTTGCGGCCATCACTGAAGCCAACAAGAGCCTGAAGACGTCCGATCGTCAGGGCGCCCTTGAAAAGCTCGCTGTCGCGGATGTCGATGTCGAGTTCATCACTGCCGCTCTCCCGCTCAACCAGACGGTCACCGATGTTGGCAAGGCTGCCGACCTGATCAACCAGGGCAAGTTCTATGAAGCCAATGCGGTGCTGAAGGATGTGACGGATAACGCGATGCTCAACATCGTGGATATCTACGGTCAGCCTTACAAAGCAAAGGCAGAAAAGGTTGCCAATGCAGCAGCAGTCAAGCCGTCGGCAGACAAGACCGCTGCTCCAAAGGGCTAATCGCCCTTCCACATACCGCAACGAAAATGGCCTCCCCATTTGGGGAGGCCTTTGTTTTGGAACGCTCTTTCGTTCAATTCTTCGCCGTTTCTCAGAAGTAGCTCTGCAGCGGCTTCACTTCGAGGTTGCCGGCCTTCAGCGCCTTGATGGCAAGGGCTGCAGCTTCCGCACCGGCCATTGTGGTGTAGTAGGGCACCTTCTGCATCAGCGTTGCGCGGCGCAACGACTTGGAGTCGGAGATCGCCTTGTTGCTGTCGGTGGTGTTGATCACCAGCTGAACCTGACGGTTGCGGATACCATCCTCAATGTGCGGACGACCTTCCTGCACCTTATTGATCTTTTCGGCTGCGATGCCCTGTTCGGCGAGGAAGCGCTGTGTGCCGCCGGTGGCCAGAACCTTGAATCCTGCTTCCACCAGAATGCGGATCGCCGGCAGGACGCCTTCCTTGTCCTGATCGCGCACCGAGACGAAGACCGTACCGGAGCGGGGCAGGTCGACACCAGCGCCCAGCTGCGACTTGGCAAAGGCCAGTGCGAAATCGGTATCGAGGCCGATGACTTCGCCGGTCGAGCGCATTTCCGGTCCGAGCAGAATGTCGACGCCGGGGAAGCGGGCGAATGGGAAGACGGCTTCCTTGACGGCGATGTGCTTCAGGTTGCGCGGATCGGGCTTTTCGCCATAGGCGGCAATTGCCTGGTCGAGCTTTTCACCCGCCATAACGCGGGCTGCGATCTTGGCAATCGGTGCGCCGATGGTTTTGGCAACGAAGGGTACGGTACGCGAAGCGCGCGGGTTGACTTCGAGAACGTAAATGGTGCCGTCCTTGATGGCATATTGAACGTTCATCAGGCGCACCGACCTTCAGCGCCTTGGCAAGGGCTGCGGTCTGGCGTTCCAGCTCATCCAGCGTCTCTGGAGAGAGCGAGCGCGCCGGCAGCGAGCAGGCGGAGTCGCCGGAGTGGATGCCAGCCTCTTCGATATGCTCCATGATACCGGAGACGAAGACGTTTTCGCCGTCGCACAGCGCGTCGACGTCCACTTCGACCGCGTTGGTCAGGTAGCTATCGAAAAGCAGCGGATTCTTGCCGAGCAGGGTGTTGATCTGGCCGGTCTTGTCGTTCGGGTAGCGCTGCTTGATGTCTTCCGGCACGAGGCCCGGAACGGTGTCGAGCAGGTAGGTCTGCAACTGGCCTTCCGAATGGATGATCTGCATGGCGCGGCCACCCAGAACGTAGGACGGGCGAACGACCAGCGGGAAGCCGATTTCGGAGGCGACGAGACGTGCCTGTTCGACAGAGTAGGCGATACCGTTGTTCGGCTGCGCCAGATCGAGCTTCATCAGCAGCTTCTGGAAGCGGTCGCGGTCTTCGGCAAGGTCGATCATGTCCGGCGCGGTGCCGAGGATCGGAATGCCGTTCTTTTCCAGCGCTTCTGCGAGCTTCAGCGGTGTCTGACCACCGAACTGCACGATGACGCCGACAAGTTCGCCCTTTTCCTGCTCCGCGCGCATGATCTCGATCACGTCTTCTGCCGTCAGCGGTTCAAAGTAGAGGCGGTCGGAAGTGTCGTAGTCGGTCGAAACCGTTTCCGGGTTGCAGTTGATCATGATGGCTTCGAAGCCAGCATCCTTGAGCGCGAAGGCGGCATGGCAGCAGCAATAGTCGAACTCGATGCCCTGGCCGATACGGTTCGGGCCACCGCCAAGGATGACGACCTTCTTGCGGTCTGACACTTGCGCTTCTGAGCGCAGCGCGCCGACGAATGGCGTCTCATAGGTGGAGTACATATAGGCGGTGGGAGAGGCGAATTCGGCAGCGCAAGTGTCGATGCGCTTGAAGACGGGGCGCACATTCAGGCTGTTGCGCAGTTCTGCCACTTCCTTCGGGCGCTTGCCGGTCAGGCTTGCCAGACGCGCATCGGAGAAGCCCATGGCTTTCAGCATGCGCAGGTTCTCGGCATCGGTCGGAAGGCCATGTTCGCGGATACGCGCTTCCATGTCGACGATTGCCTTGAACTGGGCGATGAACCACGGATCGATCTTGGAGTTCTCGTGCACTTCGGCTTCGCTCATGCCCGTGCGCAGAGCCTGGGCAACCATGCGCAGGCGGTCCGGTGTCGGCGTGCCGATGGCAGCGCGGATGGCGTTCTTGGAGCCTTCGCCTTCTTCGTAGCCGGGGATTTCGATCTCATCGAGACCGGTGAGGCCGGTTTCCATGCCGCGCAGCGCCTTCTGCAGCGATTCGGCGAAGGTGCGGCCAATCGCCATGACTTCACCGACCGACTTCATCGCGGTGGTCAGGATCGGCGAGGCGCCTGGGAATTTTTCGAAGGCGAAGCGCGGGATCTTCGTCACGACATAGTCGATGGACGGTTCGAAGGAAGCGGGCGTTGCGCCGCCTGTGATGTCGTTGTCGAGTTCGTCCAGCGTATAGCCGATGGCAAGCTTGGCTGCGACCTTGGCGATCGGGAAGCCGGTTGCCTTGGAGGCGAGCGCCGACGAGCGCGACACGCGCGGGTTCATTTCGATGACGACGAGGCGGCCGTCTTTCGGATTGACGGCGAACTGGACGTTCGAGCCGCCGGTTTCGACGCCGATCTCACGCAGAACCGCAATCGAGGCGTTGCGCATGATCTGGTATTCTTTGTCCGTCAGCGTCAGCGCCGGAGCAACGGTGATGGAGTCGCCGGTGTGGACGCCCATCGGGTCGATGTTTTCGATGGAGCAGATGATGATGCAGTTGTCCGCCTTGTCGCGGACGACTTCCATTTCATATTCCTTCCAGCCGAGAACCGATTCTTCGACCAGAACTTCGGTTGTGGGCGAGGCATCGAGACCGCCCGACACGATGTCGAAGAACTCCGAGCGGTTATAGGCAATGCCGCCGCCAGTGCCGCCAAGCGTGAAGGATGGGCGAATGATGGCCGGCAGGCCGACATGGTCGATCGCCTGGGCAGCGATTGCCATGGCATGCGCCATGTAGCGCTGCTTGCGGTCGGTTTCGCCGAGGTTCCACTGGTTTTCCAGCTCGTCGAGGGCCTTGTCCAGCTCTGCGCCGGACAGCTTGCTCTTCAGTTCTGCGCGGGCCGCTTCATGCTTCTTGCGGTCGGCATCCTTGATCTCGGTGGCATTGGCCAGCATCGAGCGGGGGGTTTCGAGACCGATCTTCGCCATGGCTTCGCGGAAGAGGGCGCGGTCTTCGGCCTTATCGATGGCTTCGGGCTTCGCGCCGATCATCTCGACATTGTAGCGGTCGAGCACGCCCATGCGCTTCAAGGAGAGGGCCGTGTTCAGCGCGGTCTGGCCGCCCATGGTGGGCAGCAGCGCATCGGGACGTTCCTTGGCAATGATCTTGGCAACCACTTCCGGCGTGATCGGTTCGACGTAGGTCGCGTCCGCAAGGCCGGGGTCCGTCATGATGGTGGCGGGGTTGGAGTTGACCAGGATGACCCGGTAACCTTCTTCCTTCAGCGCCTTACAGGCCTGTGTGCCGGAATAGTCGAATTCGCATGCCTGACCGATGACGATCGGTCCCGCGCCAATGATGAGGATGGACTTGATATCTTGGCGCTTTGGCATGGCTCTCGTTCCGCTTTCGTGTTGCGCAAAAAACGGCCATGGTGAAACTTCACCGGCCGGGGCGCGCAATTCCAAATGTTTTCAGGCTAGAAGCGGCTTATAGGCAAATGTTTTGGCGAACGGAACCCCGAATCTTCGCTTTCCGACAGGAAAGTTCGCTTGTCGCAAAAGGATCATGCCGGGTGATCCTGAGCGCACTGTCAAACGTAAGCATCTTCAAGCGCTTAAATCGTCGCCTCCAACCGGATGCAGGATAATCATGATCATCGTTCATTACCTGGAAAATTCCCGCGCGCACCGCATTCTCTGGCTGCTGGAGGAACTTGAGCTTCCCTATGAGGTGAAGACCTACAAGCGCGGGTCGGATATGCGCGCGCCGAAGAGCCTCAAACAGGTCCATCCACTCGGCAAGTCTCCAGTGATCGAGGATCGGGGTACGGTTTATGCAGAGAGTGGCGCGATCATCGAATATCTTCTCGACACCTATGGCGAGGGCAAGTTCCGCCCGGAGAAGGGTACGGATACCTATCGCCGCTACCTCTATTGGCTGCATTATGCCGAAGGCTCGGCCATGCCGCTTCTCTTGCTCAAGCTTCTGTTCTCACGCCTTCCGAGCCAGATGCCGTTTTTCATGCGGCCCGTTGCGGGTCTGATCTCGAAGGGAGTCTCGGAAAAACTCATCGATCCGCAGCTGATCGACCACGTGGCATATTGGGAGGCTGAACTTTCCAGGCAAGGCTATTTCGCCGGCGACACGTTGACCGGCGCGGACATCGCCATGAGCTTTCCGGTCGAGGCGGCCGTGAGCCGTGCGGATGGTGTTGGGGAAACGCAAGCGATCAGACGTTTCCTCGACGCCATCCGCGCAAGGCCCGCCTATCAGCGCGCGCTAGAGAAAGGCGGAGCCTATATCTACGCTCGCAGCTGATGCTGGTACTCCTCTTGCGGGAACGCTTTGCGGTAGTTAGCGTTTAGCGCAAGCATATTGAAGGGGAGATTGCCATGCAGTGGAGAGGGCGCCGCCAGTCGGACAACATCGAAGATAGACGCGGCATGTCGACCGGCGGCATGGGCGGCGGCGGCGGTTTTCGCCTACCGACCGGCGGTAGCGGGGGTGGTATCGGTATCGGCGGTCTCGTCGTTATTCTGCTGATCAGTTGGGCGCTCGGCATCAATCCGCTCACACTGCTTTCCGGCGGTGATATGTACTCGGATAGCGGCAGTCAGCAACAGCAGCAGACAGGCACGCGTCCGCAAGGCCAATCCAGCGACGAGACGACCGCGTTCGTCCGCACCATTCTGGCTGAGACAGAAGATACCTGGGGCAAGATCTTCCAGGCGTCCGGCGAGACCTATCAGAAGCCGACGCTGGTCCTGTTCTCCGGCCAGGTTCGCTCTGCCTGCGGTAACGCGACGTCGGCATCCGGCCCGTTCTACTGCCCGGTGGATCGCAAGGTCTATCTGGACACCGACTTCTTCCGCGAACTTTCACAGCGTTTCGGCGCCTCCGGGGACTTTGCCCAGGCCTATGTGATTGCGCATGAGGTGGGCCATCATGTGCAGAACCTCACGGGCGTGCTTCCGGAATTCAACCAGCGTCGCCAGTCCATGAGCGAGAGCCAGGCCAATGCGCTATCGGTGAAGGTCGAATTGCAGGCCGATTGCTATGCCGGCATCTGGGGCAAGTCCACTCAACAGAAGGGCATTCTTGAGGCTGGCGATCTGGAAGAGGCGCTGAACGCCGCCCACCAGATCGGTGATGATACGCTGCAGAAGAGAACGCAGGGTTATGTCGTGCCCGATAGCTTCAACCATGGTACCTCGGCGCAGCGAGTCGAATGGTTCCGCCGCGGATTTGAGAGTGGTCGGGTTGAAGACTGCGATACATTCTCGGCGGATATTTGATCGGTATCAAGTCTCGCCGTCATCCTCGCCTCAAGGGCGAGGATGACGGTTGGAGGTGATGAGATAGACCCTCAGCTGGCCAGCTTTCGGGAGAGAGTTTCCCGCTCTCCACCGTCCAACTTTTCCCAAGTCCCACCATTCCCATAGCGCCAGGCAAGCTGGCCTTGATCGTCGATGGTGATCAGCGCGAGCCAACCATTGTCGAAGAGCGCGCGTACCTGCGGATGCCGATGCAGGATGTCGGTGATCGCTTCCTTTGGGGCCTCGACAGCGATGGTGAGCCGCAGCGGCTCGTGGACGAGGTTTTCACCATCATGCACCGACTGCCCGGGCAGGCCAGCCCGCAGGTTTCCGCCATTCCCTTCAACGACGCCGATGCCGCCGACGACATTGTGCAGCAGTTTGTTGCCAGCGCCGAAGAGGGAGGGTGCCACGACCGAGCCGAAATATTGCAGGCTGATCCAGCTTGCGACGACCACAGGTGCCGTCAGAATCAGTTCGAGGACCTTGAAACCCTCATCCTTCTGCCAGACGTAGTCATGGAGGAAGGCCTGACCTTCAAGCGACCGTCCGGCGGTGCGCGACCTTGGGGCCGCGATGAAAGCACGGCATCCGGCAAGGCCGAGCTCAGGCCGGGTTTCGGACCAGTCGCGAGCGCGGGCAAGCAAGGTCTTGTCCGTCGCCCTTGGTAGACGCTGCGCCCGCTCGGCTCTGGTCAGTCGACCGGCGTCGGCCAGCCACCGGCGGATTTGTGCCAGATCCTTGTGAGCGACATCACGGTCCAGATCGTCATCGAAGAGTGTTACGCGGTCCGTGGTGGTATCGTGCAGACCGGCGATGAAGACGGTGTCAGCCGGAATTTGGATACCTTTCTCCGAAAGCGCTTCGCGCACGGCCCGGTCGTTGATCAGATCCGCGAGCAGCCGGGCATTAACGTCACCCCCATGGCCGCCACAGGCGCCGCAGTGAAGGGCGCTGGCATAGGGGTTGTTGACGACATTGGCGCCGTGGCCGCAGATCAGCACGAAGCGGGCGAACCCCTCCGTGAGCGACATGGCTTTCAGCACTTTTTCGGCGATGGCAGTTCTCGTTTCCAGATCGACGCCTGGGGCGAAACGCGGCTTCCCCTTGTCAGGCGGGTTGCCCTTGGTGAAGCGCAAGCCGTCCCGCAGCAGCTTGCCGGCATAGACCGGGCCCATCGCCTCGACGAAGGCAAATGAGGAGACAGCGGCGAGCTTGAACCGGCCCCAGGCGCGGATGGCGCGTGCTCCAAACCGAGCCTTCTGGTCAGCCTTCTTGTTGTCATCGACGGCGCTGCAACTGAAGACCGACGGCTTCAACAGGACAGGCAGCCGGTGTTCGGCCACATCGGAGGCAAAGCCGTGATGGCTTGTGCCAAGGCCGAAGAAGCCGGCAAAGCCTAGCGTGCGAACGGACGAGTCCATGCTTTCAAGCGCCCGCCGGAAGACCTCGGACCGGACATCGATGCAGAAGGCTGCCTGTAGCATGGGCCGTTGGTCCGTCACCGTGACGGGCGTATGGGCGGCGAGCGCGGATGCGAGCTTCCTCTGTGCCGCGTGTTCGGCGGAAGATTGCAGGATGCTGTCGATCTGGATGTCGCGATTGGCGACAACGGGCTCGACATGGGCAGTGCGGACCTTGCGCCATTCCGCCTCGATATCTGCCTTGTGCCGCAGGTAAAGCGCTTCCTCGAAGACCAGCCGGATTGCGAGAAGCTCAAGCGCTGTTGTGTCTTCCCCGCCCTGGACTTCAGCCTTGAACTGGATGTGGCGGGCATATTGCGCCCAGCCGCCCAGCGTCAGCAGCAGTTGGTGGAAATAGGTGCCGGGCTCAGCGCCAAGTCCAAGCGAAACGCAAGCCCGCTCAATTGCGGCATGCGGTGTTTCGGGAGTGTCAGACACATGGATGCCAAAACCCCTGAGACCGAGGATTTCCGGGGTGAGGTCGTGGGTCGCGAAGGCACGCCAGGCGGCATAGAGGCCGTTGCGCCTCGATGCAGCCCACAGTGCCTGGCCCTGATCGAAGAAGCCGGCCGCAAAGGTGCCGATCCGATCTGAGATGAGGCCCGGCCAATCCTTGCCTGTCGCCTGTGACGCGAGATCCGCGACCGTTGGCAAAGCCCTGACCTCTGATGCTTCGTCCGACAGGGATTCCTTGAGCGCGACGAGATCGATGCTGGCATCCAAACCGTTCGATTGGAGGGCTGCGAGGATGTCCTCGTCGGTGATTTCGCCCTCGGCGATCTTTTCGGCGACGTGTTTGCGGGGCAGAGCAAGCCGCACGCCGCCAATGCGGGCAAGGAGAGCCGAGGTCTTGTCGAAGGTCTCATGCACCTGGCCGAGAAATGGGTTGACGGCGACGGTTGCCGTCAAGGGCCAGGCTGGCGGTATAGCCCGCACCGCCTGATCTGCGGCTTTCGCCAAAGCCTCACCGTGAAGCGTATCGACTGGGGTCGTGTTGGTCATGAGGCTTACTCCTTGACGGAAGCAGAGGTTGCGGGGGCGGAGGCGGGAAGTTTCCAGCCGCCGAGCAGGCGATCGAAGAGGGCGTTGACGTAAAGTCCGTTGACGAGGTGGACGCGAAGACCCGCCGCTGCCGGATGATAGGCCCAGAGGGGGAAGAGCGATTGCGCGATTGCCACGAGACCGAAGGTGACGACGGCGAGCAGCATCAGCGTCCATTCCAGCGGACCAGGCTGCGGTGGAGGCGGAAGCGTGCCGTGCATCAGCGCGTCAGCAACTTTCTGCAGAGCGAAATAGGCTGTTGCGGCCAGGACGGCGTAGAGCGAGGTGCGCCAGGTGAGCGCCCAAGGAGCGGCATCTGCCAGACCCTGGGCGATCAGATAGGCGACCCCGAAGATCAGGATTGCACCGAGTGCCAGCGCCTGCGGTGGTTTGTCGGCAAAGCCGAAGAGGAGACCAATCACCGCGTAGATGGCGAGAGCCAACAGGAAGGCGCGCGTGACCGCCTTTGCATTGGGAATGGTGATCGGGCCGGGACGCCGGATCGAGGCGACGGTTTCGATTGCCGAGCCGGAGGACAGAAACGCATGGGCCTTGTAGAGGGAGTGCGCGACGATGTGCAGCAGCGCGATTGGGAAGAGCGCCAGGCCGCATTGCAGGATCATGAAGCCCATCTGCGCTACCGTCGACCAGGCGAGCGACGTCTTTACCGCGGATTGCGTCAGCATCACCACGCTGCCGAAGATCGCGGTAAAGCCACCGACCATGACCAGAACCGCAAGCACTATGGGTGCCTGAAGCATGACATCGGCGAAGCGGATGAGGAGGAAGCCGCCAGCATTCACGACGCCCGCGTGGAGGAGCGCGGAAACGGGCGTGGGCGTCTCCATGACCTCCGTCAGCCAACCATGAGTGGGAAACTGTGCAGACTTCAGAAGGGCCGCGACAGCAAGGAGTGCAGCAGCGGCGATTGTGAGTGGTTGGCCTTGACCCTGCTGCGCTTTGGCGAGGATGGTCGCGATGTCGCCAGTTTCGAACCACACTGCAAGCAGGATGACGGCGCCGATCAGGGCGAGATCGCCAAGCCTCGAGACGGCGAACTTCTTGCGGGCCGCGCGCCTGGCAGCAACCCGTTCGGGATAGAAGATCAGCAACTGGTGAAGCAGAAGACTTGCCGCGCACCAGCCGATGACGAGTTGCAGTAATGTGCCGGATTGAACAAGCAGCAGAACCGCTGCAAGCGTCGCCGTCATCCAGCCGGTGAAGGGTCCTTGCCGCGCTTCGCCGTCGAGAAAGGTCCCGGCATAGCGCAGCACGACCCAGCCGATGAAGGAAACGAGCAGCAGCATCACAAGGCTGACGAGGTCGAGCCTTGAGCCGAGCGCGATGTAGCCGTAGCCGAGCGCCGGGCTGGTGCCAGGTCCGTGGAGAGCGAGGACAAGGCCTGAGAGGAGCGCGATGAGAATGGACGCAAGGGCGGCCAGTTCGGCGACGCGGATCGCCGCGCGGGGCCGGAGGCCCGGTGCCTTGAATGCATTATATGAGGCATAGGCGAGAAGGAGGGGCGCGAGGAGCGGTAGAGCATAGATCACGGGAGTTCTCCGGTCTGTGGCTGCTTCGGGAGAATGAGCAGCGGCGTGTGACAGACGAAGTAGCAGGAACTGGAACCGCAGAAAAATTCATTGTTTCGCGCAAAACGTTCTATAAAATAGAACGATGTCGGATCTCAATTATCATCATCTTCGCTATTTCCGCGCGGTCGCTCACGACGGCAATCTGACGCGTGCGGCCGAACGGTTGAACCTGTCGCAGTCAGCATTGTCCATTCAGATCAAGCAGTTGGAGGAGCGACTTGGTCATGCGCTCTTCGAGCGGCGAGGGCGGCAGCTTTATCTGACGGAGGCGGGACGCATTGCGCTTGACCGCGCCGATACAATCTTTGCTGCCGGTGAAGAACTGATCGAGACGCTGAAGGAAACGGGGCGAAGCCGTCGCGCCATCCGCATCGGTGCACTGGCGACGCTGTCACGCAACTTCCAGATCGAGTTTCTGCGGCCAATATTGGGGCGTTCGGATGTTGATATGATTCTGCGCTCAGGCAGCACGAGTGAGCTGTTGGGCGCGCTGGAAACGCTGAACCTCGACATTGTTCTTCTCAACCAGCCGCCTATGGCGGATTCCGTGACACCCTTCATCGCCCAACATATTTATCAGCAACGGGTCAGCCTCGTCGGCAGGCCATCCTTCGGCAAGCCGGGTGCGACGCTCGCCGATCTCTTGTCCGAACATCCGGTGATCCTGCCGACACTCGAGAGCGGTGTGCGTGCCCAGTTCGAGGCCTTGACAGCGCGGCTTGGCCTCAGCCCCCAGATTGCGGCGGAAGTCGATGACATGGCGATGATGCGTCTTCTGGCACGCGAGGGAGCAGGGCTTGCGGTCCTGCCGCCTATCGTCGTCAAAGGAGAACTGGAGGCGGGAACGCTGGTGGAGTTCGATGCGCTGCCGGGCATGGTCGAATCCTTCTACGCCGTGACGATCAAGCGCCGTTTCCCCAACCCGCTGTTGAAGCCGCTTCTGCAGGGTGAAGTTTAAGCGATCAGCAAAGCGGTGACGAACATGCCAAGCGCGAAGATCGTGTGGGCAACGAGGTTGAGCGCACGCACCTTGTTGGGGTTCGGTGTCTTGGAGGCAGCCCAGCCGATACCGAGACCGGGTTGCAGCAGGAACCAGCCTGCGCCGACCGTGACGATGCCGACGATGAAGGGCAAGAGGAATGTGGGGGCTGCGAACCAGCCGGTGGGCACGATGAGCGCAAGGAGAATGCCGTAGAGGATACCCACGGCATAATGGGCGATCCAGCCGATCGCGACTTCATTGGCGTGCGGCTCAGCCGTCGCAATGCTGTCGTGGAAGACCTTGCCTTTGGGCAGATGCCAGAACCAGCGACCGACGGGCCCCCAATTGGCGGCCGGTTGGCTGAAGGCACGGTGCAGGATGATCGCCCAGACATCCATGAAGAGTGTGCCACCGATGCCCATCGCCGTGCCGCGCCAGAGAATCTCCCACATTCGTTGTTCCTCCGAATCGTAATCTGGAAACCATGTCTCGCGCCTGAGGGCGAGGCAAGGGCAGGCAGGCTCTCCCGTGTCTGACGCGACAGAAAAGGCCCGAAAACCATTCAAGGATCTCGGGCCGAATATGTCACGCTAACGATCAGGCGGCTTGGCCGTAGCTCCTCTGTGGGCGTTCGTTCTGCGATAGCTTGAACTGGGCGAGCAGCGTCTTCAGTGCCGCGGCTTCCGTGGCGAGGCCATGGCTGGCGGCTGTCTGCTCTTCCACCATTGCAGCGTTCTGTTGCGTGCCTTGGTCGATCGTGTTGATCGCGGTGTTGATCTCCTGAAGACCGGTGGACTGTTCGCGGGTGGCGCGCACGATGGCGTCGATGTGCTTGTTGATCTCCTGCACTTCCGCAACGATGGTGTCCAGCGCCTTGCCGGCATTGCCGACCAGCGTCACGCCGGAGGCAACCTGCGTGGTGGAGGTGCTGATCAGGGTCTTGATTTCCTTCGCGGCATTGGCAGAGCGTTGAGCGAGTTCGCGCACTTCCTGGGCAACGACCGCGAAGCCCTTGCCCGCTTCGCCCGCGCGGGCCGCTTCCACGCCTGCATTGAGCGCAAGCAGGTTGGTCTGGAAGGCAATCTCGTCGATGACGCCGATGATCTTGGAGATTTCGGTGGAGGAGTGCTCGATGCCCTCCATGGCCTTAACCGCATCGCCAACCACCACACCGGATTGTTCTGCGTTCTGACGCGCACGCTCGACCAGACGACCGACCTCTTCGGCGCGCTTCGCCGAATCCTTGACGGTGGTGGTGATCTCTTCCAACGCTGCTGCGGTCTCTTCGACGGACGCCGCCTGCTGCTCGGTGCGCTTGGAGAGATCATCCGCCGAATGACGGATTTCGCTCGCGCCCGCGTCGATGGCGTTCGCGTTGTGGCCGACATTGACGAGAGCTGCATTGAGCTTGGTGATGGAGTCGTTGAAGTCGGAGCGCAGGCGATCGACGCGCGCAACGAAGGGCGTGTTGATACGGTAGTTCAGATTGCCATTGGAAAGATGGGTCAGGCCTTCGGCCAGCGCATCAACGGCAAACTGGATATCGGCACTGTCCTTCGCGGATTGCCGCTCGCGTTCGGCGCGCTCCTGTTCCGTCATGGTGCGGTTGCGTTCGGCATCGCCCTCCAGACGCTGGCGCTCCAGTGCATTGGTGCGGAAGACGGCAACGGCGCTGGCCATAGAGCCGATCTGGTCGGTGCGCTCCTGGCCGGGAATGGCGATATTGAGATTGCCGGCGGCAAGCTGCTCCATAGCGGAGGTCATGCGTGTTACCGGTGCGATGACCACGCGGCTGAGAAGCAGAATCAGGCAGCCGATCATGCAGGCAACGGCAAGGACCGTCGCGATGATCGCCGCCACGCGAAAGTCGGAGACAGACGCGAAGGCGGCTTTGCTGTCGACGACGAAGCCCAGGTGCCAGTTGACGGACGGCAAGCCCTCCACCGGAATGAAGCTGATGATCTTATCGGCGCCGTTCAACTGCGTCTGGCTAAGCGCGGTGCTGATCTTCGGCGTGTCCACGGGGAAGAGATCTGCGAGCTTTTTGGAGATCACGCTCGCATCCGGGTGGATGAGGATTGTGCCGTCATTATTGACAAGGAAGGCGTAGCCATCCGGGCCGGCATCGATCTTCTTGATGATGTCGACAAGGCTTGTCAGCGTGAAATCGCTTGCGGCAACACCTGCCAGCTTGCCGCTGCGCTTCACCGGGATGGCGGCACTGACCACAAGTTCGCTGGTGGAGGAATCGATATAGGGTTCGGTCAGGATCGGCGCGTTGACCGCAACGGCCGCCTGGTACCATGGGCGTTTGCGCGGGTCATAGCCCTCCGGCATTTTTTCGCTGGGCCACATGGTGAAGACACCGGCCTCATCGCCGAAATAGGTCGACTTGAATTCGCGGGCCAGAACGTCATTCTCGAGTGCCTTCTGGAGCGTTACCTGATCGGCGCCCTTGCTCAGGGCAGAGGCAACCATCTCGGTCATGATGACGCGACCGTTCAGCCAGTTGGCAATGCTGGTTGCTGCTTCTTCACCGGTGGAATTGACCTTTTCGGAGACAAAGCTGTGGGCAGCACTGCGCTGGAGGCTGTCGATGTAAATGGAGAAACCGGCGAAGGCAGCGACGACAAGACAAGAAGCGGAAATAACGATCCGCGTCATCAAGTTCGATTTCGTGGACAAAATAATGGTCCTCGGATGGTCCGGCCTGAGACCGGATTGACTGGAAACATGCCATTGGCAATTGCGGCGCGCATCATGCACCCGAGAATTGATTTTCATCAGCTAAGAAACGTTTGAGTGAGAACTGTAAATATAAGCTTAAGCTGATGTTTTCCATCGCACTTCGCGGGTCGATCGACTTGATCTTCCGTTACGGCAGTGGACAGCTTGATTTTCAGGCAGTGCGCCTTTTTGTTGCGCAGTTCTGCCAAGTCTTTTATGCAAGAGATCTACCGCTTCCAGCATCCTCTGGAAGCGGTTTCAGTTTGAGGTGGGATCATGTCTTCGTCGGAAGCTGTCGGGAACGTGTCGCAGGGCGGCAGTTCATGGGCCGCGCATTTGCGCGCTACGCTTGCATTGGGTATTCCGCTCATCGGAGCGCAACTGGCGCAGCTTGGCATTCATACCACCGACATGATCATCGTCGGCCAGCTCGGCGCAGAAAAGCTTGCCGCCATGGTGCTGGCCGGTCAGTTCTTTTTCGTCGTCTTCATCTTCGGCTCCGGTTTTTCTGTCGCCGTCGTTCCCATGGTTGCCAATGCCTACGGGCAGGGGGATGCGACATCTGCGCGGCGCGCGCTCCGCATGGGCATGTGGGTGGCGATAGCCTACTGGCTGCTGGCGCTCGGTATTTTCCACAATGCGGAGCGTATCCTGGTGGCGCTTGGGCAAAATCCGAACGTGGCGAAGCTGACGGGCGATTACCTCGCCATTTCCAAGTTTGGCATGCTTCCGGGCCTGCTGTTCTATGTGATGCGCGGTCTGGTCAGCGCTATCGGGCGCGCGAGCATTGTTCTCTATGCCACGATCGCCATGCTGCTGCTCAACGGCGTTTTGGCCTATGGCCTTGTTCTTGGCCATTTTGGCCTGCCCGCGATGGGCATGAATGGCGCTGCCGTGGTGGCCGTCATCGTCAATCTTTTCAGTCTTCTCTTCATCGTCATCTATATTCAGACGCAGGAAGAAACACGCCAGTACGAGCTCTTCGTGCGCTTCTGGAAGCCGGATTGGAAGGCGCTTGGCGAGGTGTTGCGTCTTGGTCTCCCCATCAGCATTACCATTTTGGCGGAAGTCACGCTGTTTTCGGCGGCGTCCATTCTGATCGGCCAGATCGGCACGATCGAACTTGCGGCCCACGGCATTGCGCTGCAATTGGCCTCGCTTGCCTTCATGATCCCGCTTGGACTGTCGCAAGCCGCCACAGTCCGCATCGGCGTTGCTCATGGCAGAGGCGATTATCCCAATCTGATCCGGGCTGCGATCACCGTCTATGCAGTCGCTTGCGTGATTGCAATTTGCGGAGGGATACTCTTCGCGCTGGTGCCTGAAAGGCTCGGCAGCCTGTTCCTCGATGGGCGCCTTCCCGAGGCGCCGCAGGTGCTGGCTTATGCGTCGACGCTGATTATCATGGCCGGTCTGTTCCAGCTGGTGGACGGTATCCAGGCCGTGGCCGCAGGCTTGCTGCGCGGGTTGAAGGATGCACGTGTGCCAGCTCTTCTCGCTCTTATTTCCTATTGGCCCATCGGCCTCGGACTCGCCTGGACCATGGCCTTTCCGCTCGGCTTCGGGGGTGTGGGCGTCTGGTCTGGATTTGTCGTGGGGCTCAGTGCTGCGGCGATCATGCTCACCACGCGCTTCTATCTGTTGGTGAAGCGCGAGATGAAGACGGCAGGTAAGGTGTGAAACGAAAACGGCCCGCGTTGACGCGGGCCGAGTATCATCTGGAATAAAGACGAGTCTTATCAGCGCTCTGCGAGGGCCGGTTCGCCCTTCTTCTCACGCAGCAGGTTGACGAAGCGGCGGAAGAGGTAGTGGCTGTCCTGCGGGCCCGGCGAAGCTTCCGGGTGGTGCTGCACCGAGAAGACCGGCTTGCCGGTGATGCGCAGGCCGCAATTGGTGCCGTCGAAGAGCGACGTGTGAGTCTCTTCAACGCCTTCCGGCAGAGACTTCGCATCCACCGCAAAGCCGTGGTTCATAGAGACGATTTCCACTTTGCCGGTGGTGAAATCCTTGACCGGGTGGTTTGCGCCATGGTGGCCCTGGTGCATCTTCTCGGTCTTGGCGCCAACGGCAAGGCCGAGCATCTGGTGGCCGAGGCAGATGCCGAAGATCGGCAGCTCGGTCTGGATGAGGTTCTGGATGACGGGAACCGCATAGACGCCGGTCGCCGCAGGGTCTCCCGGACCGTTGGAGAGGAAGACGCCATCCGGCTTCAGCGCCATGATATCTTCGGCGGAGGTCTGTGCCGGAACGACGGTGACCTTGCAATCCAGACCGGCAAAGAGACGAAGGATGTTGCGCTTCACGCCGAAGTCGACGCAAACGACATGGTACTTGGCGTCTTTTTCACCGAGCGTGCCATAGCCCTGGCCCCACTCCCATGGCGTTTCGTTCCAGACGGAGGACTGGCCGGAGGTGGCTTCGATGGCGAGATCGAGGCCGACGAGACCGCTCCAGGCCTTGGCTTCTGCCTTCAGCGCTTCGATATCGAAAACGCCATTCGGATCGTGGGCGATGACCGCGTTCGGCGCGCCGTTTTCGCGGATCCAGGCAGTCAGCGCGCGGGTGTCGATGCCGCAGAGACCGATGATGCCGCGGCTCTTCAGCCAGGCGTCGAGATGCTTGGCGGCGCGGTAGTTGGACGGATCGGTGATATCGGCCTTGAAGATGACGCCAACCGCGCCGTGGCGTGCTGCCGGCGTCAGGTCTTCGATGTCTTCGTCATTGGTGCCGATATTGCCGATATGCGGGAAAGTGAAGGTGACGATCTGGCCGAGATAGGACGGGTCGGTCAGGATTTCCTCGTAGCCCGTCAGCGCGGTGTTGAAGCAGACTTCCGCCTGAACCTTGCCTGTTGCGCCGATGCCGGTTCCCTCGATCACGGTGCCATCTGCAAGAACGAGCATGGCGGTCGGTTTGCGTGTTGTCCAGGGAGCTGTCTCGGTCATCTCGTTTTCCGTTTCTGCCGGTCCGGCCCGCCTCTTGAAAGGCAGGACGAAAGCGGTCATGTTTTCTCGCGGAGTAAGGACGCGCGAAAGCCTTCGCGTCGTAACCTTCGTTAAATTCTCGTGCAGGTGCCGGAAAATAACGGAAGCGGTCCGTGCGGTCAACCGCGGGGCCGGTGAATCCGCAGGAATTAAAAGCAAGCGTCTTCAAGAACTTGAGCAAAGGGTTTGCCGATTGGCGCCTGCTCGTTTATGTCACCCGCACAATTGTTAAGGAAAGTCTTGCGCTGGAAATATCTTCACGCCCGGCTTTCCAAGGAGAAACAAAGATGATCCGCGATACATTCGCAAGCGCCCTGAAAGAAGCCATGAAGGCCAAGGATGCCCTTCGCCTGTCGACGATCCGTCTCGTGCAGACGGCGATCAAGGATCGCGATATTGCCAATCGCGGTGTCGGCAAGGAGCCTGTTTCGGACGAGGAGATCCTGCAGATTCTCGCCAAGATGATCAAGCAGCGCGAAGAGTCTTCTGCCATCTACGAGAAGGCCGGGCGCGATGAACTCGCCAAGCAGGAGCGCGACGAAATCGCCATCATCAAGTCTTTCATGCCGGAAGAGATTCCAGAGGCGGACGTTCGCGGCATTATCGAAGGCGTGATTGCCGAGACGGAGGCATCGGGCCTGCGTGACATGGGCAAGGTTATGGCTGTGCTGAAGGAGCGCTATCCGGGTCGTATCGATTTCGGCAAGGCGTCCGCTCAGATCAAGGATTTGCTGAAGTAAATCCGGCACGCTCCACCGCGACCGTTGACTGACGATAAACGTAAGAAAGGCAGGGCATATGTGGGTGCCCTGCCTTTCTTTTACCGGAAGGTACGCCTGCGGACTGGCGATCTCTTATCGGGCGAGCGGTGGGGGGATTTCGCCCGGGCCTTCCGGCGTTACTCATCACTCTCGACCTCATGTCGATGATGAGAGATTGCCACGCGTCTTGCCCTTCTTCAAATTACAAATAGGTAATTTGGAGTGCGGGGTTTCTGCCGCAATTTCGCCTGAAGTTTCGATAGGCGAGGTGATTTGCCTATGTGCGGTAGACTGTGAATAACGGGCATGATGGCGCGGCAGGCTTGGTATTTTGCAGCCGACAGGCTTATATAGAAGATCGGCGGATGGCCGGCAGAGATTTCAGGTACAATGCGCTTTTCAAACTCCTTCCTCGACGAGATACGCGACCGGGTGAACATCTCCGATGTCATCGGCAAACGCGTGACGTGGGACAGGAAGAAGAGCAACGCCTCGAAGGGCGACTATTGGGCTTGCTGCCCATTCCATGGCGAAAAGAGTCCGAGCTTTCACTGCGAGGATCGCAAGGGTCGTTACCATTGCTTCGGTTGTGGTGTGTCCGGCGATCATTTCCGTTTCCTGACGGACCTCGACGGGATGGCCTTTCCAGAGGCTGTGCAGCAGATTGCCGATATGGCAGGCGTTGCCATGCCGCAGCCGGATGTGCAGGCCGAGCGGCGCGAACGCGAGCGGGCCTCGCTTCAGGACGTCATGGAAATGGCGACCCTGTTCTTCCAGGATCAGTTGCAGACGGCGGCAGGAGCGAGAGCGCGCGCCTATCTGCGCGATCGTGGCTTGACGGGACGCACGATCGAAACCTTCCGCCTTGGCTATGCGCCGGACAGCCGTAATGCGCTGAAAGAGCATCTTGCCGCCAAGGGCATCAGCAAGGAGCAGATGGAGGCTTGCGGCCTTGTGGTGCATGAGAACGTGCCGGTTTCCTACGACCGCTTCCGCGACCGCATCATGTTTCCGATCCTGTCTTCGCGCGAAAAGGTCATTGCCTTTGGCGGGCGCGCCATGGCGGCGGATGCGCTGGCGAAATATCTGAACTCGAACGAAACCGAGCTCTTTCACAAGGGCAACGTCCTGTACAATTTCGCCCGTGCACGCCGGGCCACACAATCTGCTGGAACGGTCATTGCCGTCGAAGGCTATATGGATGTGATCGCGCTCTATCAGGCGGGCGTCGAAAATGCCGTCGCGCCGCTCGGTACGGCGCTGACCGAGAACCAGCTTGAGCTTCTCTGGAAGATGTCGTCACAGCCCGTGCTTTGCTTCGATGGCGACGGCGCGGGTATTCGTGCCGCCAACCGTGCGGCGGATCTGGCGCTGCCGCATATCAAGCCGGGCCGGTCTGTCAGCTTCGCTTTGCTTCCCGACGGTAAGGACCCGGACGATCTGGTGCGCCACGAGGGCAGGGCGCCTTTCGACCGTGTACTCTCCGAGGCAAAGCCGCTGGCCTCGATGATCTGGAGCCGTGAGACCGCATCGACCGCTTTCGATACGCCGGAAAAACGGGCCGAGCTGGAAAACCGTCTGCGCCAGATCGTGTCGGTCATTGGCGACGAAAGCGTGCGCCGCTTCTACCAGCAGGATATGCGCGACCGGCTGAATGCGTTCTTTCAGCCGCAATTTCAGCGCGGCGGCAGCAATATGCCGAACCGCAATTTCGGTCGTGGTGCTCCGTCCAATGGCAGGAATGGGCAGCGCGGGCAGGTTGGAGCGTCTTCCAGCGGTGGCGGTGGGATTTCCGATCGGCTCAGCCAGTCCGGTCTGGTAAAGGGGTATCTGACGACGCCAGCGCTTCGCGAAAGCGTGTTGGCGCTGACCATCGTCAACCATCCGCTGTTGCTGTTGGAGGAGTATGACGAGATTGCCGCGATCGACTACGAAAACCGTGATCTTCAGCGTCTCTGGTCGCAGGTGCTGACCTATGCCGCGGAGAATGCGGCGGAGCTTTCGCGTGCCAGCCTGATGGAGCGGTTGGGAGCGCACGGGTTCGACGCGCTTATGAAGGCGATGAACCAGCAGGTGCGCAATGCGCGGCTTTGGACCGCGACCGAGCAGGCAGCCCCTGAGGATGCGCGTGAGGGCTATGTGCAGGCGCTGTCGCTTCACAAGCGTACCAAGGCGTTGAGATGGCAGAAGATCGATCTGGAGCGGGAGATTGCCGAGGCGACGGAGGCAGGCGATGGCGAGCGTGTCGGTCTTCTGATGCGCGCCCTTTCCGAAGTGCAGCTTGAGATTGGACGGATGGAAAATCAGGAAGCGATCATCGATGGTTTCGGTGTGATGTCGGGCAGGGTGAAGGGTCCTGCTTACGGGCATGGATGAAGCCTGTCTTGATCGGTGACATAGGCTTGTCGTGCGTGAAGCTCTTGCTTTGCCGTTTCTCGTTGCCGCAAAATTGCGTGACGTTTTCGTGCGGCGCGCATGTGTTGTTTCGACGCGCTCAGGCTTGCCTTTTGTAATTATTGCCCTAAATAGGGGATAAGTTGGTGAAGGCCCGCAAAATGTTGCCGCTGTGACGGCTTTTTCGGTTTTTAACCCTAGGTCTGGCCGGAAAGGCTTGACGTAACGGGAAATAGCGGGAATCACCATTTCAGGAAAAGTAAGGTGGAATGGACCTTGGCGGATCGAAACTGCATGAGCACGTATTTCCGGATGCACTGTCTTAAGGTTCCACCGGTAGGTGCCGCGTTTAATCGGCAATTAAAGATCATTCCGTTAGGTGTTTGACGTGATTCGGGGCTGTTGCCGGAAACCTTTGTAAGGTGGACGGCGTTGGCCCGAGGCGGATGTGAGCGTCAGGGAAAGCGACGAGATAGATGGCAACCAAAGTCAAAGAAAACGAAGAAGCTGAAAACGAACGCGATGGCGCGACGGATGGGCCGCTTCTCGATCTTTCGGATGACGCGGTCAAGAAAATGATCAAGGCCGCGAAGAAGCGCGGCTACGTCACTATGGACGAACTCAACGAAGTTCTGCCGTCCGATCAGGTCGATCCCGATCGCATTGAAGACATCATGGCGATGCTCAGTGAGATGGGCATCAATGTCGTTGAGGACGAGGACGCTGAGGAAGCCTCCCCTGAGGCCGATAGCGACGATTCCGACGGGGAAGAGGCCGAGGGTGGCGAACTTGCGCCTTCCAGCGGCACAGCACTTGCGACCGCCAAAAAGAAAGAACCTACAGACCGCACCGACGATCCGGTGCGCATGTATCTGCGCGAAATGGGCTCGGTAGAGCTTCTGTCGCGCGAAGGCGAAATTGCGATCGCCAAGCGCATCGAGGCTGGCCGCGAGACAATGATCTCCGGCCTGTGCGAAAGCCCATTGACGTTCCAGGCGCTGATCATCTGGCGCGACGAACTCAACGAAGGCACGACGCTGCTGCGCGAGATCATCGATCTCGAAACGACCTATTCCGGTCCTGAGGCCAAGGCTGCACCGCAGTTCCAGAGCCCGGAAAAGATCGAGGCTGACCGCAAGGCCGCCGAAGAAAAGGAAAAGACCCGCCGCGCCCGTAATCCGGGCGGCGATGACGACGTGACGAATGTCGGCGGCGAAGGCTTGCCGCCGGAAGAGGAAGAAGAGGACGACGACGAGTCGAACCTGTCTCTCGCGGCCATGGAAGCGGAACTGCGTCCGCAGGTCATGGAAACGCTGGACACGATTGCCGATACCTACAAGAAGCTGCGCAAGCTTCAGGATCAGCAGGTCGAGGCGCGTCTTGCCTGCACGGGCACACTGTCCACCGGTCAGGAGCGTCGCTACAAGGAACTGAAGGATCAGTTGATCACGGCGGTGAAGTCGCTGTCGCTGAACCAGAACCGTATCGACAGCCTTGTCGAGCAGCTCTACGACATTTCCAAGCGTCTGATGCAGAACGAAGGTCGTTTGTTGCGTCTTGCCGAATCCTACGGCGTGAAGCGCGATAGCTTCCTCGAGCAGTATCACGGTGCGGAACTCGATCCGAACTGGATGAAGTCGATCGCCAATCTTGCAGCCAAGGGCTGGAAGGAATTTGCGCGCGAAGAGAACAACACGATCCGCGATATCCGCCAGGAAATTCAGAACCTGGCGCAGGAAACCGGTATTTCGATCGCTGAATTCCGCCGCATCGTTTCGATGGTGCAGAAGGGTGAGCGCGAGGCGCGCATCGCCAAGAAGGAAATGGTGGAAGCCAACCTTCGTCTGGTGATCTCGATTGCCAAGAAGTACACCAACCGCGGTCTCCAGTTCCTCGATCTTATTCAGGAAGGCAATATCGGCCTGATGAAGGCGGTCGACAAGTTCGAGTACCGTCGCGGCTACAAGTTCTCGACCTATGCGACGTGGTGGATTCGTCAGGCGATCACCCGCTCGATCGCAGACCAGGCGCGCACCATCCGTATTCCGGTGCACATGATCGAAACGATCAACAAGATCGTTCGTACATCGCGCCAGATGCTGCATGAAATCGGTCGCGAACCGACCCCTGAAGAGCTGGCTGAAAAGCTTGCGATGCCGCTTGAAAAGGTCCGCAAGGTTCTGAAGATTGCCAAGGAGCCGATCTCGCTCGAAACGCCGGTGGGTGACGAAGAAGATTCGCATCTCGGCGACTTCATCGAGGACAAGAACGCGCTTCTGCCGATCGACGCTGCCATCCAGGCGAACCTTCGTGAAACCACGACCCGCGTCCTCGCATCGCTGACGCCACGTGAAGAGCGCGTCCTGCGTATGCGCTTCGGCATCGGCATGAACACCGACCACACGCTGGAAGAAGTCGGCCAGCAGTTCTCGGTGACGCGCGAACGTATCCGCCAGATCGAGGCGAAGGCGCTGCGCAAGCTGAAGCACCCGAGCCGGTCGCGCAAGCTGCGCTCGTTCCTCGACAGCTGATCGGCAGTCGCACAAGATTTGAAACCCGGTCAGACGATGGCCGGGTTTTTTGCTTTCAACGGGGCCGATCCTCATTCGACTAAGATATCAACGCCTATGGAAAAGCCACCGACAAAGACGAAAAGAGAAAGGAGTTGGACCGTTCCGATCTCCGTGCTGCTGCATGTCGTGGTAATCGGTGCTTTTTATCTTCAATGGCCTGAAACGCCGCTCAAGTCTGCCGAGCCAGATAGTGTCAGCGTGGAACTCGTGGAGCCGCCCAAAGAAGAGCCACCGCTAGAGGAAAAGAAAGCGGAGGAAGCGAAGAAGCCGGAACCACCTCCACCGGTTCCAACGCTTAACCAGCCCACGCCGCCTTCGTCGCCATCGCCGGCTATAGTGCCACCAGTTGCGCTTCGCCCGGAGCCGACGCAACTCGATGAGAAGGACCAGCCGGGAAGGCAGGAAAACACGGGCGGGGAGGCGAAGCCGGAGCCCAGTCTATCCAAGCAATCAGAAGCGGACACGAAAGCACATCAGCCGACGGTGGAACACAGCAACCCTGCAGATGAAGCTGTGAAAGAAGCGATGGAAGGTGTCCCACAAGCTGCAACGGGCGAAATTGCGGCGGCTGAGAAGCAGAGCGATGAAGTTGCGGCTGCGGTTCCGACGCCCAAACCTAAGGTGGATGACACGGAACACGAGACGCAGACGAACGCCTCAGGTTTTGGCGACCCCAAGCTGAAGCCAGCACGAAAGATACTGTCCGGGCCTACTCTGGCTGACCCCATGTCCAGACAATTTCTCGCTGAACTCCCACCCAAGAAAAGGCTTGTTCAGTTATGCATCGCTGAGGCCTTGGCGCAGATCTTTGCGGCTCGCTCCGGTCAAAGGGGGACCGGGAGGACTTACGCCCTTCACCGGGAAGGGTGGCGTGATTAGCGCGAATGTCTTGGACGCGCGCGGAGGCGCGTTCAACGTTGGGCCCGAATGGTATCCTATCGATTTCCGCTGTGAGGCCGATCTCGACAATTATGCTGTGACAGACTTCAGTTACAATATCGGGAGCAAGTTGTCTGTTTCAGAGGCGAAGCGGCGAGGGCTGCCTGCCTTCTAGGGTCTGTGGGGATTCACAAATCAGCTTGGATGTGATTCACGCTTCGGATGGATCGTTTTGTACTAACAGATGCCCAATGGGCGAAGATAGAACCGCATTGTCTTGGGAAGCCTATGGATCCGGGACGCAGCGGAAGAAACAATCGACTGTTCATTGAAGCGGTGCTTTGGATTGTGCGTACGGGCAGCCCATGGCGTGATCTGCCTACTACATTTGGCAACTGGAGCACCGCATTCCGCCGGTTTCGCGACTGGCGTGAAGCCGACATTTTCAAACGTATATTCGATGCCCTCTCTGATGAACCGGACATGGAATACGCCATGGTCGATGCGACCATCGTCAAGGTCCGCCGACACGGTCAAGGCGCAAAAGGGGGACTCAGAGCCAGGCCGTTGGTCGCTCAAAAGGCGGGATGACAACCAAAATCCTGGCCCTGACCGATGCTTTGGGCAATCTGGTTCGGTTCGAATTGCTGCCGGGCAATCGCTTCGATACGGTCGGCGTCGCGCCGCTCATCGATGGGATCAAATTCGGTGCGCTGCTCGCAGACAAGGCTTTCGATAGCAATAACATTGTGGCCGATCTCAACGAGCGCGGTGCAAAAATTGTCATCTCGCAACATTCACGTCGATCAGTGCCTCTCCAAATCGACACAGAAATTTACAAATGGGGACACCTGATCGAAAACTTCTTTTGCAAACTCAAGGAGTTCAAGCGCATCGCCATGAGAGCTTGCAAAACGGACCAGAGCTTTCGGGCCATGATCTATCTGGCGGTCGCTGTGGTCAACTCACGATGAATCCCCACAGAACCTAGAACGTTTCTATTTAACAAGGAAACGCTCTAAAGCAGGCAGGCCGCTGCCACATTGTCGTTCGAGATTACGCCTCGACCTTCTTACCAACGAGCTTGCCGATGGATGAGAGCAGGGAGTCTTCGTCATATGGCTTGCGGATGATCGGCACATGCGAAAGTTCGCCCGGCACCATGATGCCATCGGCATAACCGGTGGCAAACATGAAGGGGATTTCACGTCTCAGCAATTCGTAAGCAACCGGGATCGAGGTGTCGGTTCCAAGATTGATATCGAGGATCGCGACGTCCGGCTTTGCCGTTTTCAGCTTCTCCAGCGCCATGGCGGATGATGTCGCTGTTTCGATGTCGGTAATGCCATGCTGTTCCAGCATGTACTCCACATCCATGGCGATCAGCATCTGATCTTCAACGAGAAATACGTTCAACTTGTCCTCCGGGGAATAGGATGCGAAATCGGCTTTTCCGCCGATCTGCGTGTCGTTGGCCGTCTCCACGACGCTGACCGAGGCGTGGCGCGCGGGGATGAGAATTTGTGCCTCCAGACCATGGGGCAGATAATCGATGCGGCTCTTGCCGCCGAGGTCATAGGGAACGCTGCGGCTGATGAGGGCCGTTCCGAAGCCGGTTTTCGCCGGTGGCGTTATTCTGGTGCGGGCTTTTTCCTGCCAGTCGAGTACGACGTCACGCCGCTCGTTGAGGCGCCAAGCGACCGAAAGCTCCCCGCCGGCATGGGCAAGTGCGCCATATTTGGCGGCATTGGTCGCAAGCTCATGGAGCACGAGCGCCATGACCGAGAAGGCGCGCGAATCCAGCACAACGGCTGGTCCATCGAGCGAAATCACGGTCTCGGGAGACCGATGGGGCGAGAGCTCTGCCTCAAGAAGATCTTTCAACATGCCGCCGCCTTCGCCGCGGACCACCTGGTCATGCGCAAAGGAAAGCGCCTGGATGCGTCCCTTCAGTGCCGTCACATATTCCTGCAGCGTGCGGCCTTCCTGGGTGGGGTTGCCCACCAGGGATTTGATGATGGCCAGCACGTTCTTGACGCGGTGGTTCAGCTCTTCGTTCAGCATGCGCTGGCGCACTTCCGCCTGCGCTCTCTCATCCGCCATCAACTCGCTATGGCGGAAGGCCACTTCCACCAGGGCAACGCGGGCCGCTTCGGCAATCTGGCGGTCTTCCTCCGTCCAGGGCTGGGCTTGCTTGTGAACGGTTTCCTTCCAGATCGCGAAACTCTTGCGCGGCGTCAGACGGTCGCCCAGCGGTCCGGTCTGATAGGATTTCTCCGGATTTCCGCCCCAGTTGAGTGTCTGTATCAGTTCCTTGCGGAAGAACAGGAGATAGTCGTTCTTCACTTGCGAGAGCGATACCGCCATCAGCCCCGCCGTCTGGTCGCTATACTCTTCCGCTTCTGGAAGGTGGTTCAACAGGGCATGCGTCGCCCACACCTTGCCCTCAGCAACGGAGTGCAGCAGCCTGCCAATCTGGGGAATGGCCGCATCGGGTGGCGTGCTGCCGACACCATACCAGTTGTCGTTCATCCAGAGACCAACGCCATCGCAAGGCATCAGCGTTTTGAAGTCGTTCAGGTTGTCGGCCAGAAGCTCTTCTATATTCGTCTGGTGAGTAGCGAGGCGCAGGAACCGATCGAGTGCGGCATGCGCGTCCTGCGTCGTCATCAGCTTTTTCTGCTGTTTGAGCGCCTGAAGGTGCAGGGAGAAGAACTCGCCAAACATTTCCGCCGCAATGCGCACCGGCATGGGCAGGATTCGTGGAGAATAATGATGGCAGGCAATCAGTCCCCACAGCTTGCCCTCGACAATGATGGAGATCGACATGGATGCCGACACACCCATATTGCGAAGATATTCCAGGTGAATGGGCGAGACGCTGCGCAGATGGGCGTAGGAGAGATCGAGATGCTCTCCGGATGCATCGATGCGCGGGATGACGGGGACGGTTTCACCTTCGGTGCTGGAAATGATGCGGAGCGTATTCTTGAGATAAAGAGTGCGCGCCTGCTGGGGAATGTCGCTTGCCGGAAAATACTGGCCGAGAAAGCTTTCGAGCGCCGGCTGTTTCGCTTCCGATATGACCTTGCCCGCGCCATCCTGCTCAAAGCGGTAGATCATGACACGGTCGTAGCCGAGCATCGCCTTGATCAGGCGGGATGTGCGGGAAATCAGACTGTCGACATTGTCGGCTTCACGAATGCGATCGATCATCAACTGAGCGGTGTGAAGAGGCTGTGCCTCATCGGTCGCCGCTTCCAGCTCTATAATGGTGATGGATTTATAGCGGTGGATCGCAACATCATAGGCTCTGCCGTTGCCCATACGGACATTGGGCAGGAGAGCCGCGCGGTTGCTGTTTGCCGTGACAGTCAAGGCATTGCGCAGATCATGGACGGCGGTGTGGCCGAAAATCTCTTCGATCTGGCGTCCGGTCAGGTCGCCTGAGATGCCCAGAAAGGTTTCGCAGTTCTCGGAATAGCGAAGGATGGTGCGCATGGCGTTATCGCACGCGATCAAACAGCCATGCGGCTGAATGCTGCCTGGAATGTGGATCGGTTCTCTATCGCAGTTTGTGAGATCGACCTTCTGGTCTAAAGGCATCATGGGTCAGTGTTCCAAGCGCAGTGTTATGCTGGACTGCAGGTGGGCCGCTCTTTGAAGGGAAGAGTTTGGCCGGTGGAAATCCCTTGTTATCTCTCTCCTTCCAGGAGAGGGTGCAAAGGTCCCAGAGCCGTTGTCTTGCATTTCAAGAAGAGTGCATATTCCAAGTTCTTCTGCGCTTGCAAGGCAATTCATAGATCGTCTCGTTCGTGGGGAGTGCGCCCAGTACGCACAGACTTTGCCCATAGCAATCAACAACGTTTCGCTTTTACTTCGGTTCCAGCAGTAGGAAAGAATAATTATGCCGCAGAAAATGATCGAACTGACCACAAGGGGACAAGGTCTTTATGAATTCACAGATCAAGCGGCTGCATTCGTGAAGAACGCCGGGGTGGAGGAGGGCCTGTTGACGGTCTTCGTGCGGCATACGTCTTGCTCGTTGATCATACAGGAGAATGCCGACCCGGATGTGCAGCGCGATCTGAAGACGTTCTTCTCCCGCCTTGTGCCGCCCTCCAGCGATCCGGCGATGCGCTGGGTCGTTCATACCATGGAAGGACCGGATGATATGCCCGCGCATATCAAGGCAGCGCTGACTCAGGTTTCGATCGGCATTCCCGTGTCTGACGGGCGTATGGTGCTTGGTACGTGGCAGGGCATCTATCTCTTCGAGCATCGGGATCGACCGCACCGGCGCGACGTGATGCTGCATCTTTCTACGTAAGACGTGCGTTTTGCCTGAACGACGGGTGAATGACCGGTTCTGATAATGTTCAGCAGCACTTGATTAGCGTCTGCTCAATCGGTCTGGCTGGAATGCCAGGCCATGGTTTAGAAACGGAGCAAGACCCATGATTGGCAACTTTGTAAAAGCAGGTTTGGCAGCCCTTATTGCACTCGGCGGCGTTTCCGCCACAGCCACCAGCGCCTCTGCCGATGGTTTCCGGTACGGCATGTATGTTCAGGATGGCTACCGCCATGGTGGCCATGGCGGCCCAGGCTGGGGCCGTCCGGATCGTGGCCGTGACCGCTGCTCGCCTTGGCTTGCGGAAGAAAAGGCAAGCCGCATGGGCATTCGTCGCGCCCGCGTCGTTGACGTTTCGCCGCGCCGCGTGGTTGTCGCCGGCTTCGACCGCTATGGCCGCGACCGTGTCGTGTTTGCCAATGTTCGCGGCTGCCCTGTCATCCGCCGCTAACGGCTGATCGATCAGGATAATGCCCCCGTCATGAGAATGGCGGGGGCATTTTTGTTTCTGCGAACAGACTATGTTTTTTGCAGGGGAGGACGCGTTTATGAGACGCGCCCTTTCTGGGTTACTGTTCGATCGCGAATGTCACGTTGACGTTGACGACATAGGTGTTTTCCCCTGCGGCAATCGGCACGCTATCTTCCTTTTGCATGGTGGCGCGCATCATCGGTGCGGGGACTGGCAACGGGCGAGGGCTGTTCTCGCTGATTTCCAGAACGCGCCCAACCTTCACACCGGCTGCTTCGGCCAGCGTCTTTGCTTTCGCAACGGCGTCCTCAACAGCCTTCTTGCGTGCATCGGTGAAGACCGCTTCCGGATTGTCATTGGTAAAGGTGATATCGCCGCCCTGATTGATCCCGAGCTTCACGGAAGTATCGAGGATCCCACCAAGCTTGGTCAGGTCGCGGACGCGCACCGTCAGCCCGTTCGTCACCTGATATCCGGTAATTTCCGGCGGGATATAAACGCCATCCTTCGGCTCGAACTGCTTGTAGACGGGCTGCACCGAAAAATTCGAGGTCTGCAGATCGCGATCGGCAATACCGGCCTTCTTCAACGCCGCCTGAACTTCGGTCATCGCCTTGTTGTTTTCGCTCAAGGCCTCAGCGGCCGTTTGCGCCTGCTTCAAGACACTGAAGGAAAGAACGGCCATGTCGGGAGCGGTAGAGGCGTTGCCTTCGCCGGAAACCGTAATCGTCGCTTCGCGTGGCTTGGCGTCCTGCGCAACGGCTGCAAATGGAGCGAGCGCAGCAAGTGTGACGGTTCCAATCGCAATCGAACGAGCCAGTCTGGATACCATGAAAAAAGTCCTCTGTTGATGTCCCTCTACATCCTATGGCTTTAGATTATGAGACTATTACGGCATAGATTGTGTCAGCCAATTTTCAACGGCTTGTCGCACCGGAAAAATTGCGTTAGAGCGAGACCCACGCACCGGCTGGACCATTGCAGCCCTGCGCATCGACGCGTTTTGCTTCGAAGGGCCTGTAGCTCAATGGTTAGAGCCGGCGGCTCATAACCGCTTGGTTGGGGGTTCGAGTCCCTCCGGGCCCACCATTTTTCTTTTTCCAAGTGGATAGCAAAGCTCTTCGCGCGAGGGTTTAGGCGTCTTGCCTACCGGTGCTGCCCTTTACGGGGTGAGAGTGCCTTGCTAAAGCTTGCGTGGGTGAGCGGGGTACAGCGCAATGGCGATTTGGTATTACACCATCGGGCCGAAGCGCGCGGGGCCTGTCGGCGAGGAGACAATTCGCCGTCTGATCGAAAGTGGTCACATCTCCCGCGACGACTACCTCTTTCATGAGCAAATGACGGACTGGGAAAAGGCCGGTCTCAACCCTATTTTTGCCGATAGCTTTGCAACGCTGCCTCTCGGGTCTGAGACAAAACCTGTCGGCCCGGAACAGGTGTTTGTACCCGCACATCCTTGGCGCCGTCTGTGGGCAAGGCTTTTCGATCTATTGATGATGTCACCTTTGTTCACGGTTCTTGGACAAGAAATCTGGGCTGCTTACCTCCATTTCCATGGAAACCGGGCCGGTCTTATCATTGCGGCATTCGTCCTGTATCTGATGCTGATTACTCTCGTTGCTATGATACCCGCGTTCTGCTTGGCATGGTTTGGTATGACGCCGGGCAAAGCCATATTTGGCGTATGGGTGCCTACGCCTTGTAAGAGTATTCGTCTGCGCTTCAGATATTACTTCCGCCGTGAGTACAGGGTGTGGTTTTCGGGTTGTGCCTTGGGCATCCCTCCATTGTTCATCGCGACGTTCCTTTTCCAATATAGTCGGCTGAAGGCCGATGTAGCCGCGAGCTATGACATGGAGCGGCCGAGGGTAGTGGCCGTTCGGCCAAGCCGCATCGCGGCTTTTATCATGGTGCCGTTCATGCTGCTTCTTGTTAGCGGTGCTGTTGTCAATCTGAGCAACTATCGCTTCGACAAAAGGACCAGTGCGAGCCATAGCGCTCTTCCCGTTTCGTCTTATGAAAGTGTCCCGGTCGATCGCATGGTCGCACCAAATTTGACACCGGCCGACTCGACCAAAACATGGGTCAATCCAAAGACGGGCAGAGGCGCCAAGATTAGCGAAATCTGGCAGATCCCTTCTAATAGTTCCCCTAAAGACAACTTCTTCTTCCTGGCGCCAACGTTGGGGACGACAGCACTGATCTCCTACGAGCGTGTTCGGACTGACAGTGTCGATCCGGCGGCCTATCTGAAGGATCTGGAAAAGCGCGTCGGCCATATCATGAAAGCGACCTCCGGTTGGGGCACGGCCAATGTCAACGGCGTGCAGGTCATGCGGTTGTCTGGAATCGCCATGACTGCAGCGGAAAGCCAGGCCGAACTGACCTTTTTCATGAGAGGTGGAAACGCTTGGCTGGCCTTGATAGTCATGCAAGGGAATTCCGAATTGCAGTCGATCGAGAAA
The DNA here is from genome assembly GCF_030819275.1 of Agrobacterium larrymoorei. Lineage (GTDB taxonomy): Bacteria > Pseudomonadota > Alphaproteobacteria > Rhizobiales > Rhizobiaceae > Agrobacterium > Agrobacterium larrymoorei_B. The sequence continues at coordinate 1,968,663 of NZ_JAUTBL010000002.1, read as the reverse complement.
AAGAATTTTTTGAGTGCGATATTTGGAACAGTCAATTGAGTGGACATCCGTTCTCATTGGCCCATGGCCAGCCGCCAATGTACGACTAAGACAAGCCGCAAGTGTCGCGGACCTAGGCCATCCGCCTCGCCATGGTGATCATACTGCTTGTTCTCGCTTTCGTATTCGTGGTTCTGATTTAGTGACGGCCGTGTGCGATAGGCCAGAGGTGGCGACCAAACGTTTGATGGTCTCTCCGGTTCGGAGTGTTCCTGTCACGCCGACTTTATCGCGTCTCTCTGTGCCGCTTCGCGTTTAGCGCGCTATAAGGGAAACGAAGCATGCGTTTTGTCGACGGCCTTAGGAGAAAGAACACTGACTGACATCTTGTCCTACATCGCGGAGCGTCGTTCATGATCGTCGGTATTGTTCTGACGGTCGCTTTGCTGTTGTTTCTGATGGCTTTTCCGCGACATCTGAAACCGGTTGTGGCAGCGCTTGCCGTGGTGTGGCTCTCACTCGGAGGCTGGGTGTTGTTCGACTGGATCCGCTCCGGTGAACGGCTGGAAAAGATCATTGCCACGGCGGCCTATGACCCGACCTGCCGGGATGAGAATGCGCCGATCCGGGTGAGCTTTCAGAACACCAATGATGTCGCGGTCGAGCGGCTGACCTATACGCTGGAAGGTTTTGAGCCTGCCTTTCGCGCGCCGATTTCGTTGGAGGCTTACCAACCGAATGAACGGCGATTGGGGCCGCATGAGAGCTATGCCGCCTGCCGGCCATTTCGGTTGCGCAGCAATGAGCAAGCCGATCCCGCGCGGCTGGAGTGGCGGGTGACGGTGAATTCGGCGGATTTCGAGTGAGCTTTTGTGATGGAGCGGCGATAGCGTCTGTGGGCTTCGCCGCGCCATTTGTCACGCGCTTCAATCAGAAGCGCGCGCCTTTTTCGGCGATCATCTTCGTCAGGCTGCCATCCGCGGGGAAAAGCGGGATGAGGCAGGCCTGAAGGGCGTGGTAGATATCGCCCTTGCCGGGGAAGAGGGTGTTGGCCGGAACGAGGTCTTCCGTCAGCTCCTCATGCCAGCCGCCGAATTGATGATCGAGAAAGTTATTGGCGATCGTGCTCCAGATGCGGCGATAGCTGTCTTCGTAGAACTCGTCGGCGGGCAGGTGCTCGTTGAGGAAGTGGGCCGCACCGGCTGCTTCGCACATCGGCCACCAGAGCTTTTCCGTCTTGGCGGGCGTGTTGTCCCAGTCGAGCGTATAGAAGAAGCCACCTTTTTCGCGGTCCCAGCCGAGCGCCATGGACTGGACGAAGAGTGACTTGGCAGCTGTCGGCATCCAGTCGTGCTTGCGGTCTCCGAGGATCCACAGCTGCAGGATGAGGCGCGACCATTCCAGCCAGTGGCCGGGCGTGGAGCCTGAGGGGCGGAACATCTCGTTGCCGCGATAATCCTTGTCCAGTACCCAGTTCTCGTCGAAATGTTCCGGCACGCGGAAATCCAGTGCACCTGCGGCGCGGCGGATGATGAGATCGGCGATGCGTTCGGCTTTCGAGAGATAGGCCTTGTCGCCCGTCGCTTCGAAGGCGGCCATCAGGGCTTCGGTCAGGTGCATGTTGGAGTTCTGGCCGCGATAGTTCTCGATCGGCGACCAATCGCGGTGAAACTCTTCTTTGATGGCGCCATGCTTCTCTTCCCAGAAACGGGTTTCGAGAACCTCGGTGATATCGGCCAGCATCGCATCTGCCAGTGGATGGCCGACGACCTTGGCGGAAGAGGCGGCGAGAAGCACGAAGGCATGGCCATAACCCTGCTTGGTGGCGTCGGCAGGACCGTTATCATCCACCTGCCAGAAATAGCCGCCATGCTCCTGATCGCGGTGCCTGTTCCACAAATAGGTCATGCCATGATCAACGATATCGCCGCAGCCGGGGCGACCGAGCAGGTGGCCGATAGAAAAGCAATGCACCATGCGGGCGGAGGCATGAATGCCGCGCACCGGATTGTCGGAAGACAGAGGCGCGCCTTGCCGGTCGAGATCGAAGAAGCCGCCTTTGGGATTGACCGCGCGATACTGGAAGAAGTCGAACAGGCCTTCCGCCTGCTTTACCAGCCATTGGCGGTGCCAGGGCAGCGTGCTCCAATAGGCTTTCGTGCTTTCCGTCTCGGTCATCCATTCCTCCTTTGATGCGCTGATGGAGGATACCTATATCTTTGAGGCGCGAGGGTGTCATCCATACCGGAAATTTCCTACGTTGTTTCTCGCACGAGAGCGGCCGAATTTGCGTGATATGTTGACATAAAGATATCTTTATGTGACTTGATGTCTGCTGATTTGCAAAGAATGAGGAGTGAGTGCCGATGTTTGACGATCTGTTTGGCCCTTTGGGCGGCAAACGCGACGGCGCGGAAATCCTGAAAGCGCTGAAACAGGCGGCTCAGGAGCGCATCCTCATTCTCGATGGTGCCATGGGCACGCAGATCCAGGGTCTTGGATTTGACGAGGACCACTTCCGGGGTGATCGTTTCATTGGTTGTGCCTGTCATCAGAAGGGCAATAACGACCTCCTGATCCTGACGCAGCCGGATGCGATCGAGGACATCCATTTCCGCTATGCCATGGCGGGTGCGGATATTCTGGAGACCAACACGTTTTCGTCGACGCGCATCGCGCAGGCAGATTATGAAATGGAAGGCGCGGTTTATGATCTGAACCGCGAGGGTGCCTTCATTGTGCGTCGCGCTGCGCAGCGCGCCGAGCGCGAGGACGGTCGCCGCCGTTTCGTTGCAGGCGCCATCGGCCCGACCAACCGCACCGCGTCGATCTCGCCGGATGTGAACAATCCCGGCTACCGCGCTGTCAGCTTCGATGATCTGCGTCTCGCCTATGGTGAGCAGATCGACGGTCTGATCGATGGCGGCGCCGACATTATCCTGATCGAGACGATCTTCGATACGCTGAACGCCAAGGCTGCGATCTTCGCCTGCGAGGAGCGCTTTGCTGCCAAGGGCATTCATCTGCCGGTGATGATTTCCGGCACGATCACCGACCTTTCCGGCCGCACGCTGTCGGGCCAGACGCCGTCGGCCTTCTGGAACTCGGTGCGTCACGCCAACCCGTTTACCATCGGCCTCAACTGTGCGCTTGGCGCAAACGCCATGCGTCCGCATTTGCAGGAACTGTCGGATGTGGCCGATACCTTCATCTGCGCCTATCCGAATGCCGGTCTGCCGAACGAGTTCGGCCAGTATGACGAAACGCCGGAGATGATGGCGGCACAGGTTGCCGAGTTTGCCCGCGAAGGACTGGTCAATGTGGTGGGCGGCTGCTGCGGCTCGACGCCGGAGCATATTCGCGCTATTGCGGATGCCGTGAAGGGTTTCGAGCCGCGCAAGGTGCCGGAACACAAGTCCTTCATGTCGCTGTCCGGTCTTGAGCCCTTCGTGCTGACCAAGGACATTCCCTTCGTCAATGTCGGCGAGCGCACGAACGTGACGGGCTCTGCGAAGTTCCGCAAGCTGATCACGGCTGGCGATTACACCGCGGCACTGGCCGTTGCCCGCGATCAGGTGGAGAACGGCGCACAGATCATCGACATCAACATGGATGAGGGCCTGATCGACAGCCAAAAGGCCATGGTCGAGTTCCTTAACCTGATTGCCGCCGAGCCGGATATTGCCCGCGTGCCGGTGATGATCGACAGTTCCAAATGGGAGATCATCGAGGCCGGTCTGAAATGCGTTCAGGGCAAGTCGATCGTCAACTCCATTTCGCTGAAGGAAGGCGAGGAGAAGTTTCTCGATCAGGCGCGTCTGGTGCGCAATTATGGCGCTGCCGTTGTCGTCATGGCGTTTGACGAGGTGGGGCAGGCGGATACCTATGAGCGCAAGGTCGAGATCTGCACCCGTGCCTATAAGCTCCTGACGGAGAAGGCCGGAATTCTGCCGGAAGACATCATCTTCGACCCCAATGTCTTCGCCGTTGCGACGGGTATCGAAGAGCACAATAATTACGGTGTGGACTTCATTCAGGCCACCAAGACCATCCGCGAAACCATGCCGCTTGTGCATATTTCCGGCGGTGTGTCGAACCTGTCCTTCTCCTTCCGCGGCAATGAGCCGGTGCGTGAGGCGATGCATGCGGTCTTCCTTTATCATGCGATCCAGGTCGGCATGGATATGGGCATCGTCAATGCGGGCCAGCTTGCCGTTTATGAGAGCATCGATCCTGAGCTGCGCGAGGCCTGCGAAGACGTGGTGCTGAACCGCCGTGACGATGCGACCGAACGGCTGTTGGAAATCGCCGAACGCTTCCGCGGCGCTGGCGCCAAGGAAGGCAAGGTTCAAGACCTGTCGTGGCGCGAACTCCCCGTTGAGAAGCGGCTGGAGCATGCTCTCGTCAACGGCATTACCGAATATATCGATGCCGATACTGAGGAGGCGCGCCAGCAGGCGGCCCGTCCGCTGCATGTCATCGAAGGTCCGCTGATGGCGGGCATGAATGTGGTCGGCGATCTTTTCGGTTCGGGCAAGATGTTCCTGCCGCAGGTGGTGAAATCCGCCCGTGTGATGAAGCAGGCCGTTGCCGTCCTTCTTCCCTATATGGAAGAGGAAAAGCGCCTGAATGGCGGCGATCAGCGTAAGGCTGCCGGCAAGGTGCTGATGGCAACCGTCAAGGGCGACGTGCACGACATCGGCAAGAACATCGTCGGCGTCGTTCTCGCCTGCAACAATTATGAGATCATCGATCTCGGCGTCATGGTGCCGGCCACCAAGATTCTCGAGACGGCTGTGGCGGAGAAGGTCGATGTCATCGGTCTTTCCGGTCTCATCACGCCGTCGCTGGATGAAATGGTGCATGTGGCCTCCGAGATGGAGCGCATGGGGCTGGACCTGCCGCTGTTGATCGGTGGGGCGACGACCAGCCGTGTCCATACGGCGGTGAAGATCCATCCGCGCTACGAGAAGGGGCAGGCGATCTACGTGACCGATGCCTCGCGTGCTGTCGGCGTGGTCTCCGCGCTGCTGTCGGAAGACCAGAAACCAGCCTATATTGACGGCATTCGCGCGGAATATGCCAAGGTTGCGGAAGCCCACGCCCGTAATGAACGCGAAAAGCAGCGGCTGCCGCTGTCTCGCGCTCGCGAGAACGCGCAGAAGGTGGATTGGACGAACTACCAGCCGGTCAAGCCGCACTTCATCGGCACCAAGACCTTCGAGAGCTACGATCTCGAAGAGCTGTCGCGCTATATCGACTGGACGCCCTTCTTCCAGACCTGGGAGCTGAAGGGCCGTTTCCCTGCTATCCTGGAAGATGAGAAGCAGGGCGAGGCGGCGCGTCAACTTTACGCCGATGCGCAGGCAATGCTGAAGAAGATCATCGAGGAAAAGTGGTTCCGTCCCCGCGCCGTCATCGGTTTCTGGCCAGCAAATGCAGTGGGCGACGATATTCGTCTGTTCACCGATGAGAGCCGGACTTCTGAACTCGAAACCTTCTACACGCTGCGTCAGCAGCTTTCCAAGCGCGACGGGCGGCCCAATGTGGCATTGTCGGATTTCGTCGCGCCGAAGGACAGCGGCATTGCCGACTATGTCGGCGGCTTCGTGGTGACGGCGGGCATCGAGGAAGTGGCCATTGCCGAACGCTTCGAGCGCGCCAATGACGACTATTCCTCCATTCTGGTCAAGGCACTGGCCGACCGGTTTGCAGAGGCCTTTGCCGAGCGCATGCATGAGCGTGTACGCAAGGAGTTCTGGGGCTATGCGCCGGGTGAGAGCTTCAGCAGTGAGGACCTTGTTGGAGAGGCGTATGCCGGTATTCGTCCAGCCCCTGGCTATCCTGCGCAGCCTGACCATACGGAAAAGGACACGTTGTTCCGTCTGTTGGACGCAACAAACCAGACGGGTGTGGAGCTGACGGAGAGCTATGCCATGTGGCCTGGGTCATCTGTCTCGGGCCTCTATATCGGCCATCCTGAGAGCTATTACTTCGGCGTTGCCAAGGTGGAGCGGGACCAGGTTGAGGATTACGCTCGGCGCAAGGGCATGGCGGTGAAAGAGGTTGAGCGTTGGCTTGGGCCGGTGCTGAATTATGTGCCGGTGGATGCGGCAAAGGATGTTGAGACGGTGGCTTGAGTCGGGCGCGGGCTGTCTGCGTGCTTCGCGTTTGCGGCGGCGCCCCCCTCTGTCCTGCCGGACATCTCCCCCTCAAGGGGGAGATCGGGTGGGGCGACCGCTCGGTCATCTCTGAAGTTTCGGATAAGTGGCGGACGTTTCTTCTTGCTGATCTCCCCCCTTGAGGGGGAGATGTCCGGCAGGACAGAGGGGGGTATCCTTCCGCCATCTCGCACGTCAAAAAGAAAGAGGGGCATCGCAACCCCTCTAAACCACCAGCGCGGAAACCCTCTCAGACCTCCGCGCCGTTTATTCCTCACATCAATAGACCACGACGCCGCGGATGCTCTCGCCCTTGTGCATCAGGTCGAAGCCCTTGTTGATGTCGTCGAGCGGCATGGTGTGGGTGATCATCGGGTCGATCTGGATTTTGCCTTCCATGTACCAATCAACGATCTTCGGAACGTCCGTGCGGCCGCGCGCGCCACCGAAAGCCGTTCCCATCCAGTTGCGGCCGGTGACCAGCTGGAAGGGGCGGGTGGAGATTTCCTGGCCGGCGCCTGCAACGCCGATGATGACCGATTTGCCCCAGCCGCGGTGCGAGGCTTCCAGCGCCTGACGCATGACCTTTGTGTTGCCGGTGCAGTCGAAGGTGTAATCTGCGCCGCCGATCAGGTCGCCATTGCGCTTCGTCATGTTGACGAGATAGGGCACGATGTCGCCATCGACTTCCTTCGGGTTGACGAAGTGCGTCATGCCGAATTTCTCGCCCCAGGCCTTGCGCTCAGGGTTGATATCGACGCCGATGATCATATCCGCACCGGCAAGACGCAGGCCCTGAAGCACGTTGAGGCCAATGCCGCCGAGGCCGAAGACGATCGCCGTCGAGCCGATCTCGACCTTTGCGGTATTGATGACCGCACCGATGCCGGTCGTCACGCCACAGCCGATGTAGCAGACCTTGTCGAAAGGCGCGTCGGGGTTGATCTTGGCAACGGCAATTTCCGGCAGGACCGTGTAATTGGCGAAGGTGGAGCAGCCCATATAGTGATGGATCTTGTCCTTGCCGATGGAGAAACGGCTGGTGCCGTCCGGCATTACGCCCTGGCCCTGCGTGGAGCGGATGGCCGTGCAGAGGTTGGTCTTGCGCGAGGTACAGGAATAGCATTCGCGGCATTCCGGCGTGTAGAGCGGAATAACATGGTCGCCCTTCTTGACCGAGGTGACGCCGGGGCCGACGTCGACAACGATGCCAGCGCCTTCATGGCCGAGGATCGCGGGGAAGAGACCTTCCGGATCGGCACCCGAGAGGGTGAAATCGTCCGTATGGCATATGCCGGTTGCCTTGACCTCGATCAGCACTTCACCGGCGCGCGGGCCTTCGAGCTGAACGGTCATAACTTCCAATGGCTTGCCGGCCTGAACGGCGACTGCGGCGCGAACGTCCATCGTCTCGTCTCCTTATGTATTTGTCATTCGTGAAAGCACGTTTTGCCCGACGTGGGCCTCATGAACAAGTGTAGTTGCGGCAAATCTTCAAACTTCCGCGACCTCTGTGATCTTGATGCGGCGAGCGCTCAGCCTCTCACGCCAGATAATGAAGAGGCCAGATGTGACGATGATGACGATACCGAGCCATTTGGACGGCGTGGGAAAATCGGAGAACAGCATGTAGCCCAGAATGGTGGCGGAGATGATCTCGAAATATTGAAACGGCGCCAGAAGCGACACCGGCGCAAGACGAAAGGCCTTAACGACGAGCAGGTGCATGTAGCCGGAGATCGAGCCGAGAAGGATCAGGAGAACCAGGCCGTGATCCCAGCCGGGCAGCGACATTTCAAAATTGGCGTCACCGAATGCGCTGCCGATCAACAGGGCACCGCCCATGAAAATCGTTCCGGCAATGCCCGCCATGGTCTGCATCACCAGCGGGCTGTCACCCTCACCAATCGCCCGGTTGAGGAAGAGATAAAGCGTGAAGAGAAAGGCGCAGGCGACCGGCAGAAGCGAGGTGAGGCCGAAGAGTTCGAAGCTCGGCTGGATGACGATCATCGCGCCGATGAAGCCGACCGCAATGGCGCTCCAGCGCATCCATCCGACTCGCTCGCCGAGAAACAGCGCCGACATGATGGTCAGCAGAAAGGGCTCGACGAAGTAGATGGCGAAGACGTCGGCAAGCGGCATGTATTTGACGGCTGCAAAGAAAGTCAGGCTCGCGGCTGCATGCAGCACGCCACGCAAGAGATTGAGCCAGGGGCGCTTGGCATGGATCAGCGATTTTGGCGACATGAAGAGCAGCAGCGGCATCGTGCAGACCAGCTGAAAGAAGAAGCGATAGAAGGTCACCTGACCGGGGGACATGCCGGCATGCGCCATATATTTCGCAATCGCGTCCATGACCGGCAGCACGATCATGCAGGCTGCCATGATGAGCATGCCGCGGACCGGCTGGCTGACGCTGTGCGAAGAGGACATGTGGAATTTCCGCATTTCGGGATGGAATGTTCGCGGCAGACTAGAGGATTCGCTGGCGGTTGAAAGCGCGTTCTCGACTTTCACTGGCCTAAAGCGCTGTGCGTCCTAGTGGACGCACAAAGGACGCTTTCCCTTTTTGGATCGACGCATCGTGCTTTCCGAAAATCGAGTCCGATTTTCGGGCCGATGCTGTAGCCGCGCCCGCCATCACGTCGCTTTTCAAGCCGTCACGCAATTTCCATGGTTTCTTTATCGTCGAGCGGTTATAGCGGGCAAAAGACATCCGATGCTTGGAATGGAGATATCAGTGGAACGCACCTGTCTTGCCGTCATTCTCGCCGCCGGTGAAAGCACGCGCATGAAATCATCCATGTCCAAGGTTTTGCACCCGGTGGCTGGCCGTCCGATGATCGCGCATGTGATGCAGGCAGTTTCCGGCGCTGGTGTCTCCGCTGCCGCTCTCGTCGTCGGTCGCGATGCGGACAAGGTGGCGGATGCCGCACGCGTCGCGGGCGTTTCAGTCGAACCCTATCTGCAAAAGGAACGGCTCGGCACGGGTAACGCGGTGCTTGCGGCGCGCGAAGCCATCGAGAAGGGCTTCGACGACGTTCTCATCGCGTATGGTGACGTGCCACTACTGACGGCGGAGACGCTGAACCGGGCGCGCCAGGCACTGACCGACAATGTCGATGTCGTCGTTATCGGCTTTCACACCGACAAACCAACGGGTTACGGGCGTCTTCTGGTGCAGGATGGGGAGCTGGTCGCCATTCGCGAAGAGAAGGATGCGAGCGACGACGAGCGTAAGGTCACATGGTGCAATAGCGGCTTGATGGCGATCAATGGTCGCCGGGCGCTCGATCTGCTTGACCGGATTGGCAACAACAATGCCAAGGGCGAGTATTATCTGACCGATATCGTCGAGATCGCCCGCGCCAATGGCGGCAAGGCCGTGGCTGTCGATGCGCCTGAGGGAGAGATGACCGGCTGCAACAACCGCGCCGAACTCGCCATCATTGAGAAGCTCTGGCAGGAGCGGGCGCGTCATCAGTTCATGATCGACGGGGTTTCGATGATTGCGCCGGAGACCGTCTTTCTTTCCTGGGATACGAAGATCGGCCAGGACGCGCTGATCGAGCCGAATGTCGTTATCGGCCCGGGCGTCACCATCGAATCGGGTGCCGTCATTCACGCCTTCTCGCATTTGGAAGGCGCGTATGTCAGCGCCGGTGCGACGGTTGGTCCCTATGCGCGGCTGCGCCCGGGTGCCAATCTGGCGGCGAAATCCAAGGTCGGCAATTTCTGCGAAATCAAGAAGGCCGAGATCGGCGAGGGGGCCAAGGTCAATCACCTCACCTATATCGGCGACGCCTTTGTCGGCGCGGGCAGCAATATCGGTGCGGGCACGATTACCTGCAATTATGACGGCATCAACAAGCATGAAACGCGGATCGGAAAGAATGCCTTCATCGGCTCCAACTCCGCGCTCGTGGCACCCGTAAGCATTGGTGACGAGGCCTATGTGGCGTCCGGCAGCGTGATCACCGATGACGTTCCGGGTGATGCGCTGGCCTTCGGTCGGGCACGCCAGGAGGTGAAGGAAGGTCGCGCCAGCGTGCTTCGCGCACGCGCCCAGGCGATCAAGGACGCCAAGAAGAAACCGGCGTAAGCTTCTGACAAAGGTAACGAATAGACATTGAAAGTGACCGCGGTTGCGATTGCGGTTTTTGCGGAAATCGCTACGACTTCCGCCAATGAAAAAGCATCAGGATGACGACGCGACTCGGTTTCCCGGCGCGTCGGATGCTCACCAAAATCTTTGGAGAATTGTATGTGCGGTATCGTCGGAATTGTTGGAACGCAGCCGGTTGCGGAGCGCCTTGTGGATGCGCTGAAGCGGCTGGAATATCGGGGCTATGACTCCGCCGGCGTTGCAACTATCCATGATGGCGCGATGGATCGACGCCGCGCCGAGGGCAAGCTGTTCAATCTGGAGAAGAAGCTCTCCGAGGAGCCGCTTCCCGGCGTGACGGGCATTGCCCATACGCGCTGGGCGACGCATGGCGTTCCGAATGAGACGAATGCTCATCCGCATTTCGTCGACGGCGTTGCCGTCGTTCACAACGGCATCATCGAGAACTTTTCCGAGCTGCGTGACGAGTTGAAGGCCGAGGGCGCGACCTTCACCACTCAGACGGATACGGAAGTGGTGGCGCAGTTGCTTGCCAAGTTTACCCGTGAAGGACTGTCGCATCGCGATGCGATGCTGAAGATGCTGAACCGCGTGACGGGCGCCTATGCGCTGGTGGTGATGTTCCAGGATGAGCCAGGCACGCTGCTCTCTGCCCGTTCTGGTCCGCCGCTTGCGGTTGGCTATGGTCGCGGCGAGATGTTCCTGGGTTCGGACGCGATCGCGCTCTCACCTTTCACCAATGAGATCACCTATCTGGTGGATGGCGATTGCGCCATCATCACCGCAGCCGGTGCCGAGATCATCGATTTTGCCGGCAAACCGGTGCAGCGCCAGCGGCAGATTTCCCAGGCGACGGCCTATGTGGTGGATAAGGGCAACCATCGCCACTTCATGGAAAAAGAGATCTACGAGCAGCCGGAAGTGATTTCCCATGCGCTCAGCCACTATGTGGATTTTGCCGACAAACGCGTGAAGGATGTCGATCCGGCGATCGACTTTTCCAAGTTGACCGGCCTTGCGATTTCCGCCTGCGGCACGGCCTATCTTTCCGGCCTGATCGGCAAATACTGGTTCGAGCGCTATGCGCGTCTACCGGTCGAAATCGACGTGGCGTCCGAATTCCGCTACCGAGAAATGCCGTTATTGCCGACACAGGCGGCACTCTTCATCTCCCAGTCGGGCGAGACGGCGGACACGCTGGCCTCGCTGCGCTACTGCAAGGAGAACGACCTGAAGATCGGCGCGGTCGTCAATGTGCGCGAATCGACCATTGCCCGCGAATCCGATGCAATCTTCCCGATTCTGGCTGGCCCCGAAATCGGCGTTGCCTCTACAAAGGCCTTCACCTGCCAGCTTGCCGTTCTGGCTTCGCTGGCCATCGCGGCCGGTAAGGCGCGTGGCACGCTGACGGCTGCACATGAAACCGAGCTTGTTCGCCATCTGATTGAAATGCCGCGTGTGATGAGCGAAGTGCTGAACGCCATCCAGCCGCAGATCGAAACGCTGTCGCGTGATCTCTCCCGCTTCAAGGACGTGCTTTATCTTGGCCGCGGCACATCCTTCCCGCTGGCGCTGGAAGGCGCGCTGAAGCTCAAGGAAATTTCCTATATCCATGCGGAAGGCTATGCGGCAGGGGAATTGAAGCATGGGCCGATCGCGCTGATCGACGAGAACATGCCGGTGATCGTCATCGCGCCGCATGATCGTTTCTTCGAGAAGACCGTGTCGAACATGCAGGAAGTGGCAGCCCGCGGCGGTCGTATCATCTTCATTACGGATGCGAAGGGTGCTGCGGCATCCTCATTGGAAACCATGGCGACGATCGTTCTGCCAACGGTCGACGAACTGATCGCGCCGATGGTCTTCTCACTGCCGATCCAGCTGCTCGCCTATCACACGGCGGTCTTCATGGGCACGGATGTGGACCAGCCGCGCAATCTGGCAAAGTCGGTCACGGTGGAATGATCGTCCGGCGGGTTGACGATCTGGATGCGCTTTGCGCTGCAACGCAAGACCCGCCTATGACCGTTGCTTCGGATTTCGTCACGACGACCGGCGGAAGGACGAAGGCATAGATGACGAATATTTCATGATCTTGCCCTTGCAGGGCGGAACGCCGTCCGGCATTGTCCGTTAGCTTCAGGCATTCTTCGGCGACATCGCCTAGAGCATTGCCGGTGATAACGGAACACCTTCGATGCTCCAGGTCTCTGTTTTACCGCATTGTCCGGCGCCAAAGCGATCATGCTTTGGCTGGAAATGCTCCAACATTCAGTGAGTTGATGACGGATCACCCACTCAGAATTTCCTTCGCGACACGCCTGCGTAACAGCTTTCTGACCGGCGTCCTCATTCTGGCGCCCGTCACGATCACCATGTGGCTGGTCTGGACGTTCCTGCAATGGGCCGATAGCTGGGTGAAGCCCTATATTCCGGCGCGCTACGACCCGGAAGAGTATTTCAACGTTGCCATCCCAGGTTTCGGCCTGCTTATCGCCGTGATCGGCATCACCGTCATCGGCTTCCTCGGCAACAATCTCATCGGCAAATGGATCGTTGGCTTCGGCGAATCCATCCTCAACCGCATGCCTCTGGTGCGTCCGATCTATAAAAGCATCAAGCAACTGTTTGAATCGGTGCTGAAGGAGCACTCCAATTCCTTCAAGCGTGTCGGCATGATCGAGTTTCCGTCACCCGGCACCTGGGCCATGGTCTTCGTCGCATCCGAGGCCAAGGGCGAGCTTGCCTTCCGCTTCAATGAGCTAGGCCAGGAAATGGTGGCGGTGTTCCTGCCGCCAACGCCGGTGCCGACGGCGGGCTTTCTGCTCTTTGTGCCGAAGGACAAGATTATCATGCTCGATATGTCGCCGGAGGATGCCGCGAAGCTTTTGATTTCCGGCGGTCTGGTCGCCCCCGATTTTGAGCCGCCTAAGGCGCTTGCGCCCGTCTGAAACTGCCTGAACCCGTGGCTAGATCGAATCACGAATTTCCCTCAATGTTGCCTCGAACATTTGGGGGAAACATATGCGCTTTATTCGAAACGGGGTCATTCCGGTCTTTTCGACGATCGTCTTCGCCTTCTTCGGTCTCCTGCTGACCGGGTTGCCGGGATACAATATCGTGACGACGCTTGACGGACAGCCTATCGCCGGTGCCCCGACACCTGCGCAGGTCGATGCGATGATTTCGCAAGGAAAGAGGATGGACAGCCACGTCGATTTCTATGGCGTCGTGCTGCCTGGCGAGCCCCTGTTCTGGCTGATCGGGATCATTTTGGTGGCGGCGTTTATTGGCTACAAGCTCGGGTCGGCCTTCAAGATGCCCGCCACTGCATGATTGATGGGGAACGGCGCGAGCGCGCCGCTTCCCTTTTTGTCATGTCGTTACCGACCTTGAAGCGTCGCCAGTTCTTCCACGCCCACATGGCTCTCCACGGCGCTGCCGCGCAGGTGAAGATAAAGCCCGATGAAGAAGGCGAGCACGGCGATGAAGACCAGATACCAGGCGTGCGCCATGGGGTTGATCGCAAGCGCTGTGCTGACGGCCACCGGCGTCAATCCGCCGAAGACAGCGTAAGAGACGTTGTAGGCGAAGGAGAGGCCTGAGAAGCGGACCGATGCTGGGAAGGCGCGGACCATGACATAGGGAACCGCGCCTGCCATGCCGACGGATAGGCCCATGACGGCGTAAAGTGCGAACATGGTGGTGAGCGATGTTCCGGCATAGCTATAGAAGGTGAAGGTGGCGATACCGAAGAAGATGCTGGCGCCCATGAAGAACACACCGCTGCCGATGCGGTCGATCAGCGCGCCGGCGATGATGACGCCGAAAATCAGGAACAGCGTACCGAAGCTCGTGCCTGCCAAGGCTTGCGTTGGCGTGTAGCCATAGAGCTTCTGCAGGAAGGTTGCCGTCATCAGCGTTGTGACGACGATGGCCGCGGACAGCACCCAGGTGAGCAGCGCCGAGACCACGACACCGCGCATATGGTGCTTCAGAACCAGGCTGAGCGGCAGTTTATCCGACAGGGACTTGGAGTTCTTCATCTGCGTGAAGATCGGCGTTTCTTCCAGCCAGCGGCGCAGATAGACGGCGATCAGGCCGAAGACACCGCCGATGAGGAAGGGAATGCGCCAAGCATAACCAGACACGTCTTCCGGCGTGAAGATGGTGTTGATGGCAAAGGCAATCAGCGAGCCGAGCATGATGCCGAAGGAGAGGCCCGACGTCAGCAGGCCGCAGGCGAGGCCGACATAGCGGAAGGGAACGTGCTCAGACACAAAGGTCCAGGCACCGGGAACTTCGCCGCCGATGGCCGCACCCTGCAACATACGCAGCACGATGAGCAGGATCGGGGCCGCAACGCCGATCGTCGCATAGGTCGGCATCAGCGCCATTCCGAGCGTGGAAAGCGCCATCAGCAGGATCGAGAAGGCGAAGACGCGTTTGCGCCCGTAACGGTCGCCATAATGGGCGAGAATGATGCCGCCGATCGGACGGACCAGATAGCCAGCGGCAAAGATCCCAAAGGTCTGGATCATCACCAGCCAGTCCGGCATGTCCGGTGGAAAGAAGAGATGGCCGATCACGGTCGCAAAGAACACGAAGATGATGAAGTCGTAGAATTCCAATGCGCCGCCGAGGGCGGAAAGGCCAAGCGTTCTGTAATCCTGCGCATTCAGCGCGCGGGCTGGAACCGGGGTCGTGGTGGGAGACATAAGCGGTTTCTTCTTTCAGGGATCGTTCCCTGTGCCATGCGGTATAGCAGCCGCTAATTCAAGTCTTTTGTCAGCAGATGTCACAGGCTCTTTTAAAGCGTGTCGCGATCTCTCCGGTTCGCTCCTGACGCTTCAGATCCGTCTTGTGCCGCACGTCGTTATCGCAAAGCCGCCGCACACTTTTACGAGACGTGCTTTAGTTGATCCTGCACAGAATTGCAGTCGTGTCGTCCGATTGTTTCAGCCTTGGGTACTGCAGGCCCTCAGGATCGATCTCTCGCTCCAACTGGCGAAGCTCCTTGATCACGCTCGGCAAGCCCGCGGTGACGGCGCGGCGTATCAGTGTTCCGGGCGTGTACTGGTTGTAAAGGCTGACGAGATCGGCCAGTCCATCGGAGCAGATGATGGCGGTGGCGCCGCTGGAGATGTCGATAGCGGCGGTAACAATGTGGTCGGCTGTCTGCGGAACGAGGCTTAGTGACCAGACGGTGCCGTCCGCCGTGTTCTGTTTTTCACGACTGCGCCGAAGTTCGGCAAGCGTTTCCGGATCGCTGGTTGCCATGCCCGCCGCACCGATGCCGCCGAGACGCGCGACATGAGCGCGCGCGGCGGCCTGTTCACGCTCGAAGGCGTCGGGCAGGGCCATCAGATTTTCCTCGCGGCCGTCATCGTGAAGAATATAGACGACGCTATCGCCGAGCCCGGCGAACTGCAGCCCGGTTGGCGTAACGCGCAAGCCTGCGAATGCTGCGACCGGCCAGGCGTAGCGCGGCTGATTGCCGGCCACGGCCTCGAAGTTGATCTTGGCATCTTGCGAGATGCGGCGAATGATATCTGCGAAATTTGCCTCAGGTGTGACTTCGCTCATCAGGCGCTTTGCGGTGAAGTCGGCAATCCATGCGGCGTCGGAGCCGAAACCGGTCATGAACTGCCGGTCACCAAGGCCGGTCGCGCCATCGACAACGAATGCGCTGGAGGCATTCCAGGCCAGACGATCTTCATTCGGGCGCTTTGGCTTGCCGGGATCGCTGATGCTGTCGATGACGTCAATCTGCATGGGTATCACTCGAAGCGGTTGATGATGCTGATGCCGCTGTCCTTGAAGCTGTCCATCGCAGGCAGCGCGGTGACAGCATCGGTCAGTGAGATGTGTCTGCCAACAAGTTTTTCAGGCGAAAGCTTACCGGTACGAATCATGGCCAGCATATCGTCGTAGCGCCAGGCCTGCATTCCGTGGCTGCCGTAGATTTCCAGTTCATGGGCAATCACACGTGCCATGGGAATCTGCGGCATGGAATGATCGGCCAGCATGAGGCCCACCTGGACGTGGCGACCACGGCGGCGCAAATTGCTGATCGAATTGCAGCAGGTTTGCGGATGACCGAGCGCATCGACGGAGACATGTGCGCCGCCGCCGGTCGCATCGCGCACCGCTTCGGTGACATCGGCAACATTGCGGCTGTTGATGGTGACGGTGGCACCGAGCTCTTTCGCCAGCGCCAGCTTGTCATCGGCAATATCGATTGCGACGATCTGCGCACCGAGACCGGCACCGATCATGATGGCTGAAAGGCCCACGCCGCCGCAGCCGTGAACGGCGAGCCATTCTCCGCCCTTCAGGCGGCCCTGATCGACAACAGCGCGGAAGGAGGTGGCAAAGCGGCAGCCAAGGCTTGCCGCCGTATCGAAGCTCATCTCATCCGGCATATGGACGAGATTCTGATCGGCATAATCGATCGCGACATATTCGGCGAAGGAGCCCCAATGGGTGAAGCCCGGCTGGAACTGCGTTTCGCAGACCTGCTGGTTGCCCGAGCGGCATTCCTGGCAGTGGCCGCAGCCGGAGACGAAGGGCACGGTGACGCGGTCACCGACCTTGAAGCGCATGACATTCTTGCCGACGGCGGAAATCACGCCTGCGAACTCGTGACCCGGCACATGCGGCAGGTGGATGTCGCTGTCATGGCCCATCCAGCCATGCCAGTCGCTGCGGCAAAGGCCGGTTGCCTTGACTGAAATCACCACGCCGCCGGGCGTGGGTTCCGGGTCAGGCAGGTTGGCTATTTTCGGCGCTTCGCCAAACCGTTCGTAGAATAATGCGCGCATAGGTGCCTCCTGATTTGGCGCCGGAGTTACCCGGTTTCCCAGCCCGGAAACAGTGCGCTATTCTGCTACAATCATCAAATCTTCTGATGCGAAGTGAAGCGTGACACGCTCGCCAATGGCAGGTGGAGCCGTGCCGGGATCGTTGAACATGTCGAAGGAGAGCACGCTGCCGCCGACGTCGAGACGGGTGCGGATGACGGAGCCGAGGAAGTGGCTGGAGGTGACGGTTCCGGAAATCGCGACATCGCCCTTGGCGCTTTCTGCAAGCGATCCGGCCTCCGGGCGAAGCGCGACGGTGACCTTTTCGCCATTGGCTTTTGCGAGCGGCTTTTTCAGCGACACCTTCTGGTCGCCGATCAGAACCGTGCTGGTTGTCGCATCGACGACGGTCGCATCGATGAGGTTCAGCGTGCCGACGAAGGAGGCGACGAAGCGCGTGGCGGGGTTGTTGTAGATCTCGAAGGGCGAGCCGATCTGGTCAGCACGGCCGGCATTCATCACCACGATGCGGTCGGAAATCGACAGGGCTTCTTCCTGATCATGGGTGACGAAGATCGTGGTGATGCCAAGCTTGCGCTGGATCTGGCGGATTTCTTCGCGCAGCGACACGCGGATCTTGGCGTCGAGTGCGGAAAGCGGTTCGTCGAGAAGCAGGACTTCCGGCTTTGGCGCCAGCGCACGGGCAAGAGCAACACGCTGCTGCTGACCGCCGGACATCTGGTACGGATAGCGGTCCGCAAGATGTTCCAGATGGATGAGCGCCAGCATTTCCTTCACGCGGGCATCGATTTCCGCCTTTGGCTTGCCCGCGACCTTGAGGCCGAAGGCGACATTCTCGCGAACATTCATATTGGGAAACAGTGCATAGGCCTGGAACACCATGCCGATATTGCGCTGGTTGGGGCGAAGGGTCGTCTGGTCCTTGCCATTGATGACGATTGCGCCATCGCTTGGCGTCTCGAAGCCTGCGATCATGCGCAGCACAGTGGTCTTGCCGCAACCGGATGGGCCGAGGAAGGAAACGAATTCGCCCTTTTCGATGGCCATGTTGAAGTCATGCACGACCTGAACCGGACCAAAGGACTTCTTGATATGCGTGAGTGTTAAAAAGCTCATTTAAAATCCTCAGGCCTTGGGAGGCGCGCCCTTCTGGTAGCGAGAGACGAGTTGGATGAGACCGAGGCAACCCCAGGTGATGCCGAAGGAGATCACAGCAAGGGCGGCAGGCTCGTAGGCCCGGTTCGCGCCGAGAAGCTGCATATAGGGGCCGAAGGCCGGTCGGTTCAAAAGGGCTGCCATGGTGAATTCACCGATGACGATGGCAAAAGTCAGGAAGGCGCCCGACAGCACGGCCACCAGCACATTCGGCAGGATGATCCGGGCAAGGATGGTGGTCCAGCCAGCGCCGAGGCTTTGCGCCGCTTCCGTCAGCGTACCGATATCGATGGTGCGAAGACCCGTATCGACGGCGCGGTACATGTAAGGCAGCGCGAGCGTCGTGTAACCGAACATCAACAGCAGGTTGGTGCCAGTGGTCGTCCCCGTCAGAGGAAGCCAGCTGGAGGTATTGTAAAGCCGGATATAGCCGAAGACGATGACGATCGCCGGAATGACGAGCGGCAGCAGCGTGATGAACTCGATGACAGGACGCAGCGTCGGCAGTTTCAGCCGCACCCAGTAGGCGGTTGGCACCACCAGCACGACACCGAAGACGATGGTGACGAGCGCCATGACGACGGAGTAGGTAAAGGTCTCCTGAAAGCGTGGATCGCTCAAGACCACGGCATAGGCGTCGAAGGAGTAGACACCGCGGCGCATCTTCAGCGAGAAGTTGGTCATGCCGATCAGCGGCAGGGCAAAATAGAGAATGCCGAAGAGGAGGGCACCCCAGGCGAAAATCCGCTTCATTTTAGCCACCTCTCACTGCGCGTGCGCATCCAGATGTAAAGCGTGTTGGCAATACAGGTCACGACGATCATGCCGAAGGCCAGCGCATAGCCAAGATTGGGGTTGCCGAGAACGTCACCGCGAATTTGGGCAAAGAGCAGGATCGGAACGATGCTGAGCGAGGAGCCGGTCAGCGCAATTGCGGTGGCAACGGCGCCGAAGGAGTTGGCGAAGAGCAGCGAGAAGGTGCCGAGGATGGACGGCAGCAGGATGGGAAAGGCGACCATGCGCCAATACTGCCATCCGCTTGCGCCAAGAATTTCGGCCGCTTCGCGCCATTCGCGCTTCAACCCGTCGAGTGCCGGCGTGATGATGAGGATCATCAGCGGGATCTGGAAGAACAGATAGGTGATCGTCAGGCCCCAGAAGGACAGGATGTTGAAGCCCATCACGCGCAGGTCGATGCCGAGTTGAGTCTTGAGGAACAGCGTGACGAGGCCGACTGGACCGAGAGTAGCGATGAAGGCGAAGGCCAGAGGGACGCCTGCAAATTGCGAGGCAACGCCCGAGAAGGTCAAAAGCGGGGCGCGGATTTTCTGCGGCAGGCCGCCAAGCACGACGGCGGAGGCCACGGCGAAACCAATCAGACAGCCAAGCGCTGCCGAGGCGACGCTGATCTTGATCGATATCCAGTAGGCCGCGAGAATGGAGGGTGTGAAGAGCCCGATGATGTTGTCAAAGGTGAAGCTGCCGTCCGGGCTTTGAAACGCGCCGATGACGATCTTCATCGTCGGCATGATCAAAAAAAGCAGGACGAATATGGCGAAGGGCAAAATGCCGAGCCATTGGAGCTTCGGCCGATAGCGCCGTTTCACCGGCAGCGCTATGCCAGTATCTGCTGATGACATGCTGTCCCCATGCCGCGGTCATCGCGGT